>DATGJZ010000116.1:0-79302 GCA_035294925.1 Candidatus Angelobacter sp. | reverse complement strand
TGTTTCTGCTTCCCCTCTCTCCATCCGACTGTGAGCCCACCAACCACTTGTCTCGAACCGACACCCTCGCTTTTCGGCCCACTCACGCACAAAATCTGCAGCACTTATGGTCAGTACACAGCTTACGGACGGATTACGGACCTGCCTTTGGCCCTTAGCTCTTGGCTTTGCAAAGTATCATGTGGAAGTACCGGATTATCACTGAAAGTAAGGAGCGAGGAAGACTATGGCTATTATGAGGAAAGGCAATCCGAAGTGGAAGGTGCATCCCGGCGAAATTCTGCGCGAGGAGTATCTCAAACCCCTCAAGCTCTCTGCTACTGCTTTAGCAAGGCAACTTCATGTGTCTCCCCCCACTATCAACGATATCGTTCGGGAGCGACGCACGGTTACAGCCGACATGGCTGTAAGGCTCGGGAGATTCTTTTCTACTAGTGAACAGTTCTGGCTGAATCTTCAGAACGCCTACGACGTAAGCTGCGCCCGGGAGGACTTGGCAGGGACATTGAAGCAGATCAAGCCTGCTGTGCGGATTGCAGTTGCATGAATTCTCTCCCCAAATCCCGCCTCTAAACCGGCGGCGCCTGGGTACAATCGAGGCTTCATGCCGGCCAAAACCGCATCAGCCGCGGCCACGCTGCTTCTGAGGCGCGGGCTGATAGCCACCGGCCCGGTCAGTGCCACATTGCAGATTGCCGGCGTGCAGCTGGTACTGTGGGCGAGGCTTACCTTCGGCTGGCGCAGCTTCCACTTTGCAGCCAACCCTACCCAAGGGCCGTTGATTACGCAAGGGCCTTATCGCTGCATCCGCAACCCGATCTATGCCGCGGTATTGCTGATTTGTTGGACTGGGACAGCGGCGCACTGGTCTGCGCTCAATGGGTTGTTGGCCCTGGTGATCGGCGTTACGGTGGTTATCAAGATTGCCTGTGAGGAAAAGCTCTTGCGGAGCGCCTATCCGGAATACGAGGAATACGCCAGGCGAACATCAAGGTTGATTCCCTTCGTGATCTAACTACTGCTATCAAAGAGGGCATCGAACTCAGACAGCAGCGTGATCAGGCGGTCTGCTTCGGGATAGCCATCGAATTCGTGCACTGCCTGCGCGCCCACACTGCTCTCCGAAGGGAGACTATTTGTCGCCACCGCCTCACGCACACGCGGCAAAAAGATGAACTGGAGCCACTGGCTGAAGGCCATGGTGTCCATGGCAAAGGCTTGCGTGAACTTCAGCTGTTCAGGCCGAAGAGGTTCAGCTTGCCACATGCCGATGCTGTGCATCTCGGCCTCAATCTGATTGGAGTATTGAGTAACATCTTGCTGCAGTTTTGTCATTCCCATGGCTGGCCTGGTCTAAAACGGTGAGCAACCATTCTCCAGCAGAAATTTCTTTACCTCAGGCTTGGGACCGGAGACCAGGTAAAACATGCGGTCGAACCGGGCCTGACGGTCAGCCATGCTGGCATTCCTGCTGACTGCCAGCTTGCGATAAAACGCATAGACGCTGTGGCTGTTTTCAATATAAAGAGTCTCTTCAACCTGTGTTTCGGCCACGGTGCATTGCTTCGGCCCGGTGATTTTGCCATCGTGAAGTTCCTGCGCCAGCCTTGGGGCTTCTTCTTTCATATTTTTCATGGCCCGTTCGTAGTCGTCCGTTTCGCCAATTTCCCGCATCGCCTCCGCCATGCTGGAAGAGAACAAAACGTGTGCATCCGGCAGCGCCCCCAGGGCGATCTGGTACTCGTGGAGAAGCTCGTGAACGTCATACGGACCGATCTTCGAATTGAGATGAGATTGAATCGAGTACTTTGCCAGATAATCGACTGCGCAGTTCAGCGCCAGACCACCTTCGCCTTTGGGATGCGGCCAATTGTCGTCTTCATAAATGGTGAACTTGATCGACTTGCAGGTATTTTCCAGGTTAATGCCGGTGATTTTGCGATAAGCGGGAAAAACTTTGCAGGCCTGGTTGTGAATGAACGGACGGCATTGCTGCCTGGCGGATGCATCTTTTACGTGCGAGCAATCGATCTGGAGAGTAACGGGAAGCTTGGACTGTCCCGGGCAACTGGATACCGTTATTTCATCCTGCGCCGCTGCGGTGCCGGCCAGCCAGCCGCAGCAGAGGAAGGCCAGCAGCAAGATTGGCAGCGCTCTCAAGTAAAGTCGCGAATCACAGAAAGGCTTGGCACGATGCATAGTGGCTTCTCCTTATTCCGATCTCACTCGGCAGGAGTGTAGCATCTGAGCGCCGCGTGCGCATCCTCCTGTAACACGGATCGACAACGCGTGTCTTGCAAAAGTTCCAGCAGGTTATTCGTGGTGCAGGGCCACCATCGGGTCGACTCCTGCCGCGCGGCGTGCCGGGATATAGCAGGCCAGCAGGGCTGCGCTCAGCAATATGAGCGAGACGCCTATGAGCGTGAGTGGATCTCGGGGGCGCACTCCATAGAGCAAATGCGAGAAGCTCGAGAGCAGTTGGCCCAGAATCAACGCGGCCCCTGTCCCGATTGCAATGCCCGGCAGGGCCAGGCGAAGGCCCTGCCCAAGGATCATGCGCAAGACGTCCCATTTTTCGGCGCCAAGGGCCATGCGAATTCCAATCTCGTGCACGCGTTCGGTAGTCAGGTAGGAAATTACACCGTAGATTCCAACGAACGCCAGCAACAGCGCCAGACCCGCAAATGTTCCCAGCAGGATCATGGGAAAGCGCTGTGAAGACATTGATTCTGAAATGGTCTCCCGCATGGTGTGCATGTCATAGACCGGCTGGTCGCTACCGGTTCCGTAAACCGCTGCTTTGATCGTGGGCAGAATGGCCGCCATATCGAGTGGGGTACGGAGCACCACCGTAGTAGACTCATGCATGACCGGCAACCACTGATCGGAGATTTGATAAAACGCGCTGTACGCCTGATTGGGAGCGTACGTCCTGGAATCCCCCAAATCGTAGTGCCGCACATGACCCACGACGCCTACGACCCGATAAGGGCCCACATGTATGAATGTTACGGTCTGCCCTAACGGGTCTCTACCCGGAAAATACGTGCGTGCCAGGACATCATCAATTACTACAACCGGGTTGGACCTGATGGTATCGTCCGCGGTGAAGAACCGGCCTCGCAAAAGCGGTATCCCCATGGTCTTCAGGTAATCCGGACCGGTTGAGTAGATCGTCGTTCTTGGCGCCTCGGCTATGGATGCAGGCGGTGAGCCGACCCAGAATGGGAGGGCATTATCGGCGTTACTCAGCGGAACCAGCGTGGTCAGGTCGGCCGCTTCGACGCCGGGAACCTGGCGGATGCGATCGAGCAGTTGCTGGTAAGCCGCTCGCATTGTGGAAGGGGTGTGGTTCGCGGAGGCGGAAAGCCCGACCTTGAAGGTGATGACATGCTGCACGCTGAAGCCCGGATTTACTTCCCAGAGATGGCGGATGGTTTGGAACAACAAGCCGGCGCCCGCCAGCAGCACCAGCGTAAGAGCCATTTGGACGATCACCAGGCCTCCCCGGGTACGACGATGACCGCCGGAGGAGACTCGGTTTCCCTGCTTCAGGGAATCTTGCACGTCAACCCTTGAACTCTTCAGTGCGGGCGCCAGACCGAACAGAATTCCAACCGCGGTGGAAATGCCAAACGCAAACACCAGAACATAAATATTCAGGCCGACGTTCTCGCTGCGTGGCATGCCGCCTGGCACCGCCGCCAGTACCGCCTTCAGCCCCCATTTTGCCAACGCCAGCCCCAGCCCCCCACCCACAAGCGAAAGAAGCACGCTCTCGGTCATCAACTGCCGCGCGATACGCCTGCGGCTGGCCCCAAGCGCCGATCGGATGGCAAACTCATGCCTGCGGGCCGCTGAGCGGGCGAGCAGGAGATTCGCGACGTTCGCGCATGCAATCAGCAGGACGATCCCCACCGCACCCAGCAGCAAGAACAGTGTCCCCCTTGCGTCGCCAACGATCATCTGTTTCAGCGGCAGGACATCGGCCCCAAGGCCCCGATCAAGATCGGGATAGAGCTGAGTTATATTCTGCTGAATGGTAGTCATCTCAGCCTGGGCCTGCCCCAGATTCACGCCGGTCTTCAGCCGGGCAATACAGGTAAATTTGTGAGTTATACGATCATTCAGAACCGGGTCGCCTTGACCTAGCGGCACGTAAACGTCAGCGGGGGTCCAGAAATAAAAGCCGGGTGGGAGAACTCCGACCACCGTGTAACCAATTCCATTCAGGGTTACGGATTTGCCCAGGGCCTCAGGGCTGGCGCCGAACCGGTCCCGCCACAGATGGTCGCTGATGACCGCGAGCGGCGATCCGCCGGGTTTGTTCTCATCGGGAGAAAACTCATGCCCGAGCGTCAGCTTGACGCCCAGAGTGCTGAAGAAGCCTGCCGATATTTCCTTGCTATCAAGGTGTTCGGCCGTCCCAGGACTGGTCAGATCAACGCTGGTGAAGTCAAAAGCCGCCATTTGCTGGAACGACCGGGCATTGCGCTGCCAATCGAGGAAGTCCGGGTAGGAAGTGAAGATGATGTGTTTGAGTTTGAGATTGTTTTCGAAGACAAACACCAGCCGTTCCGGATCGCTATAAGGCAGCGGCGCCAATACAACGCCTTCAACCACGCTGAAAATGGCCGTGTTCGCTCCGATCCCCAAAGCAAGCGTCAATACCGCGACGGCCATAAATCCGGGGTTCTTACGCATCATCCGGAGGGCGTAGCGAAGGTCCTGAAGAAGAACTTCCACCTGGCGGAAGGCGCGCTGCTGGCGATTGCTCTCTTTCACTTGCGTCACGCCGCCGAAGGAGCGCAGCGCCGCGTAGTGTGCTTCTTCCGGTGACATTCCGCGACGGATATTTTCCTGCTCCAGCAGGGCAAGATGGGAGCGGATTTCCTGGTCAAATTCCTCATCGAGCTTGCGGTTGTTGAAGAGAGCGCGCAGGCGAAGAAGAGAAGTGCGTAACCATGCGGAGAATTTATTCATGATGTTGATTCGCTTACGTGAGCCGCAAGAAACGGCCCATCACGCTGGAAATCTGCTCCCAATTATCGGCTTCAGTTTTGAGCTGCTTACGTCCGGATCTGGTGATGGAGTAAAACCTGGCT
Source organism: Candidatus Angelobacter sp. (assembly GCA_035294925.1). Taxonomy (GTDB): domain Bacteria; phylum Acidobacteriota; class Terriglobia; order Terriglobales; family Acidobacteriaceae; genus Angelobacter. Next base: position 74,197 of record DATGJZ010000116.1, on the reverse strand, counting down.
TTGCGATTGTTGTCGGAAGTACCCCACTCGGAGCTGATCCATCCTTTGTGAATTAAACGAAGAAGAGCGGCATAGATGGTCCCCTGGTTCAACTCCAGCGCGCCCTCGCTGACCTGCTCGATGCGCCGGGCAATGCCGTATCCATGCAGCGGCCCCAGCGCTTCCAGGGTCTTGAGCACCATCAAGTCAAGCGTGCCCTGCAGAATGTCCGATCTATCATCTGCCATGAAATCTCCTGTGGCTGTACCACGGGAGTATTAGACGGCTCTTTCTGTGGGATGTCAACAGGAAGCCTGGAAAGGCCGGGTGGGTAGTTCTAGTTTGGGGCCGTTGAGTGGGACCACTGATTGGCCAGTGATTCCCGCCGCTCCGCTTCGCGCGGCATGGCAGCCGCGAGCAGAAGTACGGCGCCGCAATACATGAGTGTATCCCCCATGTAATTGAGGCCGTTATCGAGGCTGGCGAATTCCACGATTGCGATCGGCACATAGACGACCAACTCCACGAAGAGCACGGTGAGGCCGATCCACGTGGCTGCCGCGCGGGTTTTTTTGCCGACAAGCAACAGGATTCCCCCGACTGCGTAACCCACGGCCGCCACGTACGTCCAAATGGCGTGTCCGAAGATGTACTGGGGCGTCAGCGGCTCCAGGGGAACGCCGGGGACGTGATCGGCATGGATGAATTGCTCGAAGCTGTAAAACAGCACAGGAATGGCAATGAAGTATCGCGCAATGGTTGCAAGGACGCGCCGGTGGCGCTCCTGCCCCTGCCCGAGAAGGCTGGCAGCCAGCGCCAGAGGTCCGCCGCAGAAGGATAGTTCCCGCAGCGTCAACGTCAGACCAAAGCGATCCCGGAGATTGTGCGACCAGGCTGGAGCGTCCATCAGCACTACAAAAAGGAAAAACGTCAAGGCGAGCAAACTCGCCGCGAGACGCGCCTGGATCTTCGTCACCAGGCTCAACGCGGCTGCGATAAAGCAAGCGCCTACGAAGTAGGCCCAGAACAGATGCCACGGAATCCACCGCGGCACGATCGACGCGATGGCCGTCGTCAGCGTGAAGTGTTCTGTGCCGAAAGCCGCGAGCGGCGCCGCGTAGAAAAGCGGCCCGAACAAAACCAGCTTGTCCAATCCTCGCGCCTTTTGCCAATCGCCACGAAGAAAGATCGTGACCAGCCCGATGGCGAGAACCGCTGCAAAGGCAAGATACGACCAAATCACCGTGCTGGGAATTGCGAAGAAAGCCATGACTGCCGATGAATTCAGTAAGTTGCCGCCCATGACGATTCCTTTCCGCACTGTTGTGTCTTAGCCGAATATCATGTCCAGGCGACGTAATCAACTACCACTTAGAAAGGAATGACCGTTACCACAAGGAAGGAACGTGGCAAAGCCGCACCACCTCGTCTCTCGAATTTCGCGCTCTGCCGCACGATATCCGACTCCGTCACATAGTCACTCAGCTTATGCGATCGGTGTGCTAAGACAGAGCACCAAGGTGCCGACCAGCGCATAGCCGTGGTGTCTAGAAGATCGTTTGCAGTGCTAACATCAGGACCTCACAAGTCTCTATTGGGGAGCTCACAAAAATGAAGTGGCCGGTTGTCTTCCTGGTGGCAGTTCTTTCGGCATTGCCAGCTTTATGTCAAAGCTACGATCTTGTGATTCGGGGCGGCCGGGTGCTGGATCCTGAGACGGGGCTTGATGCGGTTCGCAATATCGGCATCACCCAAGGCAGGATTGAGAGAATCTCCGCGGAAACTCTTGAGGGCAAGCAGGTGATTTCCGCCCGTGGCCTGGTGGTTGCTCCAGGGTTCATCGATCTGCACCAGCACGGCCAGGACCTGGAGAGTCAGCGGGTGAAGGCGCTGGACGGCGTGACCACCGCGCTGGAAATGGAGATCGGCAAGCCCGATGTTGCAGCATTCCTGCAATCCAAGGAGGGGCACTCCCTCCTCAACTATGGAACCGCGGCGAGCCATGTGGCCGCGCGCTCGCTCGCCTTCGGCGCGCCCATGCCTGACGATGGGCTGCTGCCAAAATCAGGAGCTGCCACCAACGATCCAGCCTCTCCGGAGCAGATGGAAACCACGAAGGCCCGCTTACGGCACGAGCTGAATGCAGGGGCGTTGGCCATTGGCATGGGCATCCAATACACACCCGGGGCCACGCGCTGGGAGGTGATCCAGATGTTTCGTCTGGCGGCCGACTACGGTGTGCCCGTTTACACCCACGTCCGCAGCAGCGGCAAGCAAGAACCCGGATCCAGCATCGAGTCCGTCGCCGAGGTGATTGCCGCCTCCGCGGTGACTGGAACTCCGCTCCACGTGGTCCACATCAACAGCAGTTGCGGGTCGCAGGGGCCCGATTGTCTCGCGCTGATAGCCGGTGCGCGGGCCCAGGGTCTGGATGTGACCACGGAGGCCTATCCTTTATTATGAAGCAGGTATGACCTACATCAACTCGGCCCTGTTCAATCCCGGCTGGCAGGAGAAATTTGGAGTGACGTACCACGATCTGATGCTGCCGGAAACCGGGGAGCGCCTTACAAAGAACCGCTTTGAGGAACTTCACAACTCCAGCCAATCGCACCTGATCGTCCTGTTCAGCAACACGATGGAGGCAGTTGATTCGGTCTTCCGCAGCCCTCTGGTGATGGTGGCAAGCGATGGCGATAAGGGCCACCCGCGAAATGCCGGAACCTTCTGCCGCATTCTGGCCCGCTATGTACGCAGCCAGGGTACGCTCACGCTGATGGATGCCATCCGGAAGATGTCACTTATGCCGGCGCAATTTCTCGAGCGCTCAACTCCGTCCGCCCGCTTGAAGGGCCGCCTGCAGGAGGGCGCAGATGCTGATGTAGTTGTTTTCGACCCCCAGACCGTGAGTGACCGTTCGACGTATCAACATCCGATGGAGGCGAGCGTGGGTATCGAATATCTGCTGGTGGGCGGCGTCATGCTGGTGAACAAAGGAGCACTGGTGGGAGGAGTCTTTCCCGGCAAGGCGCTGCTGGGCGGAAAGAAGCGGCAGTGAAAATGCGGGAGTCTGGCCGAATCCACGCGAACGAACGCGAATTCCAGAAAAGCAAGAGAATGGGAAAAATCGTCGCGAGGCCGCGAAGATCTTGAGGAACAGAAATATGCCGCCGCCGAAGCTGAGCGCATCGGCGGCTGCAACGGTTTGCCGTGTGGTCGGTTTGAATGAGTGCTGAAGTTATTGGGGCCCGGCCATACGCGCGGCTATAAGGAAATACATTTCCAAGCTGGCAATGACCACAATTAGAATGGCGGAGCCGGCTCCCGAAATGCGTACCCAGGGCTGAAGCCGATCCATCCGGAGGATCAGTTGTTCCTGTTCTTTGGCCAAGTGATCCTCTGCGTGGTCAAGAAAAAGTTGACTGTCCTCGTGCATCCGTAGCGTACCACGGTAGATCAGGAGTCCGATCAAAGGGACCGTGAAGCCGATCCAGAGAATTAGCAGCGTTGTTATCAGCATGGTAGCCTGCCTTATCAGCAGATTTAACAACCGAACTGACTATAGCTGGTTTCGAATGCCGCTGACTGTGATCTACATCACTCCTGCAGGCCCGTGGGCCGGCAGACACGATCTTTTAATTGCCATGCGCAATCGCCATGTGTCAATTATCAATCGGATCATTTATTCAGGCGTTCCGGTTGCGCCGGAAGATCCCAGACCCGGCTAGCCAAGACTTAGCTGTGGAACTTGGGGCGGCGCTCCACGGTCCCGATGAGCGGCAGGTCGCTTACGCTCTTATCATCCGGCACGAACTGGAATTCCCGTTCCAGCCGGCTAATCAGCTTCTGCTGGCGGGGACTGAGGACGTGCTCCGGCAGGGTGGGGAAGTGGCGGAACATCCACGCCAGATAGAGGCGTTCTTTGGATGAGGGTTTCATGTAGCGGGGGCCAAGAGGGGTGACCACCCGCAACACACTGCTGGAAAGTTTTTGTATCCACATAACCTGTGCTTCTCCAACATGCCCAGAGATCAGAAAGCGCCTTGCTGGACCGGCACGCCGCGTTGACTGGAAGACTGCACCAGTCCCCATGCAGACAGCGAAAAACAAATTATCTTTTGGACGAAGTACCTGGGGTAAGGGCCTAATTCTACTGGGGTTCTGAGGCCGCTTACAGTAGCAGAGGTAAAATACTTATGTCAAGGGAATTGTGGAAAACTTGGAACGCCAGAAAACGCAGTAGCAGGGCCAGGGGGTTAGCCCGGCCGGCCGTTTCCGCCGGGGTGTCCAGCGTTGTATGCTGTTGTCAGCTGCCATGTGGATGTCCGATTTCCTGAGCGTCATGAAGTCTCCCAAGCACCGGTTGGCTTGGCTGGTGGCCATCGTTGTGGACGCGATTCAGATCGTTGCCTTACCTGCTTTTGCTGAGGGAGCCCTCTCTCCGTTGGATACCGTGCTGGATCTGGCGGCAGCGACCGTTCTTGTAAAGCTTCTCGGCTGGCATTGGGCGTTCCTGCCTACACTCTTTATTGAGCTCATCCCAGGTCTCGATCTGTTTCCCACGTGGACGGCGGCCGTCTTTTATGTAACCCGGCAACGCGCTCGTCCTGATCAGCCGGAGATCCTGCCTCCCGGCACTACTCCGGCGCGGCGGTCCTAGCGATGCTCGGTCTGGCCCTACTTGCGTAGGTAATGTACGGCGACTGCGGGCTTGTCACTCCCTTGCTGATAGACAGCGAAATCGTAGGCGTCTTCTCCTGCGCGTTTGATCAGCGAAGTATAGTTCGTGACGCCGTGCTCGTTCGAGATCTGAAAATCCTGCTTCAACTCATTGGCGTCAGGCTCGGCGCGGCCGATCGTCAACTCGCCATCGCTGGAGGTATAGAAGAACTTGATCTGTTTGGCTGCGGGATCGTACAAGTAGACGCCATAGTAGTGCGCTTGATGGTTAAAGCGAGTCAGGAAATAGATGGCTGTGCCAGTTTCTGCCCACCGGATCTCGTTCTGGATGATGAACGGCTTGCCATCCGGCGTTGTAATCTCAGCAGTCCAGGCGCCGCGGGTGAGCCAATCGAGTGCCTGCAAGTGTGGTTCGTGGCTAGGATTCTGAAGGGATTGTGCGAAGCCTGTGAGAGTGCAACACCAGGCAAGGCACAAAATAGCAAGGGACCTCAGAGCAATGTTTGTGGGCATCATGAGCAGATCATGAAGCATTCTCCTGGCCGCTGTATTGTAAGAAAGTTCCCTCGGATCAATCGAGATAGATGTAATCAGGATATTCAGTGCGCCGGCGCGCATAGTCAGCGGGGGTCACCCCGGCGAACTGCCTGAACTCGTGGATGAAGTGCGGCTGGTCGTAGTAGCCGAATTCCTGTGACAGCCCGGCCCAATCGTGGGTCTCGCTTTGGTGGATTGTGCGGACGGCCTTTTGGAAACGCAGGATCCGGGCGGTCAGTTTGGGAGTGCAGCCGACACGGCAGTCGAAACGTGAGAGAACCTGCTTCCCGCTCAATCCTATTTGGGCTGCGATTTCCCGCAATCGCAGGTCAGGCCAACGCTGCATCGTGTTGAGTATTGCATCTACTGACCTGTCAACGTCAAGACGATGGCCGGCCCTGGCCATCAGGGCGGCCTCGAGCAGGTCGAACTTGCGCGAAATATCAGGTTCTTCCAGCAGCCGGTCGCGAAGCGAGATCAGCTCTGCTTTCCAGATAAGGTCAAGTTCGATCACGAAAGCGGTGAGCTCGGAGACGGGGAAATCCAGAAAGGGCGCCGCTCCCCCGGGACGGAAGTGTACCCCCATCATGGACGAGCCCGGCTCAGTGCCGATTACGATGTATTCGCGCTGCAACCCCGAAATCCAGGCACGCCGGAACATAGTGAACTGTGTAGTGTCCCTGCTGTTGTACAGCTTTTTGGGCGTGGGCGAGAGATCTATGATCAGCTCCAGGGTGCCATTGGGTAGAAGTCTCTCTTTCGTATGGTTTACGGCCAGGTCCTGGTAGAACCAGAAGGATTCAATGAACCGCGAGAGCGGAGCAATGGCTTGACGTTGTCGGAAAATCACTCTGGCGGCAATGATATGGGAGCCGCGGCCAGGCAACAAGAGCTTTCATGGCCCGCGTCCAGCCCAGCCCCGTCTCGCGATAAATGCCCATGTAGCTTGCGTAGCACAGGCAATGGATTACTTTTCCCGCTCCGGCTCCCATTCGGGCAGACGGCCTGATGTCCAGGGTGCTCCGGTCTTTTCAACGCGCGACTGAAGCGTTTCGAAACGGGCGGCAAGCGCTTTCAACTGTTTCAGCGCATCGGAAAATTCCGACGAAGCAATTTCGTACTGCTCCTTGTGCATGGCGCTCGGCGCGGAGCTGGACAAGCGCTCGTCTGAGGCAATACCGCGGATTCGGCTCACGATCGAAGTAGGAGTCTGCTCATTCAGCGCATTGAGCGCCTCGTCTCCGCGCAGGGAGATCATGAGCTTGCTCAGGTCGCGGACCAGCGCATCGTCTTCCTGCCGTAGCGCCAGGGTATCGGCCGGCGTCTGTGCCAGGGCGCGGTTGATTGAACCCAGACGGGTGTTCATCTCGTTGCCGTAGGAAACCGCCGCGGTGGCGGCGCGCTCCAGGCGAGAAAGTTTACGCTGGAACTTGTGCAGCTCGGCCAGAGACTCCGGGTTGATCCCCATCTCCGCTTCCGTATAGACGCGGAATTTTTGCGGCTGCGAAAGGTCTGTCCGCTGGTCTCGTACTTTGCGGGATAGTTGAACGGTGTAGGTTCCCGGCATGGCAAGAGTTCCGGACGGCCGGGACTCTTCAAAGATCTCGGCAGCTGGGTCCACCTGCGCCGGTGGCAATGCGGTGGCCGGATAACGCAGGTCCCAGGCGGCCCGGTTGATTCCTTTCTCGTTGGCGCCGGTGATTTGCCGGACAACGTTTCCGCTCTCATCTCGGATGGTGAGCCAGACGGCGGGGGCCTGCTCTTCCGCCTCCTCGCGGAGCTGGTCTTTGGTCGGGTAGGGCAGCGTCGGATAGGCGTTGCCGTGCTCCTTCGCCGCTTTCTTCTCCGCATCCTGACGGATTTCCTTGAGACTCTTGTATTTGTCTTTCAGGTAATACGTGAAGATGGCGCCGTAGGGCGGATTCGGCGCCACATAGAAGGTTTCGCCCAGGAAGCCCTGGTTGCGGCCGCCGATGCGGGCGCTCTGGATATAAAGAAGACTGTCGCGCACCGGGAACAACGCCGCTTCCTGTTCCAGAGCCTGACGATTGACACTCCGCAAGGGAGCAAGGTCGTCCAACACATAAAAGGAACGCCCAAAAGTCGCCAGCACCAGGTCTGACTCGCGCTGCTGTATCACCGCATCGCGCACCGCCACCACCGGCAAACCACCTTTGAGCTGCAGCCATTTCTTTCCAGCGTCCAGCGAAAACCAGATGCCATATTCGTTGCCGAGAAACAGCAGATCGTGGTTTACGGTATCTTCGGCCAGCGCCCAGACCGGACCATTCTGCGGCAGGTTCGCGGCAATGCTCGTCCAGGTCTTGCCGCGATCGGCGGAGCGCAACACGTAGGGTTTGAAATCAGAATTCTGATGATTCTCGAACGTGGCGTACACCAGCTTGTCGTCAAAACGCGAGGCCACAATGCGGCTCACGTAAGCGTTTGCGGGCACGCCGGGAAAGCTCTCGATACGCTGCCAGCGCCCGCCGCCATCTTCCGTTACCTGGATCAAGCCATCGTCAGTGCCGGCGTAGAGGAGGCCTTCTTTCAACGGTGACTCCGCGAGCACGGAAACATTGCCGTAGAAGGCAGTCGAGACGTGCTTGTTGACTGAATCGGGCCCCCACAGTTTTCCCATGACCGGAATCGCATCGCGGTTGAGGTGACGGGTGAGATCGCCGCTGATCGCCTTCCAGGTGTTGCCGCGATCATCTGTGCGGAAGACGCGATTGCCGCCGAAGTAAAGCCGTGTATGCGAATGCGGGCTGATGATGAATGGTGAATCCCAGTTCCACCGCTCCGGCATTTCGTCCTTGCCTTCGCGCGGCTGTATGCCAAAGCGTTCGCCGGTGGCGCGGTTGAAGCGCACCAGGTCGCCGTGTTGCGCTTCCGCGTAAACCGTGTTGGGATCTTCCGGGTCCACCAGCGAGCGGAAGCCGTCACCGCCCTGGGTGACGAACCAGTCCTGGTTGTTGATGCCGGAGATGTCGCGGGTGCGCGAGGGTCCGCCGAGCGAGAAATTATCCTGCGTGCCGCCGTAGATGTAATAAAACGGCTTCGAGTTATCGACTGCCACATCGTAGAACTGTCCGGTGGGCAGGTTCGACATCCATCGCCACGACTCTCCACCATCGCGCGAGGTGTACAGGCCGCCGTCGTTGCCGATCAGCATGTGCTTAACGTCGTCCGGATCCACCCAGAGCACGTGGAAGTCGACGTGTACATGGGCGGTGGGAAGCTGGTGGATGGTCTTTCCGCCATCGTCGGAATACTGCATCAAGACGCCCACGGCATACAGGCGGTCTTCGCGTTGAGGATCGGCAAACAGCGTTGCGTAATACTGCGGACCGGGATCGTAGTCGTTGCGCTTCTCCCAGTTCGCGCCGGAATCCACCGAGCGGTAGATGCCGCCTTTCTTTTCTCCGGCTTCGATGCTGGCATAGACGATATTCGGATTCACCGGCGAGATAGCCAGCCCGATCCTGCCCATCTCCACCTTTGGAAGTCCGCCACTCAGCTTGGTCCACGTTTTGCCTGCATCGACGCTTTTGTGGATCGCGGCTTCCGGCCCGCCGTTGATCAGGGTAAAGAAATGGCGGCGCCGCTGGTAGCTCGCGGCAAAGAGCACGTCGGCATTCGACGGATCCATCACCACGTCCGTTACGCCGGTGTTTTCGCTGAAGGTGAGGATGGCATTCCACGTCTTGCCGCCATCCGTGGATTTGTACAAGCCGCGATCTCCGCCCGGCCCCCACAGCGGGCCTTGCGCCGCCACGTAAACCACATTGCTGTCCCGCGGATCAATGACGATGCGCGCAATGTGCTCGGATTTTTTCAGCCCCATGTTTTTCCAGGTCTTGCCGCCGTCCACCGAGCGATAGACGCCGTCACCATAGCTCACGCTGCGCTGGCTGTTGTTCTCTCCCGTGCCCACCCACACGATGTTCGGGTGATTGGGATCGATTACCACGGTGCCAATGGAGTACGAGCCTTCATGTTCAAACACCGGATGCCAGGTGGTGCCGTCATTGTCTGTGCGCCACACGCCGCCGGACGCGGCGCCGATAAAATACTGGCTCTTGTTGTGGGGATTTACGGCAATCGAGACCACGCGACCGGAGATGAGGGCCGGCCCAACGGAGCGAAACTTCAAGCCAGCAAAAGTGCCGCTGGACATGGGATCGCGAGACTCGCTCTCTTCGCCGTCCTTCTTGTCTTTATCTTTGTCTTGAACATCTTTGTCCTGGGCGTCTTTGTCGTCTTTATCTTTACCCTTGCCGCCTTTCTCTTTCGCGCTCTTGTCGGAGGCGGCGGATTGCGTCTTAGCGGCTGCCGCACTGGCCTTGCTCGGGGATGATGTTGCCGACGACGATTTTGCGTCTTCGTCTTGCGCTGAAGCCAACTTCTGGGTGCAGATGTACATAACGATGAGGGTGAGCAGGAAAATGGCGTGTTTACGCACAGTCATGGTTTGAGTCATCTCCGGACGTGATGCAATCGATTGGCCCGTGTGAGCGAGCGCCTGATTCTAAGACGTGACAGCCCTGTTGGGGTAGTGGAATTTTTCTACTGGTAGCTATCAACCAGGACAAGCAGGCACAGATCTCCTCGGCGGAGACCAGCAGGAAGGTCTCAAGCCGCAGTTCCGGGCCATTTCTTATGATTCTCGAGTGATTGACTCAATGGAGGCGGACTGGAACGCCCGACGCGCCTGTCTTTCTCCCATTGAGTCGGACTTGAAAAATCCGGAAGCCTCGGCATGCAGGGATTGGCGGCGTTCCGCTTCCAATCCAGCCTTTACCAGTTGGTTCACTCTTTCGCTGGTGGAGACCGATCCGCGGGTGCGTTCGACTTCCTTTAAAAGTTTTTTCTCCAGGGAGAAACTTTTCGTCATTCTCGTTGCATTGGACATCGCACTAGATTTCCTATTACGAATTATATGATCTTCCTTGATGCGTATCCTCTTAAGAAATCCATTGTGTTCTTATCCGGTTAGATGGAGGAACACAAAAAAAGCGACACAAAAAAGAGGATGGCACAATGCCATCCCCGCCCTTTCCAAGAAGATTAATTCACCTGGATGTCACCCGAGCCGGTGTGCAGGTCCACCAGGGCGCCGCCGTTGCCCACCTTGCCTTGCACATGGTCCCGCGAAATGCTCCCCTGCATGGTCACCTGATGGTTCACCTTGAGGCTGCCGGAAGATGTCCGTGCATCAATGTTGAAGGAGGCAGTGGATGGAATTTTCAGATCAATATTGCCCGAGCCGGCCCCCACTCTCCAGTCGCCGGTAGGGTTACCATCCACGGTAATGTCACCGCTGCCGGTCTCCGCCTTGAGCCCGCCCTGGACGCCATGCAACCGGACGTTTCCCGAGCCGGCCTCTGCTCGCACGTTGCCGGCTGCGACCTGTTCAATCTCGATTGTCCCGCTGCCGGTGTTCGCCGAGACGCCTCCGGCAATGCCGTGACCACGAATGTTGCCGCTGCCGGCTTCTGCATCCAACGCGCCTTTCACACCATCAATCCTGAGGTCGCCCGAACCCGACCTTGCGCGAACGTCAGCCCCGATGTTCTCCACCATGATGTTTCCCGATCCGGTGTGAGCGTTTACAGCAAGCTGCACGCCATTAATCTCCTGGTCGCCTGATCCGGTCTGGGAAGAGACCTTGGTTTGCGCCGGCGCCGTCAGGTCATAGTCAATGGAGACGTTCCGCTGCAAATCGCGATCATCAATCCTGCCGATGTGAATGGTGTTTCCCTGCTGCTCGACGGGCGGGTTGGCTTGCAGCTTTTTGATTTTTTCACTCGCGCTCATGCCAGACCAGGAACCGCGGGCGTGGATGACAGCGTACACGTGGACGCGGCCATCTCCACCGGCATGAACCTTGATGTTGCCGGCCCCGGAAACAACGTTCAGGTCAACCGGCCCGGACACCTGTAAGGTGCGGTCGAAGCTGCCCGTCTCGCGAGGGCCAACGCTCTCGTAGCATCCTACAAGCCCGATAAAAACCAGAACCAGACTCAATAGTTTCAAGAATTTCATTTCGTCTCTCCTGATAATATTTTTTTGCCCAGCGGCGGCGCACCCTTCCAGGGAAATCGGGGGGCGACTCCACCGCGAGTAACAACAGTCCAAGGTCTTCCGATGACCTGATATCCCGATGCACCGATATCCCGATGATCGGACCGATTATTGCAATACGACCTGGTTGCCTTCGTTTAATCCGGACAGCAATTCCGTCTTGGAGCCATTGGATATGCCCACCGTGACTGCGATTTTCTTCTTGCCGTCGTGGGCGTTTGCGTCCGGGACCTCAAGCGAGGCCTTCCGGTCCTTGTCGTAGATGAGTGCGCCTTCCGGGACCATCAGAACGGCCTTATGTTCTTCCAGGAGAATTTCCGCGTTGGCGGTCATCATGGATTTGAGTTCGCCTTTGGAGTTATCAATGGAAACTCGCACCTCAAATGTGGTGACGTTGTCCTTTTCCACTCCCATGGGGGAAATCTTGGTGACTTTGCCGTTGAAGGTGCGGTCCTTATATGACTCGACTTTAATCCGCGCAGCCTGGCCCAGGTAGACTTTGGCAATGTCGCTCTCGTCTACCTTGCCCTTGACGTAAACCTCGTGAGTATCGCCCAGGGTCATGAGCAGTGTGGCCGAAGAGCCTACCACCAGGATGGAGCTGACCGCGTCGCCCACCCCTACATCGCGCGAGAGCACGGTGCCGTCAATGGGAGAAATAATGGTGGAGTTGCGATATTCCTCTTCCGTCTGTTCCAGCAGCGCCCGCGATTGCGATACCTGCGCATTGGCCTGCCGCAGCTTCGCTTCAGACACGGTGATAGTGGCCTGGCCCAGGTGTTGCTTGTTGTAAGCCAGTTGATAGTTCTTTTCAGCGTCGTCAAGCTGCTGCTGGGAGGCTATTCCGTCCTTAAACATTTCCTGGGTACGGTCATAGGTGCGCTTCAGCATGGGCACATCTGGGCCTTCGGCATCGACGCGCGCATGCTTCAGGTCAGCTTCAGCGGCGTGGGCCGCGGCTTCCGCCGCTTCCAGGGATGCGCGCTGCTGGTTGACCCGCGCCTGGATCTCTTCCTTATCCAACTCCGCCAGAACCTGGCCCTGCTTGACCTGGTCGCCGTAGTCCACCAGCAGTTTTTTTACGATGCCGCTGGCCTTGGACTTTACCTCGACCTGGGTAATGGCCTGGATTTTTCCAGTGGCAACAACGCTCTTGGCCAGATCGCCACGCTCCACCTTAGCCAGCTTGGAGGGATCAATCGTGCTGCCACCACGGTTTGCCGCCATCGCCACCAGGACGATCAATAAGACTGCTGAGACTGAACTGATGACGAAAATCAGCCGTTTTTTGCTCTTTTTCCCGTTACCGTTTGCCACGCAGGCCCCCCTTCTCCGTCTCTATCCAATACGCTGCCCCGATTAAAAAGTTCCAAAATATAAAGGACTTAACCCGCTGGGCCAGGAATATCCGATTAGACCTGATTTTTGTGGAAAGGAAAGCCAGAGAAGAATCGGGCGATCCGGTGATCGGGCGATCGGGTGATCTGAGAACCGTGGCGCTAAGATTGCGTCAGGGAGGTTGCGCCTCCGAAGTTAGCGAGACGTCAGGCTCAGAAACAGCAGCCTTTCAATCACCGGATCCCCCGATCACCGGATCGCCCGATTCTTCATGGGGGTCATCCTGTTCAATCCAAAACAGAGGCCAGCGGGAGAATTAAAGTAAAATCTCAGGTCATGGTTCCCCTGGTGCTGCTTCGGATCACCCTGGTGGTCCTGTTGGTTGCGGCCAATGCCTTTTTCGTTGCGGCCGAGTTCGCGATGGTAAGTCTGCGCGACACGCGGATTCAGCAACTGATTGAACAGCGGCGCATCGGCGCCCGGACCGTTCAGAAAATCCAGCAGCGGTTGGATGAATTCCTGCCGGCGGTGCAATTTGGGGTGACGCTGGCCAGCCTGGGTCTGGGCTGGCTGGGTGAGGGAACGCTGGCCGCTATCTTTCAGCCGTGGATGTCCCACGTACCTTTTGGCCGCTTGTATGCCCACGGATTTGCAGCAGGCGTGGCCTTCCTCGTTATCACTTATATGCACGTGCTGCTCGGAGAGATTGTTCCCAAGTCGCTGGCTTTGCAGCGTGCGGAGCGGGTGGCGCTGGCCGTGGCCGGCCCCATGGATTTCTTCATGGCCCTGGCCCGCCCCTTCCTGGTGGTGATGAACAGGTCTGCCAACCTGGTACTGCGGGGTTTTGGTTCGCGCCTCATGCGGGAAGGGGGCGTGCACTCGCCGGAAGAGCTTAAGCTGATTGTTACTGCCAGCCGCCGAGTAGGGTTGTTGCCGGAAGAGCAGGAGGAGATGATCCACAACGCGCTCGAAATGGGCAATCTCGCGGTGAGGGAAATCATGGTGCCCCGCCACAAGATATTTTCCCTTCCGGCGGACATGCCTCTGGAAGATGCCATGGCCCGCGTGGTGGAAGAACAACACTCGCGCGTCCCGGTTTATGATCCGGAGAAAGGCAAGGAAAACATTATCGGCCTGCTCTACTCCAAAGATCTCTCGCGCATGATGCACATGCGCCTGGCGGCGGGCATCTCCTTTGCTGAAAGCCCCACGCGTTTGCGCGTCCGCAACATCATGCGCGAGGTTCTGTTCGTGCCGGAGGCCAAGCCGTTGGCAGACTTGCTGGTGGAATTCCAGACCCGCAAGCGGCATCTGGCCATTGTTGTGGATGAATTCGGGTCGATCTCCGGATTGGTTTCTGTGGAGGACGTTCTGGAACAATTGGTCGGCGAACTGGAAGACGAATTCGATGTTGCCCAGCGGCCGGCTGTTCCGCTGGTTTCAGGCGCGGAGGTGGTAGTGGATGGCAACGTTAGTATCCGCGATCTGGAAGTGCAGTATGAGATTGAGCTGCCCCGCGACCAGGGCTTTGAAACGCTGGCCGGATTTGTGATGGCGCAGCTGGGCAGGATTCCCCAGGGCGGGGAATCGTTCGGGTATCAGGCCCGCAGCTACACCGTGTTACAGATGGAAGGCCACCGCATTGCACGCGTGAAGATTGAAAGTGATGTTCCGTCAGCTCAGTCCAGGTCGGCCAGTTGAGATCTCTAAGCCAATCGATTCGAGAAACATCGGAAAAGCCAAAAGCAATTGAGCCGCGAATCCACGCGAAGGAACGCGAATATAAGGAGCCAGGCGCCAAATACTGAAGTGGGCAGATCAGGAGCTGGCGTCTCAATATCAAATATGTTTACCCGAGGGTATACATTTGCCTGCCTGCTCCTTTTCGCCGGTAGTTTTTCCCCGGTGTGCTCGCTGGAAGATCCTCCGCTCGACTCTTTAGCTCAAGCTACGGTCAGGATCAATCGCTCCCTCTTCCCCATTGTCTGCGGCCAGGTGGCTCAGCCAGGGAACAGATTCAGCGCGGTCTCCATCGCGGGCACTGGTATGTTCGTTGACTCCAGAGGGCACTTCATCACCGCCAGCCACGTGATCAGGGAAAGATTCTCCAGAAGCCAGCAGCAGCCCAACGGATGCTTTCCCGCGATTTACATTCCTAGAAACGGTTGGGAGACAGGCACGCGATCGTTCGATGCCAACTGGTTTAAGTTTCGGGACTGCGTCAGCGACCAGGCGATGGACGTAGCTGTCTGCCAGACCGTGGGCAACCCGTTTGCCTTATCTTCATCTTTGCAGATCTCTTTCGTGCAGTTCGCCGAAGTTTCACCTGAGAGCGGGACGCCTGTAGCATTTACCGGATTCCCTATGCAGGCCCGTGAGCCGGTGACAACGCCGAGCCGCATCGTACGACTTGAGACCACCGGCAATGTGACTTCCTGGGTTATACGCGGCGAGGGCAACGATGAACCTCCCTGGCCGGGATCCAGCGGGAGCCCGGTGTATCTGGCCGACGGCAAGGTTATCGGCATCATTCTGCGGCGCGGGATCGAGGAGAATAGTGGCTTGGCCTTTGCTCTTTCCGCCAGCGCGATCCGGTCTTTTCTTACGAACCATCAGCTGGTGAATTCTGGCGGCGCCGGGAAGCGGCAGCATGCGGCTCCAAGCGAATGACAACGCAAATGTTGAGGAACACTGGATAAACCTCCGTTTGTCATGTTGCAGGATGATACTCTCGGATGTCTACAGATTGACTTAGCTAAGCCCAGCTAATAAAATCTACATTCATGTATACCATGCACAAAGCCAAGACCATGCTTTCACAACTGGTTGAGGAGGCTGCCAGCGGGAAGGAAGTCATTATTGCTCGTGGCGATCTGCCCGTGGCCAAGCTAGTGCCCATCAAGCAACCGAAAAACCGCAAGCCGGGAACCCTAAAAGGAAAATTGAAGGCCAAACGGGGAGCCTTCGACCCGTTGACGGCAGCTGAGTTGAAAGAGTGGGGCCTTGAATGATGCTGCTGGATACGCATGCCCTGATCTGGTATCTCACGGCCCGACACGCAATTGCCGGACGAAATCCGGGACCAGATCAGCAGGGAGTCCATGGTCTATGTTTCCGCGGTGGTCATCTGGGAAATCGCCATCAAAGGATCGCTGGGTAAGCTGCAATTCGCTAACAGGCCAATTAACTCCAGAGAGACGGTGGATCAAATCATCGCTGAGTGCGTCTCTCAGGAGTTCGAGTTCCTGGACGTCTCTGCTTCTCACGCCGCGCAGGCGCCGTTCTTTGCGGGCGACCACAAGGATCCCTTCGATCGTCTACTGGCAGCCCAGGCCGTTCAGCAGGACCTGTTTCTTGTCAGCCGTGACGCTGCCTTCGATAGGTTGAGTCCGGGTATCCGGCGACTCTGGGCTGACGGGACGGTGCGGGCCAAGGGACGTCCCCATAAAGCAGGCAAGAAGAATTAGCTTTTCATCATCTATCAAGACTTGGAACAAGGCAATAAAGCAATTCAGCCGTGAATTCACACAAATAAACGAGAATCGGCTGATTTGGCAAACGGGCAAATCGGTAATTGGGTAATTTAGGATTCTGTGGTTGTGACTTTCGATTTTGTGTTGCCAAAACCTAAAAGCCAAGAGCCAAAGGCCACGGGCTTTGATCTTCGAATTTGGCAATTCTGGCAATCTGATGCTCCGCTATCTTCTAACCCGCCTCCTCTATATGGTTCCGGTTCTCTGGCTGGTGGTGTCTGTTGTCTTTCTCCTCATACATCTGGTCCCCGGTGACCCGGTCCAGCAGATGCTGGGCGAGGGAGCCACTGCAAGCGATATCCAATCTCTGCGGCATGCGTATGGACTGGACGTTCCCATCGGCAAACAATATGTGAACTATTGGAAGGGAGTCTTGCACGGCGATCTTGGACGTTCTTTGCGCCTGGATCAGCCCGTCACGCGAATCATTGCCCAGCGCTATCCCTGGACCTTGCAATTGACCGTGGCTGCGATGATTGTGGCGCTCCTGATCTCTATTCCTGCCGGAGTACGCTCGGCGCGCAGGCGGAACCGCTGGGACGACCGCGCGCTCAGTTTTGTGAGCCTGCTCGGCCTGTCTTTTCCTAACTTTGCCCTGGGACCAATACTGATCTTATTTTTTGCCATCAATCTGGCCCTGCTCCCGGTTTCGGGCGCGGGAACAGTAGCACACCTGGTCCTGCCGGCCATCACCCTGGGAGGCTCGCTGGCGGCCATTCTTACCCGCATGGTTCGCACCGCGATGCTGGAAGAGCTGAGCCAGGATTACATTCGCACCGCCCGGGCAAAAGGCTTATCCGAAAATGTAGTGGTTTATAAACACGCCCTGCGGAATGCTCTTGTTCCCGTGCTCACGGTTGTGGGACTGCAGTTTGGCTCGCTGCTGGCCGGTGCAATTGTCACCGAGACGATCTTCTCCTGGCCCGGAATCGGACGCCTCACCATTTCCGCCATCAGCAGCCGTGACTATTACCTGGTGCAGGGCTGCATTCTGGCCATCGGCTTGACCTACGTTGTGGTGAATTTCCTGACCGATTTCCTCTATTCGCTGGCCAATCCCAGGATTCGGCAGTAAGAACCAGCCCTAAGCCGTTTGCCATTGGCTCTTAGCGATAACCAAAGCAACGTCAAAACCCGCTTTCTACCGTTGATCCCCAGCACGCCGGGACCAGCCAACGCGGAACGGGTTACAGGTTGCAGACCCACAGGGGGTAGGACGCGCCGGCTGGCGCCGATTGGAGAACGTATTGCGGCCAACGGCGGATTTCGGTTAGAGTAACGAATAAAAGGACTTAGTTAGAGGAATGACCATCACTTTGCCGCTGGAGCCGGAGAAGCAAGCCAAGCTTATTGCCGTGGCACAGGCGAAAGGGCTTTCCACGCATGATCTTCTGCTGGAGGCGATTGATAAGATTCTCGCTGACGCCCCGGAAACGACGTCTCCCAAAGGACCGACTCGCTCTCTGCGCGGCCTTCTCTCCAAATACGGTCCAGCGCCATCGGCTGAGGAGATCGATGAGAACCGGGCGGAGATGTTTGCTAACTTTCCACGCTTCGACTTCTAATGCTTGTTGCGATAGCTGATACCCACGCAGCCATCTGGTATCTCTTCTCCGACAGCCGTTTAGGTGCTGCCGCGTCAGCCTTCATCGATAATGCTATCTCGAATGGCGACCATATCGGCGCCTCAGCCATCAGTGTTGCCGAAATGATTTATCTGATTGAGAAGGGACGGATTCCGGCAAATGCATTCAAGGATCTGCATGCCGCCACCGCTGATCCAAAGGCAGTTTTGCAACATGTTCCTCTGCATGAAAATATTGCAATGAAAATGAAGATGTCGGAAGTATCCCGGCAAGACGTCCCGGACCTTCCCGACAGGGTCATTGCGGCCACAGCGCGGTTCTACGATGTACCGGTTCTGAGCCGGGATCACCGTATCCAGAGTTCAATAGTTCAAACGATTTGGTGAATTGCTGGAAAACTTCCGACCCATTGGCTTGCTTTGTGTAAATCTATGAAAAAAAATCACATACAGCATGACTTGTCTTTCAACTAAATAATTAGTTACTATTTGCTTCGAACTGCGTCTAAATTGATGTAAGCGATTTTAGGAACCATGCCCCCAAGAGCATCTACAACTCTGACGGAAGCTGAGTTGCGGTTGATGAACGTGCTGTGGCAGAAGGGATCGGCCACCGTCCACCAGTTGCTGGAGGCGCTCGCCAACAAACCATCTCTCGCTTACAACTCCGTCCTGACCACCATAAGAATCCTGGAAAAAAAGGGCTACGTAAAACACATCAAGGACGGGCGCGCCCACATCTATATGCCGTTGGTGGGACAGGAAGAGGCCACGCGTTTTGAGGTCCACAACCTGGTGAGCCGTTTCTTCAAAAACTCACATGAGTTGCTGGTGTTGAATATTCTTGAGAACGAAGATATTGACGCCGATGAGTTAAAGCGTCTGGGTCAACTGCTGGAAAGCAGCAAGCCGGCCGAGGAAAGCTGAAATGGATCTATTGCACGCAACAGCCCGGATGTCAGTCCAGTGGATGCTCTACTGCCTGATGGAAGGTACTGTGCTCGCTGTGTTTACATGGCTGCTCTTGCGGCTTCTGCCGCGCCAGAACGCGGGTACGCGTTTTGCACTTTGGTTTTCAGTGTTGCTCGCCATAATCGTTCTGCCCTTTCTCGCCGGAACATTTTTCCGGAAGCCCGGTGCGAACTCGGTTGCTTCCCCAACTGGAGTTGTATCCGGCCAGAGCCTGATGACTCTATCCAGTTCCGTGGCGGTTGTCATTTTTGCCGGTTGGCTGTTGTTTGCAGCCCTGGCGCTGGCGCGTGTGGTGGCCGGTTTGTGGCAGGTGAGCAGAATCCGAAAAAATTCTGAAGAAGTTGATCCTGGCGGCCTGAGTCCGGAAGTCAGGGAGTCCATTGAAAGGTTTCCCCGTCCGGTTTCTTTGCGCGTGTCGGATCGCATGCACGTGCCCGCCGCCATTGGGTTTTTCAATCCAGCGGTAGTGATTCCTGACTGGTTCCTGCAGGAGATGTCCGCGGCGGAACTCGAGCAGGTTCTGCTGCATGAGCTTACCCACCTGCGGCGCTGGGACGATTGGACCAATCTGGCGCAAAAGATCATTAAAGCGCTGCTTTTCTTTCATCCTTCCGTATGGTGGGTTGAACAACGGCTTTCGCTGGAGCGCGAGATGGCCTGCGATGACGCCGTGCTGTCCCAGTCGGCCAGTCCGCAGCACTACGCGCAGTGCCTGGCGCGCGTGGCGGAAAAGACCCTCATGCAAAAGAGGATGCGAAAGAAGATGGCGCTGGCCCAGGCCGTGGTCACCCGTATGCGTCAACTTTCATTGCGGGTGGCGCAGATTCTCGATGTAAATCGGCCCGGCACCACACGGTTGTGGAAGCCCGCAGTGCCTATGGTTCTGGCGGCTGCCACGCTCTGCGGCCTGTCTGCATGGAATATTCCGGCGCTGGTTAGCTTCAAAGACGAAGGCCCACGCTCCACCATCGCCGTTACGGACCGTACACCATCTTCAGTGCAGCTTCCGAGGCAGGTTAATGCCAGCCTGCGCGTTACCGCGCCACAACCGAAGTTGGTTTTGGCGCATGCGACGATGCGTCAGCCAACAACGTTAGATCGGCCCACCAGGAGTCAGCCCACGATGCTAGCTCGGCAAACGAGCCAGCGTGATGATTTGGAACTGGCAACACGCCAGATGCCGGGGCCGGTCGCGCCGGGTGATTATGTAGTGCAGTCGGAGCAATTCGTTGTCACCATGACCGCCGAGCAGGGAAGAGCCGGCGATCAGAGGTGGCAAGTCCAGATGTGGCAGGTACGCATCGTAGTACCCGCTCAAGATCACAACAGCAAAACCGTTTCCCGAAAAAACATTTAACCAATTTAACCAGCGGTCAAGATCCGCTGTTCTGCAATCAAAAACTAATTAATTCGGTCAAGATCCGCTGTTCTGCAATCAAAAACTAATTAATTAGTTATAAACGGAGAAGAGAACAATGAAAACACAGAGAACCTGGAAGTGGGCGCTGACGCGCCGCATGCTGGCGCCGCTCTTGGCGCTTGGCCTGATGGTGTCAGTTGGCGCTTATGAGATTTACAAACCGGCTGCGGCTACCGCGGCCACTATGGCGCCTGCCGCAGCGCCGCTGCCGGAAGAGAACGTGAGCGCTCTATTGGCCCTGGACAAAGCCATGGAAACGCTCGCTGCTCATGTAACGCCTGCCGTGGTCAACGTGACGGTGGCGGCGCGTCCTAGGGCGGAGGCCGGCGGCTCGCAGGACATGCCTGAATTTTTCAAGCGCTTCTTTGGCGACCAGCAGATGCCGATGCAGCGCCAGCCGCAAGTTGAGCATGGCCTTGGCAGCGGGATCATCATCTCGCCCGACGGCTACATCGTCACCAACAATCACGTGATTAAAGATGCTACGGACATCCGTGTCACGCTGAATGATCGCCGGGTGCTGTCAGCAAAGCTGGTGGGCGCAGATCCTTTGACCGACCTGGCCGTGATCAAAGTGAACGCATCGAATCTGGCCAGCCTGCCCTGGGGCGATTCCACGGCGTTGCGGCCCGGACAAACGGTGCTTGCCTTTGGCAATCCCTTTGGCTTCCGTTTCACCGTAACCCGGGGAATCGTCAGCGCCATCAACCGCGCCAACCCGTATACGGATGATCCGCGCAAGCCAGGCCAGTTCATTCAGACAGATGCGGCCATCAATCCCGGCAACTCGGGCGGACCTCTGATTGATGCCCGTGGCGAGGTCATCGGCATCAATACGTTCCTGATTTCCCAGTCCGGCGCATTCTCAGGAATGGGATTCGCTATCCCGACGCAAATCGCCAAGGGAACGGTGGAGACCCTGATTAAGGATGGCAAGGTAGAACATGCTTACATGGGCGTGGGCATCACAGACGTAACTCCGGAAAATGCCCGCTTCTTCCATCTCACGGAGACTACCGGCGCGATCATCACGCAGGTGGAAGCCGATGCTCCGGGCGGCAAGGCCGGGCTGAAGGTGGGTGATGTGATCACTGAAGTCAACGGACAGCAGGTCAGCGATGCCGGACATCTTCAGGTGCTCATTGGACAGCAGCGTCCGGGAACCAGGGTGAACCTGCAGCTGATGCGCGATGGAAAGCAGATGAGCGTTCCTGTGACGGTGGAGCAGATGAACGCAAAGTCGGCGTCAGCGGGCTCGGGCTCCGGTAACGAGCACGGCAAGGCGCGTTGGGGCCTGGGGTTGAACAACTTGACTCCTGACCTGCGTGAGCAACTTGAATTGCCCAGCGACGTTCACGGCGCACTGATCGCCAATGTTGAGCCGGGAAGTCCGGCAGACAATGCCGGACTTTCTCGCGGATTTGTGATCGAGGAAGTAAATCGCCATCCGGTGCAAAACGCTGCAGACGTGCAGCGTGAACTCGGCAACATTCCTAAAGGGCAGGATGTGATGCTGTTGATCTGGAACAACGGCGGAAGCAACTTCGCCGTGTTGCATGCCCCGGAAGCGGCCCCGGCTGACAAGGGCAATTCCTGAACCATAACCGTAAGCATAACCAACCGGCGCATCCATCCTTCCGGATGCGCCGGTTCTTCATTTCTCCGCATTCCTTCGTGCCCTTTGCCGTTCATTGGTGTTAAGGTTTTTATCCATGAACTGGACCAGCACGGAGTGGATGCTCCCTTCGAGGAAATGGGCAAGAGGCGCCAGGTACTGGAAAACCGTTCCTCATGGCCCCATGGTCTTGTTGGTGACCGGCATCTTCTTTCTGTTTGCTTCCTTCGGCCTTTTGATGACCATAATCACCGTCGTCGCGGTGTCTGTAAGCTCCGCGATGATCCTGGCGGCATTGTGCGGCCTCTACGCAGTCGGCCTGGCTTACGCAGGGTTTCGCGCAAATCTCAAGTTGATGCTTGTCGTGATAGCTGTGCAAATAGTTTCGCTTTTCCTCTATGCCCGATTCATGGGCGCAAGTGCTCCTCTCTCTTCCTCTGTCCGGGACTTTGCGATTTTGCAGCATCGGCTTTCAATCGAGGGCTGGCTCGCGCTCGCGTTCATGCTCCTGGCGTACATATTGATCACCATGTTCATTCAAAGGGAAGGCCAGCGCGTATTCGGACCGATTACTGAGATGAAGCTGGCGACGGAGGTTCACCGCGCCCTGGTGCCTTCTTTTTCGCGCCTTGCAGGAGGATTCGAGATTTGCGGCGCTTCTATGCCGAGCGGCGAGATGGGAGGCGACCTGGTGGACATAATAGAGGAGGATCCGCGGTGGATTGCCTACCTGGCCGACGTTTCCGGCCACGGAGTTCCGGCGGGCATGATTATGGCGATGGTAAAGAGCGCCACCCGAATGGGCGCCACTGCCGATATCACTCCGTCCACGCTGCTTTGCAATTTAAACCGGGTGCTGGCGTCTTCCTGTGCGCCAAATACGTTTGTTACTTTTGCCTGCATCGCCGGAGGGGCGGATAGTAGCCTTCAATTCTCCCTTGCCGGCCACCTTCCTATTCTGCGATACCGTAAGCGCCTGGGAACGGTGGAAGAGCACTCAGTTCCTAATCTTCCTCTGGGCGTTTTGCCGGACGCAAAGTTCGAGACCGCTGGAATTGAGTGTGAGCCCGGAGACACCCTGGTGGTCCTCACCGATGGCATGACCGAGGTGAGTGATGCCCACGGCCAGGAGCTTGGGATGGAACCACTGAAGAGCGTTCTTCTGCTTTCTGCCGATGCCCCTCTCGAGAAAATCATGATGGCATTGCGTGCAAGGTCACTGCAGCACGGCAAACAACTGGACGATCAGAGCCTTCTCCTGCTCCGTCGTAGTTGAAGCCCGAGCTTTCCCGTATGTTGGTCGGTCCTTGGCAGGTCTTTGGCCAGGTCTTTCATCCGGAAGTTGATGGCGAATGACCCGGGCGAACGACGCTTTTTGTGAGACCACACGGCCTATTGCTGCCGCATCCAATCCAGCACTGGGATAAAGACTGGTATCCCGAATTTCCTTTCTGGAGGATAGCGATGAAGAAATTGTTTCTGTTCGCAGCTCTGGCGGTGTTGGCATGCGTCCAAGGCGTAACATTGGCGGCGCAAAGGCACCGCGCTGCAGACGAAAGGATCACCAACGGGCCGGTGGTTGAAGGCGTCGGTGACACGTGGGCGACCATCGCCTGGACCACCAATACCGGCGGCAGCACCATCGTCCGCTACGGCAAGAACCGGGACAAAATGGACCAAATGTCCGAAGCGCCCTATGCCGATAATGATAAGGCCAGCGCTCAGAACCACCGAGTCCAACTCAAGAATCTCGAGCCGCACACCACCTACTACTTCTCTGTGGACTCTGGACAAGGAGAAGGCACCGGTACCGACGCGAAAAGCCGCATCGGCCAGTTCACCACCAAGTCAGAAAGCGAGAAACGAGAAGGCCGCCGGTAATTCGTAACCACTGCCGTTGCCGGTGGTACGACTCGCAGCGGCAGCAATGTTTCGTTACTGTGCACGGCGGACATCCATTGTCGGCTGCAGGAACAGATACAAAGGCTAACCTTTCAGCCGGGGCTTGCTTTGTCGACACGTCGGCGCTTGTTAACCTTTTGCAAGGCCCGGGCTTTCCTTCGAACTCGCGAAGAATTCGCGTTGAGCGGTCAGCTCATTGCTGCCTCACTCGCACCTCAACAAAATGATGGGATCAATCCGCGCTGCCCGTTTCGCCGGAACGTAGGTTGCCACCAGGGCCACAGCCGACAGGAGAATTGCGACACCAAGAAAAGTCAGCGGGTCCGTAGCACTCACTCCGAAGAGCAGGCTGCTCATCAGGCGCGTGATCAGAAAAGCTCCCAGCAGTCCGATTCCCGCTCCTGCCAGCGTCAGCGCCAGGCCGCGCATCATTACGAATCCGGCGATTCCGTTTCTCGTGGCGCCCAGGGCCATGCGAATGCCGATCTCCCGCGTTCCCTGGTTTACCAGGTAGCTCATCACTCCGTAGATGCCGATGGTTGCCAGCGCCAGAGCCAGCGCGGCAAACAAACCCAGCGTCAGCATGGAGAAGCGCCGCCGGGCTAGCGATTCCTGCACGCGTTCCTGCATGGTGCGCGCGCCATACATGGGAAGATTGCGATCAAGCTCATGAAGTTTGCTTTTTACCGCCTGCGTGAGCGCCGCGGGATCGCTGCTCTCGCTGCGCAAGACCACATTCATCGCCCGCCCGGTGTGCTGGCTCTGCGGCAGGTAAAGCGCGATGCGCGAATCCGCATCCAGCGCGTACTGCTTGATCCGTCCTACTACGCCGACCACGGTCGCCCAGACCGGTTTCTGCGTGAGGTCGCCAAAGCTGACGCGCTTGCCCAACGGGTCCTGGCCCGGCCAGAGCTGCGTGGCCATGTAGTCATCCACCAGAACCACCTGCGGGCTGGTGACGGTATCCTGCTCATTGAACAGCCGGCCCTGAAGCAGCGGGATCTGCATGGCCTGAAAATAATCTCCGCCCACCAGGCGCTCATCGGCATTGATAAACTTCTCGCCCGGCGGCGGCACTCTGCCCTCCACCGTAATCGGACCCCAGGCAAACATCTCGCTCAGCGGCAGCGATGAGACGCCACCGGCGGCGGTGACTCCCGGCAGGTGTTCCAGCTCCTCCCACAGCCGGCGGTAGACCTGGCGCACCTGTTGCGGATCTGTATATTGGTCGCCGGTCATGGTCAGCTCGAGGGTGAGGACGTTGGCGGGATTGAATCCCGGAGAAACTCTTTGCAGCCGGGCGAAGCTGCGGAGCAACAGGCCGGCGGCGATCAGCAGCATGACGGAGAGGGCGAGTTCGGAGACTACCAGCAGTTGGCGGAGGTTGTTCCCGCGTCCGCCGCTGGAGCCGCGGCTTGCGTCCTGCAGCATGGCCTGCACATCGACGCGGGTCACGCGAAAGGCTGGCGCCAGGCCAAACAGGACTCCCGAACACACTGAAACCAGAAGCGTCAATCCCAGCGCATCGCCGCGGACGCCAATTTCTCCCAGCCGGGGCACACTCCTGAGGCCCAGCACCTGGATCCAGCGAACGCTCGCCATGGCCAGCAAGACGCCCAGCGCGCCGCCGCACACCGCCAGAACAACGCTCTCCGTAAGAAGCTGGCGGACGATGCGTCCGGCGCTTGCGCCCACCGCGGTCCGCACGGCGATCTCCCGCTGCCGGGCCACCGCCCGCGAGAGCAGCAGGTTGGCTACGTTGGCGCAGGCAATCAACAGGACAAAACCCACCGCCCCGAGCAGAAGAAACAGCGTCTGCCTTACGCCGCCCACCACTTGCTCCAGCAGCGGAGTGATGGCGAATGTGAGCCCGCCATTGCCTGGATAGACCTCCGGAAAATCGTGCCGCAGCCGCGCCGTGATGGTTGCCATCTCCGCGCGCGCCTGATCCAGGGTCACGCCCGGACGGAGCTTGCCCACAATGTTGTAGTCCTCATGCCCGCGGACCTGCGCGGCATCGGGCGTCAGCGGCAAGGGCAGCAGAACCTCGGCCTGTTCGGCCAGGCCCAGAGTCGGCAACACCTCGCGCGGCAGGGCAAAACTCTGCGGCATGATGCCCACCACTTCATAGGGCTGTCCGTTCAGCGCGATCACCCGGCCGATCGCGCGCGGGTCAGAGCCAAACTCTCGCGCCCACAGGCCGTAGCTGAGCACGGCCGTTGCCGGGCGTCCCACGGAATCTTCATCGGCGGTGAAGATGCGTCCCTGCGCCGGCTTCAGCCCCAGCATCGGCAACAGGTTGGAGGAGACCCGCACCACGCCCACACGCAGCGGATCGCCCTGGCCGGTCAGGTTGTAATTTCCGCCGATGGCAATCGCCACCTGCTCCAGCCCTTTGTGTCCGGTTTTGATGTCAAAGTACTGCGCCGTGGAGAACCAGTCCTGCGTGATGCCCAGTCCAGGCGAGGTGTTCCACAGGATGACCAGCCGGTCTGCATTCTGGTAAGGCAGCGGCCGAAGCAGCAGAGCACTTACGATGCTGAAGATGGCCGTGTTGGCGCCAATGCCAATGGCGAGTGACACGACGGCGACGACGGTGAGGCCAGGACTTTTCAGAAACGAGCGGAAAGCAAAACGGAGGTCGCGCGCCAGGGCGAGCATGGAGCGTATCGTAGCACGGTGAGTCCTACGCCGCTAATGGCCTTAACGCTTCAGAGGATGTTTCTCGCCTGCATGCTCGCTTTTTGCCCAACGCGGACCCGTATGTACAGTGGCGTGGCAGGGAGGAACGGGTAACCGTTCCTCCATGTGCCGATTGTTTGGATTGCAGCGAGCCGGAATTACGGTTTGGCAACACAGTTATTGGTTGTCGGCTGGATTTCTACTGCAGCTGCCGTTCTGCCCCTGCGAGGGCGCAGCCATTAAAGGTCGGGTGCGGCAAAGGACAGACGCAGCCGCCATTCGCAACCGCTTCGCAAGATGCAAACAACAGGTGGCCGCTATTTTGCTCGCAGCCCTTGCTGGTACAGGACGAGCCTGCGCTTGCATTGGCAGGCATGATGAGCATGACGGCGCTCAAAAGCATGGCGCTAAAGCTTCCCAACAACAGCATTTTCTTTTTCATATCGAGATCTTCTCTTTTCCGCCCATTTAAGTGGGCCGTAATTTACGGACCATAATTTATGGACTTAAGATACCTGCGTTCTCGCGCCATCGGCAGGAGTTGAGCCAGCAAATCGAAACCCGGAATGCCTCACAGGTGAAGCGAAGACCCGGACAAGCATTTATATATTTATACTCCGTTTCCCAAATCCGGATCCTCAAAAACTTGCGGCAGTAAAATAACCGAAAAGGGGATGAACAGGTCAAACCGCCGTTTCACATCGCGCTGACGCGTCCAGCAGGTGCTTGGCGGCGCTCAAGGGCATTGCTCCAGGATCGCCGGATTCCATTTTCGGAAGCGACGGCAGCTCTGGTTGCCAATCTTATTGGTATGATTGGGTGCGCCCACTATAAGAGTGAAGGATCTCTCATGATAGGAGCATAAACCATGTCGATGCGAGTAATAAATCGTACAGGCGCTCGCGAACTCACAGCCGAAGAACTGGATCAGATTAGCGGGGGCACCCGCATCCCTGTTACCAGCTTTTTCCCGCCCGTAGTAGATGGGATCATCACTGATTAGCACCGAACTTCAACGAGCGCTGAATGGCCGGCGCTCGTTGATTATACAAACATTGACCGAGACGAAAACTTTGCAGCTCGTAAGTTAGTGACGGAATCCGTAAGTCAAGACAGCTGGGAAGAATCTCCCGCGATGGAGTAGGCGGCAGCCGACTTTTCTGTTACTTCGGTGCTGCTGACACAAGCGTGATCACTGCCGAACAAGGCGAGAGTTAGGCTATCCTTGGCAAACGGCATCATTATCATCAAATGACCACCCCCATCGAACGCCTGAAAATCCTCATCAACTCCAGCACTCCCGTGGTTGTAATTGAGACCGTAGAAGAGATTCGGGTGGTGAAGCTGGTGCGGGGCGTGTGTGCCGAAGCAAATCTGCCGGTTTTTGAATGGAGCATCGCCGATGGCTTGACTCGCAGCGGCAGTAGTGCTCCGGTCACTGTGCAGGGCGGACGTCCATTGTCTGGCCAGGAGCAGGCGCAGAGGATGGCGCAGGCTTCTAACCTGGCGGAGCAGGTGCAGGTTGCGGTGGGAAACACGCGTGAACCCGCCCAGGTGCTGGGTCATCTGGAAACCATGACCATTAATGCCGTGGTTATCCTCAAGGATTTTCATCGCCACCTGGATGATCCTGTAGTAGTGCGCCGTTTGAGAGATGTGGCCCAGCAGTTTTCTGCCAACCGCCGAACCTTGATTATCACGGGCCCTTCCATCACGGTTCCTCCTGAACTCGCCAGCTTGATCGAGTATCTCGATCTGCCGCTGCCGGATGCCGCGCGTTTGCGCCAGATTGTCGAAGAAACCTTCACGCGCCTCTCCGGGACCCGCAGTTTGAAACGCACGCTGGATGCCGCCGGCCTCAATGCCCTGGCCGACAATCTGCGCGGGTTAACGGAAGAGGAGGCGGAGCGCGCCCTCTCTCAGACCATCATCGCCCATTACGCTCTTGCTCCTGAAGTGGTCACGGACATCCTGGAAGCAAAAAAGAACCTGCTGCGGCACTCCGGAATGGTCGAGTTCATTGATACGTCCGAAAATTTTTCCAGCATTGCCGGGCTGGAGAAGTTGAAGCTCTGGCTGCAGGCGCGTCGGGCGCATGGGAGGAAGGCGCGCGTAGCTTCGGACTGGAGCCGCCTCGGGGCGTGATCATCATGGGCGTGCAGGGTTGCGGGAAGAGCATTTGTGCGCGTGCCATTGCCGGAGAATGGAAGCTGCCCCTGGTCAAATTTGATACCGCAGCTGTCTTTGACAAATACATTGGCGAGACAGAGAAGCGGGTGAAGAAACTATTCCAGGTGACGGAAGAGCTGGCGCCGGCGGTTTTGTGGATTGACGAATTGGAAAAGGTTTTTGCCGGGACCGAGCCCGGATCTGCTTCAGCGGATGCCGGCACTGCCTCCCGCCTGCTGGGATCGTTCCTTTCCTGGATGCAGGACCGCGCCGCGCCGGTATTTATCGCCGCCACTTCCAACAACGTTACAGTGTTGCCTCCGGAGCTGATCCGTAAAGGGCGCTTCGATGAGTTGTTCTTCGTGGACTTGCCCAACAATCAGGAGCGCCTGGCTATCTTCAGCCTTCATCTCGCCCGGCACAAGCAAAAGCCGGCGGAATTCGATCTCGATTGTCTGGTGGTGGCGGCCAGAGGATACTCCGGTGCCGAGATTGACGCCGCAGTGCAGTCTGCCATGTACGCTTCTTTCTCTACGAAAAAGCCGCTAACCACGGAGGCTTTGCTGCAAGCAGTCCAGTCCACAGTGCCGCTTTCCGCCACCCGCGCTGAAGAGATCCAGGCATTGCGTGCCTGGGCCAGGGAGCGCGCCGTCCCGGCTTCACTCCCGGAAGCCCAGGCGGAGAAAGCCTAGCTTCACAACTCTTTACAACAGATTCGCATCTGCCATGTTAGCCCTGTCTGTAAACTAGCCTTCGAGGGGGACCATGAAGAAAGCCATCGGAATTCTCATAGCATTGCTAGCGATTTCAGGTTTTGTGATTGCACAAGACAGGCGCGGAGGCGGCGGAGGACAGCACGGTGGTGGCGGCCAACAGCATGGTGGTGGCGGCCAGCATGGCGCTGCGCCGCGCGGTCCAGAAGTTGGTGGTGGACACATTCCATCTCACGGTCCTACGCAGTCCCCACGGCAGGCGCCGCAACATGCTCAACAGCAGCCGGCCCCGGACAACCGCAAGTTCAATGACCGGCAAGGCCACCCCGAGGCGCCCCATGTCCATAATGGTAATGATCAGTGGGTTGGGCACAATGAAGGCCGGAACAATCCGCGCTATCACCTGGATCATCCGTGGGAGCACGGTCGTTTTGCCGGTGAACTCGGTCCCCGTCACGTGTGGCGGATTGAAGGTGGCGGGCCTAATCGCTTCTGGTTTGGCGGCTTCTACTTCAGCATTGCTCCTGTTGATGTTGTCTACGTCAATGACTGGCGATGGGACGCCGACGACATCGTAATCTACGACGATCCGGACGATCCCGGCTACTATCTTGCCTACAACCCGCGGCTGGGGACATACGTTCACGTTCTGTATATGGGAAATAATTAAGTTCTCAGGCGCAGGCCTCACCGCCTCGGCAGGTGAGGCTTGCGCCGCTACGTCATATTGCAGGGCGGGCTGCTGTTTCGAGCAACAACACATCGCAGGAATCAATCTAAGTAATCAGCTACCTTAGACTCTCCGGAAATCCCTGTCCCGGAAAAATGGAAAAAGGTTCGCCCGCCTATGAATTTCTCCCGCTGCTACCGGTGTGTGTTTGCCATTGCCGTCCTCGCCAGCTTTCCCTTGCGTCTTCACACGCAGCAACCAAGAACGTCAACCATTTCGTATGAAGGGCAGCAAGTCTCATCGGTGGAACTGGCCGGTCGTCCTGACCTGAATATCAGAGACCTGAAGCAATGGATCGTTCAACCCCAGGGTGCGCCCTACTCGCAAGAGAAAATTGACCAAAGCATCGCCGCATTGAAGAAAGCCGGGTCATTCACTGAAGTTCAGGTGGAAGTCATCCCGCAACCCGCCGGGTTGCAGGTGTTGTTGATTGTCCAGCCGGCGCTCTATTTCGGCATTTTCGAGTTTGGTGATGCCACCAAAGTCTTTAGCTACAACCGGCTGCTGCAACTCGCAGACTATCCCAATCAGGAGCCATACACCGCGGGCCGTGTGGAACAAGCGGAATCGAACCTGCTCACCTTCTTTCATCGTACGGGATTTTTTCTGGCAACGATTGAACCGGAGTTGCAGACCGACCAGCGCCATGGCTTGGTGAACGTCCTGTTCCACATCAATCTGAAGCGGCGGGCCAAGTTCGGCAATGTCGTTCTCACCGGCGCTTCCGAAGGTGAAACTCAACACCTGCAAAAGGTCTTGCATTCCTGGATGGCGCGTCTGCGCGGCAATTCGTTGCAGAGCGGAAAGACCTACTCCCTGGAGAAGCTGGAGAAGGCCACAAGCTATCTGCAATCCAGCCTGGGCAAGCAGCACTATCTGGCGGCGCGGGTGCAACTCATCTCCGCCCTCTATAATCCGCAAACCAATCGCGCCGACGTCACTTTTAAAGTCACTCAAGGGCCCAGCATCGCAGTAAGCACCCAGGGCGGACACGTCTGGGGGCGAACCATGAAGAAACTGGTCCCCATCTATCAGGAAAACGCTGTCGATCCTGACCTGGTTGCGGAAGGATCGCGCAATCTGGCGTCTTACTTTCAAAGCAAGGGCTATTTCAACGCCAAAGTCCGCAGCCAGATCGAGCAGCAACCTTCCGGTACCGCCATCGTGTACCAGATTGAAAAAGGGAAGCGCGGGAAGGTGGGTTCGATTCAAGTCCGCGGCAACCAGCATTTCGAGGAAAATGATCTTCGGCCACATATTACTGTTGCCAAATCTCACTTCCTGACGCGCGGCAAGTACAGTGAACAGCTTTTGCGCAAAAGCGCAAAAAACCTGGAGGCTGTTTACCGCAATGCCGGCTACAGCCAGGCAAAGGTTACTCCCAGCGTGGCGGACCAGCAAGGCAAGCTGGCCATTACTTTCCACGTAGATGAAGGCGTGCAGGACGTGGTTGATTCCCTCAAGATCGAGGGCAACAAGTCTTTATCCGAAAGGGAATTTGCTCCCAAAGGTCTGAATCTGGCGCGCGGCAAGGCCTATTCCGGGCAGCTTGTGGATAAAGACCGCGATCAGATCATCTCGGTTTATCTCAAGCGCGGATATCTGATCGCAGGATTCAAGGCCACGGCAAAGCCGTTGAAGGAGAACGCTCACCGCGTGGAGGTGGTTTACTCAATCGACGAAGGCCCCCAGGTGCGAACCGCCATGGTAGACACGCTGGGCCTGAAGCACACCAATTTGGACTTTATCTACAGGCACGCCAGGATCCCGGTAGGTCAGCCCTTAAGTGAAACCACGCTCCTTACAGCGGAAAGCAACCTCTACAGTCTGGGAGTCTTTGACTGGGCCAGCATCGATCCGCTCCGGCCCATTACTACTGAGTCAGATAATGAAGTCCTGATTAAGGTGCACGAGGCGAAGCGCAACGTCCTCACCTATGGAGTTGGCTTTGAAGTAGTGAATCGAGGCGGCAATGTGCCCGGTGGTACAGTGGCGCTTCCGAATCTGCCTCCGGTGGGATTGCCGTCAAGCTTCAAACCCAGCCAGCAGACGTTCTGGGGGCCGCGCGGTTCTTTTGAATACAGCCGCCTCAATTTCCTGGGACGCGCAGAAACCCTTACCATCGGCGGCTTGGCAGCACGCCTGGATCAGAGGGCTGCCATCAGTTGGGCGAATCCATCATTCTGGAACAGTATCTGGTCTTCCACCGTGACCGTTTCCGGCGAGCGCTCCAGTGAGAACCCCATTTTCACCGATAGATTGGTTGAAGGTGGGTTCCAGGTTCAGCGGCCCCTGAATGCCAGCAAGACCGAGACGCTGTTTCTGCGTTATAGCTTGCGCCGGACTGACCTGACCAACCTGTTGATCCCCCAGTTAGTAACGCCGGAAGACGTGCGGGAACGGCTGTCCACGCTGTCGGCTTCTTATATTCGAGATACGCGGGACAAGGCCCTCGATGCCCATCGTGGAATCTACGAGAGCGTGGAAACAGCCATCAATCCCAGCGCGCTTGGCTCGAACACGAACTTCGTCCGTTTTCTCGGCCAGGCAGCGTACTACCAGCCGATTGGCGGCAACAACCTGGTGTGGGCCAATAGCCTGCGCCTGGGGCTGGAAGGAGCGTTTGCCGGCGCCCATGTTCCTCTGAGTGAACGTTTCTTTGCCGGGGGCGGGAGCACAATACGCGGCTTTTCACTCAACGGCGCCGGCCCACAGCGTAACGTGCCCGTCTGCAGCAATCCGGCCGATACATCCACTTGCTCTCAGATTACCGTTCCTGTAGGCGGAAACCAGCTGGTGATCTTCAACTCTGAAGTTCGTTTCCCCATACCAGTCACGTTTCCGATCATTGGCGACAAACTCGGTGGCGCGGTCTTCTATGACGGAGGAAACGTTTATTCGAGCGTCGGCTTCCAGAATTTTTGGACGAACTATACCAACACCGTGGGTTTCGGAGTGCGATATGTCACTCCGGTGGGGCCGGTGCGCGTGGACATCGGCCATCTGGTGAACACCATTCCCGGGGTCAAATCCACGCAGCTCTTTATTACTTTAGGTCAGGCATTTTGAAGCGGGGTCCCATGCATTCGCAAAAAACGAATCCTAAGAAAAAAGCGAACTGGAAAAAAATCACCGCCTGGAGCATCGCAGGAGTTCTGATTGTGATCGTCGTCGCGGTGGTTACGGGCGTCCTGCTGGTGAAGTGCAACCAGGGATTTCGGCAGCGCATTCTGGCCAGGGTGGAGCGCATCGTGGCGGAGTCCACGGGAGCAAGACTGGAGGTGCGGGATTTCCGCCTGCATCTGAGTGATCTCAGTCTGGATCTTTATGGCATCACCGTCCATGGCAGTGAAGCTAATTCCAGTGAGCCGTTGCTGCAGACTGATCACGTCAATGTTGGAATAAAGATTCTTTCTCTGATGCGTCGCACGTGGCGTCTGCAGGACATCATCATCGATCATCCTATAGCGCACGTTTTCGTGAATAAGGCTGGGGAAAACAATCTGCCAAAGCCCAAGCAGCAGAGCAGCGGCAACACCAGCCTCTTTGAGCTGGCCATACAGAAGTTTGTCCTGGATCAAGGAGAGATTTATTACAACGACAAAAAGAGCGTGCTGAATGCGGAACTTCAAGATTTCAACGTAAACACCAGCTTCGACAATGGCCAGGCCCGCTATTACGGAGATCTTAGCTATCGCCAGGGCCGCATTCAGTATGGCGCCTACGCCCCGCTGGTCCACGACCTCCATGTGCACTTTGATGTGACGCGCACGCGCTTCAATCTTGACCAATTGACGCTGGCCACCGGTGGCTCGCATGTTTTACTCAAGGCATCAGTGGAAGATTACAGCAACAATCCCAGAATGCAGGCCAGCTATAAGGCCATGCTGTTGGGAGATGATTTCAGGCGGTTGCTGAAAAATCCATCCGTGCCCAGTGGAGTCGTGCAACTCGATGGCTCTCTGGATTACCGGAGCGATCCTCACCGGCCAATGCTGGAGACGGTTTCACTCAACGGCCGCGTGAGCAGCAGAGAACTCACGGTGAAAACGCCGAGCCTCAACACTCAACTGCAGAACCTGGGAGCACGATACAAGCTGGAAGGCGGAAATGCAGAGGTCGAGGACATCCATGCTCAACTCTTAGGCGGCAGGCTTGATGGCAAGCTGGTCATCCACGATCTGAGTGGAGCGTCCCGCGCGCGGCTGCAGGCCTCGCTGAAGAATATTTCACTTAAGGATGCTGCTGCCGCGTCCGGAAACGAATCCTCATTCAAGCAAGCCAACATCGCTGGAACAATCAGTGCGAACACAGAAGCCACCTGGGCTAAGACTCTGGATAATCTGGTGGCTCACAGCGATGCCACCATTCAGGCCACGCTGGGGAAAGGCGGATCTTCCACGCCGCTGAACGGCGTGATTCATGCCGACTACGCTAACGCCGGCAAAGAGATTGCGTTGCATGAGAGTTACATCAAGACGCCGCAGACCTCCATCACGCTCAACGGAAGAGTAAGTGATCATACGCAACTGCAGGCGCGGGTGCAGTCCAATAACCTGCACGAGTTGGAATTAATGGCCGCAAACTTCAGCAAGCCTGCTCCGGGACAGGCGCCGCAAGAGATGGGGTTGTATGGAACGGCAATTCTTACTGCGGCGGTACGCGGCTCCGTGACAAATCCTCAGCTTACCGGGCAGTTCGTGGGCAACAATCTGCGCGTGAAGGGAAGCTCGTGGCGGGTGTTGCGCACCAGCCTGGCCGCCAGCCCATCGTCAATCCACCTCAGCAATGGGGACATGGAAGCAGCTACCCAGGGCCGCATCAACTTCGATCTTCAGGCCAACCTCAATCATTGGAGCTACACACAGTCCAGTCCGATTACAGTACAGGTTTCAGCATCGCAGCTTTCCATTGCCGACCTGGAGCGGTTGGCGGGCAAGACGTATCCGGTTACAGGTACGCTTGCAGTTAACGTAGACGTGCACGGCTCGCAACTCAATCCGGTGGGGCATGGCGAGATCAATCTGGCGAATGCCAAAGTCTCAGATGAGCCTGTTCAGTCCGTTCACGTTGGCTTCCAGGGGAACGGCAACGCGGTGGATGCGAACCTCACTATCAAGCTCCTTGCCGGAACCACCGAGGCCAAAGCCACTTATTATCCAAAGACCGAGACTTACCAGGCTCAACTGCAGGCGGCCAATCTGCGGCTGGAGAAATTGCATGCGGTACGTGCGCGCAACTTGCAGGTGAACGGTGGAGTCAATCTCAACGCCAGCGGGCGCGGCAGCCTCAAGTCTCCGGAACTCACCGCCAGCTTGCAGATTCCAGTGCTGCAAGTGGAGAAGCAGACCATACGCGGGTTGACCTTCAATACCACGGTGCGCAACCACCTGGCGGAAATTGCTTTGAATTCAGAGGTGGCAGAGACCTACGTAAAGGCGAACGGGACCATTGGAATTGATGCTCCGTATGCGGCGAATCTGCATGTGGATACCGGACGCATTCCGTTCCAGCCCTTGCTGGCCATGTATCTGCCGGCGCAGGCAGCCAATATGGGCGGTGAGACGGAGTTGCACGCCAGCCTTCGCGGGCCCTTGCAGGAAACGTCCAAGTTAGAGGCGCATATTGAAGTCCCGATGCTGGCGGCCAATTACAAAGACGTCAAGCTGGCAACGACCAAGCCGATTCGGCTGGACTACCAGAATAATGTAGCCACGCTGCAGCCGGCGGCGATTCAGGGCACAGGCACTGACATTCAAATGCAGGGTCGTATACCGGTGAACGATCTGAAAGCGGCATCGTTTCTGGTCCAGGGAACAGTCGATCTGCGGCTGGCGCAGATACTCCAGCCCGATCTGCAAAGCTCGGGACAGATCAAATTCGACATCAACTCGCAGAAATATGGCGCCGGATCCAACATGCAAGGAGAGGTGCGCCTGATCAACGGCAATATCCAAACCCCAGACGCACCGATTGGGCTATCGAATGCCAATGGCCTGATTACCATTACCCGCGACCGCATGGAGATCAGCAGCTTCCAGGGGCAGGTCGGCGGAGGGACGATCACGGCCAAAGGAGGCGTCGCGTATCATCCTGCCATTCAATTTGACCTGGCGCTCAGCGCCAACAATGTGCGGTTGCGCTATCCGGACGGCGTTCGCGCGGTCCTGGGTTCGAATCTCGCGCTAACGGGAGGCACGCAAGCCGCGCTCCTGAATGGCCAGGTGCGCATTGAACACGTCTCCTTTACGCCGGACTTCGATCTGGCTACTTTTGTGGACCAATTTAATGGAGAGTCGTCGCCACCGCCCACCCAGGGGCTGGCCACCAACATCAAGCTCAACATCGCGGTTCAGTCCACATCAGAGATGAATCTCACCAGCAGCACGGTCAGCCTGCAGGGCAGCGCCAATCTGCGCGTGGTGGGCACGGCGGCCGATCCGGTGATCCTGGGACGTACGAACCTCACAGGAGGCGAGATGTTTCTGGCCAGCAACCGGTATGTGATCCAAAATGGGACCGTAGATTTCATGAATCCGGTCGAGACCGAGCCGGTAGTGAACCTGCGCGTGAGCACGATGGTGGACCAATACAACATCACACTGCATTTCCAGGGTCCGGTGGCCCGCTTGCAGACCAGCTATACATCGGAACCGGCGTTGCCTCCGGTGGATATCATTAATCTTCTGGCTTTTGGCAAGACTACTGAGGCGGCAGCCGCAAATCCTTCTCCTTCCGGCCAGGCAGGTGCTAAGGCGCTAGTAGCGCAGGGAGTCACGAGCCAGGTGGGTAGCAAAGTCGCCAAGCTGGCCGGCATATCCAATCTCTCCATTGATCCCACATTAGGCGGCGGGAGCAGCCAGAGCAATCCAGGAGCGCGAATCGCGATCCAGCAGCGCGTCACGGGTAATCTGTTTGTTACCTTCGCAACGGATGTGACCTCTACACAGCAGCAACAGATTCAAGTCGAGTACAAGTTCACTCCACGCTGGTCCCTCAGCGGCGTGCGCGATCAGAATGGCGGTTTTGGAGTTGACGCCAAGTTTCGCAAATCGTTTTGAACGCAAAACAAAGGGGTGACTCCATGGACTTAGAGAATCCTTAAAGTCCCTATCCGCTGTAGCAGCACTACGACCTTCCTGTTTCTACAACTGGGTAGAAGTTTCGGCCATTTTTTCCACAAGCAAAAAAGACTCTTAGGGGCTTGAAAGTCGTACTCAGGCTCGCGTATGCTCCCGTTGTCAAATTCCCTGGTTTTGCCTGTTTTAGCGCGCAATTTTAATTGAAATTTCACATCAAGAAAGAATCTATGGCCAGTAATATGGCTTGTTGAGTTGGGGGAGGGGTTTATGCGTAAGCTTGTTGCTCTTTGCATTGTTTGTCTTGTGGCCGGTGCGATGTCATTGGCGCAATCCACCACCGATGGCGCCATCGGCGGAACGATCTATGATAAGACCGGCGCCGTAGTGGGCGGCGCGAAAATCGTAGTCCATAACAAAGGAACCGATGCTGAGCAGACGGTGAACTCGGATAGTTCAGGCTACTACCGCGTTGGTGGCTTGCAGCCTGGCACCTATATCGTCAGTGTGACCGGAGGCGGTCTTGCAGCCTACAAAGCCGAGAAGGTGATCGTGGAGGTAGGCAACCTGACGGAGGTTTCGCCGCACCTTGGGATTGGAGGCACGGCAGAGGTGGTAGATGTTACCGCGGAGGCGCCCCAGATCAACTACACCTCGCCTGAGTTTGCTCCCGTTCTGGACCAAACCGCCATCGCCAATCTACCCATCAACGGCGGGCGCTGGTCCAACTTCGCCTTGCTGACACCCGGCGTCGTCAGCGATTCCAACGCTTTTGGCCTGCTCAGTTTTCGCGGCATCAGCACTTTGCTGAACAACAACACCGTGGACGGCGCGGACAACAACCAGGCATTTTTCTCGGAAGAGCG
Organism: Candidatus Angelobacter sp.; assembly: GCA_035294925.1. Classification (GTDB taxonomy): domain Bacteria; phylum Acidobacteriota; class Terriglobia; order Terriglobales; family Acidobacteriaceae; genus Angelobacter. Next base: position 36,310 of record DATGJZ010000116.1, on the reverse strand, counting down.
CGGGCGCACTCGCGCTGGTTATTCCACGCCCAAAGAGGCGGTGCAGGAATTCCAGGTGAATACTTCCAACTACTCCGCTGAATATGGGCGCTCAGCAGGCGGCGTAGTCAACACCGTGACCAAAAGCGGCACCAATAGTATTCATGGGACCGGCTATTTCTTCGATCGTGACAACGACTGGGGCGCGTTCAATGAATTCACCCAGATCAATGTGCAGAGTTCACCGGGCGTATTCACCAGCCAGCCGTTCAAGCCTACGGACTGGCGCAAGATAGCGGGATTTGGCGTCGGCGGTCCGCTGCTGAAAGATAAGTTGTTTTGGTATGTGGCTTACGACTGGTATCACCATAATTTTCCGGGAGTGGCGGTCACCAGCAATCCCGGCGGCCCGAACGGCTTTTTTGCCACGCAAACCTTAACCTCTGCCAGCATTGTTCAACTTGCCAAGAACCTCAACCAGACACCTGCCGCGGCGCTGAACATCTATAACAGCGATCTGGCTGGATTGAACACGCTGTTGGGCCAAACGCCGCGTGAGGGCGACCAGAACATATTCTTCCCTAAGCTGGATTGGATCATCAACGAGAAGAACCACGCATCGTTCACCTTCAACCGCATGCGGTGGAACTCGCCCGCGGGCATTCAGACTGCCGCAGCAGTCACCCGAGGCCTCGCCAGCTTTGGCAATGACTTTGTGAAGGATACCTGGGGCGTGGCCAAACTGGACACCATGATTACCAGCAACTTTGCCAACGAACTCCGGTTCCAATATGGCCGTGACTTTGAATTTGAGTTTACGCAGCAACCATCGGCCTATGAGTTGGCGAACCTGGTGAACGCGCCTACATTCAAAAACCCATTCGGCCTGCCGCCTACGGTTTCGCTGAGTGGCTTCTTTACCTTTGGCGTTCCCAACTTCCTCAATCGTCCGTCGTTCCCGGACGAAATACGGCAACAATATGCTGACACCATGACATGGACCCATGGCAAGCACACGCTGAAATACGGCTTCGATTTCAGCCATGTGGATGACAATTCAATCAACCTGTTCAACGGGTTTGGCAGCTACAACTACAGCGCCAATAAATTCGCCCCCACGCCCCTTGTGGCTTACTTCACTGATCTCAACACGCAGAATGGTTGTGGAGGAGCGCAGTGTTTCAGCAGCTTCAGCCAGGGACTCGGCCTTCCGGGGCTGGAATTTACAACCAACTATTATTCGATTTTTGCCCAGGACGACTGGAAAATCCTGCCCCACTTTAGCCTCTCCCTGGGCCTGCGGTATGAGTACCAGCAGTTGCCGAAAGCCTTTAATAATCTGATCAACCCATTGGTATCGCAAACCGCCCACATGCCGCATGATGAAAATAATTTTGGGCCGCGCTTAGGGTTTGCCTGGGACATCTTCGGGAGCGGGAAGACAGTGTTGCGTGGCGGTTATGGCATCTATTATGGCAATGTCATCACCTCCACCATATTCAATGCCCTCACCAACACGGGAGTGCCAGGGAGCCAGGCATCCGTGAGCTTTATTCCAGGGCAAGCCGGAGCGCCGCAGTTCCCCGCGGTCCTGACTTCCTTGAATGGATTGAGCAAGAACATTGTCTACTTCGATCCTCACTTCCAGAATCCGCAAATCCACGAAATGGATATGACCGTGGAGCACCAACTGGGATGGAATACGGTGCTTTCCGTGAGCTACCTTGGCAGTCTCGGACGTGAGCTACCGGACTTTGTTGACACCAATATCTGCACTTCCGCCAGCCAGGTGACGAGTACCGGGAGCAACTGCCCCGCTCCATCTACAGTTACCTACAATGTAACCGGTGGTGGTCCTCTCGGAAGCGCGCCCTACACCACGACGCTATTCAAGCCGGCGTTCAGCGCCGCACAGCCACGCCCTAACCTGAACTTCGGGTCGATGACCGACATCTTCAGCGGCATCAACAGCGACTATCACGCACTGGCGATCCAAGTGAACCATCGCATGAGCAGTAACATCCAGTTCGGGGTCAGCTATACATGGTCCCACGCTTATGATTTCGGGCAGAACCAGACAACGTTTACCAGCACAAGTTCCTTGCTCTTCCCCAACACCATAACGCCGGAGAGAGGGAACTCGATTTACGACGTGCCCAATCGCTTTGTCGCCAATGCCGTGATGACTTCACCGTGGAAGAAGAGCGGCTGGGCGGGATGGTTCGCCAATGGATGGGAATTCTCACCCATCATCCAGGTCCAGAATGGCCTGCCTTACACCTTAGGGGTAAGCGGCAATGCGCCGGGCGGGGCGCTGGGCAGCATCAACGGTTCCGGCGGCAGCAACCGCCTTGATGTTCTCGGCGTCAACAGCTTCCGTATGCCCTATACCCTGGAGCCCGACGTGCGTCTCTCCAAGTCTTTCGCCTTCCAGGAAAAATACCATGTGGAATTAATGGGCGACTTCTTTAACATCATCAACAAGCAGAACGTGATGAGCGTTCAAACACTGGGTTACAGTATTGCTGGTAACACTCTCAAATTTAATCCCGTCTTTGGCAGTATCACCGGCACCAACAACAGCAACTTCCTCTATACGCCCCGGCAGATTCAGTTGGGTGCGCGCTTCTCCTTCTAGTTGCTCTTGAAAACTCTAATCAAAACGCGGCAGTCTTTCACTGCCGCGTTTTCTTTTTCGATATAAGCGCAAAGGATCATGATATTTCTGAAACTCTTTCCGCTCGAATGATCCAGGCGTTACAAAGCAAGCAGAACTGTAAGTGTCCCCAAAAACTTCCTGAAATAGTGAGAGATCGGGAGATTCACTCAGCTAACAGGTGTTTGAATGGGCACTCGCAAATAGCGTATTATCAATAACATGCAAGTTTGTGCCGCCGTACCGGAGAGGCCCCATTGAGCCCAATCGAATACGTAATCGACCAGATGGCGGTTTCGTATCAATCTGCCTTTTGCTATTACTCCGCGCTCAAGCAGCGGTTTGGCCCCGAGGGTCTGTATGTACTCGAATCCCTCTCCGGCCCTGAAGCTGACCGCCAGAGGGCGCTTGTCGGCTTCAATCCTCTGCTTTTTATCACTGTGCATGAGCGCGATGCGGTGCTCTCCGGCAATCCGCAGCTTGTCAAGCGAATCATGTCGGCCCTGGAGAACGAGGCGGGGGCCTGGACCGCCGCGGGAAACTGCAGCCTCGTACTTTCAGAGCAGCAGGGTATTTGGTCCTTGCTTCGTGTCATCCAGGCCATGTTTGCCGATAAGACGATTGACAGTGGCCCAATTTCTTCTTCTGCAGAGTATAAATTCGGGTTTTTTGGGTACTTGGGATATGACACGATTCGATTTATTGAAGCCCTGCCGAAGAAAATTCCCGCGCGGACAGACATGCCGGATATCTGTTTAGCCATGTATCAGGGTGTTGTAACGATTGATTTGCAAAAACAGTCGGCCCGGCTGTGCATTGCAAATTCGCCGGAGTGGCCCCGTCTTGATTCTGCCGAAATCGTGGACATGCTCAATGTCAATGTGCAAGAAGCGAGTGCTCTGACCGGTGATCTTCCGGATCCCATCAGCATTGAGTCCTCGATTCGTAAGGCCGAATACTGTGAGCTGGTCGAAGCAGCGCTCGAACATATCAGGGCTGGAGATATTTACCAGATTCAGCTTGGTCAGGAGATAGTGATTCGCACAAACGTCGATCCGGAAGTTGTATACCTTCGCTTGAGGCAACGTAATCCGGCCCCCTATATGTACTTGGCAAAAATGATGAATGTGACGCTGATCGGAGCAAGTCCGGAAGTATTTGTGCGAATTGCGAATAACGAAATTGTAATGCGCCCGTTGGCCGGAACCGCCCGTGTTGAAGATGACGAAGAAAGAACGGCTGTCGCCACGCGGAGATTGCAAAACGATGAGAAGGAGAAAGCCGAGCACGTGATGCTCGTAGACTTGTGCCGGAACGATATAGGCAGAATATGCGTTCCTAAGTCGCTCCTGGTCGACCAATTGATGGTTACCGAACGCTATTCGCATGTCATTCATCTGGTATCGAATGTTCGCGGCCAGCTGCGGAGCGGAATGGACGCCTATGACGCGTTGAGCGCGTGCTTCCCGGCGGGAACCATGACCGGAGCGCCAAAAATTCGCGCCATGGAGCTGATTGAAGAGCTTGAGAATCGCCGGCGCGGTATTTACGCGGGAACGGTCGGAGTCATTGGTTTCGGCGGCTATGTCAACCTGGCTCTTTGTATTCGCACAGCAGTTTTTACTGGAGGCACTTACGTCCTGCGCGCGTCTGCCGGCGTTGTTGCGGATTCGGTTCCTGAGCGGGAGTGGATGGAAACTCTTGCCAAGCTGGGAGTTACATATTGGGCAGTTACCGGAAGGGAGCTGATATCGTGAAGGCGCTACTTGTCGATGCTTACGATAGCTTTGTTCATATTATCAACCAGTATCTTATGGAGGTTGGAATTGAAACCCGTGTGATTAGAAATGATAAAATTCAGTTCGACCGGGATGTTGAGCAGGCAGCGCCGGACTTTATGGTTCTCGGGCCTGGGCCAGGCCATCCAGCCGATTCTGGTTATGTTCAACTAATTCACCGGTGCGGGGGCAAACTGCCAACTTTAGGAGTCTGTTTAGGTCACCAGGCGATTGGTCTGGCGTTCGGAGGAAAAATCGAACGGACAAAGCATCTGATGCATGGCAAGCCGAGCATGATCAGGCATGATCAGGCCGGTTGCTTTACGAAACAGAAGAGTCCCTTTTCAGGAAATCGCTATCACTCTTTGGTAGTCGCTGACGATGGCTTCCCCGATATCCTTAAGGTCACCGCTCGCGCGGAAGATGACGGTCATATCATGGGTCTTCGTCATAAAGTACTGCCAATCGAATCAATCCAATTTCATCCTGAAAGCATTCTTACGGAAACGGGGATGAATCTTTTCACATCTTTCATATCTTGTTATGTGGAGTCGTCTCAGAAAGCGGAGTACATCGTACGCTAGCGTGCGTGGAGGCTGGAACCCACAGGCGGATGGTTGAACGCGAAGATCCGTCTTGTTTTGCCAAAACGAGTTCAGAGATGGGGACATGCCGGAAGCCTTAAAATGCGGCAATCTTGAACTGCCAGGTTTGTTTGATATAGGCGGAAAACAATCATGATATTACTGAAAAACTTTCGTCGACTGATCTTTCTTTGCCTGTGCCCTTTGGTTGTTTTGAATTTTCTTCCGTTGCCGGCACAAGAACCTTCATCGTCCAAGCCGGAAATGCTGCCCACCGGCATGATGATCACGCCTACGGCGGCAAAGGGCTCGATCTTCCAGCCGCTGAATCCTGACCTGCCCGACCTCCCACAGTTTACGGTGGACCACCCGGTTTCCTCCGCCGTCAGTCCGGACGGCGGCACGCTGCTCATCCTGACCAGCGGCTTTAATCGCAACCAGGGTCCGGACGGAAAGAAAATCGCTGCCCAGTCCAGTGAATATGTCTTTGTCTATGACATCCGCCAGCAGCCTGCGGTGAAGAAGCAGGTGTTGAAAGTCCCCAATACTTTTGCCGGGTTGGCCTGGAACCCTGATGACAAGCACTTCTATGTCTCCGGCGGAGGCAATGACAATGTGCACGTTTTCAGTTGGGCTGATGGCAAATGGTCGGAATTTCCCGGGCCCATCGCCCTGGGCCACAGCAGCGCCCTGGGACTCAGGGAACCCTCGGAAGACGATGAGCGGGATTCTCTCTCCGGGAAACCCGCGGTGGCGGGGCTGGCAGTGAGTGCCTCTGGTTTCCAGTTGCTGGCGGTGAACTACGAAAACGATTCGGTTTCTCTGGTCGATCTGAGAAAGGCCAGAAAGACCGCGGAATTGGATTTGCGGCCGGGCAAGATTGATCCTGCCGGCAAAGGTGTTGCCGGAGGCGAATATCCTTTTTGGGCGGTGTTCAAGGGAGACGATAAGGCCTACGTCTCCAGCCTGCGTGATCGGGAAATTGTGGTGCTCGACCTGCACGACGCCCCGAAAGTTGTCCGTAGAATCAAGATTCACGGCCAGCCCAACAAGCTCATCCTGAACCGGGCGCAAACGCTCTTGTTCGCCGCCGTCGATAACAGCGATTCCGTCAATATTATTGATACTGCCAAAGATCAGGTGGTGGCGGCCATCAAAACCACGGCGCCGCCCAGTATTTTTCCCAATAAAGGAACGTATAAGGGCAGCAATCCGAATAGCCTTGCTCTTTCGCCGGATGAGCACACCCTCTATGTCACCAACGGCGGGACAAACTCGGTGGCCGTGATCAGCCTGGCCAAAGACCCCGATGACAGCCAGGTTACAGGTCTTATCCCTACCGGCTGGTATCCCAGCGCCATCAGCTTGAACCAGGATGGATCTATGCTGTACGTGGTCAACGGCAAAGCCAACTCCGGCGCCAACCCTAAAGGGTGCCGGAATGAGTTGGGTGCGGGCAAGTGCGCGGCAGCCAATCAGTACATCCTGCAATTGGTAAAGGGCGGGTTCCTGGCCCTTCCCCGGCCGGGTGCCGCTGAACTCAAGGGGCTTACCGAACAGGTCGCGCGGAATAATCATTTCTCCCCCACCCAGGCCGCCACCCCTCCAGTGTTTTCACTGCTTCACAGCAAGATCAAGCATGTGCTTTACATCGTGAAAGAGAACCGCACCTATGACCAGGTGCTGGGCGACCTGGAAAAAGGCAATGGCGATCCCGCGCTGGCCCTGTTCAAAGAGCCCATCACGCCCAATCACCATCAACTGGCGCGGCAGTTTGTCACCCTCGATAATTTTCTTGATAGCGGCGAGGTGAGCGGCAACGGCTGGAACTGGAGCGTGGCCGCTCGCGCCACAGACAACGTGGAAAAGACCATCGCCGTCAATTATGCGCAGCGCGGCTTTGACTACGACTTTGAAAGCGTGGATAGAAACATCAACATTGGCGCTGCTAGCATGGACCAGAGAAAGGCCATGAATCCGTCTATGTCCAAAGTGGCTGATCCTGAAGACCAGCTTCCAGGGACGGCGGACGTGGATGCCCCGGATGGCCCTGGAGACGAGGTGGGGGCCGGTTATCTCTGGGATTCCGCCCTGCGCGCCGGACTCACCATCCGCAACTATGGTTTCTATTGCGATCTCACCCGCTACTCGGCGAAGAATGACTCGCCCGCGGCGGTGCCTCTCCTGCGTGATCCCGCAAGCAGTAACACGCCCGTGGCTTTCCCGGCCGGCCCGCACCTGCAGGATGTAACCGATCCCTATTTCCGCAGCTTTGACCAGCGCTTTCCTGACTACTGGCGCTACAAGGAATGGGAACGTGAATTCGACGAGTATGTAAAGAAAGACAACCTGCCCAGCCTGGAGTTGGTGCGGATCAACCATGATCACTTTGGAAGTTTTGGATCGGCCATAGACGGCATCAACACGGTCGATAAGGAGATGGCAGATAACGATTACGCTTTGGGCCTGGTGGTGGAAAAAGTCGCCCACAGCAAGTACAGCCAGGACACGTTGATCTTTGTGATTGAAGATGATGCGCAAAACGGCCCCGACCACGTGGATGCCCACCGCAGCATCGCTTATGTGATTGGCCCTTATGTGAAACAGGGCGCGGTGGTCTCGCAGCGCTACAACACCGTCTCCATGCTGCGCACCATAGAAGAGGTTCTGGGAATCAAGCCCATGGGATTAAATGATGCCGTGCAGCCGCCCATGACCGAGGTGTTCTCCACGCAGGCCGCGCCATGGAGCTACCAGGCGCGCGTCCCGGCGGTATTGCGTACCACACAGCTGCCGCTGCCGGCGCAGACATCGTCCAGCGGAGGAGCATCCTCGTACGAAAGAGGGCACGATGCCGCGTACTGGGAGGCGCAGACGGCGGGCTTGGACTTCAGCGCTGAGGACAGAGTGGATTCGGAGCGCTTCAATCTCATTCTGTGGAAGGGAATTATGGGCGATGATCAACCCTATCCAACCGGGCGCAGCGGGCGAGATTTGAGCAGGAACCGCAAGGAGTTGTTGCGGGAGTTCAACGATGAACAGGTGACCGGTCACAGGTGACGGGGAAGATCTTCAACGTGTTCATAGATCTGTTCATTGGTCAGGTGTACCTTCGGGCCTTTGGAAACGATCAGCGGGAACTGCACCCGTCTGGTCTGGGGGCGCTGCCCCTGTAGCAGGACGTTCTTAACGCCGGCAAGAACGAGCTCGCGTATGGAACGGCCACGGGCCGCAGCCTGTTGCTTCAGCTTCCGGTACAGCGGTGTTGGAATATCGACTTTGATGCGAACGGATTGCTGTTTCATCGATGTGATTATCGTGCAGACGCCATAAATATGGAAGATGCAGTTGGTGGGGATTCGTAGCTCGCTAAGGGCGTAACTCTCTAAATTCATCCTTGTATAATTGCCGGTCGCGCCAACTCTAGATACTGAAAGTTGCTCATGACCGGCAGTTATTTCGCCCGGCGTATATCCATTCGCCTCGCCGAATTGGAAAACAACGCCCACCTCAGAAAGTTAACGTCCGTCCAGGGAATCAATCTTTGTTCCAATGACTATCTGGGGCTGGCGTCGGACCCGCGGCTGAAAGCGGCCACCCTTGAGGCGATGCAAACCTGTGATCGCATGGGTGGCACAGGGTCGCGTCTATTGAGCGGGCACGCTCCTGCATGGAACGCTCTGGAAGAGGAGTTTGCCGCCTTCGCCGGCGCCGAGGCCTCTTTGTTTTTCAATTCAGGCTTTGCCGCCAATACGGGTTTGTTCCAGGCGCTCTTGGGATCGGACGACCTGGTTTTCTCTGACGCATTGAATCATGCCAGCATCATTGATGGCATCCGGCTATCGCGGGCGCGGAAGATCATCTATCCGCACCGTGACTTGAATGCCCTGGAAGATCTCCTGCGCCTGCACTCGAACCCTCAGGGAGGACGGGTGATTGTCACCGAGAGCATCTTCAGCATGGACGGGGACCATGCGCCTCTGGTTGAAATCTTTCAACTGGCGGAACAATACGGAGCCCAGGTCATCGTGGACGAGGCTCACGCCACTTGTACCTGCGGTCCCGGCGGGCGCGGTCTGGTCGCACAGCACGGGCTGGAAGCCCAATGCCTGGCGATCGTCCACACCTGCGGCAAGGCGCTGGGCAGCATGGGAGCCTTCGTCTGTGGGAGCAGGACTCTGGTCCAGCTTCTGCTCAACTGTGCGCGCAGTTTTATCTTCAGCACGGCGCTGCCGCCGTATGTCGCTGGCCAGGTCCGTGCTGCGTTGCGTCTGGCGGGTTTAATGGATGCGGAGCGCGCGCGTCTAGCCTCGCTCTCGGCCAGGCTGCGGGAGCGTTTGCAGGCCCAGGAATACGACTGCGGCGCAAGCCGTTCGCAGATTGTGCCTTTGATCGTGGGCAGCAATGAAGCGGCGCTGGCGCTTGCGTCGGCGCTGGAAGAGGCCGGTTTTGCGGTCAAGGCTATTCGTTCGCCCAGCGTCCCTCCGGGAACAGAGCGTCTGCGCCTGAGCGTAACTGCCTTATTGTCCATGCGGGAGATCGACCAGTTTGCGGATGCGGTAGCCTCGCTCTCCGCTCTTGGGATGGCGCATGGCTAGAGGCTTCTTCGTTACCGGCACCGATACCAACGTGGGCAAGACCGTGCTTTGCTCCTTGCTGTGCGCGGCATTGCCCGGCATCTATTGGAAGCCGATCCAGACCGGCGCAAGCGAAGGCACTGACCGGCAGACGGTGCTTTCCTGCGCGGGAATGGAAGAGGCCGGATGCTGTCCTGAAACCTATATTTTTGATGACCCGGTCTCCCCGCATCTCGCCGCCCAGCGAGAGCGAAGGGAGATCGTGCTGGAGCGCATCGCCATTCCAAACACCGGCTCCACGCGGCCACTCATCGTAGAAGGGGCCGGAGGCGTCCTGGCGCCCATCAATCGCGAGCAGTTCATGACAGACTTGATGTGCCACCTGGGCCTGCCGGTAATCCTCGCGGCGCGCAGCACTTTAGGGACAATCAATCACTCCTTGCTCTCCCTGAGATGCCTGCGCGGCGCCGGGCTCCAGGTCCATGGCGTGGTCCTGATTGGGCCGGAAGACCGCGACAACCGTGAAGCCATCGAGCAATATGGAAAGATCCGTGTGATCGGACAGATTCCTGTGCTCCAGAAAATCGGCAGACAATCCCTGCTGAAAACCTATTCCAGCCACTTTATGCAGGAAGCTTTCACATGACCGCTGCCGCGCTGGAAATATGGCATCCATTCACGCAGAAGCACCACGACCCTGACCCGCTGAGGATTGTCAGGGCCCAGGGCGCGTATCTGTATACCGATGATGGCCGCAGAATCACCGATGCGACATCTTCCTGGTGGGTAAACCTGCATGGCCACTGTCATCCCAGGATTGTGAATGCCATTGCCGCTCAGGCAGGGAAGTTGGACCATGTGCTGCTTGCCGGCTTCGTCCACGAAGCGGTAGAGCAGCTTACGCAAAAATTGCGGGCGGTGATTCCATCCAGCCTGACCCACGTTTTCTATTCCGATGACGGCTCTACGGCCGTAGAAGTGGCGCTAAAAATGGCCGTGCAGTATTGGCGCAACCGGGGCCGTCCGGAAAAGCAGCAGATCGTCGCCCTGGAGCATGCCTATCACGGCGATACCGCCGGGGCCATGTCTGCCAGCGCAGACTCGGCATTTACCGCTCCCTTTTCCAATTTTCGTTTCCCAGTGCACCGCGTGCATTCGGCCTATTGCCTCCACTGCCCGGTGGGCAAGCGCCGCGATGCGTGCGACATTGACTGCCTCCAATCGCTCCAGACGCTCCTGGAGACCCGCGCCGGAGAGATTGCCGCCGTGATTGTAGAGCCGTTGCTCCAGGGTGCCGGAGGGATGATCGTGCATCCCGTAGAGTTTCTCCATCGGATTCGGGCCTTCTGTTCGGCGTACGGCGTGCTTCTGATTGCCGATGAAGTCCTGACCGGTTTTGGGCGCACAGGCAAGATGTTTGCCTGTGAACTGGCGGGCGTTGTGCCTGACCTGATGTGTATTTCCAAGGGAATTACCGGCGGCTTCCTCGCTCTGGGTGCAACCCTGAGCACCGCGGCGGTCGCGCAGGAGTTTGCCGGACAGGACAAAACTTTTTTTCACGGCCATTCTTATACGGGAAACCCGTTGGCCTGCGCCGCGGCAGTAGCGAACCTGGAAATCTTTGCGGAAGAAGATGTCTTTGCCCGGATCAGCGCGATTGCCGCACAGCATGAGCAGCGGTTGTCAAAGCTTGCCCCTCATCCACGAGTGCACGAAACCAGGCAGATTGGCACAGTGGCTGCCATTGAGCTGAAAGTTGAAGATCCCGGATATCTTTCCACGCTGAAGCCCCGGCTGTATCGCTTCTTCCTGCAGCGCGGCATCCTGCTGCGCCCCCTGGGCCACATCATCTATGTATTGCCGCCCTACTGCATTAGCAGGGAGGATCTGGATTGTGTGTACAACGTGATTGAAGAGGCGATTGAGACGGTTGTCATTTGAGCGTTTGACCTACGGCCCGGATCACTGCTCCTTGCCGAAGCTCTCCACCCCCGAAGGGGGTGAAACAGGGTAGCGCAGTGCGGAAGCGCTGGGAAAAGAATGAAGATACGAATGAGCCCCAGCGGGGCGACATAGACCGGGTTGCGTCTTGAAATTCAAAACACAGGCGCTTGCGGTTGCTGATGGGTAAGATGGCAACGGAAATGGCAACCGACAAACAGCACGCGCATCAACTACCGCTATCGCGCTTGCTGGCCATGGTTCCGGTGGAAGAAGAACAGATTACGCCGGAAACGGCAGCAGCCCTGCGCCGCTCCCACGCTGCCCTGGGGCGTGGAGAGGGTACTCCTCACGAGGAGATTAGACGTGAGTTCGGGATGGATTCTACAATTCACCCATGACACAAGACCCCGATGTAGAAGCAGCCTGGCATGATGAAATAGCTCGCCGCATCCAGGACCTTGACTCTGGCACGGCGGAGGCAATTCCATGGGCAGAAGTGCGGCGCCGGATCGCCGATAAACTGATAGGCGCCGATCTCCCGGAGATTTGTTAGCTTGGATTGGGCGGCATGAATTTCTCCGCTGACGCAGAGCTGTACCGCGTTTCCAGCGATGGCCAAGAGAAATACCTGAGCCGGGGGGCCTTGTGATTGTAGCATGGCCGAGACAAAAATGTTTGTATCGATTACGGCGCGGGTCATTACTCCGAGGGTCTACTCTCGCGGCGCGCCTTACGCGCAGCCGCAATTTCCTCGTCGATTTCTTCCATGGAAAGTTGATCCAGACCCTGCTGCTTCGCGCTTTCCCAGGATTGCTGGAGCCACTCCGGAGCAGGTGCAGACGGTATAGCGCTGATACTGATTGCCTCGTTCGGGGCTATCGCGCGTCCCAAAAGGCTTTCGATGGCCCCCTTTTGCTCCGGCGAGAGATCCTTGCCCTTGCGAATCATAGTCTTCTCCACACCAATAAGTAATTGCTAGACATACTGTTCCAAATGGAGGCCCCATGCGAGCCAAAACTTCACATTTTTGCATGTTGATGTTTTTCATCGGGATCCCCATTTTTGCAGGCCGATCCCAGACTACGGCTGCTCCCGTATCGCGTAAAAGGCAATAGCGAATAAAACACGAACATGTTAACATTAGGCGGGGGCCAGTTCAAAAGGGTAAGTTCTGTCATATGATTTTACTTCTCACCGGTATGGTGAATTGTGGTGATACAATGTAAGCCCAGTGAACTTTAGAGGATCAGGGACAAGAGGAGCAAAGCGAAAGGCAAAAGCGGAATCGAGTGAGGACACTACTGTGCGTGCGACCATCAGCTTTCCGTCTCAGGTCTACCAGACTCTCGAAGATATAGCGAAGCAGAAAAAAGTGTCGCTGGCTTGGGTTGTACGCGAGGCAAGCGAACAGTACATCGCAGACAAATGGCCATTATTCAAAGGCAAGGTGTAATCATGCCCTGCTTCTACGAATTCTTCGCAGGTGGTGGGATGGCTCGGGCGGGCCTCGGACCGCAATGGAAGTGTCTTTTTGCTAACGACATCGACTTCAAGAAATCAGCCAGCTACGCAGCAAACTGGGGCCACGAGCATCTCAAGATTCGTGACGTCGCCAAATTGGCGCCCCAGGATCTACCCGGGTGTGCCGATCTTGCTTGGGCGTCGTTTCCATGCCAGGATCTCTCCTTGGCGGGAAACGGAGCCGGCCTGGAGGGCGAACGTTCGGGGACATTCTGGCCGTTTTGGCGTCACATGCAAACTCTCACCGAAGAGGGACGAGGGCCGGCTCTTGTAGTTCTTGAGAATGTCTGCGGTACTCTCTCATCGCACGCGGGCAAAGACTTTGCCGCAATTGGCGCCGCGCTCCACAGCGGCGGTTACCGTTTCGGGGCTCTCGTAATTGATGCCGTACGCTTCGTTCCGCAATCCCGACCTCGGTTGTTCATTGTGGCGATCCGAGAGAATCTTGATATTCCGTCGTCGCTTTGCGGCGCGGGGCCCACTGAGCTTTGGCATCCCGTACACCTCGTGGATGCTTATGACAAATTGTCACACGGTTCCAGGGCGGCATGGGTTTGGTGGCGGCTTCCAAATCCGCCCGCCAGACGATGCTTATTTTCCGATTTGATAGAGGAGGAACCCGAGGGCGTCGCTTGGCACACTGAAGCGGAAACCCGGCGACTCTTGTCTCTCATGAGTCCAATCAACCGGCACAAGGTCGACCAGGCAAAAAGGGCAGGAGGACGAAGAGTTGGAGGCATCTATAAACGGACACGGAAGGACGAGAACGGCAGGCGCGCACAGCGAGCGGAAGTCCGTTTCGACGACGTCTCTGGTTGCCTTAGGACGCCAGTCGGAGGATCAAGCCGTCAGTCCATCATCATTGTAGAACGCAACATTGTCCGCACGCGCTTATTATCCCCTCGTGAAGCGGCTCGGTTGATGGGCCTGCCTGATTCCTATGTGCTGCCCAGAAATTACAACGAAGCTTACCACCTTGCTGGAGATGGCGTCGTTGTTCCTGTGGTGCGTTTCCTTGCCGCCCATCTGCTTGAGCCGCTGCTCGATTCCGTAACAAATACGGATAAGGAAGCTGCCTGATGCCGCGTGCGCATCAGAACGAGCTAAAAGAGTTTACAGCGCAAAGGAGCTTCCGGGGCAAAGGACCGCTGTCGGTAGCGCTTGTGGTTACTCAACATGCTAGAACCATGGGTTTACCGCTTCTTCCCGAGAAGCTGCTGACCGAAGGCGGTGGCCAGGTTCTTGGCCTGGGAAAGGGCGCCGTGCAGTCCGTTCTGAAGCGCTATGGAATTGATCGTGTTCTTGCATCTGAGGGTGGTCGCACGTCGCGCGGCAGTCTGGGCCATATGCGCGAATACGCAGCCTTCCTCAACGAATTGAGCAGAAAGGGAAAGGTTGACCTCGATGCTATCGAGGGGTTCTGGATTGAATGCGTTCACGAATTTTTCGCAGGGAAACCGTTCAGGATCAAGCTTGACGGATCTCGCAGTCTACGCATGATCGTGCGCGACGTCATTGCGCAAGCCGTTGAACGGCAGAAAACTGCTCCCGGGGTGTACTATGCCGGAGCTGTTCTTCAACATTTGGTTGGGGCCAAACTGGATTGCGTCCTTGGTGCGGGAAAATTCGAGCACAACAGTTTTTCGACTGCCGACGCTCCCGGCGGACGCGTTGGTGATTTTTTCATTGGAGATGTCGCGATCCACGTTACCACGTCTCCCGGCGAAGCCGTGATCGAAAAGTGCCGTGACAATCTCAATGATGGCTATCGGCCATTGCTAGTGACATTGCAACACGGGTTGACCGTCGCTGAAGGGTTAGCCGCGAATGTGGACCTCGGCGATCGCATCGACATCTTCGAAATCGAGCAATTCGTGGCGCTCAATCTATACGAGCTGGCAGAGTTTGGATCTGAGGGCCGCAAGACCGCCGTGACGGATCTGATCAACCGCTACAACGAAATTGTTGAAGAATTCGAAACCGATCCGAGCCTGAAAATCGAACTGCGACGATGACAGAAACACCGGAGCGACGCAGCCGCATCATGCGGGCGGTGAAGGGCGTGGACACTGCTGCGGAGATAACGGTGCGGCGCATGGTCCATCAAATGGGCTATCGGTTTCGGCTGCATCGCAAAGATCTCCCTGGCAAGCCCGATTTGGTATTTCCAAGGCTGCGCAAGGTGGTTTTCGTGCATGGATGTTTCTGGCATGGACATGATTGCGCCCGAGGCGCACGAGTGCCCGTGCACAATCGTCGTTATTGGACAAATAAAATTGGACGCAACAGGGAACGGGACCGGCACGTTAGCGGAGCCTTGAAACAGCTTGGCTGGCTCAGCCTTGCAATCTGGGAATGCGAATTGAAGAAACCTCAAATCGCCGCTGCTCGCATCAAACGCTTCTTAGGTCAGATAAGACAAGCTCGGTGATCAAGAAACCGGAATTTCCTTATCGTGCTGCAAAAGGTGGCTGGCTGAGGAACCCCAGGAGAAAGACAGGCACTGACTAACTCCGCATTGCTGGCTGTCCTGCGCGATGCGGAATTTTATGACGCGTATCACTATGAGAAATTGCGGATGGAAGAACAGAGAACAGGAGGGAACCCAAAAAGCTGAAGAAGCTCTTGGCCTTTGGCAAACAACACCAACGGCGACAGATTCAGGCTCCAGTTCTCATCTGCTGGAGGCTGTTTTTTGTGTGTGGCGAGTCAGGGCGCGGGCAGAGGCAGGCGTCGCTACCCCGTCAGGCTCAAAACGCCCCCTACACCGCAAAAGCGCCACCTTGCCGGCGCCCCGGCGGCTGCATTCCATACTTATTTTTGCGGCTTGCCGCGCTGTGCGTCCCTGATTCTCATCTGCGACGAGCTCCCTGAAACTGTGGGCGTCACTTGCGTAGCGCTTAGGAGATCCGCAGGCCACAGGTCGGAAGAATCCTTGGCACGCTGGACCACGGTAGCTTGCAGCACGCTATTCGCATCAAACGTGCCTTGCACATCGACTGCACCGCCTACCGCCAGGCTGATACTCAGCTCGTTCTGGATGGCTGACGTAGCATCTGCCTGCACCGGGTTCCCGTTACGGTCTTGCAAAGTAAACTGTGCTCCGTTGATGGCCGTGACGGTCCCGAAGATTTCGCTTTGGCCGCTGTCAAGCGTGTTCTGTGTTGCCAGTTCGCTGGTTGCGACATCCGTATCGACGCAGGGGTTGAGCAAGCCGAAGATGCTGAGTTGTTTGTGGCTCGCGACATAGACATGCGCATTCGCCACCACGGGTACGAGATTGGCATTTCCTCCCAGGTTCGGCCATGAACCGGCCGTCGCTTGAAACAGTATTGGCAATGTGCCACTGGAAGACGTGGCATTAATGGCGTACAGGGTCACCCTCGTATCCCAAAAGCTGGTCGGGCGCGAAACTGCCCAAATGATGGCATTCGTGAACCCTGAAGAAGAAATGCTGGTAAAGAACCCCTTGTCCTGTCCGCTGTTGATGCTCTGCGAGCCGGCTTTGATCAGTTTGACGGGCGAGGTCTGAACTGTCCACAGGTTAACTTTATGGCCGCCGCTGCTGACGACTCGTCCCATACCGTCAGAAAAATAGGACTGCCCGCACCAGCAGCCATCAATCGCGACTTCATCTACTTTGCCTTTATTGTTCGGGTCAAAACCGCCCAGAGCTTGCTGATTGAGCACGAACAAATTGCCCTCTTTGCCGGCCGCCGCTGCCAGGTTGGGAACGGCTCCCGGCTGGGGCGGCAGCAGCAAAACTCCTCCGGAGCCATAGTCCGTGTCGCCCTGGTCGAGGCCGAACTCGTCGGCTGGTGTAAAGATGCTGCTCACGGAGCTGAGATCGGGTGTCAGTTTGACCACGCTTTCCTGGATGTTGGTGACTCCGTCGTACACATTATGGTTGGGGTCGGAGTTGCCGGTAACAAAGTAAACGTTGCCGGAGCCGTCGGCGGCTAGGCCGTAACCCGACATCCAGACAGAAGAAAGGTAGTAACTGCTTTTGGGCGGAGTCTGTGTGTCAGTTAACTCGTTATTGGCCAACGGCGACAAAGTGGCGGCATTCCAGCCTAAAACCCAGCCGCGCGTGGTGCTGGCATTATGGTCGCAGAAACTGGCAAACCCGGCGTAAACATTGCCGTTTGCCAGCAGCAGCGCGGCGCGCTGCCGCGAAACTGCGGCGTTGAAGGAGTACACGGTTCCATTGGAGAGGGTGTGAGACGCCCTCACGACCACTGGTGTTATCTTGTCGATGAGTCCGGCCAGGTCCAGTGCGTGCAGAATATAAGTGGGCACGCCACCCACACTGGAGTAAGCCATCGCGTACATTGTGCCGGCTGTGATGTCGATGACCGGTGTGCTCATGATCCCGATGTTTCGCGAATTGTTATTGCAACTCTTCATGGTGACAGGAGTGCCGAAATTCCGGGTGAGCAGCACTACACCGCTGGAAGCATCGATGGCATAGATGGTGTTGTTTTCCGTTGCCACGTATACCACATCATGCTTGCCTGGCTGTGGGCCGGTGGTGATGGTGACGCCGGGCACAAGCAGTGGCTGCCCGTCCACCTGCTCATCTAATGGGACTGAGTGCAGCAACCCAAAGCTTTTGCTGTTCACGTTGGCCGGAGTCAGCACAGGTTCATTTGAGTTCCAGCCTGTCCGGAGGTTGTCATAGTGGTACGTAGTGACCGCCTCCAGCGGTGCAGAAGGCGTCTGCACGGGTGTGCGCCAGCCCAATACAAAGATCAGGAAGGTTGCTGTCGCTGCGGTTGTCGCTATCTTCGCGCTTAATCCCATTCTCATTTTGTATCTCCGGAAATTGCAGTGCTGCGAGTGACCATAGTGGCAAGGATATCCCACAAAGAGCCAGCTTGATATAGAAATTCTATTTTTGGGAGATGTAGAATCCAGAAATGAAGTAGTTAGTGAAGAAACCATGGGCCATCGGCAAAAGCGCCAACAAACACAAATTCGGCTTTTTGCTCCTGATGCTGGGATTGTTTTCTTTGCAGACCTTGGATTCGGTAGTTATCGTGATATGGCGGCGATGGGACGCTCAAATGCTTGAGACCAAGCAACAATCTTGGGTTTCATTAGTGGGATGGGTGGCCAGCTTCCCAGACGGCCAGTGGAAACCTTGGAAGACCTTTCTGCTACCGCTGTTGCATGCGTGTTTAGATGCGGGACTCGATCAGCATTTTCGAATAGGGCAATCGATGGCGCACATTATCTTCTCCACCGCTGAAGAGCATGGGTTGGAGAACTACGACCCGCAGCCACCACGAGTCACACTGATGTTCGACGAGGCACAACAGCGATGGGCTGTAGCGTCGTCTTACTGCAACCTCCACTTCGCAAAACCAGACCGCCAAAATGCTGTTAATGCTGAAAACGTACTCCCCGTGTTGGAGTCGTACCTGGCGGATCTCTGGCGAGAGATGCGGCCAGACGAGGCGATGCCTCCCCCTTTGGACAACAAGCGACGGGGAGAAATCTTACGTGTACTAAAGTTGCATCGTCAGTGGGCCGCCCTATGTCAGCCCCATGGGTTCCCTAAGAGGTTTTTCGATTCGCCATTTCAAGGTTGTCACCAAGGAAAGGTATCTTCCTGGAATGCCTGGATGAACTGCAGCACGGGCTTGCCTCGCACCTTGGCGACCCAATCGGGATGCGTGTCCACCCAGTCCAGGCGGGCTTTAAGAGACATCGGAGGGTACTGACATGCCACGGATAACAGATCCGGATGGGCTCCTTGCAGTTGCAAATTGTCGTGAAGACGCGTTAAGCGCACGAAACCGTCATAGGTGGTTGCGGTGCATAGAACCTGTTCTGGCGGAGGGCTTGGCTGAATGTCAACCGCATTCATCTTTGCTCTTTCATTCCCGGTCGTTTCATTCCCTGCAGGTAAAGATATCGCGTCATCTCTATCTTGAGCTGCGCTGGAGTGCTGAAGAGA
Organism: Candidatus Angelobacter sp.; assembly: GCA_035294925.1. GTDB lineage: Bacteria > Acidobacteriota > Terriglobia > Terriglobales > Acidobacteriaceae > Angelobacter. The sequence goes on along the minus strand of DATGJZ010000116.1, from coordinate 17,309 downwards.
GGGCGCAGCCTTGATCTTGCGCTTTTTCTTGATGTTGCTACCATCCTGATTCTCATGGCTGTGCTTTTGCGCCCGTTCGCCGCGTATGGCGTCGGCGGCCTGTTTCACGGCCTCCAGCAATAAGCGCTGCACTTGCGGCGCGCCTACCACCTTGATGCACCGCAGGAACTCTGCTTTTTCCTTCGCGGTGAGGCCGAAGATGCATTGCAGAACCTCCCTGGTTTCTTTGCCATTGCCTCCGGGGCGCAGCCGCTGGCCGGTGAAGCGAAGACTAACTTCGTCCGCTGCGGACAAGGTTCCACCCCGCCGCCTGCTGGAGACCGCGACCGGAGCTGGCTTGCGCGAGGGAAAATCAGCCGGAAAGAATTTCTTCATCGCCCTGTAGGCGCGCCCGGCCTTGATGCCCTCATTCTGCAGCCGCTGGCGGAAACCCTTGCCTTGGCGGCTGCCCTGGGCCTTCTCCTGCTGCCAGAGCTGGTGGCACTCGGTGGCGAACCGGTGCAAGGTCTTCTGGTAGTCATGTTGGGCCCGGTACGTCATTTCCTGATACACATCCAGCAGTTCGTCCAACTTCTTCAATCGCTGGTAGTTGGCAACTTCGTCCGCCGCGAACAAAGTTCCACTCCGCTGCGCCCGACCCGTGAGCGCGTCGGGAACCCCGGGAGCCGTGATGGTACCGGGTGACATTTCAAGCTCTTGACGCATGTGATCCTCCATCGAGCGTTGAAGTCAGAATAGGCACAACGGATTTGCGGCGCAACTTTAGTACACATAAAGTTGGGCGGCAGCCCCGCCACCGGCTGTCTAAGTCCCGCCACCAGCTGCTAAGTAAAGAAGTGTTTTGCCTGTAGGCCTTTGTTAACGCAGAATTTACATCGAATTGCTTCGGCTCACATCTAGAATTCAGGTAGACAGACAGCAGAAGTCAGGCCCGGAGTCCGTTCTCTTGTCCAGGGTATCCACTCGCTATAATAGTGAATACCTCCCGTTGCGGCCCGGGCCTGGCCAGTTCAATCTGCGCGGTCTGCTTCCCCGTCCGCTACATGAATGGTGATGAAATTACCCTTTAAAGAGCGTGTGTTTCTATCCGTTGTTGTCATGGTGTTGGCGGCCGTACTGATCGCGCTGGCCGTCATGCAGTATCACTGGAGCCGCGTAGTCAGTGATGCCACCAGCGCACGCCTGCAGGCCAACCTGGAAAGCTCCATGTTCGGGTGGCGGGATGATCTATACCGCGAGTTGACCAGTGTTTTCACCGCAATCCAGGCCGATCCTACCCTGCCATTCCAGGAGAAGGCCGTCCAGTATGCGCAGCAATATCAAAGCTGGAGCCAGACGGCCCCGCATTCCAACCTGGTAGCGCATGTTTTCCTGCTTGAAGACGCCGGCGCCGAGCATGCCAGGCTGCTGCAACTGAATACAGCAGATAATCAATTCGAGGCGGCGGAGTGGCCTGCTGACCTGGGCGGCACGCGCGCGTGGATTCAAGAGCACTCGGCGGATTTTGTGAACAGGATGCGCGGCGCTGATCGCGCACGCGCCATGCACCCACATCAGGGATTCCGTCCGGGAGCTATGGGCAACGGCATGTTCCCCATCGGTGGCCCGTTTGGCGCGGACGCCATTTTGGCAATGATTAACCTCAACGAGATGGCCCTGATCCGGCGGCAGATCAGTCACGGCAGGAGTTCTGCGCAGGCATCCGGGCCCACCATCAGTTGGACCATCGTCACCCTGGACCGCGCCGTGCTTGAAGGGCATATCTTTCCCGAACTGGCGGAGGCGCATTTCTCCGGCTCGGAGGCGCGCGACTATCTGGTAGCGATTGTGGGCGCCCCGGGAGCCTCCGTGATCTACTCGACAGATCCCGGATTCGGCAGCCAGGACGCGGCTTCGGTTGATGGAAAGATGCCCATTTTCGGCCCGCCTCGGGGGTCCGGCTTGCGCAAGGGAGCAAATCCGGCGCTCGGTCCGGCAGTCACCGGCAACGGCCGTCATGACAGGGCTGGGCATTTTGACAGAGGTGAGATGGGCTTCGGAGGCCCGGTGCGAATTGGGGTGATCCAGACACCCGGCTCAGATAATGATTGGCGATTGCTGGTCCGCCACCGTAAGGGCTCTCTGGAGGCCGTGGTTACAGGGATGCGGCGTCGCAATCTGGCCCTGAGTTTTGGCGTGCTGCTGGTGCTGGCGGCGGGGATTGGAATCATAGTGATCAGCAGCCAGCGGGCGCGCGTCCTGGCCCGGCTGCAAATGGATTTTGTGGCCGCCGTATCCCACGAGCTGCGTACGCCGCTGGCGGTGATTTCTTCTGCGGCAGAAAATATTGTTGACGGCGTGGTGGCGGGCAGGCAGCAGCTCAGCCAGTACGGCGCCGAGATCAAGAGCCAGGCCAGGCACCTCATCCAGTTGGTGGAGCAGATTCTGCTGTTTGCGGCCGCCCGCGATAAGCGCCACCACTATAATGTGCGTCCGGTCAGGGTTGTGGATGTGATTGAAGCGGCGCTCAAGGATACGGCGGGAGTGATCGACGCCGCCGGAGTTACCGTGGAGCGGGAGATTGCACCCAACCTGCCGCCGATTGTGGGCGATCTGCCCGCGCTCTCGCACTGCCTGCAGAACTTGATTACCAACGCCGTCAAATACGGTGGCGATGCCCGATGGATGCGGATCAAAGCCAGCGCGCACGATCAGCATGGCAGGTACGATGAGGTCCAGATCAGCGTTGAGGATAAAGGCCTGGGAATTAGCGCGGCTGATGTACGGCGTATTTTTGAGCCGTTCTATCGCAGCCGTGCAGCGTCCGCCGCCCAGATTCACGGAACCGGGTTAGGTTTGTCGCTGGCCAGGGACATTGCCCAGGCTATGGGCGGCAGCCTGACAGTCTCTAGTGAGCCGGGAAAGGGTAGCTGCTTTACGGTATATCTGCCGTTTGCCGATGTTTCTCAATTGCAAACCAGCGCGCAAACCGCGGCGGCGGTGAACCCGAAGTTCTCCTGATCTCATCGTGCCGGCAGCAACTTGCAGCGTGTTTCAAAAATCGCTCCGTCGCAATTTAAGGGTGAAAGGTTTGTGGTGGAAGCCCCGGACTTTAGTCCGGGGAGCCCGCAGCAGCGGGCGAAAGATAGCGGTTTCCCCGTTCATGGGCTTTTAACCCCGGAACCTCGCGCTTCGCTTCGAGGTAAACTGAAAATTGAGCATGGATGCCAACATACTTTTGGTGGAAGACGAAGCCGGACTGCGCATGACCCTGGGCGACCGGCTGGTCACCGAGGGCTACGCAGTGGATTATGCGGCCAACGGTGATGAGGCCTTTGAAAAAGCCACACGTCTGCCTTTTGATTTAATTCTGCTGGATGTCATGCTGCCGCGCAGAAGCGGCTTTGATGTCTGCCGTGATATTCGCCAGGCTGGATTGATTACCCCAATTATCATGCTGACAGCACGTGGCCAGACCGTGGACAAGGTGCTGGGTCTGAAGATTGGCGCTGATGACTATCTCACCAAACCGTTTGAAATGATGGAGCTCATGGCGCGTATTGAGGCCTTGCTCCGCCGCGCCCCGGCCAGGCCGGTTGCACAACAGGGCCCACTCCAGATTGGTGCACTGGCGATTGATCTGCGTGGCACCAGCGTTACGCGTGAAGGCAAGCCGGTGAGGCTCTCCGCGCGCGAATACCAGCTTCTGCGCTACTTTGTTGAGCACCGGGGCACTACCCTTTCCCGCGACCTGATATTAAAAGACGTCTGGGGCTACAGCGCAGATACCTTTACCCGAACCGTGGATGTCCATGTCGCGAGCCTGCGGCAAAAGCTGGAAAAAGATGCCAAGCAGCCGGAGTTGATTCTTACCGTGCAGGGTCTGGGATATAAGTTTGCGGCGTGATGGTTCGTACATGAAAATGGCCCGCCGTTTTTATGCGGCGGGCCTTCTTGAACGTTCCGCGTCTATGAATTATTCATGCTTGAAGCGTCCTGGGCCGCCGAAGCCCATTCCCATTCCGTGACCTTCGCTTTCAAGCTGGCTGAACTTGGTCTGCTGGTCAGGAGTCAGAATCTGGCTGAATGCAGCCTGGGCCTTGCCGTGGGCGCCAATCATCTGGGCGGTCAGGTTGCCGATGGTGGTAGCTGCCTGCGTGATCCCATTCTGATCGTTATTCTTGATGGCCGTTTGCAGGTTCTGATGGGCCGTCTTCATGTCGCTATGGATGGAGACTGCGCCACTCATGGCGTTGGTGAAGATGGTGGTGGCCTGCTGCTGCTGGGTGGCGGTCAGCGAGAGCAGAGTAGTCAGGTGCTGCACCCGATGCTCCACCATGGTGGCCGGATCCGGGGGCGTTCCGTGATGCTGGGCGTACGCGCCTGTGACTGCCAACCCTGAGGTCAGCAGCATGAGCGCTATCATTTTCTTGCTTGTCATTCTTTTGCTTAACATAAAGTTTACCTTTTCCTTAGTGTTCGAGAATTGCTGATTGGTGCTGTAAATCCATACTTTTGTTTCTAGCTGGCTTCCGAATTTGTCCCTGGGTTTTACCTCAATCGATGGGCATCAGGGGGATCGCTTCAATGTGGCTATAGACCTTCTCCAGAGCGCTGAAGAACTGTGCCCTGAAGGCTGGTTTGTAGACAAAGGCCCGTGCGCCGGATGACTGGCAGGCAATGCGGGTCTGCAATGACTCGTCGGCGGACATCAAAATTACCCTGATGCCGGTAAAGTGCTGTGAGAGCAGCAGCGCTGTAGTCAGGCCGTTCATATAAGGCATCTGCACATCCATCAGAATCACGTCCGGTTTCAGGTCAGAGGCGGATTGAATTGCGCCGCTTCCGTCCATAGCCGTTCCAATGATCTCGACGGAGTCTTCTAACCCAAGCAATCCGCAGATCACCTCCAGGAAATCCGGTGAATCATCGACCACCACGATACGAATCCGCCTGGAAGGCAGGTTCGCCACAGACTGCCGAACTGAAGAACCTGCAAATACCTGGTTGCGGGTTGCCATCTTTGAATTCCTTTCAGCCATGTGTGTATGTAAACACAGTGGCGGGGTAAGTGGGGTAAACAGTGGGAAAAGATCATGTAAAGAGATTGTGAAGGAATCGGGTCATCCGGTCTCGGGTTATCGGAAGAATAAAAAGCAAAATCTTCGACCCGATTGCGTCCAGGGCACGGCCGTCCCCTGCTGCAAGCCCGTCGTGGCGGGTAACCTGTCCCCTGCTGCAAGCCCGCCGTGGCGGGTAACCTGTACCCTGCCTTTTTGCTATGCTGCCCCTTGATGGCTGATCCACAGGACGCCATTCCGGATGAGGTCTTCGATCTCACTCTTTTTCGTGAGCGGGAGCGGGCTTGCCAGAACCTTGCGCGGATACAGACGCGGGCGCCCCACGAACTCGCCTGCGCGTTGGCGCCTCTGCTGGCTGAGTCCCCTGACCCTGACCAGGCATTGAATCTCTTTGAGCGGCTGATGGGCGATGCCGGCGAGCAACTCATCAAACTGCTCAACGGCAACCGTCCGCTCCTGCACTACACCATGGCGATTTTTGGCCACAGCTACTGGCTGGGCGAGACCCTGATTCAAAATCAGGACATTCTGTTTTCGCTCCAGCGGGAGAAGAACCTGGAACGTTCACTGGGGGCCGATGACTACCGGGAGCACCTTGGCCGTTTTCGTTCGCGGTCTTTTGAGACGGACATCTGCGTCCTGCTAGCCCGGTTCAAAAAGCGCGAGTATGTGCGTATTGCCTTGCGCGACGTGCTGGGAATTGCCACCGTGGCAGAGACCACGGCGGAAATCTCTGCGCTCTCCGATGTGTTGATTGAAGAAGGGTTGCGCGAGGCTGGGGCGCGCATGCGCAATCGCTTTGGCCCGCCTCAATACCCGGATTCTCATGGGCGGCTGGTGGAGGCGCCGTTCACCGTTCTGGCGCTGGGCAAGCTGGGCGGAAACGAATTGAACTACAGCTCTGATGTTGACCTTGTTTATCTCTACGGTGGCGAAAATTCACCGGCGGAGCTGGCGCTGCGCGAATATTTTGTCCGGCAGGCGCAACTGCTCACGGAGATGCTATCGCGAACCACCAGCGAAGGGGCGATCTTCCGCATCGATTTGCGTTTGCGCCCCCAGGGAGGCGAGGGCGAACCGGCGGTTGGACTCAAGCACGCGCTCAACTACTACGCTCACGCGGCCCACGATTGGGAGCTGCAGGCCCTCATCAAGGTACGGCACTCGGCGGGAAATGTGGCGCTGGCGCGGGAATTCATCCGTGGCGTTGAGGCTTATGTCTATACCAGGGACATTAATTTTGAGGCCATTGAGACGGCCATCCTCTCGCGCCAGAAGATGGGAGCGCACCGCAGGCGGCTGGCCCTGGTCCATAAACGGCCTGAGACTATAGACGTGAAGCTCGACCGCGGCGGCATCCGCGATATCGAGTTTCTGGCCCAATGCCTGCAGCGCGTGTATGGAGGGGAAGAGCCCTGGCTGCGCCCTGGCGGGACACTGTTTTCCTTGCAGAAATTGCACGATAAAGGGCACCTCAGCGGCAAGGACTTTCACGACCTCACCAAGACTTACCAGTTCCTGCGCCGGGTGGAGCACCGCCTGCAGTTGCAGCGGGCCCAGCAGCTCCATCGCCTGCCTTCCAGCCAGGAAGAGCTGCAAATTCTGCAGCGCGCGGTGGACGGCAATGCGGGACCTGAAAGCGTGGCGGTCTTTTTGGACGCGCTCAAGGTGCGTCTCGGAGCGGTGACGGAAATTTACCAGCGCATCATCCACAGCCAGCGGCAGATTGAAAAGGAAGGTGTGGAGGCGTTCAGGCTTACGCCTGCTCCTTCCGGCGCCGTGCGGGAGCTATCTTTTGACCAGGTATTGCAGCGCATTGCTCTGGATGCGCCCGCTCTGCATGAAATTGTTGCGCAGAGCGGTCTTAGCCTGCATGCCAGGCGCAGTCTGCATAAGTTCCTCGGCTCGGCCTTGACCAGCGCTGAGCGCTATGCCGCGCTTCTGGAAAATCCTCGAGCAGTAGAGCGCTCGGTTGTGCTATTTGAAAACAGCGACTACCTCACGGACACTCTGGTGCGCCATCCGGACGTGATTCGCGTCCTCAACCAACTGCCAAATACGGCGGAGCCGCTGCTGTTTCAACAAGAGCCTGAAGACTTGTTTGCCCCGGTGCTGGAGGTGAGTGATCCGGGAGAGAAGCTCGGGTGGATGCGCAGAAATTTTCGCAGATACGCCTTTGCCGGCGGCGCGCGTGACATCTTGTATGGCCGTTCGGCCTACGAATCGATGGAGGAAAATACGCGCATTGCCGATGCGGCCATACGCTGCGCCTTAAGCTTGATTGAAGGAGACGAGAGCCTGGGGGTCTTTGCCCTGGGTCGGCTGGGCACAGGGGAGTTTGATATTGCGTCCGATGCTGATCTGTTGTTTATTCGCGCCCAGCAGACGGATGGCGACGAGGCGCGCGCCAAAGCAGAGAAGTTGATGCACACCCTTGCCGCCTATACCAAAGAAGGAACCATTTTTGCCGTGGATGCGCGGCTGCGTCCGCGAGGTGGTGAAGGTGAACTGGTGGTGACGCCGGAAGAGCTGGGAAAGTATCTGGCGGAGGCGGCGCAGCCCTGGGAGGCGTTTACCTATACCAAGCTGCGCTTTGTGGGCGGAGCCAGGGATCTTGAAGCGCAAGTGTTGCCCCTGGTTCACACCCGGATCACGCGTATGGCGGCTCATCCCCGGTTTGCTCAGGCTGCGGTGGAGATGCGGGCGAGGCAGGAAAAATCCAATCGTTTTGCCGGAAGTTTTAAACTTGCCCAGGGTGGCTTTTACGACATTGACTTCCTGGCCGCGTATCTCATGCTGAAAACCGGGCACATAACGCCTGAAAACACGCAGCTGCGCTTGCAGCATCTGCGGGATGCGGGTGTGCTCGACCACGCTGCGGCGGAAGATCTGCTCCAGGCTGCATTGCTCTACCGGACCGTTGACCACGCGGTGAGGCTGGTTACCGGACGGGCACGCCCCGAACTGCCCGCTGCCGAACACGCGCGCCAGTCTACGGAGTCTCTGGTGAGCAAGATTCTCAATCAGCGCCAGGATTTGCAGGGATTGTTGGAATCTACCGCGGTTCGGGTGAGAGAGATATTCACAAAAAAAGTAGTTAGTATTTAGTAGTTAGCAAGACCTAACCCCCGAAACCTGAAATCAAAGGCGTTTACCACAAAGGACACGAAGGAAAGAGCAGATAAGAATGAAGGCGAAGCCCGCAGTATCGCAGAAGATGAACCGGCGAAAACTTTCCATCACTGTGTCCACGGAAACCCACGATTTTTTGCAGCAGATGGTCAAGCAAGGCCGGGCTGCGACCATGGGGGAAGCGCTTGATCAGATTGTTCGAAAAGTCCGTCGTGTCGAGAACCGGGCGCGGCTTGCAGCGGCAACAACCGAATATTTTGAACAACTCAGCCCGCAATCTGCAGCAGAGGAGCGCGTCCTGAGCAGAGACCTGTCTTTGTCCGCTCAGGCCATTGATCTCGATTCCCAAGGAAACGCTGAGTAATTTCCGCACGGCAGCCCTCACGGCCTGCACCCCGCATTGCGTGATCTGCGTCACGGATGATAATTTAGCCAGTTTGTATTATTTAAAGGATTTTCATCTGTGGAGGAGGAATATGGCTTCATACAACGGGGTGCCACTGCCAAAAGACGGAGCGGCCATTACATTCGCCGGCGGCAAGCTCGAAATTCCTGACAATCCGATCATTCCATACATCGAAGGCGACGGCACGGGGCGGGACATTTGGGCGGCGTCTGTCCGCGTATTCGATGGTGCCGTGGAGCGCTGCTACGGCGGAAAACGCAAGATCCACTGGTATGAGGTCTTTGCCGGCGAGAAAGCTTTCGCAAAATTTGGCGACTGGCTTCCCCAGCAGACCGTGGACGCCATTCGCGATCTGCACATCTCTATCAAGGGCCCCCTGACGACCCCGGTCGGTGGCGGCATCCGGTCGTTGAACGTGGCGCTGCGGCAGGTTCTCGACCTTTACTCCTGCATTCGTCCCGTACGCTACTACCAGGGCGTGCCTTCGCCGGTGAAGCATCCGGAGCAGCTCGATATCATCATCTATCGCGAAAATACTGAGGATGTCTACGCCGGAATCGAGTGGCAGCAGGGAACTCCTGAGGTAAAGAAGCTGATTGATTTTCTCAACAACCAGATGCTGGTCGGAACCAAGAAACGCATCCGTGAAGACTCAGGAGTGGGGATTAAACCCATCTCCATTACTGGGACCAAGCGGCTGGTGCGCATGGCCATCAAAGAAGCGTTGGCCAGGAAGCGGCGCTCGGTCACTCTGGTGCATAAAGGCAACATCCAGAAATTTACTGAAGGCGCATTTCGCGAGTGGGGCTACGAATTGGCCTGTGCGGAGTTCCGGAATGACGTGGTCACGGAGCGGGAAAGCTGGATTCTGGATAACAAAGATAAGAATCCGAATTTGAGCGTGGAGGCGAACGCCGCGCTGGTTGAGCCGGGCCTGGAGTTTGCGGCCGAGAAGTTCAAGCAGGACCTGTATGCCGAAGTCCGAGGGGTGCTGGATTCCATCTACAAAACTCACGGCAATGGAGCCTGGAAGAAGAAGCTGATGGTGAATGACCGCATTGCCGATTCCATCTTCCAGCAGGTCATTACACGTCCTGCGGAGTACGACGTGCTGGCCACATCCAACCTCAACGGCGATTATCTCTCCGATGCGTGCGCGGCGCAGGTGGGCGGGCTGGGCATTGCTCCGGGGGCCAATGTGGGCGATGCACACGCCATTTTTGAAGCTACCCACGGCACCGCTCCAAAATATGCGGATAAAGATGTGATCAATCCTGGCTCCGTCATCCTTTCCGGCGTCATGATGTTCGATTTTATGGGATGGCCGGAGGCGGCGCGGATGATTGAGACTTCTCTTGAGGCCACCATCATGCAGAAGAAGGTTACCTATGACTTTGAGCGTCTGTTGCCGGGCGCAACCAAAGTGAAGACCAGCGAGTTCGCAAACTTCATCCTCGATAATATGGTTGACCGGCGGAAGAAAACGGCTGTTTAAAGATAGGTGACGGGTTACAAGGGACAAGTTATTGGGGCAGGCATCAAAGTCTGTCCGGCACATTGACATTCAAAATCTCATTAAGGCTTTGCCCTGTTCGGGCTTCAGCCGCAAGGACCAGAAAAAATGCGCAAGAAAGTGACAATTGTAGGGAGCGGAAATGTGGGCGCGACGACGGCCCACTGGATTGCCTCAAAAGAGCTTGCAGACGTGGTTTTGATTGATGTCCTGGATGGAATTCCGCAGGGCAAAGGGCTGGATCTGCTGGAGGCCATGCCGATTGAGAAGCGCGATTGCCGCGTGCTGGGCACGAATAATTATGCCGATACCGCAAACTCTGACATTGTGGTGATTACAGCCGGAGTGGCGCGCAAGCCGGGCATGAGCCGTGACGATCTGCTGAACACCAATTTTAAGATCATGCAGGACGTGGTCGGACAGGTGGTCGCCCACTCGCCGAATTGCATCCTGATTGTGGTTTCTAATCCGCTCGATGCCATGGCCCAGGCCGCATATAAGCTCAGCAAGTTTTCCCGCAACCGCGTGATCGGCATGGCCGGAGTGCTGGACTCCGCCCGCTTTCGTACGTTCATCGCCCAGGAACTGAATGTGAGCGTGGAGAACGTGACGGCCTTTGTGCTGGGTGGCCACGGCGATACCATGGTGCCATTGCCGCGATATTCAACCGTTGCCGGCATCCCCATTACCGAACTGATGCCCAAAGACCGCCTGGATGCCATTGTGCAGCGCACCCGCGATGGAGGCGCTGAGATTGTGAAGTATCTCAAGACCGGCAGCGCCTACTACGCACCCTCCGCGGCCGCCACGGAGATGGTTGAAGCCATCCTGAAAGACAAGAAGAAGATCCTCCCTTGCGCCATCTATCTTGAAGGTGAATACGGTATTAGCGGCCTCTTCGTCGGAGTGCCGTGCAAACTCGGGTCAAACGGCCTGGAAAAGATCATCGAGATCAAACTGACAGATGACGAACAGGCAGCCTTGCGCAAGAGCGCCGATGCGGTGACGGAGCTGGTGAAGGTGATTGGGGTGTGAGAAGCGCCAGTATTTAGTACTTAGTATTTAGAACTTAGCAAACCTAAAAGAACTCTCGCCTCAACCGAAGGGCTTGGGTTTTCGCGCGGGTAGCGGTAGCACGGGAGTCAAAAGCCAATGGCCAAGGGCTAAAGGCCAAGGGCTAAAGGCCAAGGGCTAAGTACTAAATACTAAGAGCTAAGTACTGGCTTTTTTACCCCTGATATCTTCTTGAGTGGTCCCTGGAGTCTGCGGCTTTCGCGTCCGGATCGGCATATTTTTCCATCACATCGTCCAGAACAGTTCCCAGTATCTGGGCCATATCCCAGCGGGGCACAATGACTATGGTTCCTTCGAATCCCAGGTTCTGGCCACTCTGGTCCAGCAGGTCCTGCAGGCCGAAGGGCGTTGCGACGGTGTATTCACTGGTCCAGACAGCCCCTGTTTCCGGCGCTTCAAATTCGACGAACAATTGGTCACAGAAGGAGCGAGGATTCCCCGGACCAGCCTTCAAGTCAAGATTGGAGAAATAATAGTTGAGCACGTTGGGACGGTTATAGCGGCCATTGGGAAGCTGCTGAACCGGCGGCAGGCTGACGGGAAATGGCAGCTCAGACCCAATCGCGGCGGGCTGTTTTGAGGTTCCGTAGCCGTCCCTGGCATCCGGAAACGATGGTGGCGGATACTCGGAGGAATAAGAAGGCTTGCCGCTGGAGAACATCCTGCGCGTGATCACAATAAACGCTATCAAAAAAATCAGAAAGATCGCGAGCTTGGCCGGCTCCACAGCAATAGCCCCCACCTATATGCGCTCAATCGTCACTGACTCTAAGACCACATCTTTGTTGGGACGGTCCTGACGGCCGCGGCTGACATTGGCAATCTTGTTTGCAACCTCCTGGCCTTCCACCACCTCGCCAAAGATGGTGTGATTGCCGGTGAGCCAGGGTGTTGCCGCGACGGTAACAAAGAATTGCGAGCCATTCGTGCCAGGACCCGAATTGGCCATGGCCAGCTTGCCTGCTTTATCGAATTTGTGGGGCGAGCCTTTGGTTTCGTCCTGAAACTTATATCCGGGACCGCCCATGCCTGTCCCGCTGGGATCGCCGGCCTGAATCATGAAATCGGGGATGACGCGATGAAAAATTGTTCCTGAATAAAGCGGACCGGAACCACCCTTTCCGCTGACGTTGTCTTTCCATTCGCGTTTGCCTTCCGCCAAATCAGTGAAGTTCTTGACGGTGATAGGCGCCTCTTTTTCAAACAGGCGGCAGACAATTTTGCCTTCAGAAGTATTGAGAGTTGCATAAGTTCCAGATGGGCGGGTCATGAATTTCCTTTCTTAATTTGCCGACGGTTTGGCAATTTGTGACTTAGGATTTGTGATTGGACGCGGGGAAATACGATCAGAAATCACAAATCATCAATCACACTTCATTGCGATTTCGGTTGAGCACTGGTTTTCTTTTTCGCCGGATGCTTGACCGCGGGCTTGGGCGGCGCGGGCGGATTGAGGATTTCTATGTGGGTGATCTTGACCGGGTTATCCGGCCGTGAGTTGCGTCCGTCGCAAACGTTCCCCCTGCAGGGACCCTGGGCGATTTTCTTAACCAATTCCACCGTTGCATCGTCGCATTGGCCAAAGATGGAATAGCCGCTGCCTTTCGGTACAAAGCCATAGGGTTTCTGGCATCCGCCATCATTGAGGCATGGATTCAACGCAGGCTGTTCTTTCTCGGTAATAAAAAACTGCGAGCCATTGGAATTGGGTCCGGAATTGGCCATGGCGAGGCGTCCGGGCTTATCAAAGAGCAGGTCCGGCAGGAGTTCATCCTCAAATTGATAACCTGGGCCGCCACTGCCGGTTCCGACAGGGTCGCCACCCTGGATCATGAAGCCGGGAATAACCCGGTGAAAAATCACGCCATCGTAGAGCGGGTGCTTTTGCTCAGTCTTCTGGGTGCTGGGATTCTTCCAGTCCTTTGTCCCCATGGCCAAGCCAATGAAGTTCTCGACGGTCTTGGGCGCTTTGTCCGGGAAAAGCTCGCACTTCATATCTCCGGCTGTAGTATGAATGATGGCCGTGGGGGGCTGGGCCGGAGTAGCCGGCGCGGTCTTGGCGGCGGTTTTACGTTTGGCCGGCTCTTTGGTGGTGCTGGCGGTCTGGCCTGCAGCAGCCATGCTCAAAATCAACAAAATCAAGACAGAACGTGACAGCATCAATCTCTCCTGGTAAAGGCGAATCTCTTATTAGAAATGGCCAGGGGCAAGATGTAAAGATTAGGTTGCAGGTCACCCGCCCCGGCTGGCTTGCAGCAGGGGACAGGTAGGTTACAGGTCACAGGTTACAGGTGACAGGGAAGGTCAACGGCAAAACCAAACCCAAAACCCTTTGCCACTCAGGACACGAAGGAAACGCGCCACAGGGGACAGGGAGGAGTCTGGTGCTGTGAGCGCTACCCCTGTTCCCTGACTCCTAAATTCTGGGGGAACCTTTTTTGCCTTCCCCGGTATTCATGGTTGAAAGGTTAAGAACAGCCGCCCGAAAGGCATGATGACAAATTCGCTACCTGATGAGGAGCTGATGTCGCAGGTACGCAGTGGCGTATGCGAGATGCTGGGCGTGTTGTTTGATCGCTATCAGATGCCATTGTTCAACTTTTTTTACAAGATGACGGGTAGCCGTCCGCTGAGCGAAGACCTGGTGCAGGAAGTGTTCTTCAGAATCCTGAAATACCGGCAGAGCTATCACCTGGGCACACCGTTCCGGGCCTGGATGTACCAGATTGCCCGCAACACCCGCGTGGACTTCTTCCGCAAGCAGCGTCCGGAGGTGAGTTGGGATCCGGAAATCGAGCCTGCCGTAGCTCAGGAGGATTCGGCACAGCAGAAGCAGGAAATGCAAATGCTGTACCGGGCATTGTTGCTGATGCCGGAAGAGAAAAAGGAAGTCCTGATATTGAGCCGCTTCCAGGGACTCAAGTACGAAGAGATCGCGCAGCTTCTGGGATGCGAAGTGAACACGGTCAAAAGCAAGGTGCACCGCGCCCTGCAGGAATTGCGGGAGTTGTTTCACCAGCCTGATGCGGCCCGGCAATCCAAGGACATAAGAATTGAAAAAAGGATCGTCAATTAACCATGACGTGCGAGCAAATTGCAGAACTGTTGACGGATTATTTGCAAGATGGCCTGGCAGTTGACCAGCGCAACCTGGTGGAAGGCCACTTGCAGAGTTGCGCGCAGTGCAGGGAAGAAGTTGTTCTATGGAACCAACTTTCACATTTGCCGGACGCGCAGCCGGGTCCTGGATTGCGTCCTCGATTTGACGCCATGTTGGACGCTTACCAGGAAGGCCGCTGGGAACACGGCCAGCCTACGAGGCAAAAGCGCGGCATGTTACCGGGCTTCCTGGGCGGAGGCTGGCTGCAGATGCCCGCAGCCGGGCTGGCGTGGGCCGTTCTGCTGCTGGTGGCCGGGTTCCTTGCTGGAAGGTCTCTGAACTCGCCCAATCCTTCCGAGCAGCAGATGGCAAAGCTGCAGGAAGAACTTACGAATACGCGCCAACTGGTGACCTTGTCACTGCTGCAACAGCGGTCCGCCAGCGAGCGCCTGCAGGCGATTGCACAGGCTACGGCGTGGAGCATTTCCGAGCAGCACCCCGATCCTAAAGTGCTGGGAGCACTGCTGCACACGTTAGGTTCGGATAGCAACGTGGATGTCCGGTTGGCGGCGGTGGACGCCCTGGGCCGCTATCACAACCAACCCCAGGTCCGCGAAGGGCTGGTGGACGCTCTGCAGACACAGCAGTCGCCGCTGGTCCAGGTGGCTTTGATTGATCTTATGGTGGAGTTGAAGGATGAGAGCGTGGTCCGGCAACTCAAGAAATTTGAAGAGGATCCAAACGTGAACCCGACTGTGAGGCAGCGGGCTCAATGGGGGATACGGCAGCTCACTTGAGCATCGTCATCCGTTCGTAAACCCACTGGCTATCGAGCTTGTGCATTGTGGATGCAATCGGGTCAACGGGGCATCGGTGCATCGGGTCATCTGTGGAAACGACCCCATGCCTCGAGACGGTAAACGCTTGAAGATTCCAGACCGCTTTGTGAGGCACAGTTTTGGAAAATGAAAATTGGAGCTAATTGTATGCGCACAGCACGGTTTTGTCTTTGGATTACGGTTTCCTTGCTCGCCATTCTGGTTCTGGCGTTTGGCGGCAGCACACATGGCCAGGTCCGCATCCATCCGGTTATTTCAGCAGCCGTGAATGACGATGACTCCGATTCAAGGCAGCCGATCAAGGAGCAGGAGACCATTCGCAAGTCGTTTTCCCTACCTGCGGGAGAGAGGTCGCTGGAGATCGACAATGTGATTGGTTTCATCGAGGTCACGGGCAGTCAGACGGACCAGGTGCAGGTAGTGGTGAATAAGACGCTTCGCGCTGAGAGCAAAGAAAAAATGGAAAAGGCGCGCAAAGAGGTCTCACTGGACATTACTCAGGAGGGCGGTGCTTTGAAGCTGTATGTGAACGGCCCGTTTCGCTGCAATAACTGTTGCTGCAACGGTTGCACACACTCAGACGAACATGAAGGGTATTCCGTTCGCATGGATTTTCAGATTCAGGTGCCCAGCAACATCGCTCTGAAGCTCAAGACCGTGACCGGCGGCCACGTCCAGGTGAAGGATGTTACCGGCAACTATTCCGTCCATAACGTGAACGGCGGGATTGATATGCAGAACGTGGCCGGCTCCGGGACTGCGCGCACGGTGAATGGCGGGGTGAAAGTCAGTTTCCGGGAAAACCCGCGGGAGAACTCTGATTTTGCTTCAATCAACGGCAGCATTGATCTGTATTTTGCCAGGAATCTCTCGGCTGATTTTCGTTTCAAGACCATGAACGGCGGCATTTTTACTGACTACCCCATGACATCACTGCCAGCGCATGTGAGCCAGGGAGAGCGCCGGGATGGCAAGTTCGTTTTCCACGCTGACCGGTTTACCGGAGGGCGGGTAGGCTCCGGAGGACCGGAGATCAAGGCAGAAAATATCAACGGAAGCATTCGTGTACTGGAGCGTCAATGACAAACCAACAGCATTCTGGATTTCGTTATCTTTTGAGTGGCCTGGCAGTTGTGGCCCTGGTTCTGAGCGGCCCCTGGAGCTACGCGGCGGAGGCCAGCGGTGACCATATCGTGGTTCCCCTGGGCGATCCCTCGCGGCCGGCGATGGTTCGGGCCCATCTCCTCAATGGGAGCATTACCGTGAAGGGCTACGAGGGCAAGGACGTCATCGTAGACGCCCATACCCGGGGACACGAGAGCGGCGAGAGTCCGGAGAACGCAGGAGGAATGAGACGAATTCCTCAGATGGCCACGGGGCTCTCTGTGGACGCGGAAAACAACGAAGTGAACGTCAAGGTAGATGCCCTGTCCAGGTCGGTGGATCTTACCATCACCGTACCGCATCACACCTCAGTTTCGTTGCATAGTGTGAACAACGGCAACATTGTAGTCAGCGATGTTGACGGAGAACTCGACATCAATAACATCAATGGCACTGTGACCCTGAATCGGGTCGCCGGAAGCGCCGTGGCCCATGCTTTGAATGGGCGCGTGGTGGCTACCTTCACCCGGGTGGACCCACAGAAGTCCATGGCGTTCAGTTCCATGAACGGTGATATTGATGTGACGTTCCCGCCCGACGTAAAGGCCAATCTCAGCTTGCGCACTGATAATGGAGAGATTTACAGCGATTTCGACATCCAGGTTCAGGCCAGCACGCCGCAGCAGATGACGGAAGACGACCGCGGCAAAGGCGGAAAGTATCGCGTAAGAATGGACAAGACCCTCCATGCCAGCCTCAACGGGGGCGGTCCGGAGATTCAGTTCAAGAATTTCAATGGAAACATTTATATAAGGAAAGCGGGAGGAAAGTAGCTTGGGATTTCTGATTGGTGATTTTTGATTTGTTGATTTAAACGCCAAAGCAGATGGCCGACAGTTCCTTCGCGACCGCCGAACTCGAGGTAGACTAAATAAATTTGTGCTTCGTCTGGAAAATCTGTGGGTGAGAAACAGTATATGGAGCGATTAACTCGACCTTGCGTTTGATTGTTTGATTTGCTTGCCCAATAGAAGAGGAGCAGTAGCCGTGGCGGTGGGAATGTGGGAAGCGCGGGGTTGGC
>DATGJZ010000115.1:0-10055 GCA_035294925.1 Candidatus Angelobacter sp. | reverse complement strand
GCGTCGACGTTGTTTGCATAATCGCTACTTCGAATACCTAAAAACCATCATCAACTCTGTGGAAGAAGAATTTGATCGTTGGAAGATTCGTAACGCAATCCTACGCAGACTATGCGCAATTACTTAAGACGCTGTGTTTAGTTTTCGTGTTTCCTCAGCGTCGGACGATCATTCTGTTTGCCATCGTCCTTTTCGTCCGGTGAGGAGGCGCCGGGACTGCGGCGAAGCGTCGGCTTGCTACCATCCTTTGGTCCCTCGACCGGACGGCGATTTTCGAGTCTCACCATGCGCGCCTTGACCTCCTCGAATTCCGAGGTGGTCACAATGTACTGCCCACGAGGCGGCAGAATGTCGGTAATCTCCTGCTGCGATTTATGAAGACGGTCCGGCGTCTGGGGATGGGTCCTGAAGGCCTGGGCCAGCGTGCCGGGCTTCTGCTTCTCCATGGCTTCCAGCTTTTCAAAGAATGTGATTAAGCCGGCGGGATCGTAGCCTGCTCTGTACGCGTATTGGATTCCCAGGTAATCGGCTTCCGCCTCAAAATTCCGGGAGAACTTCAGGAACGTCAACGGCAATCCGATACCGAGAGTCTGGCCTACCAGAATGCCGGCGCCTCCCGGAATGAAGATGCCCGCGGGAATTCGCAGCAGATTCATCAACTCCGCCCGCGTAGCGCCGCGTGTGACATGACGAGCAGCAATGTGGCCAATCTCGTGCGCCATAACCCCGGCGATTTCGTCCTCTTCTTCAGCAGCCAGAATCAACCCTGAATCAACATATAGATGACCACCGGGCAGAGTGAACGCATTGGGCTCATCTGCATCCACCACCTTAATCACGACGGGTATTTTCACATCGGAGTTGCGCACCAGGTTCTGGCCGATGCGGTTAATATACTCGGTCACCACAGGGTCCGTGATCATCTTCATGGTTGGTTCGATCTGCCGGGCGTACTCGTTGCCCAACTGAATCTCCTTGTCCCATGAATACCAGTCAAGACCGCCAATCTTGCGGTTGCCGACGGCATCCACGTCGTTCTTGCCGCCATCGTGCTTGATTTTTTGTGGCTGGCTTGGGACTTCAGCCTGATCGTCTGCAGTCTGCGGCGGCTGACTGTCTGGCAGTTGCGTCTGCTTTTGATCTTCCTGTGCGATGACAGCCGGGGAGAGAGTTAACGTCAGAACCAGCAATGAAAAAAACAAAAAGCGAACTTTCATAACACCTTCTTGCAGACACACTCTCTAATGGGACCCATGTCCATTGGGAGCGTCCGTCTTTCTTGGATAGCCAATTATCCACCGGGGGTATGCAATTCCGACCATAGCAGCAGGTTAAGTTCTGTAAAGGCCGAGTCATGGGGCTGTCCAGTTCCTCCTGTGTTTGGCCTTCCCTGCCCCCTGTTCACTCATTTCCCGTTGCTTTAGGGAAAATCCAGCGTCCCGCGTTTCTATAGTCGACTGTCCTCTTAAACTTTAAAGAGGACCAGGAGGATACCCATGGGTCGTTTCATTCTTTACCTTGCCTGGGCTTGGGAGATTTTGATTGGCGTGATCCTGATTACGCCGATCGGCCCATTCTGCATCGCTTGCACGAATGCAGTTCAACCTCCCGACTTCATCGGGAGAACAGCCGTGGTCTCCATCGGCGTCATCTCCATTGTGTTAGGGGTACTGGGCTTTATCAATGGGGCGCGAGCACAAGCAAGAACCAGCGCTGCCAGCGCTGGTTAAGACCCCATCAGAGATTCCGAGCGACGCCAGGGACGAAGCAGCTACTTCGCGCCCTTCGTTAACGCGAGTCCCGTCGCGTCGCTCGGATGTCACGCGCGCGGTTGCTGATTCTCCCAGGCAAATTTTGCATGAAAACTTTCACGGACTTATAATTATTAGTGGATTTGCGAACTCGATATCTGCTGCCCTGCTCATCATTTTTCCCATAATAGGAATTATTTCCCGAAACAGGACATTCGGCTAACACTTTGCCGTTCTTCTCTCTTGCGGAACGGTATAGGGGTGTGTCACAGTTCTTCCTGTAAATCCCCCGGGCATCAAGGCTTAATCTTTAAAGTTCGATGGGACCACCATCATGGTGAATCAGCGTCTCCATCCAAGGCTGTTTCAACCGAAACGAACTCAGAAAGGGTGTGGAGGCTGACTGCGCCGCACCCTCTTTTTCAGCACTTCGTTTGCATTTGACCTATCAGCAGCAACCCCATTCACGTCTCTTCACGCATAATCAAACAGCGTCATGAAACCGAAGTCCATATGCAATTGCTGATGGCAGTGGAACAGCGTGAGTCCGGGGTTATTCGCAACGAAATCTACTGAGACCTCCTGGTAGCCGCCAACCATCACTACATCTTTCATGATTCCAGCGGTTGGGGTTCCCGCGAAGTTGGTGAGTTCAAAGCTGTGCCGGTGAAGGTGAACGGGGTGAATGTCATCACTGGCATTGCGCATGTGGATTCGATAGCGCTTGCCTTGCTTCAAGTGGAATGAAGCCGGGGCCGTGACGTTGCCCATGGGATATGCAGCGCCATTGATCGTCCAGCGATTGAAGCCCTCTTCGGCGGCATTATCCTTCTCAAAGAGCATTTCGAAAGTTTCGTCGGGGGCCGGAGCAGTTGCACCCGGTTTGGCAAAGCGGGTGTAGTTCCATCGTGCGTGCGCCGGCACCGGTGCTATCCATTGCGGTTTTCCCACTCGACCGGCATATTCCACGACAATGCCCATGCCATGCCGCCGGTCGTCATCGGCGAGGTCGCCCATAGTCCAGACGCCTGGATGGTTCATCTGCACAATGGCGGACACCCGCTCCGCCGTGCCCAGCCACAACACTGGAACCGTGGCAGGGTTCGGCACCGGATTGCCATCTAATGCGACCACGTGAAACGAGTGGCCGGGCAAGGCAAGGCTGCGAATCTCAGTAGCGCTGCCGTTCAATACATGAAACAGGACCCGCTCGCCCTGCTTTACCCGGACCGGCTCGCCGTGGCGCACCATGCGGCCATTGATGGTGAAAGAACCATAGCCCACCTCGTATCCGTGCGGCATGCCCCTGGCCAGCGACGCCTTCATCGCAGACTCGCCCTGGTGTTCGAGGGCCTTAACCCTGGTCGCGGGAGAGAGAAAGTCCTGCGCCATATCTCCACCGCGGCTGAACGTCGGCTCGAACTCCTTCAGCACCAGAAACACCTCGCGGTCATAGTTGCCCGGCTCGCGCTTCGGCTCGATGTATACCGGCCCTACTTCGCCGCCGTACTGTCCAGCAGAGAGGTCCGCGCCGCCGCGGTTGTGCGTGTGATAGAAACGAAGACCTGCCGGCCCGGGAGTGAATACGATCCGGCGTTTGCCACGGGCGGGAATGAATGGAGTGCCTTCTTCCGCAGCTCCATCTACTTCAACTGGAACCATCTGGCCGTGCCAATGCAATTGCTCCGGCACATCCGTCTCATTCGAAACGTCTACAACCGCCTGCTGACCTTCTTTGAAGCGAAGCAGCGGGCCCGGAAACTGTCCGTTATAGGTGGTTAAAGAAATAATCTTATTGCGCGCAATCTCCACGGGAGCGGTTTTGATCCGCAGCGTGTAATCTGCGGGACTGGAATCAGCGGACAATTCGTGCTGCCTGGTCCGGCCAAAGCTGTGTCCGGGCGAAAGCAGGATCGCTCCGGCGGTCATGCCCGCTGTTTTTAGAAATTGACGCCTTGACTCCAGGAAACTCTTCATCGCATCTCCCTTAATCATTTAATAACTTTCAAGCAGGCGGTCAGTCGCGAAGCTGCTCGAGGCTCTCGGTCTGCTCAACTCCGCTTTTTCGCAGCTCTGCCATGAGTGCAATTGGATGTACCGCATCAGCCAGGAAGTGGACACCAGTGCGTACACCTCCAATCTCTGAAGCCATGCGGGCGACCGTAGCCAGCACAAGTCCGTTGGACCACTCGCCAGAGTCTCCGAAATACACCGTCCAACGACTCGACAGCATCCATCCTCGATCTTGCCTGCGCGTCCGCATAAACGAGCAGGATCTCGCTCAGGCCAGGCATCCATCCAGCCGAGACCACAAACGACAATCCCAAATCTTCAATCTCCCGGTTATGAGGAAGCATGCGTTCTTTTACCAACGACATGCCTGCCGCATCGATGTAATGGCGTCGCTTGCGAAAGGCGGATTGTGCAACACGATCCTGTAACTCCATAACCGGTCCAGCACAGTTAATAATGACCGAGCATCGGCTGCAAAAGTCATCCAGCGAACATCCAGGATGTCAAGATGCACTGCGGATACTCTGTGATCGAACTCCGCCGCCAGGGCCTTCCCCTTGGCCAAGTCACGTCCGCCCACCAGGATCTCGCCATCGTACTTCCATAGCTCGGATGCTACGACTCTCCCGGTTGCGCCGTAGCCACCAACAATGCCAAAGGTAGAGGTTCCACTCATTGCTTACACGATTCGTTCCACTACCCCGGCCTCAACCAGGACCCGCTCCGCCGCTATCACGCCTCTTACCTGGACTGCCACCATTCCAAATCTCTTTGCAGCTTCGACGTTCAGTTGGTTGTCATCCAGAAAGAGGACCTCTTCCGCACGGCATTCCAGCTCTTCGGTTACGTGCTGGAACGCCTCTTCATCAGGCTTGATCTTGCCTATCAAGTGCGAGGCGAAATAATGATCGAAAGCCCCACTCAGCCGCATGTCCTCCATAAGGCGCGGCCAGTGCAAGGCGTTGGTATTGCAGAGCGTAGCTCGCGTGTACCGCCGTGGGATCCGGTCCACCAGGTCGAGCGCGCCTGGAAACAGACCCTCCGGCCAGCGTGCGAACTCTTCCAGGAGCCGTGTTCTTTCGACCGGAAGGCCCATCTCGGCGATCAGTTGATCGGCAAACGCCTCCGGCGTAGCTCGCCCACTTTCAAAGGCCCGCACGACTGGAGACATCAACCACATTTTCAATAGCTCGTCCCGCGAGACCCGGTTGTCCATCCATTGGAGCATGGTCGGCACGCCGGAGAGGTCCACCAGAACTCCACCCAGGTCAAACAAGACCACTCGAATCTGATTATTGCCAGACATTAAGCCTTCATTCTTGAGTCTCCGCTCCAAGGCGATTGCGGCCGCAAACGGGATTCAAGCCGTTATTATATTGGCCGAAGGAGAAACCTATGCAAAACTGGGAGTATAGAAAATTCGAGACTCGCGGAACCGCCCTCACCGCGATCGATAATGAACCTTCTTCCGTGGACAACAGCACCGATCTTCAACAGCTCAATGCCATGGGTTTAGGTGGTTGGGAGCTGATCTCGGTGACTCTGAATTCGGCGGGTTTCTCCACCTTCTTTTTGAAGCGTCCAAAGGCCTGAGTATGGAAGCAACAGGCCGGAGGGAAAAACGAGCGTACAATTGCCGTTCTCGAAATCAGCAGGCTCCGCGCCGGGCGAGGACAGACCGTTGACTACCACCAAATTTCGCAACATCTCCGATACCGCGCTCTGGGTGGCGACCTACCGAGCATGGGAGAGCGAACGCCCGGACGCCCTGTTCCACGATCCCTTCGCGCGGCGGCTGGCCGGTGAGCGCGGCGAACAGCTCGCCGCTGCCATGCCCGCAGCTGGGCGGCACGCGTGGTCCTATACGGCGCGCACCTGGCTCTCTGACCAGTTCATTGCCAAGCTGGTGGCGGCAGGGGCGGACACGGTGGTCAATCTGGCGGCCGGGCTGGATACGCGTCCGTATCGTATGCAACTGCCTCCGTCGCTGCGATGGGTAGAGGTAGACCTGCCTGAGCTGCTCGCCTACAAGCAACAGATTCTGGAGAAGGAGAAGCCTGTCTGCCGGCTGGAGCAAGTGCCTCTCGATCTCACGAATGTGAAAGCACGCCAGGAGCTGTTCCAACGGCTGGGACGCGTGGCAAAGAACGCTGTCATTGTTACTGAAGGCCTAACTATATACCTGACGGAGGAGCAGGCCGCATCCCTGGCGCGCGATCTGGCGCAACCAGTAAGTTTTCATCACTGGATCATGGACTTGACGTCACCGGCGCTGCTCAAGATGCTGCAGAAGATGATTGGAAGCACGCTAGGGGAGGCTGGCTCGCCACTTACGTTCGCGCCGCGCGAAGGGCCCGCGTTCTTTCTGCCTCAGGGATGGAAGCCGCTAGAGGCTATATCGCTGCTGCATACCGCAGCCCGACTCAAACGTCTGACATTCTGGATGCGATTGGCGGCATTGTTTCCGGATGCAAAAGGCAAGAAGCCGGACAGGCCCTGGGGCGGAATGATATTGCTGGAAAGAGCGGCTTGATACCATTCGTCATGGCTTGCATGCCGATTCATTCCTGATTCTTGCCATTCCTTTCCAAAACTTGTGTTCCGAGGACTGATAGCGCTTGGCGCCTGTGCGCAGGTTTATCATTAAAGCACCGGCGAGGACTGCGTGAATCGCGCCCGACTGGTCATCTCAGAAATCCAACACAAAGGCACGAGTTCCGGAGTACAATTCCGCCACTCATTCCGTAGCACACAATTCACTTCCGAGGAACAATTGCGCTTCTAGAATAGTATTCCCAAGAGCGCCTTACTTGAACCTATAGGACACTCCGACCAGAGGCACTATCTTGCTACGCAGGCCACCGTTATCCAGAGCGAAGAGCGCATTTCCTGTGATCAGCAATCCCGCAAACGGTCTATATTTGAAACCTCCGCCAAGGTTGTCCATTGCGTAGGTCCCAGAAAAGGGTCTTATATTGCCAAAGGAGGGAACCGGCGAGGACGCAACCGCAATTCGCGGACCATTGATTACAGCTTGCCCTAGAAACTCGGCCGTCAACGTAAGCCTGTTGTTAACAACTCTGAAGTCGGCGCCGCCAGAGTAAAGAAAACTGGAGGGCAGATTTAAGTGTGTTCCAGCCGAGTTTATGAACAGAGAGGAAGGGCCATTCCACTGGTAGCCCAAATTGACGTTCGGAGTTATTATCCCGCTATTGTGCGAGATGACGACGTAGGGCTTGACTCCGTAGGCCCCTGTTCCCAGATAATTGCGTTCATCGCCGGTAGGAAAGCGCACTTCACCGCCGGCCGCTATGGCCGTCTTCTCCCAATTGGTGGCCCTAAATTTCATGTCCACAGCCACGTCGCCGATTCCGGTAGCTGAACCTGCGAGGAAAATGGGAACGATGGCGAATGGGGGGTTGTTGCTCGCCGTATCGATCTGTTCACCGGAGGACCCGGTCTTAAGGGTAACCTTGGAAAAGGGCACCAGGACTGAAACGTCCAATCGGTTGGTCAGCCCGACGCTTCCGATGGCGGTGAATTGGTTTACCAAAAGATCTACCCTGTTCTGGGCAGCGACAAAAACCTGGCTGGAACCGGAAGGCGCTACGTTAACGGTATCGAGGTGCTTCAGGCTGATGCCGTCGATGCTGCCAAAGCCAAATCTCTGGTAGCTAAACGAGAGAAACCACTTCTTTCTCCCGAGCGTCTCGCCTCTCTGCGTAAGGATTGTGCCCAGGCTTTCCGTGGTGGTGGGCAGCCCTGATCCGCTGAACACAACCGTAGAGCCGGAAACGGCCGTGGTGAGGGGCAGCTGGCTGAGCTGGGCAGCGACCGTTGGAGAGAGGTCACCGAGCGTCTGGCTCCCCGAGGAAGATGTGCGGGCGGCAGTCGCTATCTCACAAGCCAAATTGACATTGTTACCGGGATGGAAGCCGGGACAGGGCGGAGCCTGAGCTGACACCTTAGTCACGACAAGACACAAACTAACGACAACCAGAATTGCACGAGTTGGTTTAAGCATTTTGAACCTCCCTTTATTTAGCAGGAGTTACTGCTATTCGATCTTTCATCCAAAGTCGGTCCCGGCGCATATGACCTCAGAATTGAACATTCAACGGGATATTTGCTACCACGACGGATTTGCCCTGCGTCTGGTCCGTACCGGTTACGGTCACTACATAAGCGCCGGCCGGCGTGCTGCCGCTGATCGGCGGAGTAAGGTTTTTGGGGTTGTTGAAGCCGCCGCCGCCGCAACCCAGCAAAACCAGGAAGACGGAAAGCATGAGCATTAGACCCAGCACGCTCAGGAGCTTACGACGCGACAACTTCTTTCGCCGCGATCCGCCAAGCACCACAAGCCCCAAGATTCCGGTGGCTGGCAAACACATGGCAAACACGCCAGCAAAAGGAGTTGTTGATGCTTGAACGGGTCGTCCCGGATCGACCAGACCTGCGGTCGCTACAACTGTGGTGATGGTGACTGTGACGTCGGCAGGCAGTGTCGCCGTCTTCTTGTCAAGAGTGCACGTTGGGAAGTTGGCCGGTGGCGTCGCAGGAGGCAGAGATCCCACCAACTGTACTGTGCATGCGAAGTTGATCGAATCACCGGTCCCAGCATCGTCAAGGTGAGTGATCACCGGCGAAATGACCTGACCTGGATGGGTATTAACCGGGGCAGCCAGGGTCACCGCGACCGCGTCCGGGGTTTTACTGAAGACGAAATCCACACCTGGCTGGAAGTCGGCAGTGACCGCATGCGCGACATCGGTGGTCTGGGACTGCCCTACCTGGTCCAGAGTGGCAGTGAATGTAGCCGAACTGCTGGTCCCGGTGATGGGAGCGACCATCACTGGCGATCCCAGCGTGTTGCCATCCACGCGGAACTGAATGGAGCCCAGGGGCGCCGCAAGGGAGCCGGCATCGGCATTGATCACGGTGGCGGTGAAGGTGACCTTCTGGCCGAAGGTCAACGGGTCAGTGGTAGAGACTATGACCGTCCCAGTATCCGCAGGTTGGACGGTGAGGATGCTGTTGGCCGGGACAGTGTTACTAACGGTGTGTTGGTCATCCTGCGGGAAGTGGGCGCTAATCGTGTGCGGGTTTGTGGCGACATGCGGCGCCGTCAGGGTTATGGTGCAACTGTTGGTGTTACTGGTTGGGGTATTCAGCGTACACGTGGGTGCGCTCAAGGAATCGCCACCGACATTCGAGGAGAGGGTCACGGTTCCTTGCGGTGTCAGCTTGGCGCCATGGGCGTCAACATCAGTAACGGTCGCCGTCACCGTGAGTTGCGTCGCAATCTTTACCGGATTGACGGAAAAGCTCACGACGGTCGAGGTCTGGCGCGTGGCCACCGTGAGGGCCGCCGCGCTCGCGCTGGCACTGTGCACCTGCGTGGCCTGGAAGGCGACGGTAATGTTGTGCGTGCCCGTACCTTTACCGTTGGGAGTCACTGTTACGGTGCAGGTGGCAGTTCCGACCACGGTCTGGACCAGGGTGCAGGGTGTGGTGATGGTGTCCCCGGAATCAGAGGTCACGGTTACCGTCCCGGTGGGCGTCTCTGCCGTTGGGTTCGGATCATCGTCCGTTACCGTCACCAGAGCCGAGCTGTTCTGATTCACCACCACGCTACTCGGGGTAAGAACGACGGTGGTGCTGGTGTGGCGCGTATGCACGGTCAGCGTTGCCGTGCCCGTGCTGGCGCTGTGTATGGCCGTGGCCGCGAACGAGGCGGTGATGTGGTGCGCGCCGGTGCCGACGGTATTCGGCGTGACTGTAACTGTGCAGGTGGCAGTCCCGACCACAGTCTGGAGCAGGGTGCAGGGTGTGGTGATCGTGTCCCCGGAATCGGAGGTCACCGTTACCGTGCCCGTGGGCGTCTCTGCCGTTGGGTTCGGATCATCGTCCGTTACCGTCACCAGAGCCGAGCTGTTCTGATTCACCACAACGCTACTCGGGGTAAGAACTACGGTGGTGCTGGTGTGGCGCGTATGCACGGTCAGCGTTGCGGTGCCGGTACTGGAGCTGTGTATGGCCGTGGCGGCGAACGAGGCGGTGATGTGATGCGCGCCGGTACCCACGGTATTGGGCGTGACCGTAACTGTGCAGGTGGCAGTCCCGACCACAGTCTGGGCCAGGGTGCAGGGCGTGGTGATCGTGTCTCCAGAATCAGAGGTCACCGTTACCGTGCCGGTGGGCGTCTCTGCCGTTGGGTTGGGATCGTCATCCGTTACCGTCACCAGAGCCGAGCTGTTCTGATTCACCACAACACTACTCGGGGTAAGAACT
>DATGJZ010000114.1:0-33553 GCA_035294925.1 Candidatus Angelobacter sp. | reverse complement strand
ATTCTCGACTACATGAGCCAGGCCAAGTTACCCAAGCGCTCTAAACCGCGCAAATATCCACGAGCGGTGTGGTACACCCGACAGGAGTATCCCAGCAGAAGGGCTCAAAACAAAGATGCGCAAAGTAAGTGACATTAGCCGGGGGCGGCTGCGGTCCACTCTCATGTTTTTGTCTTTGCGGCTCAGAGTCCCATCCGTTCCCTACTGCGTTTCGCGGTTGCTCGTTAAGCGGTATAGTGAAAAGTCAAATACTCCAGGCCCACGGGAGCGAGAAGACTTCACATGCCCTTTCAACCCTTCGAACTCGAGCATTATCAATCCCAGTTTGAACGAACGGTGGAGTACAACCTTGCGGACAGCTCTGTCCAATGCGCCAGAATGCCTGAGCTGCTCAATGATTCTGAAGCTCAAGAACTCCTGCGTACCGGCTTATCCTACCCCGAGGTGAACGGCACTGGACTATTGCGGCAGCGGGTTGCAGGTTTGTATCGGGAGGCCACACCCGGCAATATTCTTGTAACTGTGGGCGCGTCGCAAGCCAACAGCATGGTTTGCAGCACGATTCTCAAGCCCAGCGACGAGGTGATTGTAATCACTCCGGGCTACCGGCAAGTTTGGGGGCTGGCGAAGAATCTGAGATGCCGCGTGAAGGAGGTTGTCCTTCGTCCGGAAGACCACTGGAAACTCGATCTCGACCGTCTGGCCACCCTGTGCACCCCTTCGACCAAACTGATTTCAGTGGTGAATCCCAACAATCCCACAGGAACGATTCTTTCGCCTGGGGAGATGCGGCGGATCATACAAATCTGCGCCAAGCACGGCTGCTGGCTTCACGCTGACGAAGTGTATTGCGGCACAGAGTTGGCGCAGCCGGAAACTCCCAGCTTTTGGGGCGGGTATGACAAGGTGATCTGCGTCAACAGCTTGTCCAAGGCTTATGGGCTGGCCGGCCTGCGCATCGGTTGGGTGGTGGCCGCGCCAGGCGTGATTGAAGCTTTGTGGCGGCGGCACGAATATGCGGTCATCGCCGCCAGCGGTCCCAGCATGAAGCTCGCTGAGATCGCCCTCAAACAGGACAAGCGGAAGATGCTGTTGCACCGGCAGAAAAAGCTATCGCGCAAGGGGCACAAGATTCTGCAAGACTGGATTCAAACCCAGAACGGCGCCTTCTCCATAGTCACGCCACAGGCTACTTCCATCGCGTTTGTGCGTTACCACGCGGATGTGCCTTCGTTTGAACTGGCAGAGCACATTCGAGAAACAAACTCGGTCCTGGTAGCGCCCGGCGCATTTCTGGG
Source organism: Candidatus Angelobacter sp. (assembly GCA_035294925.1). GTDB lineage: Bacteria > Acidobacteriota > Terriglobia > Terriglobales > Acidobacteriaceae > Angelobacter. The sequence goes on along the minus strand of DATGJZ010000114.1, from coordinate 32,255 downwards.
TACGGAGCACCACCTGCGCATAGCCGTGGGCTACCAGCCGGAGAGGATCACCGAGGCATTGAATAGGATTGGCGCCTCGGTGTGTGATCTGGTGGCGTGAAGTAAGGCAATCGGATCATTGGTGCATGAGGCCAACAGTGCATCGGAAAACCCGGCCCGTGATTTTCGATCACCCCGCCAACCCCCAAACGGATAATACTAACCTTGGTCGCAGCGAACGAGGTTGATAAGCGGCGGTTCGAACATTTGCACACCGATTGAACAGGCTAAACACTTGACTACCTCAGAGCAGCGTTGATGGCGCATGAATCGGGATCGCTTCTCGCCGGTTCCGGCGATAGACGCGAAAGTCACTGTCCACTGTGATAACAACATGTCGGGGATAAAGTTCGCTCATCCGTATCAAACAGAGATCGGCCATATCCGGGCTGCGGTCTCCGTAACGCTTGGCGAGTTCCGCCAACTGGGCGATGTTGCAATTGCAATCGAAGGACAGGCAACATTTCATCCTGTAGCAATGCCAGAACATACGAACTCGATTCAAGTTGAAAGGCAGCTTCGGCCAAGACGGCTTCGCAAGTCAGCAAGGGTTCAGTAATTCGCTTGGCAACATCGACAGCCCACAAATGATGTTGGTCGTTCCGTCGGGCGAATGCAACTATGAAACCAGTGTCTGCAATGCCCCTCATGAGCGGGAAAACCCCTTGCGAGAAGAGACATCCGGCGGGCCGCCGCTGATCGCTCCAGCATGGCGAAGGAAACGCTGTTTGCCTCCCTCGGCCCTGGCGGTTTCCAGTTGCTCACGAATCAGGCGTCCCACTGGGATACCCGTGCGGCGTGACGTCTCCTTCAGCCAGGCAAGAAGTTCATCTGTAACACGAATCGTAAACGTATGACTCATATAGCAAAATTATAAGACACAATCAAATTCTGCTCAGTTTCCGAAAAAGCGGAATTTCACGCCCACCCGGGCGTAAATGCCGGGATTGGGAAATCCGAGAAATTCGTGGTAACGGCGGTCGAGCACGTTGTCTATGCGAGCGTAGGCGGATACCTGTTTGGAAACTATATAGGTGGCGGCGACATTGCTGGTTGAGTAGCCCCCCACGGAGTCAATCAGCGGCGCCGGAACCTGGAAATCAAAGCGGCGTCCTACCCAACGGGTGTTGACCTCGGCATGCAGTTTTTTGTTGACCGTCCAGTTGGCGCGCAGGCCGCCTTCCCAGTGAGGCTGGTCGCGAAGCGGCTCCGTTGTGCCCTCCAGTTTCCAATCCAGATAGGAAACATCGCCCTCCAAACGCAACTTTGAATAGGGCAGCGAGATCATCCCCAGTTCCACTCCCTGCGTATGCGCGTTCGTCCTGTTGACCAGACGGAACTGGGTGGCGCTGAAATCAATGAGATCAGAAAATGAGTTCCAGAAATAGGTAAGCGACACCCGGCTTTGCAGACGGCCTAATTTTTGTTCGATGCCCACGTCGGAAGCCCGGTTTTTTTCCGGCCTCAATGCCGGGTTTCCAACGCTTGGATCGCCCAGGGCAAACATTGAGGGCAACTGGAAGGCCGAGGCCCAGGTGCTTCTCAGCGTAGTTCGCGAACCAAAAAGCCGCCAGTTGGCGCCAGCGCGAGAAGCCGGATGGGGATTGAACCCCGAACTCTTCTCCACGCCGCTGCCTGCGCTGGCTGTAAAACGATTGGAGTTGAAGACAATCTCCCCGTTGGCGTGAATTTCCGGACGATCCAGGTGAAAATGAGTGGGAATGATGTTGGCCAGGAGTCCATTGCTGCTCCCGTCTTCGTCCTTGAATCCCGCCACCAAATGTCCACTCCACCTGTCGCTCAACAAAAGCTGGTTGGAAAAAGAGAACTGCGCCCGGTGGAAATCGGTAGTGGCGAACTCGGCCGGCACAGACTGACGAGAGGGAGGGACGCGGTCGAGAATCGGTGGAGTAGTGGAGCGCTCTCCCTCGCGAAAGAACGTGAAATCCAGCGTGTATAACCATTTTGGAACAACCTGGTGATGAAAGCCGGTGCTGAAAATGATTCCCCCGGAGTGCGCTTCTTCCGGCGTCCGCAGGATGGAAAGTTCGGGACCTCCACCATTCACAGGAAACGAGGAGTCCTGGTCGTGCTGGTACCGGACCTGGGTATCCAGCAGCATGTCCGGCGATGCCTCAAAGCGGAAATTACCGGCCAGCGTTCCCAGGGCAAATTCATCTGAGACCACCTGCTGAGAAATATTCAGATATGATCCGCTGAGACCGTAACTGGCGCGGCCATCGCTTCCGCGCAGATCCAATCCCGCCTTTCCTGTGCCGAAGTTGCCGCCTTCCAAAGTTACATCGCCGCTGGCCCTCGACTCTCGCCGCGAAATGATGTTGATCACTCCGCTGACGGCCTCCGAACCATACAGCGAAGATAACGGTCCACGAACCACTTCAATGCGTTCGATATCGTCCGGATTGATGGTGGAGAGATCAACAGAGCCGCCAAGTATGTTGGTGATGTCATTGATGGGAGCGCCGTCCATAAGCACCAGCGTGAAGTTCGGCTTGCCACCACGAACGGTAACTGAGGTGAAGCTGCCGGCGCTGCCGTTCTGCGCTACGTGAAGAAAAGGCACATTGCGAAGCAGGTCGGCAGCCGTGGATGCGTGGGCCTGTTCGATCTCTGACCGGGTAAGCACGATCACAGAAGCCGGGCTTGCGGACACCGGCACCGCCTCCGCCGTGACTTCAACCACCGTTGGTTTGGCTTGAATCGGAACTTGAGGCGCGGAGGACGATTGTGCCCAGGCAGGCCGCGACAGAATCGGGGCTACGGCAAAAAGCACGGCCGCAGAGACGGCCCAATACATAGGATGGCGAGTCTTGAAGTGAGGCATCTTTGATGGGTCAGCGTGTGGCAAGCAAGGTGGACGCTGCCTGCTCCAATCGGGACAATTCTTCCGGAGCGAAAGAGCGTTGATGGTTATAGGCAATTCCGACAATAGCTTCGATTCTGCCCGCCTCTGCTCGAACCGGCAGAGCAACTGCGGCTTCGGCATTCACCGCCTTAGCCCCCGGACGGACTGCGCCGGACGAATCATCCTTGAGATTGCAGGTCTGGATGGCAATTCCCTGCACCAGCGCCTGGCCGGCCATTCCCTTTCCGGGAGGGACCCAATCTACAATCTCCTGCACCTTTGGCGGAATATTCACCGCGGCCACCAACTCCAGGCCGGTCTTTTGTTCGGATTGAATGTGCCGGTGAACGGTTCCCGCCACGCCTCCTTGAGAGTCCAGGAATTCCTGCAGCCAGTTTTGAAATCGTGCGTCGATCATGACTTAAGCTCAACGTTGTATTCTGCCACTACCGCAGCTTTGTCACAACAGAAATCAGCAGACTGCATCGGTTGCAAGTTCCAAAATGGGCAGAAGATGAGACGAGTACTCGGAGAGGATGTCCGTGTCCAAAATCGCCTTGGCAGCCATATCAGAGATTAGGCTCTCGCTTACTAGGCCTGTGTCTCTCCTGGTAGGCCACGAAAACTAACTCGTCCAGTAAAGCAGCGTCTTCCGGACTGCCAAATAAACCCAGGCCCTGTTCAAAGACACTGCCGCTGATGGCAGAACTCGTGGCCGGAGTCTCATCCTGCTTGGACAAGCCTGCAATGGCTCGTTGGATGAGTTCTTCAACTGAGGTGATCTGGCCGGCGCGAATGGCGGCTCGGACCGCCTGTTCCTGGTCCGGGCTGAGCGTGATCGTCAATGACTTGGCCTCCCTGAAATTATCTATCCCCTCAACCTGCGGCGCACGGCACTTTGGGGCCAGATCAATACTATCGTATCGACCAGAGAGCAACAAAGGCGCCAATGGCCCGAGCGCCAGCATAAACCAACATGCCGCACTCATTCCCAACGCGCCGACTGGAAATCCACGCGCGATCAACCAGCTATAATTCCACCCGTCTACGATCATCATGGAGCCGCAAATGAATGAAAACAGCAATTCGGTGCTGATTGAGCGCGATGGCGAGATTGTTGTGGTTACTCTGAACCGTCCGCAAGTGCGAAACGCGGTTAACAATGCTACGGCCAGCGCTCTGGCCCAGGCCTTTGATGCCTTTGAGCGCGATGATTCGCTCCGCGTTGCTGTCCTGACCGGAGCCGGGGGAACATTTTGCGCCGGCTTTGACCTGCGTGAGGTTTCCCAGGGAGGACGGAGACTGAGCAAGGAAGAACCTCGGGGACCGATGGGGCCGACCTGGATGCTTCTGGGTAAGCCTGTCCTGGCCGCCGTGGAGGGACACGCCGTTGCCGGGGGCATGGAGTTGGCGCTATGGTGCGATCTGCGCATCGCCGCGCGCGACGCTGTGTTTGGTATCTATAACCGGCGCTGGGGCGTTCCTCTCATCGATCTGGGCACAGTACGGCTTCCCCGGCTTATCGGACAGAGTCATGCGCTGGATCTCATCCTCACTGGACGCGCAGTCTCCGGCGAAGAGGCATTGCGCATGGGAGTGGCAAATCGCCTGGTTGAACCCGGCAAGGCGCTTGAGGCCACGGTGCAACTGGCCCACACTCTGGCCCAATTCCCCCAACGCGGACTGCGGAATGATCGCATGTCTGCCTACCAGCAGTGGGCGCTATCCTGGGATGATGCCCGACGCAACGAATTGCGTCTCGGACTGGAAGTGTTGGACTCCGGAGAATCCGTTGCCGGAGCGACCCGTTTTGCTTCCGGCGCTGGAAGGCACGGACGGTTCGGTGAAACAAAATAATTTATCTGGAGCGTGCTTATGGCGACACTTGGATTCATTGAATACGAAAATGCAAGCCCGGATGTGCGCGCGGTCTATGACGATATTATGGCCACGCGCAAGACTGACCACGTGACCAATTTCTGGAAGGCCATTGCCCACGATCCGGCAAACTTGAAACGCACCTGGCAAGCCACGAAAGAGATCATGGCGGCGGGCGCCCTGGATGCGCTGACCAAGGAGCTGATCTATGTAGCCATCAGCGCTGGCAACCTATGCGACTACTGCATCGCCGCGCATTCCGCGGGAGCGCGCAAAAAAGGGATGACGGATGCGATGTTCAACGAAATGATGGCGGTTGTGGGCCTGGCCAGTGCCAATAACCGTTTGGTTGCCGGCTACCAGGTGGAAATTGACGAAGAGTACAAGAAGATCAGGTGATCGCCGTGATCTGGCGATCAAGTGACCGATGTTGACTTCAACAGTCTGTTCGTCCGCAGCAGGCGTCTAGTTTTGGGGCTTGGTTGCGGAGCCAGTTGATACAAAGTCCAGGCCGACACTGCTGCTCTGATGTCCCACAGTCATATTCTCTGGCGTTCCAGCGGCAATGCAGGTTGCTGCCCGGCCATCATCCGATGCGCGAACATTTTGCGTGGCGTCAATGCAATAGGCTTTTCCGCCGCTGCCGGGCGAAACGGGCTCGATGGTAATCTGAAAACTGCCTGCGGGCTTGCCTTGGCAACCAGTCAAATTGACCTTGTATCCTTTGTAAATGCCGCCGGATATTTGCCGGTCGAGTCCGAAATCACCTCCCTGAGTTAGATCTGCGAGAGAGCATGTAAATCCCACATCCGCATGCTGCCGGGCAAACGAGCCCTCAGCAAATGCGAGCATCGTCAGGAGCTGGGATGGTGGAAGCTCCATCATACCCTCCAGTTCTGTTGTTTTGAGCTCGGTATGGGCCGATGGCGGCGCCACTCCAATCTTTCCACCTACCATGCCACCGCCCGCCACGCCCCCGCCCATCGACTTAAGCAAGGTCTTCTTCAGGAATTCCGGATCGCCGACAGGAAATTCCACGCCCAGAGCCACCTTGTTCAACCTCCAGATGTCCTGCTGGCGATTCATGGTCACGGTAATGTGGGACAAAAACATGCTCCAGTCTTCCTCTTGCTCCTGCCCGTCTTGAAACATATGGAAGGAGAGTTCCAACGTGTCCTCGTCTCCGCTCATGTCGTCATTGTTCACATTCAGTTCAAACTTCCGGTGCTGATTGGGATCCTTGACGGAAAGGAGCACCGGCCCAGTCTCAAAAACCTGGATATCCGGCCCAGCCTGGCTCGTGATGGACTCGAACATTCCCATGGTCATAGCGGCCTGCTTGTTCTCCGGTTTGCTGAGAAGCTGCTGGACCTCGACCGTAAGGTGTTTCGTCACGCCCTTGCCGCCACCGTTGATCATTTCCACCAGCGCCTGTCGCGGCGTCTGTGGAGGCGCAGGGGGCTGTCTTTGTGCGGCTAAGAAGGCCGGGGAGATGAAGAGGAAACAGAGGATTGAAATTCCGCTACGAATGATATTCATAGATGATTCCACCTCATGATAGGTTACTCCTGCGGGAAACAGCACGCAAATTACTGGAGTTTTGTTCCGCGGGCAATTGACAAACCGGCAAACTAAACACTTGCCATACGGACACCGGGCACAGACGAAGCACAGAGAGAGGCAGAACAGAGTTCAAACCTGGAACAAGGGAAATACTCGCGGACGCAGAGAAATTCTGATGAAATGCAATCTTGTTAATTGGAAAGGCAACACCCTTTAGCCAATCAAATTCTCTAAGGAAGTTAATGCTTAAGGGTTGAAAACCAAAGACAGGCACCAACTACCGGTCGCGGAGACATAGCAAGGATCTCACTGTGCTGCCGGACCTCGTATTCTGCTTCCGATGGTTCCGTTCGTTTCAAAACAAAATGCCCTGCATCTTGTGCACAAACCATTTTTTTTGTCCCGTTTTTGGAATGGGATAAAAAAACTTTTCATATTTGTGGATTTTTTTCTGTTGCCAAAGTGTAAGATGCGGGTGTAGTTTGTTGCCGCGATGTCCGCTTGGACGCGCAACTCGATCCTCCAGGCGAATTGATTACGTGCCACCTTGCCAACCAGCAGGGTATCGCTTGAGAGTTGCTTGAGACTGGCAGACGCCAATCGCACCGCGCCGCCTTGAATGAACATATAGGTTGTTGGGGAACCTGCTCTCACTAGATAGTCTCCCACAAGTGGTTAAGGTCACATGCGCCCTGTAAGTGACGGGGCGAAGCTATAGCCACATCCCGCAAAAACGCGTCTGGCCTAAAAAGAACTCTACGTAATGTTTGATCATTCCCTGACCGCTGGTCTGCGTGATCCGAAATGGTTTGTCCTGTTTGTTCGTTGCAATCAGGAAAAAAGAATCGCCCAGCGGCTTGCCGAATATGAAATCGAGCATTTTCTCCCGTGCTACCGGTCTCTCCGCCAATGGAAGGACCGGCGCGTGATGCTGGAAATGCCTCTGTTTCCCGGATACCTGTTCGTGTGCTTGCCGTTCATGGACCGGGCCAGAGTCCTGACAATGCCAAATGTTGTTTCTCTGGTGGGCGGGAGGAATTCTCCGGCGGAGGTTTCGGAGGAGGAGATCGGTTGGATCAAGCTGGGAGTTGAGCATGGAAATGCCATGCCGCATCCTTCGCTGGCCGCCGGGCAGCAAGTCAGGATTATTGCCGGTGCACTCTGTGGCCTGCAAGGCACGCTGTTGCGCATGCAGAACAACACGCGCGTGGTCATCTCCGTGGAATCAATCGCACGCAGTTTTGTGGTGGAAGTTGATCTGGCTTCCATCGAACCCATTACACCGTCTCTACCGGTGTATAGGGAAGCGGGCTAGGCCGATATGCCATCGACACTCAAGCTTCTCCATCCGTTACTGAAAATTGATCCACGCGAGGTAGAGTTCGCCCGCCGGGGTTTCACTTGTTCGCGGCCGGCCATACGTGAACGCCTGGAGGATGTAGGCAGAGTTTTTCTTCAGGGCTATCACGCCGCGCTGGAGCAAAGCGACCAGGAACAACTTGCCGCGCGGCTTAATCAAGTTGGAGCCGGGCACGAAGGCTTTGCTTATGAAGGCGCGGCCATGGCGCTGGTGCTTCTGGATGGAATGAATCCCTGGAAACAGTGGTTGCGGTTTTCCAGCTTTGTTGCCGGACCGGGAAGGCGGCACATCTACATGCTCTATGTTGGCGCAGGGTGGGCCTGCGCCCGCTTGCTCTGGCTGCGAGCGCGGATCGAATCTGTGATTTGCAAGCTTGATCCGGTTCTCGGCTGGCTGGTGATCGATGGCTATGGATTTCATGAAGGCTACTTCCATTGGCGAGCCAGACTCCAGCCCAGAATCTCGAGGTTGTCGGCAGGTGCGCGGCACGTTTTCTACCAGGGGCTGGGGCGAAGTTTGTGGTTTGTCACCGGAGCGGACTCGAGTTCCATCACCCGAACCATCTCAGCGTTTGCGCCGCAGTTCCATGCTGATGCGTGGAGCGGTGTAGGACTTGGATGCGCCTACGCCGGCGGCATGAATCGCGCTGAACTGGAGGAACTCCGCGGATACGCGGCTTCCCATAGTACAGCGCTGGCCCAGGGCGCGGCATTTGCAGCCAAGGCGCGCCAACAGGCGGAAAATCCCACGCTCCACACTGAGCTTGCGTGTGAGGTGCTGTGCGGCATGAGCACGGAACAGGCAGCCGCGCTGTGCGATCAATCCTTCGAGCAAACTGCCAGCCTCCACCCGGATGCGTATCAGCGATGGCGGGGGTTGTTGCAGAAGGAACTGGCGCTCAGCAATCAGCTGAGGAATTCAGATCAGGAACTAACCGCTTCAGCAAGCCAAAAATAGCCAGCATTAAATTATGAGTGCAATCGCCATCGTCGGCATGGCCTGCCGCTACGCGGAGGCCCGTACTCCGCGCCAGTTGTGGGAAAACGTGCTCGCGCAGCGACGATCTTTCCGGCGCATACCGCGCGTACGGCTTTGCCTGGACGACTATTCCACTGGCGGCCAGATTGAAGACCAGATTTACCTGAGAACGGCGGCAGTGCTGGAAGACTATGAGTTTGACCGTGTTCGTTTTCAGGTATCGAAAGACGCATTTGCTTCGACTGACATGGTGCATTGGCTGGCCCTGGATATCGCCTGGCAAGCCATGGAAGACGCAAAGCTCCTTGATGCCAGTGACAGCCGGCGCGAGCGCATTGGCGTTTACATAGGCAATTCGCTTACGGGTGAGTTCTCCCGCGCGAATCTCATGCGGTTGCGCTGGCCCTACGTGCGCCGCGTGCTTGCGGCAACGCTCGAAAAGAGCGCCGTCTATCAAAATGGCGATCGGCACAAATTGATGGAGGAGATTGAGACCCTCTACAAGTCTCCATTCCCCTCTACAACGGAGGAATCTCTCGCCGGAGGTCTCTCCAACACCATTGCGGGGCGGATTTGCAACTACTTCAACTTGAAAGGGGGCGGTTACACCGTGGATGGGGCATGTGCGTCCAGCCTGCTGGCCATCACCACAGCGTGCTCGGCGCTAGAGAGCGGGGATGTTGACATCGCCATTGCGGGCGGCGTTGACCTGAGCCTGGATCCCTTTGAGCTTGCCGGATTCTCCAGGCTGACTGCGCTGGCAAAAGAAAAGATGCGCGTCTTTGACGCTCACTCCGCCGGCTTCTGGCCGGGCGAAGGTTGCGGCATGGTCGTTCTCATGCGGCATGAAGAGGCCGCCGCACATCATCATTCGTCTTATGCTCTGCTTCGCGGATGGGGAGTCTCGTCCGACGGAAGCGGCGGCATGACTCGCCCTGAAGTTGCGGGACAACTGCTCGCCCTGCGACGCGCTTACCAGCGCGCCGGGTATGGCATCGATTCGGTGGGTTACTTCGAAGGCCATGGGACTGGCACGTCAATCGGTGATGCGACAGAATTGCAAGCCTTGTCCCTGGCGAGGCGCGAAGTCCGGCCCGATGCCGCGCCAGCAGCGCTGGGATCGATCAAAGCCAACATCGGGCATACAAAAGCGGCTGCCGGAGTTGCAGGGCTCATCAAAGCCACCATGGCGGTACAGGCCAGAATCCTGCCTCCTACCAGCGGCTGCGATACGCCTCACTCTGAATTGACAACCGAAAAACCAATGCTGCGGGTGTTGCAGACAGGAGAATTGTGGCCGGATAGCGTGCCCGTCCGCGCGAGCGTGAGCGCCATGGGCTTTGGCGGGATCAATACCCACGTCACGCTGGAAGCCACGGACACTCTGCGGCGCAGGAGTTTTGCCGGTTTTGAGCAACAACAGCTCTCGTCCGCGCAGGATTGCGAACTCTTCCTGTTCCAGGCCACGGACGGCAGCCAGCTTGCAAGCCAGTTAAAAGAAGCTCTTGAGTTAGCGGGTGAAATATCATTTGCGGAGATGGCGGACCTCGCCGCGTTGCTGGCGAGTCAGGCAACGGAGCCGCTCGGCGAAGCCTGCGTCCGCGCCGCATGTGTCGCCTCAAGCCCTGATGATCTCGAAAAAAAGATCGGCAAACTGCGCGAGTTGTGCGAAGCGGAAACCGAACAACATATGGATGGCGCCCAGGGCGTGTTTCTCAGCAAGAGCTCTCGTAGCCCGCGCATCGGTTTTCTCTTTACCGGCCAGGGTTCACCGGTTCATACCAACGGCGGAATCTGGTCGCGCCGTTTTCCCGCCATTCGCGACCTCTACCAGCGCGCCAGTCTGCCGAATACGCCAAGCGTGGCGACGGAGACGGCTCAGCCTTGTGTGGTTGCTTCATCCCTCGCCGGTCTTCACGCGCTTGATGTCTGCGGTGTTCAAGCAAGCGTAGCGCTGGGGCATAGTCTGGGCGAAATCACTGCCTTGTGCTGGGCGGGCGGCTTTGGAAAGGATGATTTGCTGCGTATCGTCCGCGAGCGCGGGCAGATCATGGCTAGAATGGCAACTCCGTCTGGGACCATGGCCTCCATCCGGGCAGATGGCGCGGAGGTAAAGAGAAGAATCAACGGTGATGCTCTGACCATCGCCGCCTATAACTCGCGCTTGCAAACGGTGGTTTCCGGGGATTCGAGGGCCGTCCAGAAATTTACCGCTCGCCTGAGCTCTGATGGCATCGGCGCCACCATTCTTCCGGTCTCGCATGCGTTCCATTCACCGCTGGTGGCCAACGTGGCAAGCGCATTCTGTGATTACTTGTCCGGGGAACGCTTTGCCGCGTTGCGCCAGCGGGTAGTCTCAACCGTGACCGGATCGATCCTGGAAGAAGATGCGGATCTGCACGAACTGCTGACCCGCCAGATCACCATGCCGGTACAGTTCTCCAGCGCTCTGGCCGTCGCCGCCGAGGAAGTGGACCTGTTCATTGAAGTGGGGCCGGGCGCGGTCCTGGCCGGCATTGCAGCCGAATGCACAGACAAGCCGGTAATAGCCCTGAATGCCGGTGGAGAATCTTTGCGCGGACTCTTGCTGGCTGCGGGCGCTGCTTTCGCGTTGGGCGCAAAGCCTCGCGCTGCGGCACTCTTCGAAGGCCGCTTTGTCCGGCCATTTGATTTAAAGCGGCGGCACACTTTTCTGCAAAACCCTTGCGAAACCATGCTTGATTCTCTGCCGGTAGCGCGTTCTCTTTCTTCTCCCGCTCGCGCTGTCATGGAGGCTGCTCCCGGCGCGAATTCGATGGAGGTGCTGCGCGCCCTGATCGCGGACCGCACAGAATTGCCGCTGGCGACGATCAAGCCTGAAAGCCGATTCCTGGACGATCTGCACCTGAACTCAATCACCATCAGCCAGATCATTTTGCAAGCTGCCGCTCAGTTAAATCTGCCGGCGCCCACAGCCCCGACTGAATATGCCAATGCCACCATCGCGCAAGCCGCGGGAACGCTGGAAAAGATCCGCTCTGAGGCCCCGGCGTCTATGCGCGCAGTTGAGACCTTTCCTCAGGGAGTAGATTCCTGGATCCGAGTGCTGGCGGTCGAATTCATGGAGTGGGAACTTCGTCCCGCCGCATCGTCTGGTTCCGGAACATGGCAAGTTCTCGCCATGCGGGAGCATCCCTTGCGAGCGCGGCTGGAACAGGAATTTGGCGGAGTTTCCGGCCATGGCATGGTTTGCCTTGTTCCGCCGGACCACGAAGAAACAACTGCGGCGTTCCTGGTGGAATGCGTGCAAACCGCCCTTAGGCAGAATGTTCAGCACGTGGTATTCGTCGGCAGCGGCGCTGCTGCTTTGGCTCGGACGTTATATCTGGAACACTCCGGCATCAAAGTTACAGTCGTAGACTTGCCGCTGGAGCATCCGCAGGCGGCTATATGGGCGGCGCAGGAGGCCCGGTCTGCCGGCGGATTCACTGAGGCCCACTATGATGCGGCTGGAGTTCGGCGCGAGCCCCGGCTCAAAGTGCTATGGCCGGATGAAACCGCGGAGGAATTCGGACTTACCCACCAAGACATTTTATTGGTGACCGGTGGCGGAAAAGGCATTGCCGCTGAGTGCGCCCTGGAACTTGCTCGGAAGTTCAAGTGCTCTCTGGCGCTCATAGGGCGGTCGGAGCCGTCGCGCGACCAGCAACTGCAGGAGAATCTGCTCCGCTTTACAGAATCGGACGTTTCCTTCCGGTATTTTGCCGCAGACGTGGCCGATGCGGATGCCACAGCTAGAGCAATCCAACAAATCGAGACGGAGTTGGGCGGCATTACAGCGGTGCTGCATGGGGCGGGAATCAATGTTCCGAAGCGGCTTGAAGAGATCACGTCGACAGATTTACACGATACGCTCGCCCCGAAGCTTGCCGGTCTGAACAACATTCTCAACAACATCAATCCCACGAAGCTCCGCTTGCTCTTGACCTTTGGCTCCATCATTGCGCGCACCGGATTGCGCGGTGAAGGACACTATGGATTGGCCAACGACTGGCTGGGGAGCATGGTCGAGCGCTGGCAGGAGGAACATCCGGCGTGCCGCTGCCTGAATCTGGATTGGTCGGTGTGGGCCGGCGCTGGCATGGGACAACGGCTGGGCGTGCTGGATTCATTGGTCCGTCAGGGCATTACGCCACTTCCCCTGGAAGAAGCAATTGGCGCCTTGAAAAACATGATTCGCTGGAAGGGCGCGCCGGTTTCTTCCATTGTGACGGGCCGCTTTGGCAACCTGCCCACACTACAATTTCCCGATTCCGAGCCTCCTCTTCGCCGGTTCGTGGAACATATAAAGGTCCACTATCCGGGAATTGAACTCATCGCTGATTGCGACCTGAGCACGGACACAGATCCATACGTCACCGAGCACGTCTTTCAGGGAGAGCAGCTTTTGCCTGCCGTCTGCGGCATGGAAGCCATGGCCCAGGTGGCAATGGCGCTCCATCCCGAAGCCGGCTCCTTGCCGCAATTTCATCACCTGCGTTTTGAACACCCCATTGTGATTCCTCCACGCAAGCCGTTACGCATACGGATTGCCGCGCTGCAACGGAGGCCCGGCGCCGTGTCGGTTGCTATCCGCTGCTCCAGCACAGCGTTTCAGGTAGACCATTTCAGCGGCGGGTGCGTCTTTGAACGTGAGCACGAAGGCAAGATTGAAGCCACTGTTCCCTTACCCGATGCAAACTACGCGTTGCCTATGGACATGGCCCGCGATCTCTACGGCAGGATTCTCTTTCATCAGGGACGGTTTCGCCGGGTGGAGAAGTACCGCTGGCTGGAAGCCGGCAAAAGCGCGGCTGAACTCACCGCACCCCTGGCTTCTTCGTGGTATGCGCGGCACCTGCCGGACGAGTTCGTTGCCGGCGATCCAGCGGCACGCGATGCAGCCTTGCATTCCATTCAAGGCTGCATTCCCCACAAGACGATCCTGCCGGTGGGAGTCGGCCGGATTGTTGCAACCGCAAACTGGACATACGGTCGCGCGACAGTTCACGCCATCGAGCGAGTCCGCGATGGAGACGACTTTCTCTATGATCTCAAAATCCAGGATGCATCCGGGCAAACTTGCGAATCCTGGGAAGGACTGCACTTACGGGCAGTTGCTCCCACGCAAGAGCTCGGTCCCTGGCCGCTGCCGCTGCTTGCGCCCTACCTGGAAAGAAAGCTGCAGGAGTTGATTCCGGCAGCCGGGTTGAAGGTGATGCTCGACGGCATCTGCTTGAACGGACACAACACGCAGGATACGGTCCGCCAGATGATCGGGGCAGATGCCAGACTCATACACCGCCCTGACGGCAAGCCCGAAATACTGGGCCGTCCGGACACTCATATCTCCTTTTCCCACGCAGATCGGCTCACGCTGATCCTATCCGGAAATCACTCGGCAGGCTGTGATCTGGAGCAGGTAGCCAATCGTGAGCCTGCAATGTGGGAGAAGTTGCTTGGCGGAGAGGGCTTTGCCCTGGCGAAACTCATAATGGAAAAATCCAGGCTGCCTCTGGATACTGCTGCAACCCATGTGTGGACGCTCAAAGAGAGCCTCAGAAAATCCGGCGCAAGCTCTTCTCAGCATCTTCGACTCGAACAGGCTATGCCGGAGAATTGGATCATCCTCTCCGCCGGTGGTTTTGCGGCCGCCACTTTCCACACCTGCGTTAAAGAGCTGGGCACGGATCTCGCCTTTGGCTTTGTTGTGAAAAAAACAGAATGAACGCTTACGAATATCGGCACATCGTCGGTTTTGAAGAGACCAGCCTGGCCGGCAACGTTTATTATGCAAACCACTTGCGCTGGCAGGGACGGGCACGCGAATTGTTTTTACGCGAGTATGCTCCCGACATTCTCACCGAATTAGAGCGCGGATTTGCGCTCATCACGCTCCGCTGCTCGTGCGAATACCTGGCGGAATTGCGGGCTTTTGATGAGGTCACCGTGCGCATGTTCCTGGCTTCCACCGCCCAGAACCGCATCTCCATGCATTTCGAATACTGGCGCGAAGGTGAAAAACCGGAACTGGTGGCGCGCGGCGAGCAGGAGATCGCCTGCATGCGACGCCAGGATGACCGCCTGGTTCCCGTCCCCATACCCAAATCGCTGCGGGACGCGCTCGCTCCATTTGCAGAGCAAGCAATTAGCAAATAGTCATTGGCAATAGGTTTTGGCCTTTGGCTCTGAGCTCTGAGCTCTTGGTTTTGGCCACCAACTTAATTGGCAAATACGAAACGATTTGGCTAGTTGCTATTTAGCTGCCAATTGCTCCCAACGAAAGGAAGGAAAGCTTATGGGTTCTCCAGTTGTCCGGGACTCAACCGTGAGGTCTCATTGTGAATCGGTTGAACGGGTAATCGCAGCCATGCGCAGCCGGATAGACGAGCCCTTGTCGCTCGGCTCCATGGCAAAAATTGCCTTTGCCAGCCGGTATCACTTCAATCGCACCTTCCGAAAGGTGACCGGCCTGCCGCCTTCCCAGTTTCTTTATGCCTTGCGGATGGAACGGGCCAAGCACCTCCTGATGCAGACGCGGCAAAAGGTAGTCGACATCTGCTATGACGTGGGCTACAACAGCGTGGGAACATTTACCCGGCGTTTTACTGACTTGCTGGGGATTTCACCCCAGGCATTCCGCGCGCTGACGCATGCGCCGGCGGAACAAGCTCCCCGGTATTCCAACAGCGCGACAACCAGGAATGGCCGCCCTTACCCCGGATGCCGCGTTGCGGGTTACCTCAGCGTGCCAGCGCGATTTAACGGATTGATCTTCGTCGGCTTGTTCGAAACTCCCATACCGCAGGGAAGGCCGCTGGCGTGTGCTGTCACCACAAAGCCCGGGCCCTACCAGTTTGATGGGGCGCCGGAGGGCGAATCCTATCTGTTCGCTCTCGGGTTGGAACAGCCAATGCACGCCCCAGGTTCCTTCCAGTACGAATCAGCCTTGCGAGGCGGAGGGCATTCAGTAAAGATTTCCCGCAAGTCAGTAGAAGGCCCGACCTATCTGCGTCTAAGACCGCCATCTCCATTCGATCCCCCGATTCTCCTGGTCTTGCCTCTCCTGATGGAAGAATTCTTGAGCCGGCGGCAGGGGCTCGCGGAGGCAGCTTTAGCTTGTCCACCGCTACCCGCGCATGCCGCGGGCCAAATGGGCGGAACGGTCCAGGAGACCGCTTCTTAAGTCTGATCAAAAATGGCGAGGATTGAAATACCCGGAGTGACGACATTTCGAAGAATGAAGAGAGGAGAACGTTATGCACGTCTCGGCCCCCGCTTTGCAGTCAACCGCTACCTTCCACCAAAGCTTGTATGACAAGATCAACACCCGTTGGCACAAACCTGCTCTTCAACTCTTTATGCTCGTTGTCCTGGCCCATTGGGCTGAACACATAGCCCAGGCCTGGCAGATCTATGTTCTCGGCTGGCCGGCGCATCACGCCGGGGGTGTTCTGGGGCTGTGGTATCCGTGGCTGGTCCATTCGGAGGTACTGCACTATAGCTACGCGCTGATCATGCTGATCGGAATCTGGGTGCTGCGCAAGGGATTTACCGGAACTTCGCGCAAGTGGTGGACAATTGCCCTCGTAATTCAGTTCTGGCACCACTTCGAACACCTGTTATTGATCGGCCAGGCTACCTTCCACCACAACC
This sequence comes from Candidatus Angelobacter sp., assembly GCA_035294925.1. Classification (GTDB taxonomy): domain Bacteria; phylum Acidobacteriota; class Terriglobia; order Terriglobales; family Acidobacteriaceae; genus Angelobacter. The sequence continues at coordinate 15,897 of DATGJZ010000114.1, read as the reverse complement.
TGTTTGGAGCGCCTGCACCCACCAGCATCGTGCAATTGCTCATTCCGCGCGTTGAGCTTCATCTTTTCTACAACACTATCGTTTTTATTCCCATGGTTGCAGGTATGTACTACCACATGTTCCCGCGCCGGGGAGAAGCGCATCAAGCGGCATGCGCCTGTTCATGGCGCCGGCAGGAACTTGCGAATGCCGGTTCCGTCTGAAGTGAGTGCTCAAGGCGGCCAGGAGTCCACTGCCATTAAAAGAGACCGCAGCAATCATGAAAATGCTCTCACAAAGGTGAATCACCATGCGACCCTCCCATTGGCTCAAGCGTTGGCTTAAGCCGGTTTCCGCTCTTGTAATTGTCACTGGCACATATTGGGCAGCACGGCTGCCTGAAGTCTCGGCAAAAGAAAGGCTTTCCCTTACCAGCCATTTTCAATTTCAGCGGAGCGTGTTACCGCACGCCACCGGCTATCCCACAAAGATGATTCGGGCGGTCAATCCCAGGCTGGAGAGAGTCTCTGCCTGGATCTCCTCGATTGGCGCCGCTGTGGCCCTCGGCGATATCGATGGGGATGGACTGCCGAATGATCTCTGTTATGTGGATGCCAGGACCGATCAGGTAATCGTGGCGCCAGTTCCGGATACCGGTCCGCGCTATCAACCGTTTGTGCTCAATCCCGCTCCTCTGGCCTACGATGCAAATACTATGGCCCCGATGGGATGTCTGGCCCTCGACCTGAATGAAGATGGTCTCACCGACCTTGTGGTCTACTACTGGGGCCGTTCTCCCGTGGCATTCCTGCGCCGGCAATCGTCCCAGCCAAAGAGCCTCGATGCTGCCAGCTACAAGCCGGTAGAGATCATGCCATCCATTGAAGACTGGTACACCAACGCGGGCGTTGCAGCAGATCTGGATGGAGACGGCCATCTAGATCTGATCTTTGCAAACTTCTTTGCCGATGGCTCGCACATCCTGGACACACATTCCACCGTTTCTGCTGAAATGCAGGACTCAATGTCGCGCGCTTACAACGGTGGCAGCAAACACTTTCTTTTGTGGAAGAGCGCCAGCAGCGGCGATTCTCCCTCGGTCGAGTTCAGCGATCAAACGAACGTTCTGGAAGGCGTGGCACGGTGGGGATGGACGCTGGCTATGGCGGCATGTGACTTGGATGGCGACCTGCTCCCGGAGGTCTACATTGCCAACGATTTCGGGCCGGACGTGCTGCTGCACAATCTCTCTACTCCTGGGCATCTGCGTTTTCGGCGCTTGTTTGGCAGGCGCACGCCGATGGTCCCGGCTTCCAAGGTGCTGGGTCGTGATTCTTTCAAGGGAATGGGCGTTGATTGTGGCGACCTGAATCAGGATGGAATTCCTGATTTGGCAATTGGCAACATCACTTCAGATTTTGCGCTGGAAGAAAGCAATCTGATCTTCCTCAGCACGGGCAATCTCCAGCTGATGCAAAACGGCGTCGCCCCTTACGAGGACGCCAGCGAACCACTCGGCCTTTCCCGCAATGGCTGGTCCTGGGATATCCGCTTTGGCGACTTTGACAATGAAGGTTCACTGCAGGTGATGCAGGCGGCAGGCTTTGTGAAAGGAACTACCGACCGCTGGCCTGAACTTCACGAGGTGGCCATGAGCAATGACAATCTGCTGCGATATCCGGCAAGCTGGCCGCGCCTTCATGTGGGCGACGACATAGCCGGCCACGATCACAATCGCTTTTTTGTTCCTTCCGCCTCCGGACGCTACGTTGATCTCTCGCACGATCTGGGGCTGGATGACCCTCAACTGACGCGTGGCATTGCCACCGCCGATGTGGACGGAGACGGCCTGCTTGATTTTGCCATCGCTAACCAGTGGGAAGATTCAGCCTTCTACCACAACCAGACCAGGTCAGCCGGCAAATTCCTTCAGCTTTATCTCATGCTGCCCATCAATGGCGCCGCAGCAGCTGCGACCAGGATTCTTCCCGGACATCCGTCGCCCATCATCGAGGGCCGCTATGCCATTGGCGCGAGCGCCACTCTTCACTTGCCAGATGGCCGGCGCATGATCCAGCAAGTGGATATGAGCAATGGGCACTCCGGAAAGCGCAGCCCGGAATTGCACTTCGGCCTGGGCCAGTTCCCTCCCGCAACTCTCACCGTTGACCTTGCATGGCGTGATGGAAACGGGACTATCCACCGCGAAACCCTAAACCTGAGTCCGGGCCTGCACACCATCATGCTGGCCTCGTCCGCAAGGAGGAATGCATGACCTCGAACGGAAAAACAACCACGCCGGACCGTCTGGGTGGACTGCGTCGATTTGCTATTGCCATCACCGTGTTCAATATTCTGGGCCACACCGTCTTTGGTTTTGAGCAGGCGTGGATTCAACCCTTCGTCAGCGTCTTCACCGCTTACGTTTGCGAGATATGGTTTGAACTGGTGGAGTGCTACGTCCACGGCCGCAAGCCTCGCTTTCTGGGCGACCAGAAAAACGCCGGCTGGCGCAACATGGTGGACTTCCTCCTGTCCGCCCACATCACCGGCCTTGCATGTGGCATGCTGCTTTATAGCAATTCGCGCTTGATGCCAATCGTGTTTGCCAGCGCGGCAGCCATTACTTCCAAGGCGATCATGCGGGTAGCAATGGAAAAGGGCAACCGCCATTTCTTAAATCCTTCGAACTTTGGCATTACGCTCACCCTTCTCCTGTTCCCCTGGGTCGCCATATCGCCGCCGTATCATTTCACTGAGAACATACACGGTTGGGGAAGCTGGATCTTACCGGCGGTGATTGTAGTAAGCGGCAGCTTTCTCAACATCAGATTCACCAAGCGAATCTCTCTGGTGCTCGGCTGGGTGGGAGGGTTTCTGGCGCAAGCCATAGTCCGCAATCTGGTCTTCGGCACTCCGCTTACTGCGGCCCTGCTGCCGATGACAGGAGTGGCTTTTGTACTGTTTACCTTCTACATGGTGACCGACCCGGCCACAACTCCCTGCATGCCCCGCGGACAGTTCCTCTTTGGCGCTCTCGTCGCCATCACCTATGGTTTCCTGGTGACCATACATGTAGTGTTCGGATTCTTCTTTGCGCTCACCCTGGTATCACTGGCGCGGGGAATTACGCTCTATGCGCAGAAATACTTGACGACTACTGCTGAGCGAGGAGTGGCAACGCAGGCTGCTTTGGTGCTGGCTAAGGAAATGGCATAAGAGCAGCCATTGCCATTCGCTCCTTTGTGCAATATTCAGGTACCTTGGTGTGAGAGAAGCAACAAGAACATAGAATGGAAGTTCTGATTACTTCAAAAGCCTAAGTTCCCTCATCACTTAAAAACTCCTCTTGTGGGGAATCCCTAACAGATCCCTGAAAATTACTTCAAAATCCCTCCCCGTACCAACTTCTGTCCAAAACAATCTTTGCTGAGACTGTCCAAAGTAACCCTTTGCCTTCAGAAAATGGGGATTTGCAGGTGGGTTGTGTGGTATCCAATGAACAGCCATGCAGTTGCCTGAAATCGAGTGGAAACCTTTATCGCGGACGGCGTTCATCCTTTGGATGAGCTTTTATGTGCTGCTCCTGATCTATCTGGCCGCCCATTTCTCGGAACTTACCTGGCTCGATAACGTGCATCTGCCCATCCATGAGGGAGGCCATCTGCTTTTTGGCTGGTTTGGAGCCACGCTGGGCCTCTGGGGCGGCACTCTCCTCCAACTACTGGTTCCTGCGCTACTGGTCGTTGCCTTTGTGGTGCGCGCAGAGCTCCCGGGCACAACATTTTGCGCCATTGCTTTCTTTCACAGTCTTACCGGAGTTGCCACCTACATGATCGATGCGCTGCGGCGCGAGCTTACTCTGGTGACGGTGGGGGCGCCGTCTGACGAAGCCGAGCACGATTGGGTACATATATTCAGCGATCTTGGCGTGCTCCGCCATGCCATTCAGATTGGCACTGCAACCCGCCTGATCGCCTGGATCGGGTTTCTGGCAACGCTGGGTTGGTTTTGCTGGCGATATTATCACCAGAGCGCACCCAGGACTGATAAGTCGGTTGGAGCGGGCACATGGTGACATTACCACTCCGATTTTGGTTCCGGCCAAATCTGATTTGCCATTCCTTCAGACTTGGGCTAGACTGAAATTTCGAATGATGGAATTTACCCAAATCCGAGAGGCCATTTCTTGTTGTTGTTGTCCAGCAATGGGTATGTGCGCCTTTCAGTCGGATGGGTAGATGAAGCGATCAATCTAACGCAATCTTAAGTGTTATCTGAACCCACCGCACTACAAGGCGGTGGGTTTTTTGTTTTTGCGTGAAACAATATGGGACAAACAACAGAAGACTTGATTTATCAGGGTGACTCTGCAGCCGCGCCCGGCGCGTCCTCGGAGCCAGTGACGGCAGGCGGGTTGAATCACCTGCGCACACTTGAGTCGGAGAGCATCTATATCCTCCGCGAAGCCGCCGCCGAATTCGCCCGCCCGGTGATGCTCTACTCCATAGGCAAAGATTCTTCCGTCATGCTGCGGCTGGCGCAAAAAGCCTTCTTCCCCGGCAAAATTCCCTTTCCTTTGCTGCACGTGGATACCAGTTACAAATTTCCGGAGATGATTGCGTTCCGCGATGCCTATACGCGGCAGATCGGCGCGGAGCTGATCGTTCACAAGAACCAGAAGGCGTTGAATGACGGGGCAAACCCTTTCTCGCTGGGCACGCAGAAATGCTGTGGCCTGCTCAAGACCAACTCCCTGCTGGATGCGCTGGCAGCCGGTGGTTTTGACGCGGCCTTCGGCGGGGCCCGCAGGGACGAAGAGAAATCCCGCGCCAAAGAGAGGATTTACTCCTTTCGCGATTCGCTGGGGCAGTGGGACCCGAAGAACCAGCGGCCCGAGCTCTGGAATATCTTCAACGCGCGCATCGACAAAGACGAAAGCATCCGCGTGTTCCCACTGTCCAACTGGACGGAGCTGGATATCTGGCTTTACATCCATGCTGAGAACATTCCCATCGTGCCTCTGTACTTTGCCCGGGAGCGTGAAGTGGTGCTTCGTAACGGGGCGATCATCTTGGTCTATGATCCCAGGCAGCTTCTTCCGGGCGAAAAAACACAGATCGTGAAATGCCGCATGCGCTCGCTCGGATGCATGCCCTGCACCGGAGCCATCCGCTCGGATGCCGACACGGTGCCCCGGATCATTGAGGAGATGGTTTCATTCCGCCGTTCAGAGCGCGAAAACCGGGCCATTGACCACGACGAAGAAGGCTCCATGGAGCTGAAGAAACGGGAAGGATATTTCTGATGATCGCGGCAGAGAACAACCATCGTCATCCCAGCTTTGCGGCGTTTCTGGAACAGGATCTAAGCAAGAGCCTGTTGCGCTTTACTACCGCCGGCAGCGTGGACGACGGCAAATCAACTCTGATCGGCCGGCTCCTCCATGATTCCAAATCCGTCTATGAAGACCAGCTGGCTTCGGTCAGGAAGAGCAAAGTCAATCGCTCCAGCGGTCCCATTGATTTTTCCCTGCTCACAGACGGCCTGCGCGCGGAGCGCGAGCAGGGCATCACCATTGACGTGGCCTACCGTTACTTCGCCACCGCGCGACGCAAGTTCATCATTGCCGATACGCCCGGCCATGAACAGTACACGCGCAATATGGCCACGGGCGCATCCACGGCGGACTTGGCCGTGATTCTGATTGACGGCACGAAAGGATTGCTGCCCCAGACGCGGCGCCATGCCTTCATTGCGTCACTCCTGGGGATCTCCAACGTGCTCGCCGCCGTGAACAAGATGGACCTGATGGATTTTCGCGAAGATGTTTTTCTCCAACTCGAAAAAGACTTTCTGGCCCTGGCGCGACAACTGGGAATCCCCAACGTGCAATGCACTCCCATCAGCGCCTTGGAGGGAGACAATGTAGTGGAGCGCAGCCGGCGCACATCCTGGCACAATGGCCCCACCCTTTTGGAACATCTGGAGACCGTGCCCCTGCCTGAATACCATTCGCGCGTAGGACTGCGCTTTCCGGTGCAAGCCGCAATCCGGCCGGATGCGCGTTTCCGTGGATTTGCCGGCCGCATCGCCGGAGGATCCGTTCGTCCCGGCGATGCCGTGCTCGCCCTGCCTTCCGGGCAGAAGTCGCGCGTGCGCTCGATTGTCACCTTTGACGGCGAGTTGCCCCAGGCCACCGCGCCCATGTCTGTGACGCTCCAGTTGGAAGACGAAATCGATCTGAGCCGCGGCGACATGCTGGTGGCGCCTCACAGTCCACCCAGCGTCTCGCGAGAGTTTCACGCCACAGTGGTATGGTTGCACACCCGGCCGCTGGAAGTCGGGCGCACGTATCTGATAAAGCACGCCACGCGCCAAACTAAGATTAAAGCAGTGCGCATCCGGCATGGGGTGAACATCAACAGTTACGCCAAAGAGCCGGCAGTACGTCTGGATATGAATGACATCGGCGTAGTCGAATTCCATGCGCACGCGCCTCTGTTCTTCGATGCATACAGCCAGAACCGGACCACTGGAAGTTTCATTCTGATCGACCCTTTCACCAACGCCACCGTGGGCGCTGGCATGATTGCGGAAGATCCGGTTAAAAGGGAGTTCGATGCCCAACCCATTTTCCTGACCCAATCCACCCAGGCAGTTACAATGCAGGAACGCTACCACCGCAACGGGCACTACCCGGCTGTGTTGATCTTGAATGGCCTCCCGCTGGTGCGCGCTGTGGAGCGCATTCTTTTTGATCAGGGTTGCCACGTACTGGACCTATCGAGCACAGAAGTACGGCCGAGTGAATTTGCCGGCATCGCTGAGACAGCAAAGATGGCCGGCCTCATCCTCCTGTTGTCCGGCAAAGTTCTGGATGCCGAGGCGAAGCAGCAGATTGAAGCTGCTGTAGCCGGACGTTTCTTTGATCTAACCACAAAGGATTCAGTCCGGGACCGAGATACGGATTCTGCCGAAAATGACGACGAACAAGAAACTTTGCGCCGGGTACTCGCCATCGTTGATTCGCTGCGCATCACGGACCCACCGGGAAATCACAGTAAGGTGAACTGAAATGGCTGAAATAAATGCCCAGTACATTGCAGAAGTACTTGAGAAAATGCCGCCCGAGCAGGCGCTAACCACGGTGCTTGCAGCTTACCCCGATTCGCGCGCCTGCCTGACCAGCAGCTTTCAGGCAGAAGATATGGCTGTACTGCATCTCCTGCGCCGGCATATTCCGGACGTGCCCGTCTTGTTCCTGGAAACTGGCTATCACTTTGCGCAGACATACGAGTATCGCGACCGCATGGCCAAAGAGTGGTCTCTGAACCTGGTCAACGTCCTACCGGAAATCACGGTTACGGAACAGGAGTCAGCCTTGGGCATTCTTCATCACAAGGATCCGGGACGCTGCTGCCAGTTGCGCAAAGTCGAACCGCTGATGCGCGCTCTGGAGCCATTCGATCTATGGTTTACCGGCTTGCGGCGGGAGCAATCACCTACCCGCGGAAACCTCAAGAAGGTCGAGTTGCACCGCTTGCCTTCCGGCAAGTCACTCTGGAAAGTCAGCCTGCTGGCGGACTGGAACTGGGAGCAGGTCTGGGCGTACGGCGTGGCAAACGGTATCGAGCATCTGCCCCAATACGACGAGGGCTACTTGAGCATAGGCTGCCAGCCTTGCACAGCGTTGCCGGTAACTTTGAACGATCCGAGATCGGGCCGCTGGAACGGAACCAAGCTGGAATGCGGAATTCATACGTTTACAGAGAGAACTTAGTCCGCGATGCCGGCGAGATAGCCCAGCGCGGAATTTAGTAATTGGGTAATTGAAAACCTAAAGACGAAGACAATGACACCTTGGAGACAAATCGATATCGCGCCCGCCCGGCACATTGACGCTCTCACCCCTCATTCCATGCGCATGCGTATCCCCCGCGATGCCTATTGTTGTTGTCTATAAATCCTGCGCCGCACTTCTGGAAATTCCACAAACACAAACTTTTGATCTCTAAGGAACGTTGAGATGCATTCAAGGCTGTTCTTCCAACTTTTTCTCGCCGCCGCTGTCCTCGCAACGTCAATCATGTCGCTGGGACAGACCGTCTTGCTGAATGCATCCTACGATCCTACACGTGAGCTCTACCAGGAATACAACGCGAGCTTTGCCAGATATTGGAAGGCGAAAACCGGGCAGGACATTAAGATTGACCAATCCCACGGCGGCTCCGGCAAGCAGGCACGCGCAGTGATCGATGGCCTCAAGGCAGATGTGGTCACGCTGGCGCTGGCTTACGACATTGACGCCATCGGCGAGAAATCGGGCCTGGTAGACAAAGACTGGCAGAGCAGATTTCCCAGCAACAGCGCGCCGTATACCTCCACCATTGTTTTCCTCGTCCGCAAGGACAATCCCAAGGGCATCCATGACTGGAATGATCTTGTGCGCGCGGGCGTATCGGTGATCACTCCAAACCCAAAAATATCCGGCGGCGCTCGATGGAGCTACTTGGCCGCATGGGGCTACGCGCTGCGCAAGAACAATAACCAGGAAGACAAGGCCCGGCAGTTTGTGGCTCAACTCTATAAGAACGTGCCGGTGCTGGATTCCGGCGCTCGCGGAGCTACCACGACCTTTGTTCAGCGGGGCATAGGCGACGTGTTGCTGGCCTGGGAAAACGAGGCTTTTCTCGCTGTCAAGGAGTTTGGCGCGGACAAGGTAGAGATCGTGGTGCCATCCGTGAGCGTGCTGGCTGAGCCGCCCGTGGCCGTGGTGCGAGGAGTGACCGAGAGGCATGGAACCACTGAGGTTGCGCGGGAATATCTCAATCACCTTTATTCGGAAGAAGGACAGGAAATCGCGGCCCGGCATTACTACCGTCCGCGCTTGAAGTCCGTTGTTTCCCGGTATGTGGCGCAGTTTCCCAAGGTCGAGCTGTTCACCGTGGACCAGGTATTTGGCGGATGGCAGAGAGCGCAGAAAACGCATTTTGCGGATGGCGGAGTGTTCGACCAGATCTACGGCCATTGAACCTTCAGCGAAACAAAAGAGAGGAAGAATGAGGAAGAAGAATGTTGCATAGGCGCAAACAAGCAGGGAGCCCTATACCGGGCTTCGGCCTGTCCATGGGATTCACACTCAGCTATCTCAGTCTGATTGTGCTCATCCCCATCAGCGCCGTCTTTTTCAAAAGCGCATCTCTGGGTTGGACGCATTTCTGGCAGGCCGCCACTACGCCCCGGGTAATTGCGTCCTACCGGCTGACGATTGGCGCATCGTTGGCTGCTGCCCTCATCAACATGGTGACCGGCCTGCTCGTCGGGTGGGTGCTTGCGCGGTACGATTTTCCGGGTAAGCATTTTGTGGACGCCATGGTGGACCTGCCTTTTGCCCTGCCCACCGCTGTGGCGGGCATCGCGCTCACCTCTCTGTATGTAAAGAGCGGATGGTTCGGACGGTACCTGCAGCCACACGGCATCCAGGTAGCGTTCCAGCCGGCCGGAATTGTGCTCGCGCTTGCTTTTGTCGGCTTTCCGTTCGTAGTCCGCAGCGTACAGCCGGTCCTGGAAGATCTGGACCAGGAACTGGAAGAAGCGGCGGCAAGTCTGGGTGCAAGCCGGTGGCAAACGTTCCGGCGCGTCATCTTTCCCTCCATTCTCCCAGCGCTCTTGACCGGCACGGCGCTGGCGTTCGGACGCGCGCTTGGTGAGTACGGCTCGGTGATTTTTATCGCCGGCAATATGCCCATGAAGACCGAGATCAGCTCGCTGCTCATCGTCTCCAAACTGGAACAATATGACTATGCCGGGGCCACGGCGATTGCGGTAATCATGCTGGTGGCATCCTTCACTCTGCTTTTGGGGATCAACCTGTTGCAGGCGCGAATCCGGCGTCAGGAGGCGGAGGCTTGAAATGAGCACAACGCTGCCGCTTCCCAAAGTGGTCTCCGCGCCGCGCACACACTCCAAGCAGGGTACGACCGTTCGCCGTGTGCTGATTGGAGCTGCGCTCGTGTTTCTCACGCTCTTTCTGGCGTTTCCGCTGCTGGCTGTATTCGCGCAAGCTTTCGTCAAAGGGCTGCATGCTTATCTGGCAGCGATTCGGGATGAAGAGACGCTCCTGGCTGCGCGGCTCACTCTGATGGTGATCTTCATCGCCGTGCCTCTGAACCTGGTGTTCGGACTGGCGGCTGGATGGGCCATCACCAAGTTCGATTTCCACGGGAAAAATATCTTGATCACCCTGATTGACCTCCCATTGGCGGTTTCGCCTGTGGTTTCCGGGTTGATCTACGTGCTGGTGTTCGGCCTGCACGGATGGTTCGGCAGTTGGCTGGATTCGCATGACATCCGCATCATCTTTGCTGTGCCGGGAATCGTGATGGCCACAACGTTCGTCACGTTTCCCTTCATCGCGCGGGAGCTGATCCCGTTCATGCAGACGCAGGGCAAGGAGGAGGAAGAAGCGGCGGCGGTGCTGGGCGCGAACGGGTGGCACATCTTGTTCAAGGTAACTCTGCCCAATATCAAATGGAGCCTGCTCTACGGCGTAATTCTGGCCTCTGCGCGGGCCGCGGGCGAGTTCGGCGCCGTGTCCGTAGTCTCCGGGCACATTCGCGGACAGACCACCACTCTACCGCTGCAAGTGGAGATTCTTTACAACGAATACAACTTTGTCGGAGCCTTCGCCGCAGCGTCCTTATTGACGCTGCTGGCGGTGGTTACGTTGATCGCCAGGAAGACCATCGAGTGGAAGACGTCAGAAACCGAGGAGTAATCCATGAGCATTCAAATTCATAACGTAAGCAAGCGGTATGGAAAGTTCGAGGCTGTCCGGAATGTCAGCCTCAACGTGGAAGAAGGCGAACTGGTGGCCCTGCTTGGACCTTCGGGTTCGGGAAAAACAACGCTCCTGCGGATCATCGCCGGACTGGAGCAGCCGGACTCAGGAGTTATCCTGCTGAACAATCAGGATGCAACGTTGCAGAGCGCATCCCGGCGCGGCGTGGGCTTTGTCTTCCAGCATTACGCGCTGTTTCGCCACATGACTGTGGCCGAAAACGTGGCATTTGGCCTTCGCGTCCAGCCTCGCGCCGTACGCCTCCTCGGTAATCAGATTCAGGAACGGGTACAAGAGCTATTGCGGCTGGTGCAATTAGAGTCGCAGGCCGGCCGCTATCCAACACAGCTCTCCGGCGGACAACGGCAAAGAGTGGCCTTGGCCCGCGCCCTGGCTGTCCAGCCCAAAGTGTTGTTGCTGGATGAACCGTTTGGCGCTTTGGATGCCAAGGTGCGCAAAGAGCTGCGGCGCTGGCTGCGCCGGTTGCACGATGAAATCCATGTGACCAGCGTGCTGGTGACTCATGACCAGGAAGAAGCGCTTGAAGTCGCCGACCGAGTGGCCATCATGAATGCCGGCCAGATCGAACAGGTCGGGACGCCGGAGGAGGTATATGACCATCCTGCCACGCCGTTTGTCTTTGATTTCCTGGGGAAGGTGAACCTGTTTCACGGCCGCATTGAAGCAGGCCTCGCCAGCCTTGGGTCCCTGGAACTTGCAGCGCCGGAACATATAGGGCAAGTCAGCGGACCGGCATTTGGGTACGTTCGCCCGCATGATGTGGAAATCATGCGCCACGAGGAGGAAGGTGAGCCTGCGATCCGGGCCCACATCACGCAGATTTCCGGGGCTGGTCCCCACGCCCGGATTGAACTTGTCCGTGTTGACAGCGGGGAGACCATTGAAGCGGAGCTTCCCAAGCTGCGTTACCAGGAACTGGGATTGCGAACGGGCGAAATTGTGTTCGTAAAACCCCTCGCCATTCGGCTGTTTGCAGGCAGCCCGCCCGTGTAGCTAGACCGCGCATCCTGATGTTAAAGCGCCGTGAAGGACTCAGTCCGGCTCCCAGTCGGGCCCAGACACGTGCCTTCCGGCAAGATGATCCGCGAACAACCAACCCACCTTACGGGCAACCTGACATTTATACTTCTAGATCACATGGAAGTGCCCTCCGCCACATTCGAGTTCCATGTCTCACGCGTCGCGCGCGATCGTTATCAGTTTGAGGACGTATTCTTTTCGCTCAGCGGGAACACGGTCTTCGCCGATATAGCGGCCGTCCGCCAGTTCGCGCATCGCATGAACCAGGTGCGCCAGGCTGAGCGATATCCGGAACGTACCGCGCATCCAGGCTCTCTATTTGTGATGGGGCTCATCGACGAAATCCAGCACGCGTTGGTGGCCCGCTATCGCGAAGAACGCGATCCGCGCGCGGTGATGGATGCCCTCGACTGGTTTGAGAAACGTCTTGGATCTGAAAGGCTGGAACAAACACTTCTGGCGTTTGTCGATGAATTTCCCGTCACCGCGGTTTATCAAGGCCGGACAGCAGCCGAGTGGCTCGATGAATCGACCGCCGGCATTCCCAATCGGGCCATCGCCCTGGAAGAGCTGATATTCCTTTGGCTGGCCAATATGAATCCCGGGTACCGGCCCTACCGCGAACTGTTTGACGATGCGCCGCTGGTCACAAAGACCGTATATAAGGATATCGCCGCGGGGCTGCGTGGCTATTTTGAGACTCGACCGCGCTTCGGCCCGGACAATGAAAATCTTCTTGACATTCTGCGCGCGCCGGCACTCACCGCGCCCGAGTCGATTGCCGCGCAGCTGGCTTATATCCAGGAAAAATGGCTGCCGATACTGGGCGCATGGCTGCGGCAGTTACTAAGCCGCACCCAGATGGCGCTCGATATTTTGAAGGAAGAGGAAATTGCCAACTGGATGCGCTTTCATCCCAGTGAAGGCGATCAAGCAAAACCGGGTGCCGGCGGAGCATGGTTAGGCGGTGATTCCAGTGCTGGTGCTATTCCCCATTTTGGCGGCTCTCCTGAGTATGAGGCTTTCAGCCAGGATATTGACTGGATGCCACGCACCGTCATGATCGCGAAGACGGTTTACGTGTGGCTCGACCAGCTATCGAAGGCCTACGGACACCCTATTACCAGGCTCAACCAGGTTCCGGAGCAGGAACTCGACATCCTGGCGCGGCGCGGCTTCAACGCGCTGTGGCTCATCGGAATCTGGGAGCGCAGCCGCGCCTCACAGCGAATCAAGCAGCTTTGTGGCAACCCGGAAGCGGTGGCTTCGGCTTACTCGCTCGCCGACTACCTTGTCTCCGAAGACCTGGGTGGAGAGCCGGCTTACGCGAATCTCCGCGATCGCGCGGGAGCGCGCGGCATCCGTTTGGCCAGTGACATGGTGCCAAACCACATGGGCATCGATTCGCGCTGGGTGATCGAGCATCCGGACTGGTTTCTCTCGCTGCCGCACAGCCCGTTTCCTGCGTATAGCTTCGAGGGCCCTGATCTTTCCCACGACGGACGTGTCGAGATCAAGATCGAGGACCACTATTACCAGCGCAGCGACGCCGCCGTGGTCTTTCGCCGCCGCGACCGCTGGACCGGTGACACGCGCTATATCTACCACGGCAACGACGGCACCAGCTTTCCCTGGAACGATACCGCTCAGTTGAATTACCTGCGGGCTGATACACGGGAGGCCGTGATCCAGACCATTCTGCATGTGGCGCGCATGTTTCCCATCATTCGCTTTGACGCTGCCATGACTCTGGCCAAGCGCCATTACCAGCGGCTGTGGTTCCCCGAGCCGGGCACTGGAGGCGCGATCCCTTCGCGCGCCGAGCACTCCATGACCAAAGCAGAGTTTGATGCCGCCATGCCGGTGGAGTTCTGGCGGGAGCTGGTGGATCGCATCAATGCCGAGGTGCCTGGAACGCTGCTGCTGGCCGAGGCCTTCTGGCTGATGGAAGGATACTTTGTCCGCACCCTGGGCATGCATCGCGTCTACAACAGCGCTTTTATGAATATGCTGCGCGACGAAGAAAATGCCAACTACCGCAGCGTGATCAAAAACACGCTGGAGTTTGATCCGGATGTCCTGCGTCGCTACGTGAACTTTATGAACAATCCGGACGAGCGCACCGCCGTGGACCAGTTTGGCAAGGGCGACAAATACTTTGGCGTATGCACGCTCATGGCAACCATGCCTGGGCTGCCCATGTTTGGGCACGGCCAGATTGAGGGCTACACCGAGCGCTACGGCATGGAATACCGCCGCGCCTACTATGACGAGCGCCCCGATCCGTGGCTGGTGGCCCGTCACGAGCGCGAGATCTCTCCCCTGCTGCATCGCCGGGCTTTGTTCACGGGCGTTGAGAGTTTTCTGCTGTATGACTTCTATACCGGCGATGGACAGGTAAATGAAGACGTCTTCGCCTACTCCAACCGCCTTGGAGATCAGCGCGCGCTGGTCATCTACCACAATCGATTTGCGGATACAGCCGGTTGGGTGCGGGTCTCCTGCCAGTATGCGGAGAAGGTGCCGGACGGCGGCCGCCGGATGCGGCAGTCCACGCTCGGCGAATCTTTTTCGCTGGCAAATGGTCCGCAAATGTTAACTGCCTGCCGTGATCCCTTTACCGGACTTGAATATCTGCACCGGAGCTGCGATCTGCTGGAAAAGGGCATGCACATCGAACTCGGCGCGTACAAATGCCAGGTCTTTCTCGACTGGCGCGAACTCAAAGACGATGCCGCCCATCCCTGGGGTGCTTTATGCGACATGCTCGGAGGGCGCGGCGTCACCAGCCTGGATGTTGAGCTGCATAGGTTCCAGCTCAGGCCGGTGCGGGAATCCGTTGCGGCCTTGCTGGATACTGCGCTGGCGCAGGAATTGGCCGATTGCGCGCTGATTCCTCCCGAGGAGAACCTGCAGGAGCGAGAGCGCGAGTTGGCAGCCAGAGTGTCCGGCAAAGTGCGCGTTCTCCTGGACGAAGCCCGGAATTTTGCCGCCTCCCATGATCCAAATTTCCAAACTCTATGGCAGGGCAACACGGACGAAGCTGTGCAATGCTTTGAAAAACGCGTTGCCCAAGCTCTGCGTGTTCCCCAGATGGAACACCTCTTTAAGACTCCATGGCCGCCGGAAGCTCGCGCTGTGTTGCCGGGCGCAGCCCGAACAAGCGCCCCTTCCGGCATGAAGACCGTCACCGGCTCGAAAGCCATCGATGTCGAGTCAGCCAGGGAGAGCGGGCCTGTCATCCTTATTAATAGCGCAAACGGCCCGCGTGATTCCGGAGCTGGTCAGCTGAATCAAGCAGCGATCTGGGGGACCATCCTGGCATGGTGCGCTCTGGAATCCCTGGGCCGGACATGCAATCCCAACGATCCGGAACACGCGGCAACAGACCTCTTCGATGCTTTGCGGCTGCGCGAGCAGTTGGCGGAAGATTTCAGCCGCCTGGGATTCTCGGGCGAGGACCGCTGGCGGGCCGCCGCTCGTATCCGATGTTCATTCGCGCACCGCGCCTGGGCGCCACAGCCGGAGCCCGCCTCCGCGCCGTTTGCCGCTCCCTTAAGTTGGGTGCATGATCCTGATGTTGCCTGGCTCATCGGCGTCCACGAATACCAGGGCGTCCGTTACTTCATAAAGGAACAGTACGAAGAACTGTTGTGGTGGATGGCTCTGCCACGGCTGCTGCAGATTGCGGGAAAACCCACCGTCGCGGTGAAGGCGGTTGGCGAACCGGCCGTTCGCGAAGTAGAAAATGCGCTTGAATCGCGCATGCGTTCTGCCCTGGAGGCGGGATACCGGGTAGAGAGTCTGCTGGAGCAGCGCAGGTAAATCCGGGATTTGGAGCTTGTCACCAAGCGTTGTGTCGGGGCATGGATTCATCCGGCCGTTAATTAATATGCTTCGTCTGGAAAATCTGTGGGTGAGAAACAGTATATGGAGCGATTAACTCGACCTTGCGTTTGATTGTTTGATTTGCTTGCCCAATAGAAGAGGAGCAGTAGCCGTGGCGGTGGGAATGTGGGAAGCGCGGGGTTGGC
>DATGJZ010000113.1:0-30892 GCA_035294925.1 Candidatus Angelobacter sp. | reverse complement strand
CGGGTTGCTCTCCAGCAGAGCCCGCTTGCGCTTCACCAGCCGCCACGATTGTGAACAAAAAGGGTTTTGTTTGAATAGTAAATTCCATCTAACGGCACGTGTAACGATTGCCTACTGTCTCACCTCAGGGGTGCAGTCCATGATCAATAACGGCGCGGGTTGTAACGGAGTTACGCATGGTGGCGCATTGCCGTTCTCGCTTGGGATGGTTCCAACTTCGTTCGCCGCGAACAAGGTTGGCTATAACCGTCAATGAGCCGGCAGGAGCGGGAAATTGATGTTCCGCGCTCCTCTGTTCGCTGTTCCCTGCGCTCTTAAGTAAAGGCCAAGAGCTAAAGGCCAAGGGCCAAAGGCTAACGGCCAAGGGCTAGCTTCCCAAACTTAGACTTTCTGCACCGCCTGGGCGAGATTGGTCAGAGAGGTTTTGGCATCGCCATAGAGCATCCCCGTCACCGATTTGAAGAACAGTGGGTTTTCCAGCCCGGAGAAGCCCTTCCCTTTTCCGCGCTTCAGGACCACCACAGACCGGGCGCGGTCCACCTCGATAATCGGCATCCCGGCAATCGGACTCTTGGGATTGTCGCGTGCGTCCGGGTTGACCACATCATTTGCGCCAATCACCACCGCAACATCTGTGGTAGGAAGTTCGGGATTGATCTGGTCCATCTCATACAGAGACGAGTATGGCACGTTGGCTTCAGCCAGCAGGACGTTCATGTGACCGGGCATGCGTCCGGCCACCGGGTGGATGCCGTATTTCACGGAAACGCCGCGTTCTTCCAGCAGATTGCCCAGCTCGCGGACTGCGTGCTGCGCCTGCGCCGTGGCCATGCCGTAACCAGGCACAAAGACCACCTGGTTCGCATACGCCAACTGCACGGCAACATCGTCCAGGGTGACCTCACGCATGGTGCCGCCAACCGCACCCCCTTCCTCTGCAATAATTGCGCCAAAGCCGCCAAATAGGACATTGCTCATGGAGCGGTTCATGGCTTTGCACATAAGGATCGAGAGGATGAATCCGGAAAAACCGTCCAGCGTGCCGGCAATGATCAACACGTTATTGGAAAGCACAAACCCGGTAGATGCCGAGGAGAGGCCGGCATAGGAGTTCAGCAGGGACATGACCACCGGCATGTCCGCTGAACCGATTGGGATCACCAGCGCCACGCCGAAGACAAGGGCGCAGCCGATCATGGAGTAAAACATCCAGATGGCGCCGGTGTTCAACTGCCAGCTAACGAACAAACCGATCATGGTGAGGAAGATGCCCAGGTTGACGATGTGCTGTCCTTTGAACTGGATGGGAGTGCCACGCATCATCTCCTGCAACTTGGCCGCAGCAATCAGACTGCCCGTAAAGGTGAGCGAGCCCAGCATGACTTCAAATCCCAGCGCGCCAACTTTGACCGGACCCAGACTATGCCCGCGGAGCGAAAACTCGGCCACACCAACCAGCGCAGCCGCCAGAGCGCCGAAAGCGTGCGAGAGAGCAGTTCGCTGTGGCATGGCCGTCATGGGCACCATCGCCATAGGTATGCCAATGGCCGAGCCGATCGCCAGGCCGGTCATGATCCAGACATATCCTTGCCAACCGTTGATGGCCGGATGAAACAGGGTCCCGAGCACGGCCGCCGCCATTCCTGCCGCCGCCATCAGCATTCCCCGGCGGGCGGTGTCAGGATGACTCAGGCTCTTTAAGCCCATGACGAAGAGAATGGAAGCAATGAGATAGGTTGCTTCAAGAAAGTAGTTGGTGTCGGTCACTTCTTCTCCTCCGCCTTAATGTTCTCTTTCTTGCGGAACATCTTGAGCATGCGGTCGGTGATCAGGAATCCGCCGGTCACGTTGATCATGGCGGAAGTCACAGCCACGGTCCCCAGGATGGTGCTCAACCTGTTCGCATGTTCACCGGCAATTACGATCGAACCGATCAGAGAGATGCCGGAGATAGCATTGGTAGCGGACATCAAGGGCGTGTGCAGCAGGGGCGGTACCCGCGAGATCACCTGATAGCCCAAAAATGCAGCCAGGGCGAACACGTAGAGCGAAGCAATTAACACTGCCGGAGGAATATGTCCGGCGTTCTCCGCATCCGTGCCCACCACGAACACTAAAGCTGTGAACAACAAATAGTTCATTTGGTTCTCCTTCCCGTGCTCATGCCACGGGTTGTCCCAGCGCTGCCGCCACTTTCGGATGGACGTTGCCGCCTTCAAACGCGACGCAAGCGCCTTTCAGAATTTCGTCTGCCATATCAATTTTCAGCGCGCCTTTATCAATGATCAGCGCCAGAAAACTCGTCAGGTTGCGCGAATAAAGCTGGCTGGAATGCAAAGGCACAGTGGACGGCATATTTAAAGGGCCCATAATGGTTACGCCGTTGTAGTCGATGGTCTCTCCAGCCTTGGTCACCGCGCAGTTCCCGCCCGTGCTGGCCGCCAGATCAACAATCACCGATCCGGGACGCATGGCGCTCACCGACTGTTCGGTGAGCATGAGCGGGGCGCGCCTGCCCGGCACTTGCGCGGTGGTGATCACTACGTCGGAGGTTGCGGCGTGTTTGGCTACCATGTCACGTCCGCGTTGCAATGCTTCCTCCGTGAGCTCCTTGGCATAGCCGCCGGCATCCTGCGTCTCAATGCCGCCCAGGTCCACTTCAAGGAACTTTGCTCCCAGTGATTTCACCTGCTCTCCGGCAGCAGCGCGTACATCGTAGGCTTCCACCACCGCGCCCAGTCGCCTGGCGGTGGCAACGGCCTGTAATCCAGCCACTCCCGCTCCCAGAATCAGAACTTTCGCCGGAGGAATGGTTCCCGCGGCAGTCATGAGCAGCGGGAAAAGTTTGGGCAAATGGTCCGCCGCCAGGATGACGGCTTTGTAGCCGGCAACGGTCGCCATGGAGGAAAGCGCATCCATGGATTGCGCCCTGGTAATGCGCGGAACCAGCTCCATGGAAAATGCCGTCAACTTTCGCCTGATCAAGGGCTCCAGCTTGGCCGGTTCATCCAGAGGTTTGAGAAAGCCTATGATGACGGCGCCCGCCTTGAGGCGGCCAAAATCGTCCGGCTCAGGACGATTGATGCAGGCCAGAACGTCCGCTCCCTGCAAAAGAGCGTCACGATCCATAAATTTGGCGCCAACAGCGGTGTAGTCGCTATCGCGAAACCCTGCTTTGAGTCCGGCGTTATTCTCAATGCATACCTCTACGCCGCTCGTGACCAGCTTTTTTACTGACTCGGGCGCTAACGCAACCCGGGCTTCTCCTGGCTGTCTTTCCTGTGGGACCGCAATTCTCATTGTTCCCCTTCCATTTACTTCCTGTAGCTTGCGCTCTGAAGCGCCGGCGCGGGTCTTGAGCCCTGGCCTGGTCGTTTGGCCTCGCTCACCACCCTCGCTCTCAAAAACCGGGTATCCTACACGAAACTGACATTATTTCCCAAACGGCGCGAAACAGTCAGTTTAAATGGAGACAGGTACATAGCATCTGTGATCCAGATCACGTCTGGCCAGATTCGTCGAATTGTGCGTCGCCAGATTGTGTATCGCCGGATTGTGCGATTCCATTCACAGTTGTTGTGACCCCCGGAGACTGCTGCTTATGGTCCCAGCCGCTCATGGGCTATCCATCAAGAGTTGCTATTACCTGTTGTTGCTGATGTTACTAAAGTAATCAGGACGCAGTTCAGGCGCTGCTAACTTCGATTTCACGCGTGTGTTCACACGACCATGACGATCTTAAAAAATACTCTCTCACTTCTGGCAGTAGCCGGGTTGATGACCATCGGCTCTGCTGTCGCTCAAACTTCCAGTGGAAACGGGAACACCAGTGGCGCAGGCCCTGGCGTCCACGATCCCAACCATCCACGGGTAAACCAGATTAACCGCCGTGAGCAGCGGCAACAGAATCGCATTGCCAACGGCATCAAGAATGACAAATTGAACTCCAGGCAGGCGTCCAGGCTGGAAAAGGGCGAAACCCGGCTGCAGAATAACGAGAAGAGGGATATGTCCAAGGACAACGGCCACCTGACCAGGAAGAACCAGCGTCAGCTCAATCACGAAGCCAATCGCATGAGCCGCCGCATTAAAAAAGACAAAACGGGGTCTTAGCTTGAACACCGGAAATTGCCAAAATCGCCGGAATCACAGAAGTTGCCGGAATTGAAGATCGCAGGGCCATCAATTCTGGTAATTCCGGCGATGTAGGCATTTGTGGGAATCTTTGTGGAGTGCCCGTCCTCGGTCTCGCCGCTATATTATCCTTACCTCTCTTCTTAAGAGAGCCCTCTCATTGACACTAGCGGCTTCCACAATCCGCATGGCTGGCATGCTCACCTGGAAACTGGGCGCGATGCAGGTGCTGGCCCTGGGCTGTCTCGGCATCGTGATCGGCATGTGGCTCAAGAAGAAGCTGCCCATTCTCGATAGGCTTTGCATCCCCACATCGATCGTGGGTGGACTGGTTTTTGCGCTGGTGGCGCTGGCCCTGCACGATCGCTATGCCAACTTTGAATATGACGGCGCCTTGCGTGATGTGATGATGATCGCCTTTATGACGACCATTGGCCTGAATGCGCGGCTAAATCTGATCCGGCGGGGCGGAATTCAGGTGCTGCTCATGCTGGCCCTGGCGACAGCGGGCGCGGTGCTGCAGAACCTGCTCGGCATCGGGTTGGCCAAAGTCATGGGCCTGAATCCGCTGATCGGAATTCTTTCCGGATCGGTGGCGCTTACTGGCGGGCCGGGAACTGCGCTGGCCTTTGGCCCAACCTTTGAAAGGATGGGCGTGCGCGGCGCAACCGAGGTGGGCGCCGCATCGGCAACTTTCGGAATTGCCGTTGCCGGACTGGTGGGTGGATATATCGGCGGCCGCCTCATCCAGCGTAACAAGCTGCAACCCCAACCGGCAGCAACGCCCGGGGTTACGCCTCCGGAGGCTGCGCAACATCAGGCCAGCGCGTTACTCTACGCCGTGCTGCTGATCGGCGTGGCTATGGGATTGGGAAACCTGATCAGCACTGGCCTGGACCGGGTGGGTATGGTGCTGCCCCCATACATCGGCGCCATGATAGCGGCGGCAGTGATTCGCAACTTGAATGACCGTTTTTCCTTCTTTCCCGTTTCGCAAAGCAGCGTGGAAGCCTGTGCCGTCATCTCCCTTTATCTGTTTATCGTGATGGCGGTGCTTACACTGCGATTGTGGGAGCTGGCCCATCTGGTCCTGCCGATGATCCTCATCCTGCTGGCTCAGGTGGTCTTGTGCTGGCTGATGTGTGTGACTGCATGTTTTTATCTGATGGGGCGCGACTACGAATCCGCAGTAATGTCCAGCGGATTCTGCGGCTTTATGCTGGGCGTCACCGCCAATGCCGTGGCCTGCATGGAGGAACTGGCGGAGAAATTTGGCCCGGCGCCGCGCTCATTTCTTGTGGTGCCTGTGGTGGGAGCATTCCTGATTGACTTCCTCAATTCACTCATCATCACAGCAATGGCAAATATGGTGAAATGACCCCAAGAAATCCTGGGTTATTCTACTTAGGACAGTAGCTATGGCAGGCAAAACCATCAGCGAGAAGATCCTCTCCACCAAATCGGGGCAGGACAGCCGCGCCGGCGATGTGGTGGTTTGCCAGGTGGACCACGCTCTGGGCACGGACGGATCGGTCCCGATGGCGCTCGACTATTTTGAGGCCATGGGAGGCAAGCGAATCTTCGATCCGCAGCGGATCGTCTTTGCCCTCGACCATTACGCGCCCGCGCCCAGCCGCGCAACCACCCAACTCCATCAGCGTATGCGCGACTTTGCGATGCGGCACGGCATCCTGCTGTGGGAAGTTGGCGAAGGCATAGGGCATCAGCTTATTGTGGAATCTGGCAGAGCCCTGCCCGGTAGCCTGGTGGTCGGAGCAGACAGCCACGCAGTAACCTATGGCGCGCTCAACAGCTTTGGCACGGGCATCGGTTCTTCCGATCTGGCGGCCATTCTGATCAGCGGCCGCATTTGGCTGCGTGTTCCTGAATCGATCCAGGTCAGGCTCACCGGCTGCTTGCCGCGCGGCGTCTATCCTAAAGATGTTGCGCTCGCGCTGGCCAAAGAACTGGGTGCGGATGGCGCAACCTATCAGGCGCTGGAATTCTCCGGCTCCGCGCTGGCCGCCCTTGACCTGGAAGACCGGTTGGTGCTCAGCAATCTCGCGGTAGAAATGGGAGCCAAGAACGGGGTCTTCCCTGCCGATTCCAACACACTGTCGTATCTCGAGGGGCGCACTCAGGGTTCCCTCCAACCCGTTGATCCGGACAGCGATGCTCATTACGTCCGCAAGGTCACCATTGCGCTCGATACCCTGACACCGCAGATCGCGCTGCCTCATCAGGTTGATCGTGTGGTTCCCATTCAGGACGCTTTAGGTACTCCCGTGCAAATGGTTTATCTGGGCACGTGCACCGGCGGACGCGTACGCGATTTCCATCAGGCTCTGGATGTGCTCAAGGCTGGTGGCGGGCCTGCGCCCGGAGTGCAGTTAGTCGTCACCCCTGCTTCCCGTGAGGTGCTGGAAGCGCTCACCCGCGATGGCACTCTGGCCGGATTCATAGCCATGGGTGCCGTGATCGTCACGCCCGGATGCGGCTCGTGCTGTGGCACCTGTGGCGCAATTCCTGGCGATGGCGTAAATGTAATCTCCACCGCAAACCGTAACTTCAAGGGACGCATGGGCAACGGTAACGCCGCCATCTATCTGGCCTCACCCGCCAGTTGCGCCGCATCCGCCGTGCGAGGCGTGATTGCCGATCCCCGGGAGGTGCAGTAAATGAAGGCAATGCCGGAAACGGCGCTGACGGCACTCCTCCCGGAAGGCCGGGCCCGCGTCTTCGGTGACGACATCAATACCGACTACATCATCGCTTCCCGTCGCAAGCGTGAAAGTCTTGATCCCCAGGTGCTGCGCCAGTACCTTTTCGAGGAACTCGATCCGGGTTTCGCCGCTTCCCTTGCGTCCGGCGATCTGGTGGTTGCGGGTAAAAACTTTGGTTGCGGATCGGCCATGGAGGTGGCGGTCACGGCTTTGCTGGGCGCGGGCATTCGCGCCGTCCTGGCCCGCAGCTTTTCGCGTACATACTATCGCAATGCCATCAATAATGGCCTGCTGCCCGTCATCTGCGACACCCGGGATATTAGCGAGAGCGACCGCATCGTCATCGCCAGTCCCGGAGGCGATCAAAAAAACATGGCTATCCGCAATACTCGGACCGGTAAGATTATCTCGGCTGCTGCGCTGCCTCAGATTATGCTGGATATTTTTCAAGCCGGAGGATTGGTTCCCTATTTCCGCCAGTACGGCGATTTTCGGATATGAAGGTATCGAAGGGGAACGACAGACAGGCAAGAACAACCAGAGAATTTAACCACGAAGGACACAAAAAAACCTGCGGAAGATAAGTCCTATTCAAATCCACACATTTTCGTAGAGGGCAGAGCGTTTCGAAAATATTGTTCTCCCGGAGGGAATATCTTAATGGCTGGTAAAATTGGCTTTCGCGTTCGGCCCAAATGGGCGCGACCGGACTCTGCTGTGCTCGCGGATTTTGCAACTGCATCCAGCGCGCAAGTTGCGGATTGCATGTCCAGGCTCGGCGGCATGGACTTGGGCATCAGGCCCATCTGGCCTTCTCCGCGCACCATTGGCGCAGCGCTCACCGTATGGTGCCACTCCGGCGACAACCTGATGCTTCATAAAGCCCTCTCTCTGGCTCATCCCGGCGACATTGTGGTGATGAATACCCAGGGAAACGTCGGCAATTCGGGATTTGGAGAATTGATAGCCAGCAGCGCCGTCAAGGTGGGAGTGCGGGGCGTAATTGTGGACGGGACCGTGCGCGATGCTGAGGCCCTGCAGGCCTTGCGCCTCCCGGTCTATGCCCGTGGCCTCTGCCCCAACGGCTGCAACAAAGACGGCGCCGGTGAAGTGGGAACCATCATTGCCTGCGGCGGAGTGGCCGTAAGGCCCGGAGACGTCATCATTGCCGACCGCGATGGGATAACCGTGGTACCAATGGAGGACGCTGCTGAGGTCGCAACTCTGGTTAAGGCGCAGATGGAGCGGGAAGGAAAGCGCCTGCAAGAGATCGAAAAGGGTGTGATCGTTCGCCCAGAAATCGACGAGACCTTGCGACGGTTGAAGATTATTGACTGAAGCTCTTGGCTTTGTTGCCGCTTAACTAACGACAGCCTCTGCGGACTGAGTTACGGTGGGGTTCACTTTTCAGTTTCTGCGGTTTTGGAGTTGGCAATCTATCTCAATGGTGCGGTAAATATCCATCTTCCAGAGGCAGCTTGCCGTCCACCCTGACAACCTTCACCTTGTCGTTAATGGAGCGGACGTCCACCAGCCCAATCGCGCCAGGAATGGTCACCACCATCTTCAGAAGATCAACGTCAGTATCAGTGAGAACGACCGAATCTTGGTGCGCCGCGAGAAAGACTCTCAAGTCACTCTCGGACATTTTGTTCAAACGCTCTAATGTCTGCATTTGGGCCAGGGATTCCCTGCGCAGCACCACGACGACACTTTTTCCATCAGGCCATTTCCGTGTCTCAGCCTTCAGGATTTTTGCCAGATTGCTGGACGTGATCGCTTCCACTCCGTTGTCTTTGGCCACTACCAGTGCCAAGTGATGAGCATAGCAGGGAGCAAACGCCAGGATTAGAAAGAGAAAAACACCGGTCGCGCCGGATTTCTTCATCAAAGCACCCCTCCAATAAATGAGCCTTTAAAATGAAACCTGAAACAAACCTGGGACCAGTGAAAGTGTTGCTATTTGTCTTGCGCCAGATTAGAACGGTAAGGAGCTCTGAACAAGTTACAGTAGTAACCCTGAACTTCTTTAATTACTACTGTAGCGTGGATTGATTAAACGCCAGGCACGAAGTGCTTTCTTGCCTACATCCGGCGGAAAGAGGAAGCGCTCGCTGCCTCCTTGGCCCGAAATTCCGGGACTACGAGGGCCTGTTCTAAGGTGGGCTCATTCCAGGTGGCCAGCCGCTTGGCTGTCTGCTCCGCCAGTTGCTTGTCTCCCATATTCTGTTGCACGGTGACCATGAGCTTTACTGAAACAGGATTGTGATCATCCTCCTCCAGGTGAGGCAAGGCTTCTTCATACTTGCCTTGCGCCACCAGCACTGCGCCGGCTGCGCCTTCGTAGGCAAGCTGGATGCTCTGGTCCTGGCTGTTGTCGGCCATTTGTTGCAGCCGCTGCAAAGTTGAAGTTGCCAGCGGCAGTTTTCCATCGCGGGCAGCTCGGGACGCGCGCTCACGCAGGATGAGCGCGAGTTCCTCCTGGCGGGCCGCCGCCGCAATGGGGTGCTTTTCCTGCAGCACGTCTTCCGCTTTCTTGAGCAGCTTCATTGCGAAAGCGCTGTCCGCCTGATACATGGCCATCATGCGATAGGCTTCTGCTTCCGGCAAAACCAGATCGTCTTGATGAGCCTGGTTGGCAGCCGCACGAAACGCGTCGTTAGCGCCGCCGAAATTCTTTTCCCGGACATAGGTGAGCGCGGCATTCAGTCGCCAGTTTGCCGCCTGGCTCTTAGAACGAGCGTGCTGCGCGGCCACCGCATATTCGGCTCGGGCACGTGGCTCGTCTCCCATCAGCGCGTAAGTATCGGCGATGCCCAATTGCGACTCAACGAATCCCGGATCAATTTTGAGCGCGGCATGATAATGAATCAGTGCGTCCTCAAATTTGCCGCCCATCCGCAAAATCTCAGCATAAGAATCCTGCGGGTTGGCCTCGTTGGGAAGCAGCCCGATGTAACGCTGCATGGCGTCAAAAGCTTTGTCGTACATGCGAAAACGGGCGTAACAATAAGCGACTTCGTTGAGCGGCGCCGCAAAATCAGGGTCCAGCTTAATGGCGCGTTCGAACATGGGGATGGCCCGCTTCCACTGCTGGTGGTTTTCCACCCAGACACCTGCCAGCCACGCCAGATGCTTGTCGTTGGGATATTCGTCCAGGGCTTCATTCATCGCTTGAATAGCGGCAACCATGTGCCCTTCGCTGGTGTTTGTCACCCACTCAATGATGAGTTGCTCCCCGCGGCTCACTTTGGCTTTGGCGGCGTTGGCTTTCTCGCGCACGGACGCCTGCTCGGCAGGATCCACGATAGGATCTACGGTGGGGAATGCAATGATAATGTTGGCTAGCGCAAAGTCAGGATCGAGTTGGGCGGCTTTGCGAAAATCCTGCATCGCCTCCTCGCCATGGAGGTTCTCTAACTTGACCATCGCGTGCAGGTAAAGCTCACGCGCCTCCGCGGATTTGGTAGTAACCGGAACTGTGCCCGAGCCGGCTGCCGGTATCGTGGAGGAATCGTGCTCAACTTTGTTATTATCTTGATCTTGCGCGGTCAGTAATGTCGAAGCAAAGAGGAATAACATGGCTAGGATTGCAACTCTGAATCTGGCTTGCGCCATACTTCTCCTTATAAATCCTCAATGGAGCAGATAGCCTTGTTCCAAAGGCAGCTTGCCGTCCACTTTCACGACGTTCACTCTGCTGGTAATGGAATACACGTCCACCAGCCCTACGGCGCCTGGAGTCGATTCCACGATTTTGAGCACCGCTTCATCGGAATCCACACTGATGAACGCGCCCTTGTGGCTTTCGAGAAAAGTCCTTACGTCGGCTTGTGTCATCTTGTTGAGGCGCTGCAGGGCTTCCTGGGTCTCAGGCGAAGAGGAATCACGGAGCACTAAAGTAATGTTCTTGCCATCGGGCCATTTGCGGGTGTTGATTTGAAAAATCTTCGTGAGATCAACTGCGCTCATATTGCCTGTGGAGTTGCCTTTATTGACAACCACAGCTATGTGCTTGGCTTCGCAAGGGAGCCAGCAAACCACCAATAACAGCGCCAGGCAAAATTTCTTCAACTTGAGGACTCCATCGGGCAAAAAGACTGCTTTCCGGCAAAGTAGCCTATAAGTAGGCGCGGGCAAAGATTACAGAAGTAACCGCGGACTGCAGTCCGCTTTTCATGGGTTTGGTGCACGCTCAGGGCGATTCTACAAGGCGACATTTAACTCAAACCACCGCGCCAACTCACTCAACAAAAGTACGAAGAACCAGGATTGAAATTCGAATTTCCAGAAAGACTTCCTCGCAAAACTCCTCTGAACAGACGGTCCGTGGTTGAAATCGGGCAGGTTCTCGATGTGCTGGATAGGCGGAACCCATATCTTAGACTTCTTAGCATCCAACCCATTAGAAGATTCTCATTCGGGTGGGTGTTTCTCTGCTGTTGATATCGAGAGTGAATATTCATGAACCAAAACATCGAGTGGCGCGTCTAAGAGGGTGCACCCATAAGAAGGTTAATCATGGCTAGAGGTAGTACCGTTATGGTGATTTGTCCGCAGGGCCACTCTTTCCTCACAATCCAGAGGATCGGAAATACATTTACGTGCCCTGATTGCAATCAGAGCTTCGATAACTGGCTTCGAGGATTAAGGTTCTGACAAGGGAAAAGCGCGCTGCCCCGCCCTTGGTTGGGTCTTGTGCCCAATAACCAGCACAAGGCGCGGTCGATATAAGATCTAAGGCTGTGTCGGTATCCAAGCAGTGCGCCGGAGTTAATGATTGCTTTCGAGAATCAGCTTCTGCACGCGCCAATTCAATATTTCAGCAACGTAGAGCTGGGTTTCTGATGGGCATGCTATTTCGTGAACCCACCCGAATTGATTAACCTGCTTGCCGGACCTTCCGAGCATTCCCAGAACTCTTCCGTCCAGGCTGAGCTTGTAGATCCGGCCCGGAAAAGCATCAGAGCTAAACAGTATTTGATTGGGCGGAGGTGTGATGCAAATCGCCCAAGGCGCGCCGGGTGCCATGGTTCCCGTTGTCTGCCTCGGCTTGTTGCCATTGCCGGACGAGCATCCGGATCAGCCGGCACATCGATGGTGATCTGGCGAAGGAATTTGCCATCGCCGTCAAAGACCTGGATGCGGCGGTTGCCTCGGTCTGCCACGTAGACGTTTCCTTGCGCGTCAACGGCAATGCTGTGCGGAGTGTTAAACTGCCCGGCCTTGTCGCCGGGTTCGCCCCATGACTTAAGCCAGTTGCCGTCCTTGTCAACCTTGGCGATTCGTGAATTCACGTAGCCATCGCTGATGTAGGCATTGCCGGCCGCATCCCAGGCCACATCCGTAACCTGCCTGAACATTCCGTCCACGGGAGGTAGCGGCGGCGACGGTTTCTTCAGTGGTCCTGTTCCGTCGTCAGAGGCTTCCTGCTTGCGCCCGAACACCATTGACACACGGCCCTCGGGGTTGAATTCAATCACCATATCCGAGCCCTTGTCAGTGACCCAGATGTTGTCATGCTTGTCGATCTTCACCGTGTGCGCGAACGACCAAGCGTAAAGATTATGGCCGATTTCTCGCACAAAATTTCCATCGGCTCCGAATTCCAGAAGTTGCGCGGCGCTTGCTGCATACGCAGGACCGGTGCTATTGCCACGCGAAAAAACGAAGACGTGTCCCTTGGAATTAACGGCAACACCAGGAACCTCGCCCAGATACATGTTGGGCGGCAGCTTGAGAAAATCAGGAACAGAGTGGTACCGGATTTCAGGCACAGGCGATTGCTGAGCAAAAAGAGAACCGGCCAGGAAGAAAAAGAACAAACCAGGGATGAAGCATTTCATCTGAATCAGCCTCGTTACGTCGCCACAGATGATAAGCAATGGCGCTGGAGACAGGCAATCTAGAGACCGCCCAGCCTGCTACCCGAAAAGACGCAGAGGCGCAACTACAACGGCGCTAAAAGTCGAAGGACTCCACTTGGTGTGTTTTCCTGGTGCCGAGAGGGGGACTCGAACCCCCACGCCTCTTTTAAAGGCTGCGGATTTTAAGTCCGCTGCGTCTGCCAGTTCCGCCATCCCGGCCCGAATTTGACTGGTTAATTTACAGTGTAATACCTGCTTTATGTTGTGGGGGGTCTGGTTGCGGTCCGTTTTTCCGGGAAAAAATTGCTAAATTTTGTTGCGATATTTTAGAGTTTGCACTATTTTTAGGGCATTTTGGAGATGGATTAAGAGTGAGGCGGCATTATCTGGTTAACTGATTGTTTCTAAAGTTCTTATCTCATTTTCTTGTCTCCTTTGGCCAACATTGTCGCAATTTTTATGTTGCACGGGGATACAAATTTCCGTATAATTAAGAGTTTCAAGTAAGGTATTTAGGCTCTTCCGAGGCAAGTCAAGGCCCAAGTTGTTTCGGTCAAGGCATTGAATCCAAAGGCAGCCGGACGGAATCCAACTTCGAGTAAGGCTGATTTTGGGCAATTATATCCCGAAAAGGCAGGACAAACTTAATTATGGCAAAGAGACGCGGCAATCCGAACTGGGGCAAGCCTGAACCCATCGGGCCAGTGGTCCCGATTGTTACATCCTTCGAGCAGGCTGTAAAAGAGTTCAAGCTGACCCCGGACCAGTACGTTCGCTCGACCCGGCTGCGCGAATGGGCGCGGCGCAACAAGAACTCAAAATATATTCCTGAGCCATTGCTGGAGGCCTGGGGATTTGAAATCGAATCCACGCTGTAAGCAGAACGGAATCGCGAAAAAAGCCGCCGATTTTTATCGGCGGCTTTTTTTTCGACCCTCAGCCGCACAACCGAGGGCCAAGAGCTGAGCCAAAGGCTGCATCTCATTGACCTGACTGTTACCTGCATGCGATAGTTCCTCTTCGCCGGCTGTGGACAAACTCTTTTGAGGAGAAGCTAGGAAGGCTATGGTTCGTCTCATCCCCCGGGACGTGAAGTTTTTTCAAATGTTCGCCGAGATGGCCGGCAATCTGCGTGATGGCGCGCGATTGCTCAAGCAGCTTTTGAGCGACTTTCGCGACATCGAGCTCCGGGTCCAGCAGCTTAAAGACATCGAGCACCGGGGCGATGACCTGACGCATAATATTCTCACCAAGCTGAACCAGACATTTATCACCCCTTTTGACCGTGAGGACATCTACCGGCTGGCCTCGTCGCTGGATGACGTCCTGGATTTTATCTACGCGGCGGGCGTGCGCCTGACTATGTATAAGATCAAACACGCACCGGAAGCCGCCCCGCAACTGGCGGAGATTATTGTGCGCCAATGTGACGAGCTTTCGTCCGCCGTAGCCGGGCTGGAGAGACACGATAAAGTCCTGGAGCACTGCGTGGAGATCAATCGCCTGGAGAACGATGCTGACCAGGTGGCGCGCTCGGCCATTGGCGTGCTTTTTGAACAGGAGACCGACCCCATTTCCCTGATCAAGCTGAAAGAGCTGTACGAAATCCTGGAAACGGCTACTGATAAAGCTGAGGATGCCGCCAACGTTCTAGAAGGCGTGGTGCTGAAGGGCGCCTGAACATCTGAAACAATGAACTATTATTCTTCTATTCTTCACGTGAGGCCTGCCAGGTGCACCTGAGCGGAATGCTTGTCGTTGTCTCTATTCTGATAGCGCTCTCGTTTGACTTCATCAACGGCTTTCACGATTCCGCCAACAGCATCGCCACGGTGGTTTCCACGCGAGTGCTGTCACCCCGGTGGGCGGTGGTGTGGGCGGCGACCTTCAATTTTCTTGCGGCCTTTATTTTTGGAACGGCGGTAGCCAAGGCCATCAGCAGCGGCCTGGTAGAGCCACACCAGGTCACGCAATATGTAATCATTGCAGCCCTGGCCGGAGCGATTATCTGGGACCTGCTCACCTGGTGGTGGGGGCTCCCGACTTCTTCCTCACATGCGCTCATTGGCGGGCTGGCGGGCGCGGCCATCGCACGGGCGGGATGGCATGTGCTGATTCGAGAACCAAAACTCCAGGTACCGCTGATCGGGATGTTGCCCGGCCTGGGGGCCAAATGGATGTCTACGATCCTATTCATTGTGATAGCTCCGCTGATGGGCCTGATCATCGGGCTGGGGCTGATGGTGGCGGTTTCCTGGATTTTCGAGAAGCGCGCGCCGCGCACCGTAGATAAGCTTTTCAGGAAGCTGCAACTACTCTCCGCAGCCGCTTACAGCCTGGGCCACGGGGGGAACGACGCACAAAAGACCATGGGCATTATTGCCGGCGCTCTGCTGGCCGGGGGCTATCTGAATCCAGCGGAGTTCGCCAGCGGCTGGGGCCGTTACAAGTGGCCGATTATTCTCTGCGCCCATGCCGCGATGGGAATGGGAACCTATTTTGGAGGATGGCGCATCGTGCGCACCATGGGCAGCCGGATCACCAAGCTGAGACCTGTAGGCGGCTTCTGCGCTGAAAGCGCGGGGGCGGCCACGCTTTTTCTGGCCATCCATTTCGGCATTCCCGTAAGCACTACCCACACCATCACGGGCGCGATCGTGGGAGTTGGATCGACGTCGAGGCTATCTGCCGTACGGTGGGGCGTGGCGGGACGCATTGTGTGGGCGTGGATCCTTACTATGCCCGCGGCCGCGCTGGTGGCCGCGCTGACTTTCTGGATTATCCGGTGGTGGGTTCCGGGGGCGTAGTGAGTGTGCAGGCGATTACGAGGATTTTGTTTCCGTTGCGATGAAAGCGGGATTGCCCTGGAAGAGAATTTGGTAACGGAAGTATGTACTTTACGCAAACCGCCACAAAAACAAAAATTTGTTCGATTCGCCTTCTCTTCGTCTAGCGTGCAAATCACGGTACGGAACCCGCCAACAGTCGCGCTGCTGACGGATTCCTGACCAAATTTCCACACTAGGAGGAAACTTGGCTAGCGATAAGGGTACATCAGAGAACCACAAAACGCAGTTCCCAGAAGTCAGAGGCAAGATCGTTGACACCGTAGAACTCATTGTTGAGCCGGATTATTACGGCATCACGATTCGATTCGAGGACAAAACCGCGCTCGTTTTTCCGATTGAACCTTGCGTTTTCACCTTCCCTGTTCTTGAAGACTGGACGCAGGGCGAAGCGAAGATCATCAAAGAATATCAAGCTGTGCAGAGCGTAGTTCAAAGAGCGTAAAACCACTAACCCCTTGGCGACTCAGTTTCCCTGAGTCGCCTTTTTCTTACACGATATCGAGAAGTGCATTCAGCGTGGTTCGCATAATAATCTCTGCTGGAATTGGATGACCGTCAGAGCTACAGAAATACGGTTCTGATGTTCCCGGCTTTACGCCAATCTTGTATTGTCCATGCAACCCAAATCCATCATGACCATTGATTCTTACCAGATTCCTCTGGTCATCGAATTCGGCTTCCAAGAGTCGCGCTGTATCCTTGCGGCTGACTAGGAACGACCCGCCACTGGTGCGCTGAAACCGCAGTAAGTTAACTTGCTTCACGTCCTGATTGAAGTCACGGCAGTTCGCTTCGAACAAATCCGCCAATGATTTCCAGAGATCAAAAGCCTGAGTCTTTAGCACATTCTGTTCCCTTTGTGCCTTTGCTTCCAGCATTCCGTCAGTAGTGTGTTGTTCCATATATTTCCGCGCTGCATCTAGTGACCATTCCGTCATAGGCGCACCCCTCCTCAGTGTCTCACTTTTGTTGGAACCGATGGCGAGATGTAGAGTTAACTCGAAAAGCACACATATTAGTTTTGCTTCGCCTACAAAATTTTCCCGTGAACGGCGTACAATTCCGCCATGGTTAGAAAGAAAAAATCTAAACCAAAACCGAAGTCAGAAAGCCAGTCTTTTCAACTGTCGGAAAGACAGGAAGATGCCATAGCTAGACAGACTCAACGTATGGGCGAAATTGAAAGGCGTTATGCAGTAGTGAAGCATTTAAGGGTAAAGCCATCATAATTTAATAAAACTGGCGACTGGGCGACTCAGGAGAAAAATCTGGGTCGCCTTTTTATTTCTTCTCGTCCGGCTCGTCTTCAATCCACCAGCCCACAACGGCGTCGCTTTTAAATTCCCCTATTTCCTCATCGCCAAGTTTCAACTTGAGAAGATTTTGAGGACTCCCTGTTTTTTCCACCTTGTCAGCGCGCACACGCGCTGGACTTTCAGCGCGTGTCAGTACATAGACGAATTTAGGCATGTCCAGAGTATAAATGTCAGAACGAGTGTGGGCGCTAAAATCATGGACAACAGAATTGATAACTGCCATTGCTCCTCAAGAAACCCTTTAAAAACAGGCAAAACAGGCCATTTTTGGCGCTTGACAACGGCCTTGCGTTAAGTATAAAATTACAGAGATGAAAGACAAACAGCACCAACTTTCAAAGTCCGTAGTAATCGAGGCAATGCCAATTGCTTGCTCTAACGAATTGGCAGCCGTGGAAATGTTTGAATACATGCGTTGGGGTGACACCCCTTGCTGTATTCACTGCGGAAGCGTGAACGTCTACAAAATGACGGACGCGAAAACGGGACAACGGAACAGACGTTTTCTGTGGCGTTGCCGCGATTGCCAAAAGCAGTACACCGTCCGTATCGGCACGGTTTACGAGGAATCCCGCCTGGATCTTCGCCACTGGTGCTATGCGTTTTGGAGAGCGTCAACATCCAAAAAGGGCGTGGCTGCGTTAGAGATTCAGCGCCACTGCCAAATCAGCTACAAGTCAGCTTTGTTCCTGATGAACCGCATCCGGTTTGCAATGGCCCCTGATCCTGATGCGCCGAAGCTTAACGGCATCGTGGAGCTGGACGAAGTTTACGTTGGGCCACGCAAACCGCGATACAAGGGAACGAGCAAGCGCGGACGTGGTACGAGCAAGATTCCGGTTTTCTGCGCCGTGGAACGTGGCGGAAAACTTCGCCGCCGTGTAGTCGCCAATGTGACGATGGAAACCATAGAGAGCGCAATCCGCGAAGAAGTGGACAGACGCGCACACCTGATGACCGATGAGTTCTCAGCTTACCGGAATATTGGCAAAGAGTACGCGAGTCACCAAACGGTCTGCCACGCAACCAAAGAGTATGCGCGTGGAGAGGTCAACGTAAATACCGCCGAGTCCAGTCACGCTTTAATCCGCCGTGGCCTTGTTGGGATTTACCACAACGTGAGCGGAGAGTACTTGCACCGTTACCTCTGGCAATGGGATTTTCTGTGGAACAACCGCAAGATGAACGATGGCGAACGGGCAACACTGGCGATACAATCGGCGGAAGGAAAACGGCTGATGTACAAATCTCCGGTGTCAAGCGCATAATATAGCCATGGCGAAAATGCACGTCCGCAAACGCACAGTTACGCGCAAGTCAAAGCGCGATTCACAAACTCCGCAGACTCCCGGCCCTAAACCAGACATGCTAAAGATTGAGGGCGACTGGCAAGACGCAATCAGGAAGTCTCTCCAGAAAAATAAACCCGCTCAGGGCTGGCCGAAATAAATTACGGCTGAGTGTATTTAAAAATAAGCCTAAGAATGTGCTCGCCCAATTTTTCCGGTTCGTCAAAAACCTGCCTTGAATTAGGCTCTGGCTCTTCAACAAAAATCACAGTGGCGTCACGCACCACTGACTTGAACGTTGCGCTTTGTAGGTCTTTCCCGTTGCATATTATTGACCCCGATTGGCTAAATGTAACCGTTATGACCGTCTCCTCTGAGGCCAGGGTCTTTTGCGAAATCTTAAATTGATTCTGGTTTTGCCTATCATCAAATACGAGGTTTTGGCCAGCCTGTGTGAGTTGAGGATTTTGGTTAAGCTCACGAACCGCATCTCGCATCCACGTTTTCAGAGTGGCCCATTTGTCTGGTGCTTGGTTCTTTAATACTTGTTCTTTGCGCTGGTTTTCCTGCGCGGCGAGACGCGAGTCATTGTGCTGTGTCGCTATATGTCCAGCGAGTCCCTGTATGAATTCTGGTCTAGCCATTTTTTGTCTATCACCCCAATCAAGATGATAAACGCTCTTGGGACTCTTGGGACTGCCAAGTCTTACCCGTACACTCCACGTAAACTCGAACACGGATTTTTACTGGTTTTACATTTGCATTCTCGAAACCCGAAACTAGGATGCACCTATTTTGGTGCACCCTTGCGTAAAGTACATACTTCCGTTTGGTAATTGGGTAAGTTGGTAAGTGGGTAATTTAAGGTCAAGGTTAGTAGTTATCTAGAAACAAAATCTCCTTGCACTTAGCAATCAGCAATCAGCAATCAGCCCGCGAAACATCTTGGATAGAACGGACACATCATCGCCGGCATGGTCAGACAGAAAATAAGGAAATAGGTAGCACTTAGTAGATAGTGGTTAGTAGTTAGTCAGGACCAAGCAAAGAACGAGAACCTTTAACCACTGAGGCCAGAGAGGAACACTGAGGAAAACTCAAAGTCGTTCTCCAGATGTGCAATGATCTACTTGGCGATAGGACGACCATAGTTAGTAGTTAGCTGGAATCAAAGGCAAAGACAAGAACCTTTAACCACGGAGGGCACGAAGGAACACCGAGAAAAACTTAAGTCGCTCTCCTGCTCCGTGTCAGCAATAATCTATCTGACTGAATCAGTGCCATGATAGTTTTTCAGGAATAGCGTACGGCTTCGGGAGCAATACCCTCAATCGAATCATTCGCGAGTAGGGACTTCTCCCCTTCGCAAGCTCAGGGTCCGAGGGAAACTACAAAAGCTCAACTACTGGTTCGTGATTTCTACGAGCTGGTGGTCGAGGCAGGCGGCGCTTAGTTTTTCTTTGAGTTGCCGAATCACGGCTGGGCCGTATTTCAGGAGGAAGTAGGCGGAGCCGACTTCCCTTTCCTGCAGGTTCTTGTTGGGATAGAGCATGGTGGAAAGCTCGTCGGCGTGGCGCTGGAGTTCGCTGTTCTTGCGGGCTTCGGCGCGGGCTGCCTTGTCGCGCAGGCCTTGCAGTTGATAGCGCATTTTTCCGCCGGCGTTCTCTGCCGCATCCAGCAGCGTGGAATCGAGTTTTTCCAGGGGATGGCGAATGAGGGTAATGGCCTGCTCCAGATGTTCAGCGGCAGCGTCAAAGCTCTTCATGATGCCATCCGGCAAGGCCTTGCCGGCGACGTGCTCGCGCAGTTTTTCCGGGCCGCGAAAAAGCTCCGGCAATGTCATCTGATAGCGGTCCAGCAATTTGGCCTGACGCGGTTCGACCAGGGTGGCGGAGATCCGCGGCACCACCGGCGTAACCCTGCCCAGCAATTTGCGGTATACGACTTGCACCTGGGCAAAGTAGGCGATTTCAGAAGGACCACCGGCGTAACACAGCGTGGGCAACAGGTAGTCCTGCATGATAGGGCGCAACAACACATTGGCGCTGAAGCGCTCGGGATGCTGTTCCGCCTCGTCAATCAGATCTTCGCAGCGGACTTTTTCCTCTCCTATAACAAATTCATTGTGCCCGGAAGGATCATGGTGGACCGGCAGCCTGACACCGCGCTGAAAATAGAAACACAGGGTGTGGGACGGAGTGACCTTTACCTGGGCGCTGTAACCGGCTTTCTCCAGTTCCTGCTGGCGCTGCGCCAGGGCATCATTGATTTCATTCCACTTGAGCAATGAGTCGCGATAGACGGGCGCGGCGATGCGGTGCAGCTCGGGATCAGAGGGGTTGAGGAAGACGATGCCGGAGTCTGTGAGAGCCTGAGCATAGAATTTACCGAAGGCGCTTCCGAATGTTTCTCCGGGAGAATAGCTCTTTTGCAGAAGGCCCAGCATATCTGAGCCGCCAAACTGTTCTTCCGCGCGCTTCAGCAGGCTGGAAATTTCATCATTAAAGGCAATCGAGCCAACCGGCGCGCCCTCCGGGTGAGGAGGGGTGGTGGTGAAGGTTTCCAGATGATCGGCGGCGGGCAGATGGACGAAGTTGACTTCGGCGAGATCATGGTCCTCAGTGGCCAGCCAAAATACAGGGACGGCTCCGGTTCTATCCGCCAGGAGAACGGCCGTCAAGGCCTTCAGCACCACAAACATGGGGCCACCGAAGAGCGCCACCTGCTGTCCGGTGACAACTACGGGAGCACCCTCTTTGAGACGCTGGATGTTCTCGAGCGTTTTGGCTCCGGCACCCAGGCTGCGGTTCTGACGTTCGAGCACTGCCGCCACCTGCTGCCGGCGATCCTGGGAGCATTGAATGCGCTGCTGTTCGTCCTGCCACCAGTCGGCAATGGCCGGGGGACGAGCATAGAAGTCGCGGACCTTGTCGAAATGATAGAGAAAATCAAGAAAGAGAGGGGCGGTGTGGGGAATGCTCGAAAATGGGAGACAGTTCGCTTTCACTGGTTGTGCTCGGGCAGACCGGTATGGGTAAAAATGATTGGACGCATGGCGGATGAGTTTGATTCAAAAATTCATCCAACAAGCCACGGGCCAAATGCGCAATTCTTGGGTTGCAATAGCACGCGCCCCTCGCGCGGCTCGCCCAGGCTCCTTCGGCTGACACCTCAGGACAGGCTCTTCGCCGCGCAAAGAATGCTTGCTCCCAATAAAGAAGATGCAGGAAAGCAAACACAAGGTCCCTCCCCATGCCCGGCAAGCCGGTCATGGCTCGGGATGACGCTCATTTGAATTGTTCCTTGCTTTCTTAATCCGCCGGGGCGGCCGATGCCAACAAACTGCGAAACTGGTCGATTTGGGTTGCCCCGATGAGCAAGATTTATTTTAAAGTTAAACTCGAGCTTTGGAATAGAGGTGATTTGTGCGGCTTTATGTGTTGGTTAGCGTCCTGGTTCTTGGCTCGTACTCCGGGG
This sequence comes from Candidatus Angelobacter sp., assembly GCA_035294925.1. Taxonomy (GTDB): domain Bacteria; phylum Acidobacteriota; class Terriglobia; order Terriglobales; family Acidobacteriaceae; genus Angelobacter. The sequence goes on along the minus strand of DATGJZ010000113.1, from coordinate 9,237 downwards.
CAGCCTCGTTCGACAAACCCCGCTCCAAGCGGACGGTGGATTTAGGGCCTGCACCAGCGGGCTTCGGGGCGCGAGGCAAGGTCACCTGTTATTTCTTCCCTCACTTTATGGTCAAGGTAGTCGATATGGGAGAGAAGGGCGCGGAGAGCCTGGCAATCGTTCCCATGGCGCAGGGTCGCATCCCCAGGTGCACGCGCTCGCATGGAAAAGCAGAAAAAGTGATCAATTCAGATGAATGGAGCGGCTATTTTAAGGGCGTCAAGGGTGAACTGGTGTTTTTCGATGCCGACGATGGCGTGAACGGCGGAGTGGGATTTGCAGTCTACGATTCCAAGACGGGGAAAAAGATCTTCGAAGACTCGGCGCTTGGTCCTCTCGAATTTCCCGCGGCGGAAGGCGGTCAGGTATCCATCAAGTATGCGCGAGTTTTGGATGGCGGATGCAACGTTGCTCAAAATGAGATTGCGTGCTGGGCACAAATTCAGAAGAGAATCGGATTGGAAAACGTCCCGATGCCGGACTGCAAGAAGGCCTACGAGGAAAGCGCGCAAACGCTGGCCAAAGGACGGTGCGAGGCCCAGAACAAAAATAATCCGCAATGCGTGGCGAGTGAACTTCAGCTGGCAAGAAATCAGACAAAGGATGCTAACTCGATCATCTCCTATCCAGTGCAGGTCGTTCTTGGCCCACAACCGGTTATCAAGCCGATGAACGGCGATGTGCGCTGCTGGCCGGGTGATTAAGACCAACAGCAGGAGTGAGCAGGTTGCGGAAAAAGTCATAGTCATCTATTTGATAAGCGCTCCGCTCCAAAAACGGGACCCCATCACACGCAAGAACAAAACAGGGCGTGCTGGGGACTTGCGATACCAGCATTCAGCGATTCTCTTGAACAGGGCCTTCTGAGTTTTATGTCGCCCCGCTGGGGCTTGGCGCTTTGTCCGAACATTTCCCCACAGCTCGCGCTGTGGGCTATCCTATTTCAGCCCCTGCCGGGGGTTGCCATTTTGAAAGACGCCTAGCCGTGATGAGACTCGGCAGATTGATCCACGACACTTTTGGGATTTGCAGGGAGCGGAGCGATTCTGTTCTGATTCTCACCGCACGTTCGCTACCAAAGAAGCTATCGCATTTGTTACTTTTTAGGACATCATTTTCCATCATTTTCCATCTTGACATTCGAATTGAAGTTCGCTAGCTTCTATTCACCTCTGACTAAATTAAGCAGTACTAAGGTTGTCCAGGTTAGCTTGAGGAGACATTCGTCTCCCGACGGATCCAGGCGTACTTTTGCGGTTCCACACTTTGTTTTTGCCAGTTTCCACGACCTGGCTCGCCTGAGTGTCCTGTGACAGCCCGTATCAAGAATTGATGAGGAAGCTGGAAGTTCCTTGTTTGGGGGCCACAAGGCCCGAATGGGGATGTAAGCCATGCTTACAGGAATGCCTCAGGAAACTTGAGCGGATTCTCAGGAGATTACGTTGATGAAGAATTCCATCGCTGTTCTCATTGCGTTGGCGGGTTTGGGTTTCGGCACCCGAGCCACCGCCCAGAGTTGCACTAACTATTTTACCTATTCCTGCCCACTTCCCACTTTTCCGGCCTCCTGCCAGACTCTTGTCTGGGAGGGATTTTCAGGGCCGATATGCGGGCTGCCCGTGGGATCGGTGTGTTGCAATCCCGGTGGTATTCCCTTGGGGGAGACCTGCATAGCCCCTACTCGAGGATGCGTTTCACCGAGTACGGCTGCCGAGACCTGCCCCGGCTGTAATCGGCTCGCGGGAGGACATCCGATCAACCTCTCGAGCGGCAATACATACATCATCGAATCGGACATCAGTATTCCGGGATTGGGGGGTGGCCTGAAGCTCACGCGGACGTGGAACAGCATGTTCCCGGCACTGCAGAACAGCTTCCCCACCATGTTCGGGATCCATTGGCGTTCGACTTATGAAGAGCGGCTGATTTTCAACAGCAGCGACTTATTGCTGAAGTACGCCCGGGGCGATGGCAGCGTCTGGTCCTTTGGCCTTGTCAGCATCTCTCCCAATACTTACCAGACGGTGGCCCCAGGTAATGACACGACCACGATCACACAGGGATCTTCATCGTTCACGATGCTTTTCAAGAGCGGTGAGAGCAGGTCGTTCGATCTGAATAGCGGGCTCTTGCTCTCGATTGCCGACCGAAACGGCAACACGACGCAGCTTGCCTATGATTCCCAGAACCGCCTGACGACAGTTACGGACCCGGCTGCGCGCCATCTTAATTTCACCTACGTGAGCGGTTCCAGCAATCTGGTAAGTACCGCTGCCGCTGACGTTGGGGTCTCCTATTCCTACTCTTACGACGGCCAGGGACGGCTCACTCAAGTGACGAAGCCGGACACAACCACGGTCAACTTTGCCTATGACACCAACAACATGATTACGACGGTGAAGGATTCCCAGGGGAAGATCCTAGAGTCGCACACCTATGACGTGAGCGGCCGGGGGCTAACGTCCTCGCGCGCGAATGGCGTTGATGCCGTGACCGTAACTTACCCCCAGTAAACCGTGGCCCGGTATCCGGATAGCTTGATTATTTTTACAAGCGTGGGTTCGCCGATGAAGAAAAAGGACGTGAAGGAATGAAACGTTTTTGGCCGTCATGCGTTGCTTGCCTGTTTTGCCTGATCTCCGCTGGTGGGGCCCTCGCCCAAACGCTCACTTATCATTTGCACAAAGAGGCTTCCAGCACTGGCGGGCTGGATCAATTGAAAAGCGCAGGCCCGGATGCCACCACGTTCGTTCTGCTGTCAGCAAATCTGAAGAGCCAGGCCAACGGGGAATATCTGATCGAAGCTTTTAACACGCAGGCGAGCGACCCCAGCATGTCGGGAAGCATTCCGACAAACTCTACCGTGAGCTTTTCACTTTATATGCGCGACACGGCCACCGTTGGGAAGATGACGCCGCGAGCCAAGCTTTTCCTGAACAGCTCCAGCGGGACCCAGTTTTGCACGGCTACAGGAACAACGGCACTCACGAACACGGTGACAAAGATCAGTTTGAGCTGCAAGACGAGTTCAGCCATTACCATCGCCAGCACGGACCGATTGTATCTTTGGGTAGGAGTGAACCTGACAGCGGGAAGCACATCACCGTTCAACGGCGAGTTGGATGTGGAAGGCACACTGAATGGCAGCACAGACTCACAGGTTACAGCGCCGGCGCCGGCCGCTGTGATCAGCAGTCTCACGCCCAACACGGGAGCGGTTCAAGCTTCGGTCACCATTGCCGGCCAGAACTTTGGCCTGACCCCAGGAACGGTTACCTTTAGCAGCAATAAGGGGGCGACGATCCCGAGCCAGGACTGGACTCCAACGCAGATTCTTGTACCTATGGTACCCACGGGGGCCATGACCGGCAGTGTAACCGTCACGGCCAGCGGGAAAGCGGTTACCGGGCTGACGTTTACAGTGGTGCCGGCGCCCAGCATCAGCAGCCTGTCGCCTGCGTCCGGGCCGATCGGAACGCAAGTGACGATCAGCGGATCGAATTTTGGGACGACGGCGGGCACAGTCAAGTTCAGCGGTATCCAGGCAGCGGCAACCTGGGGAGCGAGCAGCATTACGGCGACGGTACCCGCGGGCGCGACCACAGGCAACGTGGTTGTTCATGCCAGCGGCGTGGATAGCAACGCAAAGACTTTTAGGGTTGTGCAATTCTGGACTACTACGGGCAATTTGACGGCTGCCCGCAGTAGCGCTGCGGCAACACTACTCAATAATGGAAAGGTCTTGATTACAGGAGGCTACGATCAGAGCTCGAACGGCATGAACACTGCGGAGCTGTACGACCCGGCTACGGGGACTTTTACTGCAACCGGCAACATGAACTACGCACGGGGAGGACATACGGCGACGCTGTTGAGCAATGGAATGGTGCTGGTCGCAGGGGGCATTGGAAGTTCCTTTCCGCCCTTTGCTACGGCTGAGCTTTTTGATCCCGCGACCGGGACATTTACCCTTGTCGGCAACCTAGACAATGCCCGATTCCTTCACACTGCCACCCTGCTGCCGAATGGATTCGTGTTGATCGTTGGGGGTCAAGACGGCAACAGCATCCCAATGGCAAGCGCAGAACTCTATGACCCCAACAAGCAGACCTTCACCACCACCGGCAGCCTGAAGACGGCTTCTGATGGGCATAGCGCAACCTTGATGAACAATGGCAAGGTTCTGATCGCCGGAGGCGAGACTTGGGATCCGAGCGTGGGCTATAAGGTTGTGTCGCGAGCGGAAGTGTATGATCCGAGCTCCGGGACCTTTAGTTCAACGGGAAATTTAACCAGTCTGCGGAAAAACCATACTGCTGCCTTGCTGAATGGCGGTAAGGTGCTTATCGCAGGGGGAACGTCTACGAGTTCCTCCAGCGGTACTTTGGCAAGTGCGGAGCTCTACGACCCCGCAGCCGGGACGTTTACCGTGACCGGAAGCATGAATGATACTCGCAGCCAGCATACGGCCACGCTGCTGAACAGCGGGGCGGTTCTGGTTGCAGGGGGATTCAACGCAAATGTTGGCACCCTGTCCAGCGCAGAATTGTTTGACCCGGTTGCCGGGACCTTTAGCTACACGAATCAATTCAATAATTCCCGTTATGCGCACACCGCCACGCTGCTGAACAATGGGACGGTTTTGGCAACGGGCGGCATCCAGACGAACAATTCCTTCGCCAGCGCTGAGCTCTACCCTGCGGCCAGCTCAGCTCCGGCTGGGCTTGTTTCTGTTGCAATCAGCCCGGCAGCATCCACGGTTCCTGAGGGAACAACCCAACAGTTCACGGCCACCGGCACGTTTAGCAATAACAGCACGCAATTGTTAGGTTCTGTTCGATGGGCTTCTTCCAACAATGCGATCGCCAGCATCACTAACGATGCCAGCAACAGTGGACAGGCCTTCGGTGTGGCCGCAGGCACAACGACGGTGAGTGCTTGCTCGGGTTCAATCTGTGGGTCCACCACACTCACCGTGCAGAGCGCGCCTCCCATACTCAGGGTCCTGGCCCCGGGCGCAGGCACGCCAGGCACGTCTGTCGAAATTTTCGGGGCGAACTTCGGGGCTACACAGCAAACAAGTAACGTCACCTTCAACGGGATAGTGGCGACCCCCAGCAGTTGGAGCCCAACCAGCATCGTGGCGCCAGTACCCGCCGGGGCGACTACCGGAAACGTGGTTGTGACGGTCAGCTCAGCCAGCAATCCGGTGAACTTTATCGTCGGAACGCTGTCATCGCTCGCCATCAGTCCTTCGAATCCTTCCGTTTCGTTTGGCAGCACCTTGCAGTTGGCGGCTATAGGCACATATTCTGAGGGCAGCACTCTCAACCTGACTGCCTTTGCGGGCTGGAGTTCATCGGCCCCAACCATAGCCACTGTGGGAAGCGCTGGTTTGGTGAGCGGAGTCTATGCTGGGCAGTCCACAATTCAGGCATCGCTTGGGTCAGTGTCTGGAACGGCCACTTTGAACGTCACATCCATTCTCAGTATGACCGGCAGCCTGAATACGGCGCGGTATTCCCACACCGCAACTTTGCTGGACAGCGGCAAGGTGCTGATAGCAGGAGGATTCGGTCCGCTGTTTCCGACGAATACAGAGTTATACGATCCCAGTACGGGGATTTTCAGCACAGGCGCCGCCCTCCATAATCCTCGTTACAACCATACGGCCACCCTTCTCAACAACGGACTGGTGCTGCTCACTGGCGGTGCGGACCAGAACAGGAATGCGCTGAACACTTCCGAACTCTTTGATCCAAGCTCAGGGAATCTGATTCCGGGCGCCAGCATGAACACGGCCCGCTACAACCACACGGCGACTCTGCTGCCCAATGGACAAGTGCTGATTGCGGGAGGCCAGAACCAATCCGGAAGCATCTTCGCGAGCGCCGAACTGTACAATCCAGCGACCGGAACCTTTACCGCAACCGGCAGCCTGAATGCTGCCCGAGAAGGACACACGGCCACCCTGCTTGACTCGGGTCTTGTGCTCATCTCCGCTGGATTTGGAGCCAACAACAGCTTTCCGGGTAATTTTGAAGTATACGATTACACAACCGGAGCCTTTACCGTTACCGCAAGCTCTTCACTGCTGGGAACGGGAACCAGCTCGGCGTTGCTCAACAACGGCGATGTGTTGATTGTGGACGGCACGAATGCCGCGCTGTACAGCTCGGGGCTGGTGCGCTCCGGATCTTCCGGGGGCGAGGGCGCTCTCACTCTTTTGAACAATGGCACGGTGCTGCTCACCGGCGGCTCTGCCGGCAGCAGCCTTACCAATGATGCAGAGTTCTATGATCCTGTGGCCAGAACATTTACCTCTCTCGGCGGCATGAACAGCACGCGCGAGGCGCATACCGCCACCAAACTGGCCAATGGGTCGGTGCTGATCGCTGGAGGCATTGACAGCGGCAGCAACACGCTGGCTTCGGCCGAGATCTACCAGGCAACGAACACGGCGCCTGCGGGGCTGGTTTCGATCGCCATCAGCCCCTCGACTGCGTCTTTCCCAGCCATGACATCACAAACTCTGGTGGCTACCGGTACGTTTAGCGACCATAGCACGCAAACCCTGGCTTCCAGCGACTGGAGCTCTTCCAACAATTCCGTGGTGACGGTTTCCAATGATGCCGGTAATTACGGTCAGGCATTTGGCCTGCAGGCCGGTTCCGCAACGGTGACTGCATGTGCGGGCTCAATTTGCGGCTCGAGCAGCATTACGGTTGGCAATGCCGCTCCAGCCATCACCGGACTCAATCCATCCACCGGAACCGTGGGGACGGTGGTGACCATTACTGGAAGCGGCTTTGGCCCCACCCAGGGCAGCAGCACGGTCACCTTCAACGGCGCGCCGGCGGTACCAATCACCTGGTATCCGGGATCCATTACGGTGGCCGTTCCCTTTGCGGCTTCCACCGGCAACGTGGTGGTGACTGTTGCCGGCAGCGCCAGCAACGGATCCCTGTTTACGATGCCCATGCTTATCACCAGTCTGAGCGCCAGCACGGGCGTGCCCGGAACGTGGATTACCATATCGGGAAGCGATTTCGGATCGACCACGGGTGTTGTGACCTTCCATGGGCAATCGGCCACGATTTCAAGTTGGTCCAACAACAGTATTGCTGTGGTGGTGCCCAATGGGGCAAGCAGCGGGAATGTGGTGGTAAGCAACGGTGGAGTACAGAGCAACGCGGTTCCATTTACCGTGGGCCCGGTGGTATACAGCTTTGAACGATCCATCACCTTCGACCATACCAAGATTCCCAACACTGACCAGATGAACTTCCCGGTACTCATCTCAGGCCAGTTCGGCTATCTAGCAACGGTGGCGCATGGCGGGAAGGTGCAGAACGGGAGTGGTTACGACATCATCTTTACGTCCGACGTTGCAGGGACAAGTAAACTCGACCACGAGATCGAGAGTTATGACCCCCTCACGGGGAGGATCAACTTCTGGGTAAGGATTCCCGTGCTCTCGCACAACACGGATACAGTGATCTATCTCCAATATGGGAGTCCGGCGGTAATTACGAGCCAGGAGAACAGGACCGGAGTCTGGGACAGTAGTTATCAAATGGTGCTGCACCTGGACGAGGCAGCCGCCCCGTATCACGATTCCACGAGCAATGCTTACGCCAGTACGGGTGGGGGCACGAGCTACCCGGCGCAAGGCCAGGGCAAGATCGGGCAGGGACAGTCATACAACGGTGGCGTGGGGCAGTATATTGCCTTCTCCCAGTCGCAGAGTCCCAACCCGAACGCCGCCATAACCATGGAGGCATGGATCCAGACGACGCAGAATTCGGCCACGGGGCAGGTGCAAATGTTTGGCAAGGGAAACAATGCGACCCTGTCTTACGAGATGCTGTTCAGCAGCGGAAACACCAACACCAGCGCCGAGGCCCTGCTGAATTCGAGCAATAGCACGGTGGTGACGATCGCGGGAACGAGCACGATCAACGACAACAACTGGCATCACATTGCAGTCACCGCGCCTACCACAGGCAACGTTGTGCTTTACACGGACGGCGTGGCGAACGCTTCTTTGAGCAACTCGGCTCCGCTACTCATGACCACTACAGACCCCTTGTTGCTGGGCGCGTCCTGTCAAAATTGCTTTGCGATGACCGGTACACTGGACGAGGTACGCATTTCGAATTCAGCGCGCTCAGCCGACTGGATAGCTACCGAATACAATAATCAGAACTCGCCTTCGACCTTCGCTTTAACCGGCCTGGAGAATGGGCCTTCGATTTCATCTCTCAGTCCTTTCAGCGGCGAGCCGGGAGCTGCCATTACCATTTTGGGAAATGGATTTAGCGGCACAGCGGGAACGGTGAGCTTCAACGGAGTGGGGGCCACGGTAACGAACTGGTCGAACAACAGCATTACCGCCGTTGTACCGGTCACCAGCACCACTGGTCCGGTGGTGGTTACAGCCGGGGGTGTGCAGACCAACGGCGTGAGCTTTACCGTGCTGCGGCCGACCATCAACAACTTGAATCCAGCTTCCGGTGATCCGGGGACGGCGGTGGTGATCCAGGGCGCCAATTTTGACTCTGCGCAGGGCACCGGCCAAGTAACCTTCAATGGATTGACCGCCAGCGTTGCGTCGTGGAGCGCGGGCAGCATTACTGCTTATGTCCCCAACGGCGCCGGTACGGGCAATGTTGTGGTGACGGCCCCCAATGGGGCGACCAGCAACGGCACAGCTTTCACGGTGACCGATAATTTTCTCATCACCCTGTTGTCACCAGCCAATGGCCCGGTGGGAAGCACGGTAACCATTTTTGGCGGAGGATTTGGCAGCACCCAGGGCAGCAGCGCTCTGGCTTTTAATGGAACCACGGCCACGATCACCAGTTGGAGCGAAGATGAGATCGTTGCCACCGTGCCTTCGGGCACCTCGACCGGGCCGGTGACGGTAACCCTGGGCGGTGGCTCCATGGCCTGGAGCGCGGTCCCGTTCGTGTTAAGTACCAGCGTGCAGGTGACCGACTCGCTGGGCAACAACTCTTCTTATACTTCAGCCATGCTGGGCGGAGCGTGGCAGAACATTGCCGCCACCGGCTCAGGATGTTCGAGCTGCACGGTGCGGGGCAACGTCCAGGACAGCTACGACAGCAGCGGCAACGTGCTGACCCATACGGACGAACTGGGGCATGTTACGACTTACACGTATGATGCCGCCAACAA
>DATGJZ010000112.1:0-4469 GCA_035294925.1 Candidatus Angelobacter sp. | reverse complement strand
CTGGGTTTACGTTTCCCTTTCATCGTGAGTGCAATGTAACACCCATTCGGTGAAATTCATCAAGTCCCTTTTCGATGACAATCTCTGGTCTCCCCGCCTCGCTCCCCGCTTTCACATCATTATCTACGGACGGATTACGGTAAAACACATCTTCCCTGGGTGATACAATTTTTCGTTCAGCTGAAATCATTTCACGAGGATCCTGTCATGTCTCAAGTATTGACGCCGGCCGCTCCCGCTCCTCCGCCCCTGGTGGCGCTAACTGAAGATGAGGTCCTGTTCCGCGATAACGTCCGGCAGTTTGCGGACGAAAGCATCCGTCCCAAGGTGCGCGAGATGGATGAAAAAGGAGTCTTTGATCAGGCCATCCTGGACCAGTTCTTCCGCCTTGGGTTGATGGGGATTGAAATTCCGGAACAGCATGGCGGGGCTGGTGGCAGGTTCTTTGAATCGATTCTGGCGGTGGAAGAGATCTCCGCCGTAGACCCTTCCGCCGGGGTGATTGTGGACGTACAGAACACGCTGGTCAACAACGCGCTGCTGCGCTGGGCGAATGAGGAGCAGAAGAAACGCTATCTGCCGCGGATGGCCAGCAACACTGTGGGAGCTTACGCTTTGAGTGAAGCCGCTTCCGGATCCGATGCGTTTGCCATGCAGACCCGCGCGCAGCTAAAAGGCAGCGAATATGTTTTGAACGGGCGCAAGCTGTGGATCACGAACGGGAAGGAATCCGGCCTTTTTGTCCTGATGGCCACGGTTGATCCCTCCGCCGGTTATAAGGGAATCACCGCCTTCCTGGTGGAGAAGAGTTTCCCGGGATTCAGCGTCGGGAAGAAAGAGGACAAGCTGGGGATTCGCGCTTCCAGCACCTGTGAACTCATCCTGGAAGATTGCCGCGTTCCCAGAGAGAACGTGCTGGGAGAAGTGGGAAAAGGATACAAGATCGCCATTGAAACACTGAATGAGGGGCGCATCGGCATCGGCGCACAGATGACAGGGCTGGCCCGCGGCGCGTGGGAGCACGCACTCAAGTATTCCCAGGAGCGCAAGCAATTTGGCAAGACCATCTCTGATTTTCAGGGCATTCAGTTCCAGCTCGCACAGATGGCCACGGAAATTGAAGCCGCCCGCATGATGGTGTACAACGCAGCTAGAATGAAGGATGCGGGCATGAATTTCGTCAAGGAAGCCGCCATGACCAAACTCTTCGCCTCACAGGTGGCCGAACGGGTGTCCTCACTGGCAGTGGAGATTTACGGTGGATACGGCTTCACCAAGGATTACCCGGTCGAAAAGTACTACCGTGATGCCAAGATCGGCAAGATCTATGAGGGTACCTCCAATATGCAACTCCAGACCATCGCCAAGCTCCTGCTAGGGGGAAAATGAGAGCCGAGGGCGACGAACTTTATTTTTAAGAGGTCCATTGGAGTCTTGCAAAACATCCTAAAGTGCATGGGCTGCATTTCCCTCCCGGAACGTGTGTTTTCATTGTCTTAAATTGCCGGACTGGTTTACACTACCAAGAACACTCAGTTCATCTCCCCTGAAAGGAACGACTTAGCTCAGGAGTCAATTGTGGGACAAGAGTGTCCAAGGGAACTGGCAGATCTCTCGGCCGTGCATGCATTTTATCTCTCCCTCCTAGAAGCGCATCTGGGACATCCCGTACCTCTGCCTGCTGACATAAAGCTGCCGCCAGATCTGCCGGCAGATTCCTCCCACCTGACCGAAGCGCTGAAATTCTGGCTTGATCTGCTGGACATGGCGATCACTCCGCCCATGGTGCGCGAGGCCCTGAAGAGGACAACGGGACCGGAAACGGCGCATGCCCTGCTGCGGTACTTTGTGGCCAAGGCTTCCGCGCGATTCAGTGATCGCGATAAGACTGACTGCGTGATTACCCACCTTTTCCGCACTCCGAGCGCGGACTCTCGCAATCAATGGCAGCGGCCTGAGACGGACAGCTCGTATTACCATTTATCGCAAGCGGCCCTGGCTTTTGAAAGTGAGGTCTACCGGGCGTTAGGGGAGGTGCAATTTGAGTCCATGGCGTCAACCCACGTCCCGCTTCTACGCGAATTCGAATACTTCCACCAGGAGTTAGAAGAATTCCGGCACTTCGACCAGATTACAGATTCCGCCATTGTGCAGCGGGTGCGCGAATTGAAGCAGTCGCTGGGAAAATCCTTCTATCACCCCGACTCGATTGCCAATATTGCCGTGTGGAATGATGTGTTCGGCCGAAGGTTCGATGAGCTGTTCCACGATGCCACCAAACAGATCAAGACCTTTGCCGAAAACGTAAAACGCGAAGGCGGCAGCATCATGAGCCGGGTTGAGGGAGATATTACCGTCAAGCAGCTTACGGAAATCGAGACCCAGCAGATTCTGGCTGAGGACTATCAAAACTCCCAGGACCAATTCCGCAAGGTTTCACAGTACAAAAAGGCAGTGGATCATAAGCGAGCCGCGCGGTCCGGGTATGCTGCAGGGCCTGCGCGTCCCATTCCGGCGCCCGGGTCTCAGTCGCCGCCGGGGCCTGCGCCAGTCAACGCGCCAGCGTCTACCGCGGGGCAATCCGCATCAGCCCCCATGTCGGCTGCGCCGCAGAAGATTCAGGGCAAGCAGGATGCGGAAGTGCTGGCCGTACCGCCTTCACCAGCCGTCCAGAATGCGGTCCAAGAAGGAAAACTCCACAGCACCCGGGAGACCATCAAGGAGTACGTTCGCACCGCCGATACCAAGCTGGCGGGGGTAGTCCCGGTTAAAAGAAGCAAGATTACGCTCAGCCCGGCGGAGGTGGAGGCGTTCCGCGCAGAATATCCAGGAGAAAAGAGCTTTCGCGCCGACTATGCCAACACCCTGATGCTGCTGGTGAGCTATCACGCGCGCATGCTCATTGAAGTGGATGAGTATAACCAGAAGTCCAGTTCCGCCTATTTGTGGAAGCCGCATGCGGACGCCCTGGGCTATCTGCTCAGCACTTTTGAGCGGTTGAGCCTGGAAGCTGAACAGATCAAGTCCCTTGCCCGGCAACGCGGGTTGCAGGATAAAGCCAGTGCAGTCGACGCCACGCTCGACAAAGTTAAGAAGTACGCCCACACCGTTTCACAGACTCTGCAGGCCGCGGATCAAAGCTTCAGCAGTTGACCTCCGGACATCACGAGCACTAACCAAGGCTTAATTCCTGGCCCAATGCTACGGTACGCCAGGGCACGCCTGGCCGCCAGTCTTGGGATTATTTCTGCCCTATCCATTGCTTGAGCCAACACTACCAATCCTGATCGTATCTGGCACAAATTCCAGGGCGTGGAACGACCAATTGGCCCTGGGCGCACAACATGAAATCTGCGCTCGCTTGGGTGTAAAGTGGCTCTCGTCTTAGTCCGATAATATGAGGAAAGGACTCTTTGGCTCCGTCAGGCATGAACAAATTCAAGCATCTTCCGCAGGTCCATAACGACCCGGTGATGGCGGGCGTGAACCAGCTTGTCCTGGAGCGCATTCCGTCAACCAGCGCGGTGCTGGTATTGATCTTTCTCGCGTACGGCATCTTCGACTACTTCGCGCTGCCCGCTCCGACTACAGGGATCATGACTGTTGTCACAGGCAGCGTGGCTGCAGCTATGGCAGTGATTTGGTGGCTCACGGCAAACCACAGAATCGCTGCTCAACATGTCAGTTCCCTGCTTGCGTTTATGGCCATTCTGGCTCTAGCCAGCAGCTTTATTCTGCTGGGCCTGGTCAACGAAGGTCATCTGAGCGTCAACCTAATGCTGATAATGTTCACCACAGCGGTTCTTGTTCCGTCCCGCTTCTGGTTTAGATTAACTGCCGGAGTGACGCTGCTTGGATGGAGTGTCTTTGCCTGGACCCATCATTCATCCCTCGAGCCTCATTACTCCCTGGAACTCTGCATCGGCGTGCTGCTGGCGGTGGTAGTGCATGAGTTTACCCGCAAAATGCTCTTCCGCATGGTGGCCTTCAAGCTGCAAAGCGAGGAGCAGAGTACTTTTTTCCGCGCTGTGGTGGAAGGCACCGGAGATGCTGTCTACGTAAAAGACCAGGAGGGCCGCTACCTTATGGTGAATCCTGCCTACTTACGCGACTTTGGCCAGCCGGGCGACTTATTACTGCAGCACACCGCGAGCGACGTTTTTGGCCCGGAGGAGGGAGAAAAAATGGCAGCTATCGAACGCCAGGTAATGGGCTCCGGCAAGGGCCTCATCGTTGAAGAAACGGTGCGCGCCATCGGGCATACTTACCTCTCGAATATCTCTCCCTATTTCGGCCCGGATGGCAATACCGTAGGGGTTATCGGCATCTCACGCAATATCACCGTTCGTAAAGCCGAGGAAAGGGCGCGCGAGGAACTTGTACAGCAGTTAGAAATAGCCCGAGAGCAGGCCGAGCAGGCTGACCGGGCCAAGAGCGATTTCCTGGCCTGCATGAGCCATGAGGTGCGC
>DATGJZ010000111.1:0-19080 GCA_035294925.1 Candidatus Angelobacter sp. | reverse complement strand
CTCAAACTGTCCGGCATGTTCTGGACCATTCGTGGCGCCAATGCCATCATTGCCCTCCGCTGCTGTCGTCTCAGTGGTAGATTTGAGGACTATTGGGAGGCCCGACGGGCCTGATCCTTACTTTCATGTCGCGCACCCGATTCCGTTCGCACAGAGCGCGTCTCCCAGCGATTGCGAGGCGAGAGCAGCTAGGCCAATCCGAGCGTCTTTGCCTGTCTTTCGTCAGGCAAACATGTGGTCAAAGAAACATGGAATATCGAAGCACTGCCCTTACGTTCCAACTCGAGGAGAGCCTCGTCTACTCCTCATTGGATCAGCCCAGCGCACTTACGGTTTTGTAGCAGCGGCTGGTCCGGTTCCACTCAGCGCTGCCTTGGCCTGGTCGGGCAGTTTATCGGCTTTGGCGAGCAACAGGGTCACCTGCCACATCTGTGTGGAGGAAAGTGATTTGCCGAAACCCGGCATTCCCGTCAACCGGATTCCATTGTCCACCTTCCAGTAGGTTGTGCCCACGGGATCATCGGTCACCATGTCATCAGTGTTAAAGAGCTGCGGGGGAACGGGAAACATACCCTTGGCCGCGGGAGTGGGCGGGTGATTGGGCAACCCGTGGCAGAAGGCGCAATTGTCCGCATAAATCCTGGCGCCGGCGGTGAGGTTGGGCTCATCCGGCTGAATGGGCGCGCTCTTAGGCGCCTCGGCGGTAATTCGGGCACGCAAGGCCATTTTGGCCATGGTTTTTTCCATGGGCATAGGCGGGGCCGCGGTGGCCACCGGAGCGTAACCGAAACGGAAATAGAAGTAACCGCAAATCGGCAGGATAATGATGCCGATCACTAAACCAAAAATGAAAGCTTTCAAGGAGTTTCTCCCTTCGCTTCCGCGTGAATTTTGTCCATCCGGGCAACTGCGCAATTATAAGCCGAACACTGAACCCAGTTGGCAGCGGGACACGCGTTAGTACATGGTTGAGTTACAGCCCCCACAGGATTCCGTACAGCAGCATGCGTAATCTTCAACTGCACCCGGCGATTCTGGCAGACTGTGCCCATGGCTCACTTCCCCCAACCGCACAACCGCGTACGTGCCCCACGGGTACGTATCCCCGGCAACGAACCTGTCAAATTCAACCTTGCCAGCGGACGAGTATCCGCTACGTTGCACCGGCTTTCCTTGACTGGCGGGCTGGTGCAATTCCACGACCGGATTGGAGACTTGTCGCTGGCCGAGGTTGTTCTGACCACCGCTTCAGGACCGGTTACAGCCCTGGTTGAGTTCCTGAAGCCGCAGGCAAAGGATGCTTCTTCCCCACGGCCATTCCGTTTTGTGGCCCTGGATGATGGAGATTTCAACCGGCTGGTGGCGACGCTGCAATCCATGCGCAAGGCTGGCTGGGCGGAAAACTCACGCTGATATCGGTCTTGCGTTGGTTACACTCTTTCGGAAATGCCTTCAGCGCCATTCAGAGTAGCCGGCGTACTCTGGATGATTTATCTGCAGCTACCCTCCCGGCTGCGACACTTGGCATCCAAATACGAATGCCACAGCGTCTGGACCCAACGAAGGAGACCAGAATCAGATGAACAAGATCAGAGCTGCAGCCTTTTTCTGCACCGTACTATTCGCAATCGGAGTCTTGGCGGTTCAAAATCCAAGCGCCCAGCCGAACTCAGGCCAAATGGGAACTCCGTCAACCCAGTCGCCGCAAATGGCGCCGCAATCTCCACGGACGCCATCCACAATGCCGGAACAGTCCGCACCGCCCAGCCAATCGGCCCCGCAGCCTTCTCAGGGACGAATGTCAAATATCGATGATCAGGTGAAGGTGCTTTCTGACCAGTTGAACCTGAGTCCAGACCAGCAGTCGAAGGTGAAGTCTATTCTTACGGATCAGCACGATCAGGCCATGGCGCTCATCCAGGACAACTCCATGGCTCGCGAAGCCAAAGTAGAGAAGATCCACAGCCTGCGCACGAGCACGATCTCCAAGGTCCGGGAGGTGCTGAAGGATGACCAGAAGACGAAATTCGATCAAATGGTGCAGCAACAGGATGAGCACCTGCGCCAGCAGCAGAACGGCACCAGCAATGCACCCGCAAACACTCCACCGAGCGGCACGAAGCCGCCCCAGTAAGGCTACTTGAGCGAAGGCATCCTGGCCCGGGCCGGATGCCTTCTTGCTTTCTCTCGCCAGCGACGATTTAGAATCGAGCGGTGAAATCGTCTGCGATTTTTATTTCCTTCCTTTGTCTGGCGGCCTCTATCGTTCCGCAAAAACCGGAATGGTGCCGCAGTCTGCCTCGGGCCATCTATGCCACATTGGAAAAAGTCAGCGCGCCGGACCCGTGGTTTGAGGTCTATAAGATCCGTCCTGGGGTATTTGCTATTTATGAGCCGCACCAATCGGAAGAGGTGATCTCTTATCTGGTACTGGGGACAAAGAAGGCCCTCCTGTTCGATACCGGGATGGGAATCAGCAACATCCGCAGACTGGTTGAAGGCCTTACGCGGCTGCCGGTGGCCGTGTTGAACTCCCATACTCACGATGACCACGTGGGAGACAACTGGCGCTTTACTCGAGTTTACGGCATGGATACGGACTTTACGCGCGCCAACGCGAAAGGCTCCAGAGAAGATGCGCAGGCAGAAGTTGCCCCGAGCGAAATCTGCGGCGACCTGCCGGCAGGCTTCAACCCGCAGGAGTATGCGACCAAACCTTTTCATATTTCGCATTGGATGCACGATGGCGACAAGATCGAGCTGGGCGAACGTACCCTGCAGGTGATTGCCACGCCCGGCCACACGCCTGATTCCATCTCGCTCCTGGACGAAAAGAATGGCCTGCTATTTACCGGAGACACTTTTTATCCAGGTCCCATTTTTCTTTACCGGCCGGAAACTGATCTTGACGCTTATGTAGCCTCGGTAAAAAAGCTCGCGGCCCTGGCTCCAAAGCTGCAATTGCTATTGCCCGCCCATAATGTTCCGGTGGCTGAGCCTGGCTACCTTGCGCAGGTCGTCGCGGCGATGGAGCAGGTGCGCAGCGGCAAACTAAAGGCCACCGAGCAGGGTGGAACTACGGTGTACGTCTTCCCTGGTTTTTCATTCCGGATGAGCAAGTAAGACAAGCTACACTGAAAATCCGGTATGACCTCCTCCACGAAGTGCAGGCTGTTTCTTGTTATCTTGTGCTGCGGCACCCTTTTCTGCTTTCTCTCAGGATGTTCGGGCGGATCAAGCAGTTCCATGCAGGTGGCGCCAACTCCCACGCCGACTCCTGCGCCGTCATCTTCCGCAGAAGACGTTCTGACGTATCACAATGACAATGCACGCACTGGACAGCAGTTGAATGAAACCATTCTTACGCCGGGCAACGTGAACGCCGGCACGTTCGGCAAGCTTTTTGTGATCTCCGTGGATGGCAAGGTGGATGCCGAGCCTCTTTATGCCGCAGGCATCAGCATAGGAGGCAGCACGCATAATGTGCTGATTGTGGTGACGGAGCACGATAGCATCTATGCCCTTGATGCGGATAGCGGATCTTCCCTGTGGCATGTCTCCATGCTTTTGTCCGGCGAGACGACCTCCGATGACCATGGCTGCGGCCAGGTAACTCCCGAAATAGGAATCACCGCCACACCGGTCATTGACTTGAACGCCGGTCCGCATGGCACGGTGTACGTTGTGGCCATGAGCAAAAACGCCGGCGGCCAATACTTCCAGCGCCTTCATGCCCTCGATCTCACCACCGGCGCGGAAGAATCTGGCGGGCCCACGACAGTTCAGGCGACTTTCCCCGGCTCCGGCGATAACGCCTCGGGTAGCGTTGTGGTTTTTGATCCTGGGCAATACAAGGAACGTCCGGGATTGCTGCTGACGAATGGCGTTGTCTATACCTCCTGGTCGTCTCATTGCGACATTCGCCCTTACACGGGATGGATGATGGGTTACGACCAGAACACCCTGGCGCAGGTGACGGTTTTGAACGTCACCCCAAATGGCAACGAAGGCTCGTTCTGGAATGCCGGAGCAGCACCAGCAGCGGATGCCAACGGCAACATCTTCGTCCTCGAGGCAAACGGAACTTTCGACGCGACTCTTGATGCCAACGGCTTCCCCAATCAGGGAAATTTCGGCAATTCATTCCTGAGAATCTCCACCAGCAATCACCGACTGGCAGTGGCCGACTATTTTGCTCCATTCAACGTGGTGGCTGAAAATTCAGTGGATCAGGATTTAGGGTCAGGCGGCGCTCTGGTTGTGCCTGATCTGGTGGACGGCACCGGTAAGACCCGGCATCTGGCTGTGGGCGCAGGAAAAGATGGACATATTTACGTGGTAGATCGTGACAACATGGGCAAATTCAATCCTGCGAATAACAACAATATCTACCAGGACACGCTGGGCGGCGGCGTGGTGTTCTCAATGCCTGCGTATTTTCAGGGCACCATCTATTATGGCGCAGTGGGTGACAACCTGAAGTCGTTTCCCTTTTCCAATGCCCGTCTGCCTTCGTCGCCCTCGTCATCGAGCGGAAACATATTTCCCTTTCCCGGGGCCACACCCAGCATCTCAGCCAACGGGAGCAGCAACGGCATTGTATGGGCTGCGGAGAACGGAAGCGCAGCGGTATTGCATGCTTACGATGCCACGAATCTTTCCCACGAACTCTATAACAGCAACCAGGCCGCCGGTGGACGGGACCAGTTTGGCGCAGGCAACAAATTCATCACGCCTATGATCGCGAATGGCAAAGTGTACGTGGGCACGACCAACGGCGTTGGCGTGTTTGGACTGCTGGCACACTGAATTCCAAAGGAATTTATGATTTGTGATTTTTGATTTGTGAGTTAGTTCCAACGTTGATTTTCTCTCGCAGGACGTGGATCTGATTCATGTGATGAAGAGTGTGTACGTAATGAAATTTGCGCCACTCAGAAGTTGAAAGCGGCCCCAGAATGGCGTGGTCGAGAATATTTCTGCTGGCACCAAAGCGCTGTTCGCACAGGTCAATCGCCTGGTCCAACTGCAAGAGCCTCTCTTCAATGCAGGTCCTGGCCTGAGACGGGCTCATCCCCTTGGGAGAGAGTCCTTCCGGGGCCTTTCGGCCTGACGGTATGCGGCCGATTTTCAGCACGATCACTCCCCCGGCCCACTCCTTGAAGGTGCGCCTTCGGACTGCCGGCAACTCCTGTTGCACAAACGGCCTCATTCTTTCCGCGGTGCGGGAGTAGGCAAGTGAGAGGTGCTCCAGAATCTCCACCGACGACCACTTACTTCCAGGATGCCAGGACAACTGCTCGTCGGTCATTCCCTTGATCGCGCCATGAATGGCAATGAGCGCGGATTGGAGCAGCGGGGAGAGCTTTGCACTTGCTTCAGCCATATAGGGATAAGTCTAACGGAAGGAGAGACTTGAGAACGTAGAATGCAGGACAACAATCAACAGGCCAGGCCAACATTGCGGACCTTGGTCTGAACTCAGAAGTGCTCACTGAAGGCGGCCTTCACCTCTATCAGGGTTTCCCTGGGCGCAGGCTCGTATCTCCATTGCTTGACCGCCCGCACCAGGGCCGCCAGCAGCACCGGATTCCCACCCAGTTCTTTCACTTCTTTCACCGAGCCATCGGCGGTGACAGTCAGCTCAACTCGGGCTGTTCCGGAAAGTTTCGCCTTGATTGCCAGTTCAGGATACTCAGGAGTGATGCGGTTCTTGATCTTGCGCCCCGAATCATTGCTCTGAATCTGTACCTGGGTTTGAAATGCAACCGCATGCGGCAAAAAAAACAGTGCACACAATACGGTTCCGAGGAGCTTCCTCGGGAGCGGTGCACGTCCGCGCAATAGATGGCGAGACATTTTTTTTCTTCTCCTGATGAACCAAACACAGTCTGTTGGGCAAACCTTACGTTGGATCGATGATATCTGTGAACATGCGGGGTCCGCACGTCACCAAAGTAATGGAATATCTAAGGTGATACTCTTGTTTGTCTTTTTAATGTTTGGAGAACAGTGATGCACACCTTCCAACAAAAGCTCTATTCCTGTTGTATCGCCATGGTGCTCGCGGCGGCGTTCACATCCGCCGCGCACGCCCAGGGCGGCTCCATTCCTCGCTTTGAAATCAAGCTTCCCGCCAGCCATAACGGGCCAGCAACGGGACGCGTTTTTGTGATCATTGCCAAGGCCGAAGACCCGGAGCCGCGCCTGCAGGTGGGTTCCTGGCGTTCGCACACGGAGTTTCTGGGCAAAGACGTGGTCCAGCTGCAGCCGGGCGAAACCACTTCCATTGATGCCCTTACAATCGGCTATCCTTTCAAATCTGTAAGAGAACTTCCCGCAGGCGACTACTACGTGCAAGCCGTGCTCAACGTTTATACGCGGTTCAGCCGAGCCGATGGCCACATCATCTGGGCGCACAACGACCAGTGGGAGGGACAACAGTTCAATCGCTCACCGGGAAATCTGTACAGCCTGGCGCAGCATCTACACCTTGATCCGGTCAGCGGCTATGATGTGCGCCTCGAACTGGGCAACACTATTCCTCCAACTCCTCTTCCTTCGGACACCCAGTACGTAAAGCACATCAAGATGCAGAGCAAGCTGCTGACTCAGTTCTGGGGACAGCCAATCTATCTGGGCGCAACTGTGCTGCTGCCACAAGGATATGAAGCGCATCCTGAGGCGCACTATCCAGTGCTCTACGAACAAGGACACTTCGGCTTGCAGCCACCGCTTGGCTTCAGCACCGATCCGGCGCGGGACAGCCCGCAACTGCAGCAGCGGTTGCAACTGACCGGATACATCACCGGTTACGACCTGTATAAGCAATGGATTGCGGCGGATTTTCCGCGCATGATCGTGGTCACCTTCCAGCATCCCACGGTTTATTTTGATGATTCGTATGCTGTGAATTCGGCCAACAACGGTCCTTACGGCGATGCCATCATGACCGAGCTTATCCCTTACCTGGAAGAGCATTTCCGCATGATTCGCCAGCCGTACGCGCGGATGCTTTCCGGCGGCTCCACGGGAGGTTGGGAGTCCTTGGCATTGCAGGTTTTTCATCCTGATTTCTTTGGCGGCACATGGACGTTCTTCCCTGATCCGGTGGACTTCACTCGTTATCAGATGGTGGACATCTATGCAGACAACAACGCCTTTGTGGCGCCCGGCTACGATGCTCCTGTCCCCGAGCGGGCCATGCAAAGGACAGATGAAGGCCAGGTGCTGGTAACCATGCGGGAGATGAGCCAACTGGAAGAAGTGCTGGGCTCGCACGGCCGCTCCGCGCAGCAATTTGAAGCCTGGGAAGCGGTCTACGGCCCGGTTGGAGCAGACGGCTATCCTAAACCGCTCTGGGACAAACTTACAGGCCGGATCGATCCGCAGGTAGCCAATTACATGCGCGATCACGGGTACGACCTCCGCTATTACCTGGAACAGAATTGGCCCAAGATCGGTTCCCAACTGGCAGGCAAGCTGCACCTCTACTGTGGTGACATGGACAACTTCTACCTGAACCTGGCCGTGTACCGTCTTGAGGATTTTTTAAAGAAGACGAACAATCCGGCTTACGGCGGATCGTTCGAGTACGGGCGGCCCATGAAGGGCCATGGCTGGCATCCCATGGACCAGGCGCAATTGTTGCGGATCATGGCTGAATCCATTGCCACGCATTCTCCGGCGGAAGGAGACAAATCGTGGAGGTACTGAAAGGCAATGCCTGTTCTAATTGCCCGCGGCGCACGAGGTGTCGCCTCCGGATGCGCCGCCGGCAGACAGTCCGGGTGGCGGCTTCGCAGCACTAGACTGAATGCCGCCAGACTGGTCGGACGAGAAAGTGCACGGACCGGAAGCTGATGACTGCGGTGTGGCAGTCAGCGTGTAGCTCTGATCCGGGGTCTTGCCGTCTCCCAGCAAATCAAAGATATAGCCGTCCTTAAGCCCGCTGGCGAGCACCGAATCAATGAGGCAGGCATTGGTGGGAGAAGTTGTCTCGCAGGTGCTTCCATTGTTTCCCAGATTGGCCAGACTCGGGGAGTATCCCTTGGCAGGATAAGTACTCTGATAAACCGCCTCCGCTATCTGGATGGCCCTGATGGAACCGACCACGGACGCCTCACTGGCCTTCTTACGCGCATTGAACATGCGGGGCAGGGCTATAGCGGCGATCAGGAGGATAACCGCAACGACCACGATCAGCTCGATGACAGAAAACCCCCATTGTTCCAGCTTCCGATGCCTCATGGATTGCGCCGTCTCTATCAGTCAAATCTATCCGTCAAAAGTTTTCAGAACGCGGGGGAGACAGAACTCTTTATGTATATCGGCTGCGACGATGCATAAGTTTAACGTCACTTTATGCCCCCGATTTCGAAAAGTTTCGCCGGGGTTCCACCTCTGCAACGGCCCCGGGGGGTCAGGGTTGGGCGGCGGCAGGGACTACGGCGCGCTTTTCGCGCATGAGGAGATATCCCCCACCAGCAAGAAGCGCCAGAACCATGGCGCTGGCCATAAATAATCTGCGGATGCCAAGCGTCTGCGCCAGATATCCGGAAAGCAGCAGACCCAGAGCCTGGGAAAAAGCGATCAATGACATGAAGCTGCTGCTGACCCGGCCCATCATGTCATGAGGAGTCTCCTGCTGCGACAATGTCTGGGCCGGTACGATTACAAAAGAGATAGCAAAGCCCATGGTCAAGGTGCTGGCAGCCGCCATGGGGATATTGTGGAACACTCCTAAAAAGGCTGCGCCCATCCCCAACCCCAGGAGTCCTCCCAGCACGACGATGGTTTTGGGCATATTGCGGGCCAGGCGATTCACAGACTGCGTACCCAGAATCAGGCCGACACCGACCATGGAACTCAGAATGCCGAAGATGAAAGAACCGGCCCGCACCGGGTCACCGATTATAGAACTCACAAAACGGAAGATGACGGAGTCGGCTAACAACGAATCACGAACATAGATGGAGATCAAAGGGCTGAAGGAACTCAGGACAAACATGGCCAGGGCCATGGCCGTGAACACGAATGCGAGCCCTGTATGGGTAAAAATGAATTTGTTTCCAGCGAGAAAATCATTGGTCAGCGCCCGCAGCGTCTTCTCGCGGTCTGATTTTGGGCGGACAATTACCAACGTGGACAGCATGGCCGCGGAGAAAAAGAAGCTCAGGGAATCCAGGTAGAAACAGGATTTTTCCGTGAGCCATGCCACGAGCGCGCCGGCCAGGGCCGGCGATAATAGCCTGACAGTATAAAAAGCCTGCGACATCAGGGCGTTGGCGGCTAGCAGGCCTTCTTTCGGCACCAGGGTCCTTAGCGTAACCGACTGCGCCGGGCCAAAGAAGCAGGAAACAATGGCCAGGGTTGCGAATATGGCGCAAATCTGGCGAATATCCGTGGCAAAGAGCAGCAGCACCACCAGCAGTCCGCGGATCAAGTCACTGGCAATCATGACTCGCTTCACGTTCCAATGGTCCACCAGGACGCCCGCCGGAGGAGCAATGATGGCCGTGGGCAAGGCATACGCCAGTATGACGGCGGTGACCTGAACGGCAGTTCCGTGCAGGCGGAACGTAATCATACTGATGATCCCGAACAGGGCCAGAAAATCGCCGAAGATGCTCACGAACTGCGCCAGCCAGAGCCTGCGAAAAGGCTTCTGCCGCAAGACATCTCTGAGGGTGAGGGGTGCGCCGGGAGTCGCCATGAAATCAAGATAGCATTCACTCAAAGAGCTCAGCAATCAACGGGGCCGGATAGCTGAGGGCATGAGGATTTGAATTGTGAGATTCAGTTCAGCTAATTTAATTCGTGAAAGGAATCGAATATGCGCAGCAAATATCTGGTTGCAGTTCCCCTACTTTCTTTCGTGCTCATGGCTTTTGCCGGCCCGCAGCAGCCACAGGACAAGAGCCAGCGGCCAAGTCCTCCCGGAACAGCCGAAGTGACCCTGAACGGGAAAAAGGTCACCATCGAGTACAGCCGCCCATCTTTGCGGGGTAGAAAAATGGACACGCTCGCCCCTTATGGGAAGGTGTGGCGCACCGGCGCCAATGAGGCAACGGCTTTAACCACAGAAGCTGACCTGAACGTCGGCGGCGCCAATGTTCCTGCCGGTAAGTACACGCTGTATTCATTGCCCGCCGAGGGCACGTGGAAACTCATTATCAATAAGCAAACCGGACAGTGGGGCACCAGGTATGACGAAACTCAGGACCTGGCGCGGGTGGACATGCAAAAATCGCAAACCACGGGCCCCGTGGAGCAGTTCACTATCTCGTTTGAAAAGAAAGGCAACGACGCTGCCAATCTGGTCCTGGAATGGGAGAACACCCGGCTTACCGTGCCGGTGAAAGGCAAGTAAGTCATCCTGTACCTTATTTGGGCCATTGAAGCTGAAGCCGCCGGATTTCTGGCGGCTTCGCTCTTTACGTCGAGGTTGCTGCTCCAATGAGTACAATTTGCCTATGGCAGTGCTGAGTGCACCCTCGCAACCGCAAGGTCCGCAAGATCAGGATCCGGGCGGTCAGAGCAACCACCTGCACGGTAATTCGTTGCTGGTGGCGGCGGTTCTCTATGCTGTCGTACTGGTGGCCTTCTGGTTTGTGGCCAGGTACTTCTCCGTGGACCAGAGAATCGGCGGGCACATGCTTAGCGGCTTCCTGAGCTTTGCCCTGCTGCTTGCCCCTTATTGGTTCTTTGGCTTCGGCGCCGCTGACGTCCTGAAGAGGACGCTGACCGGCAGCGCAATCCGCGCACTAGCGCCGGGATTGCTGGCTGTACCCTACCTGGTTTTTTCCATTCCCAGAGGCGAGTTCCTGTGGGCTTATGCTGTGGTCCTGTTTGCCATTCCGGTAGGGCTGGCAGCGCTGTTCGAGTACCTTCCACCGGGAACGCCAAAACTGTGCTGGCAGGATGCCCTGGCACTACTCGCGATCGGCCTCCCGGTAGAGTTTCGCTGGCTAGCCGGATCTTTTCCACATCCCGGCCTGAGCGCGTTGCCCAAGTTCCTGCTGCTGGATGCGGCCTTGTACGCGTTTCTGGTAGTGCGCGGCATTGAAGGTGTGGGCTATGACTTTCGCGCCCGCTGGCGGGATCTGGTTGTAGGCATGCGGGAGTGGGCGTCCTTTGCTCCTATTGCCATTGGGCTCGGCTGGGCGATGAGCTTCATCCTGTTTCACTGCATCATGCCTTCAGCATCGCACATTGTCTCGGCCCTGCTGGTGACCTTCTTCTTTGTGGCCATTCCGGAAGAGTTCTTCTTTCGCGGCCTGCTGCAGAATATGCTGGAAGCGCGCCTCGGGCGCTCCCGTTCTCTGATTGTGGCCTCATTGATTTTCGGCCTGTCGCATTTCAATAAGCCACTGCCGTTCAATTGGCGCTACGTGCTGCTGGCCGCAATCGCCGGAATCTTCTACGGCCGAGCCTGGCGCGACCGCCGCCGCGTCTTTGCCTCGGGGATCACGCATACTTTGGTGGATGTGGTGTGGGGGTTGTGGTTCAAAGTGGCCTGAGAGGCAAAGGAAGCATCATCCGTCGCTCAACCTGCGGCCTTGACCCGATGTGGAGGTATGGTAAATGGAGTAATTTGCTATCGGATAATCTGAAATCAAAGGCGAAGCCCAGGCAAAATCCTTTGGAGAACGGACAAACCGCCGTTCTTTATTAAGTTAAGTGAGCGTTACCAGGGTTTGGGACTCTTGGTTCAAACCCTAATAAGTTCTGCCACGAGTTGGGAGACTCAGGGTAAAATAACCGTCCAAGGAGGGTGAACCATGTCACTGTCTGCCTTGGCCTCGGCCGCAATTTTTTGCCTGCTGTCTCTCGGCGTTCCCGCAACAAACAGTGATCTGAAGATTGTAATCCGGGAGTCCTTCAGCCTGGGCCAGACCGTCACCTCCACGCAATACCTCAGCTCTGCAAACTCGCGATTCGAATGGGCAAATGGGCCGGGCAACGTTGCCGGCCATCGCATCGCTGATATCGTGCATTATGGCGAATCCGTCAACCAGAGATTCATGCTGGACATGGATGCCCGCGAGTATGTGTTTTATGAGAGCGATAAGAAAGCGATCAGCGCCAGCAACCAGGGCGTCCAGCTTAAGAACAGCGGCGGAACGCTCGCTATCTGGATCGAGAGAGCGGATACGGGCGAGCGGCGGCAAATGTTCGGGCACACTGCGCGGCACATCATCACCAAAGAGAGGCGCGTCCCAGGACCGGGCGCCTGTTCCCCTGGTTCTGAATCGGAGACCGACGGCTGGTACATTGACTATTCTGTGCTGCCGGAGTGGCGCCGGCCTCGCTCCGGGACGTTTTTTGTGACCACAGGAAGTTGCCTCGACAAGATCGAAGTGCACAGCAGCGGGGTAGAGCTGGGGTTCCCCCTGAAAGTCACCACCACCCTTCATGACAATCTGCCCGGTGCTGACCCTAAAATCGTCACCAATACTAGCTCCCTGGAAGTGGTTGAGTTCACACAGGCTCCGTTGGATCCGGCGCTGTTCGTGGTTCCGACGGATTTTCACCGCGTCACCGTATTGAGCTGCATGCAGAGGCCACGCAATCTCACGGCCTGGGAAAAAATCAAAAACTGGCTGGAAAACACTTTCTGATGGATCGATTAGGCTAGAGTTACAGTGGGCATTGATCGCCAGGACGTCCTAGTGTGGTTCAAACGACAAACCGGAGTTCCTGAATCAAGCCTGGAGCAACTGGGCAGCCTGGAATCGCAATTGATGGAGCGCATCTGGGCGCGGGGCGAAATCAGCGTCCGCGATCTGCATGCGGAGCTGGCATCGCGGCTGGCCTATACCACCATCATGACCACGCTGGACCGCTTGTTCAAGAAAGGTCTGCTCAACCGCCGCAAAGTGGGCAAAGCCTACTACTACGCCGCCAAACTCAATGAGCAGGAATATAAAGAACGCCTCACCCAGCACTTTTTTGGCATGGTGCTGAATGATGGCGCGAACAATAACGTTGTTCTTTCCGGGTTTGTGGATGCCGTGAGCGAGACGGACCGGCAGATGCTGGAAAAACTTGACCAACTGATCAAAGCAAAAAAGCGCGCTCTGCGCCGGAGGCAGGAGTAGCCATGTTCTACGCCCTGGCTTTGGTCCTTTGTCTGGCTGTGTTGTTCATTGTCCTGGCTGGATCGTCGGTGCTTTGCGCACTGGGTCTGATCACCGGCAAAAGGTTTCTTCGCTTCCTCTCGCCCGGCGCTCACGCCAACCTGCTCTTTACGGTGCGCGCGCTCCCAATCTTTCTGGCATGCCTGGTGACATTGGGATTTGTTCTGCCCGCATTTCTCCGGTTTGAGCCGCGATCCAGCCACGAAATCATGGGGCTGCGGCTGCTGACTTTAGGGGGTCTGGGAGCCCTGGTGGCCGCGGGCATGGCCATGCGGAGCTGGCGGATCATTCGAACAACGCATCGCGCCCAGAAGCAATGGCGCTCTCATTCCGAACGGTTGCAGGTGAAAGGGGTTGATCTTCCCGTCTACTGTGCCGCCGGCCCGTCGCCGTTGCTGGCAGTCACCGGCGTGTTCCGGCCACGGATATTTATAGCGCGAACTGTGATGGAGAAACTTTCATCCGGAGAACTCTTTGCAGCCATCGCGCATGAATTGGCCCACGTAAGCGCCCTGGACAACCTGAAGCAACTCATCCTGAAGACCACAGAGCCGCCGCAGTGGCTCGGGCTGTTGAGCAAGAGTGATGCTGTCTGGCTCAAAGCCTCAGAAATGGCAGCCGACGAAGGCGCGCTCACGAGAGGCGCGTCGGCCCTGGATTTATCGTCCGCGTTGGTGAAGGTTGCGGGGATAAGCCGGCAAGGTCCGGCCAGTGACATGATTGCCGCATCTCATCTTCTTCCTGTCACCGGGCTTCCTATGAAGGAGCTTCTTATGAAGGAGCAATCGTGCCTTGAAATGCGCGCGGACCATTTACGCGAATTGCTGGAAGGCGAACGCCAAGGCCAGATGCGGAGGAGGCATGGACACAGAAACTACTGGCCAATTTTTTCCCTCACCCTTCTTGTACTTGGCTATGCCATCTGCCTGAACGCGGCCTTGCCATGGACCCACGAAATTCTGGAATTGCTGGTTCGCTGAAGCAGTTTCCACAGACTCCACTGATTTCATCATGTCTCAAGGCTGCCTTCCTGTTTTTCGTTTGCCTGCCTCTAAAGCCGGTGCCATACTGAATTTCGCATGACCATTGAAGATTACCGCCGCTTTTATGCCGAAGAAATTCAGTTCGTAGCCAACCTGAATTCGCGCGCACTGGTTGATGCATTGGCGCGCGTGCCGCGAGAGACGTTTCTTGGACCCGGCCCATGGCAAATCGGCTCCCCCGAAGGGAGGGGGATGGCGGCTATGGGAATGGGCGGGCAGACGGGCTATCTCACCATTGAAGACCCACGCCATCTTTATCACAACGTGGTGGCTGTGGTGGATGCTGGCAAGGACCTGAACAACGGCCAGCCCAGCGCCCTGGCACGGTGGATTGACGCGCTCGATCTCAAACCGGGAGACCGCGCTTACCACATGGGCAGCGGCGTGGGTTATTACACTGCGATCATCGCTGAACTTGTGGGCCCTACAGGGAGCGTAGCGGCGAGCGAGGTAGAGCCGGAACTGGCTGCGCGCGCGAAAGACAATCTGTCAGGCTATAAGAATGTGACGGTACACGCAGGCGACGGCGCTGCATTCGATCCCAGCGAATGCGATGCCATGTTGATCAATGCCGGAGTCACACATCCGTCCCCCCTATGGCTCGACCGGCTGCGTGAAGGCGGCCGCCTGGTTCTCCCGATTACCATGGCGACAACTAAAACCCTGGGCGCGGGCCTGATGGCCAGAATCCTGCGCGAACGGAACGGGTTTTCGATTCAGGGAGTGTCGCCAGTCGGCATCTATTCCTGCACCAGCATGCGTGATCCGGCAATGGAACCGCTTTTACGCACCGCGCTGACAACGCAGACGCTATTCAAGGTGAAGTCACTGCGCCGCGATGCGCATGATCAAGTGGATACTTGCGTGGTGCATGGAGCGAATGTGTGCCTGAGCAGCGCTGCCCTGGTTGTAACTCAGGTCTAACCAATTGCTATTTGCCAACTGCTCCTTCTCACCCCAGATCTTCCACCTTCAGTCTTTCTTTGCTCTCCACGCAGTCTGGAACTGTTTGTCCACGAACTGAGCATCATAGTCGCGGTTCAGGGCCTTGAGCGCTTCGCGCAATCCGAAAAGTGAGCTATCCTAGTGCTCAGTCAAAATTCTTGCCGGAAAAACTCTGCTAAACTCCTGTCGTTTCGCTTTGAGATTGCTGTTTCCACGTTTGCTCGCACGCGCTCGTTGTCGCGGAAGATGGCCAGCGCAGTGACCACTTCCTTTGCAGTTTGAGTATTGCTGTTTGGCAGCAGCGAGACCAGGAACTCAATGGCCGCGTCTGACCGAATCATGGAGATCGCGAACAATAGTACTTTGCGCAGCGGACCGCCTGCTGTCCTGTCCCATTTCTCTCTTAGCAGGTTGAAAGCTTCGGGCAGACGCGATGAACCCAGAGCCAGTAAGGCTACTTCCGCAATGGCGAGATCCTCCGAACCGGCATAAGCCGCTACGAGCGACAGAGACTTTTCCGGTACGCCGGAGAGCAGTCCGGAGAAGCATTCGGCCAGGACGTCAGGCTCACCTTCTCCGGTGAGAATCCTCAGCTTCAGCAGCAGAGCGCCGGCTTGGCCGCCGTTCGAGGCGAGAGCGCGGACGGCGCCAATCCTGGCCTGCGGCCAAGGATCAACCAGCAACGAGACAATTTCATCCAGGGCGTTGGGATGCCGCGTGCGCGCCAGGCCAAGAGCGCTGACAGCCCGCAGGCTGGCGGCGGCATCCACCGGAGGGCCAAACGAGCCTTCCATCTGTACGTGATGGATGCCGAGCAGGTAAATCTCCGGCTCAACATAGTCCAGTTCGTAGAGGGTGGACGCGATCTCTATGGTGGCTGCACAACCCTTATCGAGTTTGTGAGGATTCTCCATGAGCCGGTTAAAGGCCGCGAGCAGATCAGCAACCGACTCAGTTGCACGTTTGAGGCAGGCGATCTTTGCCGCCTTGGCGACTACAAGGTTGGATCGGTTCTTGAGAAAAGCTTTGAGTTCTCGAACCACGCCGGCAAGCGCTGTGTCTTCATTGCGCATGGCGCTAAGCCGGTCGAGGGCTTGTTCGGTTGGGTCAGGCTTCTTCAAAGCAATTGGCAGTTAGCAAACGGCAATTAGCAAAACCTGTGCCACGGCAGTGTTTCGCTAACTAGTATTTGGAGAATTTAGTATTGCTTACTTTCGCTTCCACCTTATTCCATCCTTCGTATCTTCCACCACGATCCCGGCCTCAGCCAGTTGGGCACGGATGGCGTCGGACCTGGCAAAGTCGCGGGCTTTCTTGGCGGCGGTACGCTCGGCAAGCAGGCGCTCAACTTCCGCGTCAGAGATGGTCTGGGCTGCTGTGCCAGTGGTCGCAATCCCGTGGGCCCTGGCCCATTCCGCGGCCCGGGACATTTTTTCGGCGTCATCGTCTTTCAGCACGGCAAAGATTTCATCAAACTGCCGCAATGCTTCCAGCAGTGGGGCCTTGTCGTCCTGCCGCAACTCGTTTTTGTCGGCTGCGGTATTGGCGTCCCGAACCATGTCAAAGATGGCGCCCAGCGCCTGGGCAGTGTTCAGGTCATCCTCCAGTGCGGAGCGCATCTGGACCTTGGTTTTTTCAGCCACCTCGTGAATGCCATCATTCTTTCCCGCCGCAAGCTGCGCCATTTCCAGGCGCGACTTGAAATTGCGCAGGCGCTCTACGGAGTGCGCCGCCTGCTTTAACCCATCGAAGGTAAAGTTCAACTGCTTGCGATAGGGCACGGAGGTCAGCAGATAGCGGATGGAGGAAGGCTTGTGTCCCTTCACCAGCAGGTCGCGCAAGGTGAAGAAATTACCGGCGCTCTTGGACATCTTTTCGCCTTCCACCAGCAGGAAACGCACATGCATCCAGAAGCGCGAGAAAGTTTCTTCGGTCAGCGACTCGGACTGGGCAATTTCATTTTCGTGGTGAGGGAAGATCAGGTCTTCGCCGCCGGCATGGAGATCAAAGCTGGGCCCCAGATACTCCATGGACATCACCGAGCATTCGATGTGCCAACCCGGACGCCCCTTCCCGATAGGAGTCTCCCAGAACGCTTCGCCTTCCCTGGGCGCTTTCCACAAGGCAAAGTCCCGGGCATTGTCTTTTTCGTATTCATCCACATCCACGCGCGCGCCGGTCTCCATGCCGCCAAAATCTTTCTTGGAGAGTTTTCCATACCCGGAAAATTTGGCAATGCTGAAATAATACGAACCATCCTCCGCGCGATAGGCAAAGCCTTTCTGTACCAGTTTCTGGATGAACTCCGCCATTTTCTGGATGTGGTCGGTGGCGCGCACGATGCGCTCCGGCTGTTCCATGCTGAGGGTCCGCATGTCCTCCAGAAACGCCGCTTCGTACTTCCTGGTGTATTCACTGACTGATTGATGCTCACGGGCGGCGTTGCGGATGATCTTGTCATCCACGTCCGTAATATTCATCACGTGGTTGAGCTTGAAGCCGCTCTGGCGCAGAAAGCGGCGCAGGATGTCCACGGCGACAAAGGTGCGGAAGTTGCCGATGTGGCCGTAGTCATACACTGTAGGCCCGCAAGAGTACATGCGGACGGTGTTGTCCACAGCGGGAGCAAACTCCTCCACCCTGCCAGAAAGCGTGTTGTAAAGCTGAAAGGACAAACCCAGATTCTAGGGTGCGCGGAGTGTTTCGAGCAAGACGGCTTTTGGCTGTTAGCCTTGGCTCTTAGCCTTTGGTCCCTAGCTCGGCTATGCAGCATGAAATTGAACCAGTAAAGCCAAAAGCCAAGAGCTAAGAGCCAACAGCCGTCTTGCCCGCATCCGCCTTGGTGTTGGCGCCACGCAGCTCAAATGCTACGCGCAGGACGTAGTGGACGCCGGAAAAGACGGTGAGCCCAATTGTGACCCCAAT
Source organism: Candidatus Angelobacter sp. (assembly GCA_035294925.1). Classification (GTDB taxonomy): domain Bacteria; phylum Acidobacteriota; class Terriglobia; order Terriglobales; family Acidobacteriaceae; genus Angelobacter. The sequence continues at coordinate 1,025 of DATGJZ010000111.1, read as the reverse complement.
GCCTGCCCGCTTGGCCACCGCAATCCAGTGGGCGCTGGAGATTTCCCGCAGCAAGACCAGGGGCACGGTGACGATCTGGGCGACGGTGTTGGCCTTTCCCCACCAGCTAGGCTGAAAAACCCGGAGCAGGCCGGTGGCGTACAGCAGCGAGCACACAATGACAATGATGATGTCGCGGCTGAAGACCAGCACGGTTACGCTCCAGGGAATCTTGTGCATGGTGGCCAGCACCAGGAACATAGTGCTGAGCAGCAGCTTGTCGGCAATCGGATCGAGGTACTGTCCCAGGACGGTCTTCTGCTCCAGCAGGCGGGCCAGCAGGCCATCCAGGCCGTCGCTGATGCCGGCAACAATGAAGATGCCCAGGGCCCAGATATAGTGATTATCCAGCACTGCAATCACCGCGAGCGGAATAAACATGAGCCGCAACAACGTAAGAAGATTAGGGGCCGAACGTAATTGCTGGATCATGATTCAGGCTCCATCATGGTTCAGGCTCCATCATCGCTCAGGCTCCTGGAAGAAGCTGCCGGCAGACCTTCCGGACTTGGCCTCGAATTGCTCGGCCAGAGAAGGAATCTCGCCATTGGGGGCATCCATCTCCACGCGATCGATGCGGTGCATGGGAAAAAAGACCGCGGTGGGACTTGCCGCTTCTCCCGATTTCATGAGTTGTGCAAAGTCATCCAGCGAATGCAGATCAATTCCGCGCAGGCTGATGCCCGCATGGTCCAGCGCCAGCAGCTTTCCCCAGAATTTTTCCCGAGGATTGTTCAGGGTGACCAGGACCATGGAGCCTGGCTGGAATAGCTGCCCAAAATGCATTTTTGAAGCAGTCCCCATTGAGATGATTGTTTCACACGCCGCATGGTTTGTGCAGAACTCCCGTAATCCGTCCGTAGATAATGATGTGAAAGCGGGGAGCGAGGCGGGGAGACCAGAGATTGTCATCGAAAAGGGACTTGATGAATTTCACCGAATGGGTGTTACATTGCACTCACGATGAAAGGGAAACGTAAACCCAG
>DATGJZ010000110.1:0-15635 GCA_035294925.1 Candidatus Angelobacter sp. | reverse complement strand
GAGATTCCTCGGAGCGGCGAATCTCGTCTTGCAAACCAAGGATAATCGCAGGCGAGTCAGCAATGGTCAGTGGTTTCATATCTTCTATGAAATCACAATCGCAGATCATGCGCAATTATTTATGTCGCTGCGTTTAGAAGCGGCCTGTCATTGGGCCGCTTTCTTTTCAGACGACCATCCCCCTGGCCTGTCCAAATCGAGTTTTTTTCTTTTTATTCGCCTGCGAAACTTTTACCCGCCACCGGGGTTTTGAATGAATGTAAGCTTGAAAAACTTTCCGTTTAAAGGAGATTGCATGAAGAGGTTATTCGCGTTTGTAATGACGATGTTGCTCGGCGCCACCCTGGCGTTTGGGCAGGCGACGGGTGGTTCCACAGATAAGGCTGACACCACCAGCGGTAAAAAGGCCACCAAGACCAAGAAGGGCCACAAGGGCGGCAAGAAGAGCAAGAAGGGCGCCAGCGACACCAGCACGACCCCTCCCCCGAAATAAGCTCTGAGAATTGATCCAATTTTAGAGCGGCCTTTAGGGGGCCGCTTCTTTTTTGCCTTCCACGCATCTACCTGAAAAATTTGCTTTCCCAAGGCAAAGCAACTATTTTATTGCGCACGGGTTCATCTGTAACGAAACCCCAAAAACTTTCCTTTGAAGGAGATTGCATGAAGCGGCTATTCACGTTCGTAATCACAATGCTGTTGGGCGCCAGCTTGGCGTTCGCGCAGGGCACTACCGGCAGCGAAGGCAAGACCACCGGTAAGAAGGCCACCAAGACCAAGAAGGCCCACAAGGGCGGCAAGAAAAGCAAGAAGAGCTCTGGCGGCAGCACCACCCCACCCCCGAAGTAAGCTCTGAAAATTCCATCGAATCTGGAGCGGTCCTTCATCGGGGCCGCTTTTTTTATTCGCGTAAGATGTACTCCCCCGCTGCCCAGTGCTGAACACCCTTGGTCCTGATCGTTTGTTCTTCTGGGTTCGATCACCAGGTCACCCGATCACCTGATCACCCGATTCTTCTTCTGTTACCATTCGATGGAGCGCCATGCCAGCCCGCAGCCCCTTCTCCGAGACCGTTTCCGGCAATCCCCAGCAGGAGATTGCCCGCATTGCTGAACTCAGGTCTATCCACAATGCTTTTTACTACTTACATAACCAGGAGATGGAGTTTCGCCGTTGGCAAATGGAGCTGGCTGATGTTCCCGCGCCGCCCTTCGGCGAGGCCGAGCGTAGCCAATGGCTGCGGCAACGCTTTCTCAGCCTGGGCCTTCATCACGTGCAGACTGATGAACTGGGCAATGTATTCGGGCTCTTCCACGAAAGTCAGCAAGCGCCCCTGGTAGCGGTGAGCGCTCACCTGGATACAGTTTTCCCTCAAGGTACGCGGCTTGGCTCGCGTGAAGAGGGCAACAAGCTTTACGGGCCTGGGATCAGCGACAATGCGGCCGGAGTCGTGGCCATGCTGGCTGTGGCTTCCGCCCTCCAGAGGGCAGACCTTCATCCCACCACAAACATAGTCTTCATCGGTAATGTCGGCGAGGAAGGCGAAGGAAACCTGCGCGGCATGCGCCATATTTTTGCCAGTCCTTTTTGGAGCAATGCCATCCGCAGTCTGCTGGTGATTGACGGCGCTGGGTCCGACACTTACGTGACTCAGGCCCTGGGCAGCAAACGTTTTGAAGTCATCTGTCGCGGCCCTGGTGGGCACTCCTGGAGCGACTTCGGCATCCCGAACCCGATTGTCCTGTTGTGCCGGGCTGTGGCGGACTTCAGCCGGTGCGAGGTCCCGGAATTGCCGCGAACCACCTTCAATATCGGTGTGATCCAGGGAGGCACCTCAGTGAACTCCATCCCTGAATCGGCCAGCGCGCGCGTGGACTTGCGGTCGGCCTCCATGCAGGAATTGCATAGGCTGGAACAACGTCTGCGCGAGGCGGTAAGAGCGGCCGGATCGGATTATGCCGGAGAACCATCGGGCTATGCAAAAGAATCAAAGATCAGCTTTGAGATTCAGATCATAGGCGACCGTCCGGCGGCCACGTTGCCGGCAGATGCCCGCATTGCCCAGGTAATTCGCGCCGTGGACGCCCACCTGGGAATTAAATCCATACCCCGTCTGGCCTCCACCGATGCCAATATTCCGCTTTCACTCGGCAAGGAAGCCATAACCATCGGCTCGGGCGGAGATGGTGGCGGCGCTCACACCCTGCGCGAATGGTTTGACTGCACCCACCGCGACCTGGGATTGAAGCGGATCCTTCTAGCTCTTTTAGCGTTGACAGGAGTGCAGGAATGAGAATCCTTTCGGCTGTGCTGCTGTTGCTGGGCATGGCAATCCATTCTTCGGCGCAAACTCAAACGGCCGATGTGATTTTTGTCAATGGTGAAGTCTTTCCGGGAGTGGTCATGGCCACTACCAAGGTCGGCGTTGCGCCCCCGGTTATCTCGTTTGTGCCTCTGGAACGCGCACGGGCTATTGCCGTCTCTCACGGCAAGATCATTGCTGTGGGCGCCAACGAAGAGGTGCAGAAGCTTAAGGGGCCAAACACGGAAATCGTTGATCTCGGCGGCCACTTCGTTATGCCGGGATTTAACGATGCGCATACCCACTTGTCCTCCGGCGGGTTCGAAAAACTCGATGTTGACCTGGTGGGCGCAAAATCGCTCGTCGAGATGAAACAGCGGATTGCAGCCCGTGCCAAGACCGCGGGACCCGGCGAATGGCTGGTGGGCCGCGGCTGGGACCATACACGGTGGAGCGATCAACGTCTTCCCAACCGCCAGGACCTGGATTCTGTTAGCGGGAACCATCCGGCAATCTTCACCCGTGTGGATGGCCACATCGCCGTAGCCAACAGCGCCGCGCTCAAGGCCGCAGGCATTACCGCCCAGAGCGCAGACCCGCAGGGCGGCAAAATTGATCGGGACGACAAAGGAGAGCCTACCGGCATTCTGCGCGAGACAGCCAAAGATAAGGTCATCGCGGGGCTGCCCAAACCCACTCCCGCTCAGCGGCGGCGCGCCATCGAGCTTGCGCTCCAGGACGCGGCGCGGTGGGGTATCACTTCAGCGCAGGACAACTCCGACTGGGAGGATTTTCTGGTTTACGAGCAGCTTGAAAAAGAAGGCAAGCTGACCCTGCGCATCTCCGAGTGGCTGCCCTTTGATGCCTCGCTACCGGAACTGGAGCGCCGCCGCAGTTATCATCCGGCCAATGACCCCATGCTGCATACCGCCATGCTTAAAGGTTTTATGGATGGATCGCTGGGCTCTCGTACTGCGGCGATGCTGGCGCCATTCTCGGATGATGCGAAGAACTCGGGCCTCGCCCGTTACCAGCAGGATGCGCTCGATCAAAAGGCCGCCGAGCGGGCCAAGGCCGGGTTTCAACTCGGCTTTCACGCCATTGGCGACCGTGCGACGCGCATGGCGCTGGATGCATTTGCTGTTGCGCAAAAGCAAAGCACGTCAAGAGATTTCCGTTTCCGCATCGAACATGCCCAGGTGGTTGCCCCCGAAAATTTCAGGAAGTTCAAGGATCTGGGGGTCATCGCCTCCATGCAGCCCAACCATCTGCTAACAGACATGAACTGGGCCGAGGCTCATATTGGCCCGCAGCGCGCCCAGCATTCTTATGCCTGGAAAGAGTTTCTGGAAAACGGCGTCCGGCTGGCCTTCGGCACCGACTATCCGGTGGAACCGATCACTCCCTTTCGCGGCCTTTATGCCGCCGTCACACGCAAAAACGAGGCGGGAACCAAAGAGTATTTTCCTGAGCAGAAGATCACCATCGACGACGCGATTGCGGCCTACACGACTGGCTCGGCCTATGCTCAGTTTGCGGAAAACGAAAAAGGCGTTTTGCAGCCCGGCATGCTGGCGGATTTTGTAGTCCTGGATCGTGACATCACAAAGGTGTCGTCCCCGGAAATCCTGAAGACCCGTGTGCTGCGCACCGTGGTGGGCGGGAAAACGGTGTACCAAGCGAAACAATAGAGTGCCAGAATTGGGTGTAATTAGAAGTGCGAGTCAAGCCTCGTTGACAAGTCAAAAATGAAATCGTCATCCCGACGGTCTCCCCGCGCGCAGCGAGGGGAGATCGGAGGGACCTTGCGTTTAGCGTGGGTCACAAAGGCTGTCATCGAGGTGCAATCTGCTGTATCGTGGCTCGCACTTTTAATTACACCCGCCGGAACTAAAGAGAATCCGGCGATCGTGCCCATTCGCGGCGAGCCGGGACTGGTCTGGTAATCCGGACTATAGCGAACCAACTGAAAAGAAATTTAGATCCGCAGTGATACTCAATCACTCGAAGGATGAGCCTGGCCGGATCACCCGGTCTCCGGGTTCCTTCGCGATAAGTCTGCTGCCACGTCGCCAGGAGCCCCAAGTTTCGCCCGTTTTCTCATCCGATGCATTTCAATCCGCAACCACAGCAGATAGAGCACGATCAGCAGATTGATGCTCAGGACGGTCCAGCGGATCCAGGTCTGGCGCCGGGCCAATTCGTAAATCTCCCAGGGCAGATAGATAGAGCCGGAAATCAGCGCAAACCATTCGGCCCACTCCCTCTCCAGCCACAGGCCACCGGCCTCAACAAAACGGATAGCGGCATACACCACGACTCCGAAAACGAATAGCCAGATGCCATGGGGCGTCACCTTTCCCGCGGCGTGCAGTATGTCACGATAAAAGCGGCGGTCAGGATTGACGTGCATGAACCCCAGGGCGTGTTGAGTCATCGTCTCCAGGTCTTTGTGTCTTACGGTGAGTAGTGTCACACCGAGCAGCAGGGCCAGCAGGCCTTTTCCGGCCTCAAAAATCGCTACGCCGCGCAGGCCGAAGTGCCGGATTAGGAAACTTTTTCGATCATCCATAAGCAACAAAGCGATCGGCCTGCTCGTATTGTGAGCTGGCAGAATGAATGTTTTGTTCTCGTGGGGAACTATGCTTTTAAGATGCCGCAGGACCCTCCCAGGACTCCTTGCGGCCGTTCAATGATAGCAAAAGGGGCAAACCCAAACGCCGTTCGAGTCAACCGTGAATCCTATAACGAATCTTAACTTTTCAGGAAGTGTCCAAAGCACCAGTAAACCTGCTAGGATGCCCCTCATCAGGAGCTTTGAATGGCCCAGCGCCAGATTCGGTCATTAATACTTCTTGCTCTGCTGTTTTCTACCTACAGCCAGTCACAATCGGCGCCGGCAGCACAGGGTTCTTCTCCGCAGCAGCCTGCTTCCGGCTCCAGGACGCCATCACAAGAGCAGTCGTCTAATACGGTTTACGAGTCGGCTACCGTCCTGCGGGCGACCACGCGGTTGGTGGTAATTGATGTGGTGGCCACGGACGGCAAAGGCGCTGCGGTGAGTGATCTCAAGGCGGAAGACTTTACCATCTTGGAGGAAGGCAAAGAGCAGAAGATCCGGGCATTCAGTTTTCAGCATCCGCCGGCATCCGGCGCGTCACAACTCCAGCACGAGTCCGACAATCTCCCTCCCAATGTATTTAGTAATGTCCCAAAATTCAGGCCGGACACGGCGCTCAGCGTGCTGTTGCTGGACGGGTTGAATACCAACCTTCCCAATCAGGCCTATGCCCGTGACCAGATGATCAAGTATCTGGGAAAAATCCCGGAGGGGCAGCCGATCGCTGTCTACACTCTGGGCCGCAGCTTGCGTCTCATCCAGGATTTCACAACCGATCCCAGTGTGCTCAAGGACGTGGTCAAGAACCTGAAGATGCAAGTCTCCCCGCTCCAGGACAATCCAGCAGGCGGTACTCCCGTGGAGCTTGCTCCAGCGGGAGCGTTCGATTCAGGGATGATTCCCGCTGCGATGCAGCAGGCCATGCAGGAGTTCGAGAATGAGCGCACCTCCTTCCAGACCGACCTCCGGGTGCGTTACACCCTGGATGCCTTGAACTCGCTGGCGCGGACGCTTTCCGGGTACGCGGGGCGCAAGAACCTTATCTGGATTTCTGAAGGATTCCCCATCAGCATTGATCCTGATCTTACCTTGAGCACCGGCGGCTTTAACGCTACTCGTAACTATGGACCGGATATTGCTGAGGCATCGGAGAACCTCACCAATTCACAGATTGCCATCTACCCGGTGGACGCGCGCGGGCTGGTGGGCTCCTCGGTTTTTTCCGCCGCCAACACCGGACGCGACCAATTTGGCCGTTCGCTCAGCCGTCCTGGACGCATGCAGCAGACCATGAGCGACGAGTCTGCAGCGCTCAATAATGCCCACGGGACCATGCAGGAGATGGCGGACCGCACCGGAGGCAAGGCATTCTACAATCGCAATGACCTGGATGTAGCCATTCGTAAGAGTGTTGAGGACGGCTCGACCTACTACACCCTGGGATACTACCCGGACAACAAAGACTGGAACGGGAAGTTCCGTAAGGTCAAGGTTAAAATCGCGCGGCAAGACGTCAAATTGCGTTATCGCTTGGGCTACTATGCGCTGGACCCGAAGATCGCCACGGAAGCCAGCCAGAAGCATCAGGCCGCCATCTTCGGACAGGCGCTCAGTCTCGATTACCCCGTTTCTACAGCGCTGCGCTTCCATGCCGGAGTAGTGCAGCCCTCAGAGAAGACACAGAATAAAGTTCTGGTGAACTTCGGCCTTGATCCGCACGCCATCAGTTTCGAAAAACAGAATGATGGCTTGCAGCACGCGATGATTGACTGCGCGGTGCAGGCCTACACGGAAAAAGGAAAACTGCTCAAGACTGAAGCGACCACCATCAAGATGTCGTTGCAGCCTGATACCTTCCGCAAAGTAATGCAAACGATTGTTCCGTGCCAGAAGTCGATTGACCTTGCGCCGGGAAATTACATTCTTCGCCTGGGTGTAATGGATGACCGCAATGTCCTGATCGGCACAACCACTGCCCGAATCACGATAAACGCCCCTCCCGCGACGGCTGAGAATCAGCCGGGAGAAAAGAAGCCGTGAACGGTTAAAGCGCGTTGAAATTGCAGGTTCCTGCATTTACAGAGGATTTACACCCGGAAACAGCGTTTCCTCTTATACTAAGTTGCCATTCACTTGCAGCCGGACAACCCATCTTTTTCAAAGGTGTTCATTTCAACAGGGAAGTCCGGAGTGTTGACGTGGCGAATCCCCCGAGGAAAATGAAATGAAAAAACTGGTCCTGTGGCTTGCGACGGTTAGCCTGTGTTCTTTGCCGGTCTTTGCCCAGGCGCCGGAACAAGGGCAGGGGCAAGAGCAAGGCCGGGGGCAGGAGCGAGGGCAGGGATTTGCACGCGTGCCCGGGGAGATGGTGGTGGGCAAGGTTACTGCTGTGAGTGAAGACTCCGTAACCATCGCTCCGGCCAAAGGCGGCGATCCCGTGATCGTTAAAGTAGGAAACGGCGCCCGCATTTTCAAGGAACGCCAGCCCATCAAAATCAGCGAGATCAAAGTGGACGACACGGTCATGGCGCGCGGGCAGTTGACGGGTAATACCCTGCAAGCCGGCATGCTGGGTGTGGTCAATCCTGAGATGCTGCAACGTATGCAGGAGGGGCAGGGTATGGGTATGGGCATGGGAACAGGCGCGGGAGCATTCAAGCCGGAAGACTTGGGAAAGAGAGTCATTTTTGGCGAAGTCAAAGCCATGAACGAAACCAGGATCACCATTGCCCGTCCCGACAATCAGTCGCAGGATATAGAAGTGGACGAAAATACATCCTTCCGGAAGGGTAGAGAGAGCGTCACGCTTGCCGATATAAAGGTGGGTGATTTTGTGCGCGGCCCAGGTGAACTGAAGGACGGCATCTTTGTTCCCAAAGAGCTGATTGTAGGGCGGCCTGGAATGATTCGCCCGGCTGGCAATTCCTCCGATCAGTCCAGGCCGGACAGCGAAAAACCCGCAACCACGCCCAGGAATTAGTTGCAGCGGAGAAGCGATGCGCAGCCACAACAGGTTTCTGGCTTCAGCACTGTGTGCCACGTGTGCGGCCATGATGTTTGTGGCTCGCCTCGCGGCGCAGCAATCGCCCCCCGTTCCGCCGCCGAGTCCTTCCACTCAAAATCAAGAGGGTTCATCTCCTGCGCCGGACCCATCGCCACAGCTCTCAGGCCAGGTCACCACGAACGCCGCTCCCTTTGGTGAGATCACCGGAGTTGTGAAGTCAGGAACAACGCCACTTCCGGGCGTGACTGTGACCGCTGCCAACACTCTGACCGGAAAGAAATACGTTACATCAACGGATGTGGACGGCAGCTTTAAACTCGAAATCGGAAGCAAAGGGCGCTACGTTGTGCGCGCCGAGCTTTCTGCTTTTGCTCCGGTTACTCAGGAAATCCTCATCAATGCGGAGAACCGCAGCGGAAAAGCTGATTTGGCCATGATGCTGCTTTCGCGCGTGGCGCAGCAGGAACAGCAGCAACAGCAGCAACAACAGCGAGCGCAACCGGGGTCCCCGACGCGGGCCGGGGTTGCACGCGACGGGGTGGAGCAACCGGGGTCCCCGACGCGGGCCGGGGTTGCACGCGGCGGGGTGGAACTCGCCGGCGCAGGAGCAAGGGCGGGATTGCAGCAGTTGTCGCTTTCCGGCAGTGATCTCGCTGGCGCGGGATCCTCCAGCCCGGACATCTCATCTCTCGCCAATTCCGGCCTGCCCAACGCCGGCCTGGCGGCGGAGGGCAGTACTGAATCGGTGGCTGTCTCCGGCGCCATGGGACGCAACGAGATGCCAACCTTTGATCCGGGCGAAATACAGGATCGAATGGCCGAGATGCGCGACCAGATGGCGCGCCAAGGCGGGGCCGGCGGCGCCCAGATCATGAACTTTGGTGGAGGCGGGGAGGGCTTTGGTGGGCCCATGGTTTTCATGATGGGAGGTGGTCCCGGTGGCTTCGGCGGGGGCGGACGCGGCATGCGCAACTTCAACGTCAACAAGCCCCACGGCTCCATCTTCTATAGTTTTAACGGCTCGCCCCTGGATGCCGAGCCTTTCTCCCTGAATGGCCAACCGGAAGAGAAGGCCGGCTATAGGCAAAGCCGTTTTGGGGCCACCATTGGCGGACCGCTCAATATTCCCCACATTTATCACGGCGGGACCAGGACATTCTTTTTTGCCAACTATACCGGCACGCACGGCGGCAATCCTTACGACGTCTTTTCCACCGTGCCCACGCAAGCTGAGCGCTCCGGAAATTTTTTCGGCTCAGCGGTTCAGCTTGTTAACCCGGCCACGCACACTCCGTTTGCCAATAATCAGCTTCCCAGCATCAACCCCGTGGCCTCAGCCATCCTGCCGTTCATCCCGCTGCCGAATCTTCCGGGAACCATCAGGAACTTCCATTTCGTTTCTGAGGCCCCCACCAGCAGCGACAACGTCTCCATCCGCATCAATCACAACTTTGGCGCGGACCAGGGAATGTTTGGCGGGCCTCGGCGCATAGCGCGCCAGCAACAGCGGCAACAACAACAGAATGGTGGCAAAGACCAGAAAAAGGAGAAATCGAAATGGTCGCACAGCGTCAACGGCGGCCTTAGTTTCACCCGCGTGAACAATGACCTGCTGAATCCCTTCCCGGCGCTCGGAGGCCGGCTCAACACACACAACTACAACGCCAACGCCGGCTATACGGCCGTGAAGGGCCTGTTCCTGAACTCGTTGCGCTTCAACTACAACCGCAGCAACCCCAGCACGGTCAACCATTTTACCGGCGTCTCTAACATTGAAAACCAGCTGGGAATCAATGGCGTATCGCAACTGCCCAATGATTTTGGCCTGCCCAGCCTGACCTTTGCTCCTGAATTCAGCGGCTTGCAGGATACATCGCCGCAGTTCCGCCTCACCCAGAACTTCTCGTTCAGTGATTCCATGAGCCTGACCCACGGCAAACACGGCTGGACCTGGGGCGGAGACTTCCGCCACCAACTGATTGACGTCAACAACGCTCCCAATGCGCGTGGGACATTCGTTTTTACCGGCGATGCCACCGGCCTGGCCTTTGCCGACTTCCTGATGGGATTTCCCCAGCAAACCTCAGCCCAGTTTGGCGGAGACAACTACCACTTCCGCGCCAACTCATTTGATGTTTTTGGGCAGGACAATTGGCGTGCGTTCAAGGCCCTGTCGTTCAATCTTGGCTTGCGCTACGAATATGTTGCGCCCATGACCGAGTTGAGCGGCAAGCTGACCAACCTTGACGTGGCCTCCGGGTTCACCGCTGTCGCCCCGGTGCTGCCGGGCCAGGTCGGACCGCTCACGGGCATCCACTATTCCAATAGCCTGATCAATCCTGATCGCAATAATTTTGCGCCGCGCGTGGGCCTCGCCTGGAAGCCTTTTTCAAAAACCGTGGTCCGTTCCGGATACAGCATCAACTACAACCTGGGCCAGTATGGCTCCATGGCCACGCAACTCGGATTCCAGCCGCCTTTTGCCTTCACGGAAACCAACACCGCGCCCAATCCCACTGCCCTGACTTTAGAAAATGGCTTTCCCGCAAGCACCAAGGCAGTCACCAACAGCTATGCCGTCGATCCCAACTACCGGCTCGCCTACGTGCAATCCTGGAACTTGAATATCCAGCAGGAAGTGAAGGGCGACATGGTCATTAACGTCGGCTATACCGGCGCTAAAGGCACACACCTGGACATTGTGCGGGCCCCGAGTCTGGATTCAAACGGCATCCTGCTCAATAACGCCCAGCCTTTTCTGTTTGAATCATCGAACGGTTCATCGATTCTCCATTCGGGCAGCTTGCGCGTGCGCAAGCGCATGCGCCACGGCTTCCAGTTGGGTGGTACCTATACGTATTCCAAATCCATTGACAATGCCTCCTCCACTGGCGGGAGCGCTGTAGTAGTGGCGCAGAACGATCTTGACCTGGCCGCCGAACGCGGGCTGTCCAGCTTTGATCAGCGGCATCGCTTGACCGCCGACTACTACTATCAGTTGCCCTTCGGCAAAGAAAAGAAGTGGCTGCACGGCGATAGCTGGCAGGACAAGTTTTTTGGCGGATTTGCTTTCCAGGGCAACATCACCCTGGCTTCAGGCTTTCCCTTCTCGCCGCGCATCTTCGGCAGCCTCACGGACCTGAACCGGGGCGCAAATGGTTCGCTCCGCCCGGATGTGGTTCCCGGACAATCCATTCAATTCAGTAATCCCGGCATCCAGGAGTGGTTCAACACAGCCGCGTTTACGGCTCCAGCGCCGGGGCAGTTCGGCACGGCCGGCAGAAACATCATTGAAGGACCGGGCGCCATCGGCTTTGATATGGCGTTCTCAAAAACCATTCAGGTAAAGGAGATGCAGAGCCTGGAACTGCGCATCTCCGCCACCAATATTTTCAATCACGCCAATTTCGCGGGAATTGATGCGACGCTCGGATCCCCGACTTTTGGCCAGGTGATCTCTGTAGGCTCCATGCGCAAAGCACAACTGGTTGCGAGATACAGGTTTTAGGGAAAATGCTTTAGTTTGGGAAAAACCTAACTTAGCGACAATTTCCTGGGAACAGCATGGTGAAATCGATGAAGGAATTTGAACAGCAAACGCAACGAAGAATTAAATTGGGCGACAAAACAAACCCCTTGTCATCCTGAGCCAGGCCGAGCGACGGAGGAGCGAGGGCGCAGCCGAAGGATCCCGAGGATGTTGGTAGTGACGATGCCGACTCAGGGAGTTTTAACCAGTACGTTTTAGTGACGATTCCCTAGGAACAGTGAATTCAGCAGCCAAGGGTCCTTCGACAACGCGCCGGAGAGCGAAGCGCGATGAGAGACTATGACGAACCACAAAGAACACGAGTATTGGGTCTACATCATGGCCAGCGCGACTGGAACTCTCTACGTCGGCACGACAAGCGAACTCTTCGTGAGAAGCGGGCGACATAGAGTTGGCGCGATGGAAGGGTTTTCAAAAACCTATGGTTGCAATCGATTGGTCTACTACGAGAGCTATGACAACGTTCACAAGGCGCTCAGTCGTGAAAAGCAGTTGAAGGGCTGGAGACGTTCGAAGAAGATTGTTTTGATCGAGAGCAAGAATCCCAGGTGGAAGGACTTCGCGGAGAAGTGGGGAAGAGAAATCCTGGTGCCCGGACAATCGATGAAGGAATTTGAACAGCAAACGCAACGAAGAATTAAATTGGGCGATAAAACAGACGTCCGTCATCCTGAGCGAGAGCGGAAGGATCGCGAGGATGTTTAAAGTTCCATGCGGCGTCAGGGAGTTTTAACCAGTACGTTTTAGTGACAATTCCCTGGGAACAGCATGGTGAAATCGATGAAGGAATTTGAACAGCAAACGCAACGAAGAATTAAATTGGGCGATAAAACAAACGCATGTCATCCTGAGCGTAGCGCCGCAAAAAATTGCCCCGAACAAAGCTCTCCAGCGCGGGGTCGAAGGACCCCAATGATGTTTGACTCACCAAGCCGCTCCAAGGCATTCGAACGAAAATGTAAGGGCCGGAACTCCCTGACGCTGCGAATATCTCCGCATCCACACCGCGCAATAACCATCGCGTCCATCGCAGGACTGCTATTTTCTTCCGTCACAGCGCAAACGCCTGCCCGACAGGACAACTTCAAAGTCAAAGTTTCAACCGACGTGGTCCTGGTCAATGTGGTGGCGCGCGATAAGCAGGGAAAGCCCGTCCCGGATCTGAAAATGCAGGATTTCACCCTGCTGGAAGATGGGAAGTCGCAGCAGATTGCCAGCTTTGACTCCGAGAACCTTGACGCGACTCCCGTCTCTGCCGGTGCCGGACCTGCGCAACAAACCTCGAATGAGCAGCCTTCCGTCTCCACGCCGGTGCTCACCCGGCAGGACGCCGAAGAAGCGCTGAACAATAAACGCGTGATCGTTCTGTTCTTCGATCTCACCTCCATGCAGCCCGATGAAATCCAGCGGGCCGTGGATGCGGCCAGGAAATACGTGCAGACCAAAATGGCCGCGGCGGACATGATTGCCATCGTGTCGCTGGCCTCCTCATTGCGCCTCGATCAGGACTTTACCGCCGACCGCGCGCGCCTGCTTAAAATCCTGAATCGCTTTACCCAATCCGAAGGCCAGGGCATGGACAACGGGACCACCGGCGACACCGACATCGTGGAAGAGAACGGTGACGCCTATACTCCCGACCAGAGCGAGTACAACCAGTTCAATACCGACCGCAAGCTCCAGGCGCTGCAGTCGGTCTGCCAGGTATTAGCCAGATTCAATCAGAAAAAGTCCATGATCTATTTCAGCAGTGGCATGAGCCAGACCGGCATTGAGAATGAGGCGGCCTTGCGCGCCGCCACCAATGCCGCCGTCCGGTCGAACGTTGCCATCTACACCATGGATGCGCGCGGGCTGGAAGCCATGCCTCCCGGCGGTTCGGCGGCCACCGGCAGCTTGCGCGGGACGGCGATGTACACCGGAGCGGGCATGCAAAACCAGTACGACAAAAACTTTGCCGGCCAGGAAACCCTGGTCACCCTGGCGGGCGACACCGGAGGCAAGGCCTTTCTGGACAGCAACGATCTGGGCCAGGTCTTTGATCGCGTGCAAAGGGATACTTCTGTCTATTACGTGCTGGGCTACAAGAGCAACAATCCGTTGCGCGATGGCCGCTATCGCCACATCCAGGTGAAGATCAACCGTCCGGGCATCAACCTGGAATTCCGCAAAGGCTATTACGCTCCCAAAGATTACAAGCACTTCAACAACGAGGATAAAGAGCGCCAACTCACAGATGAGCTGACGGCGGAGATGTCCAGCACGGATGTTGCCGTGTACATGGCGGCCGCCTACTTCCGCCTGGATGAAAGCCGCTTCTATATTCCCGTTTCCCTGGTGGTGCCGGGCTCGCAGATTCCCTTTACCAAAGGCGGGGACAAAGATAAAGCTACGCTGGATGTGATTGGCCGGGTACAGGATGAGCTGAAGCGTCCGGTGAGCAGCATGAGAGAGACCGTGAAACTCTCGCTCGACGCCGCGCAGCAGGTCCAGCGCAAGAATGTCCAGTACACGACCGGATTCATTCTCGCGCCCGGTAAGTATCACTTCAAGTTCGTGGTGCGCGAGAACGAGGGTGGCAAGATCGGCTCGTTTGAAACCGACTTCACCGTCCCCGATATCAGGAAAGCCCCGCTCAAGATGAGCTCCGTTGTGCTTGCCAGCCAGCGCCAGGAAAACAGCAAGAAGGGCCAGAACCCGCTGGTGCGCGACGGCAGCGAACTCATCCCCAACATCGCCCACGTCTTCACCCCCGATCAGCACCTCTATCTGCTCTACGAGGTGTACGATCCGGCCAAAGACAAACTGCCGCCGCAGCCGGTGGGCACAAAAGCAGCCGCCAAAGACAAGACACCTGCGCCCAGGAATCCAATCCACCTGCTGACCAGCATTCAATTTTTCAATGGCAAGGTAAAGACCTTCGAGACGCCGCTGGTCGAAGCCCGCCAGCTCAATACCCCGGAGCGCAAAGCAGCGGTGTTCCAGTTTGACGTGCCCCTGAGCCAGCTGAGGCCCGGCTTCTATACCTGCCAGGTAAACGTGATTGACGATGCCGGCGGAACTTTCTCTTTCCCGCGCTTACCCATACTGGTTCGGGAGAAACCGACACCTCCGTCGCAGACAGCAGCTACGGGAGGCAGCTTTTAGTAACCAGGGGGTCGAAAACCACCACAATACTGTTCACTTAGGCCGTGAGAAGTCTGGCAATCCCCGTAGCTTGGACTATTCATGAAGTCGAGAAAAAACTCGAAATTGCGAAAATCGAGCGCCGTAGGCGCGTCAAGAGGTTAGCCCAGCCCGCCAGGGCTGGGAAAAGATAGAGAGATGTGGACGAGCGCCGTAGGCGCGACACAGACTTCATGGTTGACCATAGAGGTTCGCCATTACCCCAAGTGAACAGTATTGGGCTAAAGCTGGGGTCGGCAACCTTGTCTTGACCGCATGTTGTCAAATATGACAACGTAAATGCCGGTGGACTGTTGCGATGAAGAGGGAAAGGCTTGCACTAAAACGAGGGGGCGGAAACGTCTTCCGGGACCTGCGGCGCGCTAACGCGGATGTGAAACAATTCAAAGCAATCTTGGCTGCCGAGATCATCAAGGCTCTTGATCGGGAAGCGCTGAGCGTTCGTGGTGCGCACGCCCGCACCGGGATTGCGGCGGCCGACTTCTCCCGCATCCACAATGCCGACCTCAGCCGGTTCACGGTGGATCGCCTCGTGTCCATCATCAATCGGCTTGGCTCTCGGGTAGAAGTGAAGGTTAAAGTAAGGCGAGCCGAGCCATTCCGCCGCGCGATAGCGTAAGTGCGGGACACAAGGGCCGAAGCCGGCCAGCTCAATACCCCGGAGCGCAAAGCGGCGGTGTTCCAGTTTGATCTCCCACTGAGCCAGCTGAGGCCCGGCTTTTATACATGCCAGGTAAACGTGATTGACGATGCCGGCGGAACTTTCTCTTTCCCGCGCCTGCCCATTCTGGTTCGGGAGAAACCGACACCCCCGTCGCAGACTGCGACCACGGGGGGGGGTTTTTAGAGCGTTCTTACAATTGGTGTAGTCGTGTAGTCCCTGCCATCGCAAGAGTTCTGTCCGTTCAAGCCAGTCATGGGAAGTGGTTGCCTGAACCAGAGGCTCATGACCTGTCATACTTCCAACCCCTGTCAT
>DATGJZ010000109.1:0-76042 GCA_035294925.1 Candidatus Angelobacter sp. | reverse complement strand
ATTCGCGCTCTGGCTCACATTGAACTCCAGGGCCTGCGACGCGGAGGGATTGTCTACGTAAAAGAAGAGGTCATAGACAAAGTGGGTGGCATTGTTGAAGCTGCCCAAAAACTTGAACCAGAGTGCACTGCCGAAGGGCTGCGTGCCGGCCAACAGTTGAAACCGGGCCGAAGCACCGCTCAGCGAAGGTGACGCAACTGCCTGCGTCATCGAAAACACCGCGAGCGGTGTGTTGGTGCAAGCCGCGGTGCAGTTTTCCCAACCGGGGAGCTTCTGTATGTCGGAGATGGTCGTGCCGTTCGGGGTTGGAGTTGGAGTTGGGGTTGAAGCTGGAGTCGGGCTCGGGGTTGATGTTGGAGTCGGAGTTGGGGCTGTGCCGGTGGCTCCTGGCGACGCCATCACAGGATTTTGCGAGGCCGCGTTCCTGGCGCATCCACCAACAAAGATGGAGGCAAACAAAACAACACTCACGGCTACTAAGAGTCTCAGTTCTTTCATTCAGGTGAACTTCCTTCTCAGTGGCGCGAATGTGCTGCACATTGTAAATGTATCCAGTGCAGATGCGGGATTTTTTAGATGCTTAGTCAAGCAGGACTAAGGCGAAACTTGTGCCGGGCAGCGCCGTGAAAAAATCATGTCCGAGGTGATCCTCGGCAGATGGGAAGCCTTCGAAAACGGGCCCATGGGAAAGCGCCAGGGCCGACAAGGACAACATCGCTTCATGCCTCCAGCCGTACGCAGATTTCCGTTGTGTTGCCATTCCGCATACAATCTGGACGCGTAGGGTGAGAACCGAAGAGGCATGAAACAACGTCGCTCCGTATCGCGTAAGAGGTGGATGTGCATTTTGACATTCACCTTCATCCTGATCCTGGGATGCATCGGTTGCGGCAAGCCGCCAATGTTTCACATCGTGGCGCGCGATGAACGGGCGGATGAAAGCGCACGCTACAAGATCTTCCTCAAAGGACGGGAACTGGGAACAGTCACCGGCAGTGGCACGTTTGAATTCGATGCTGACGGCCGGCGGGGCGACTCCATCCAGGAGATCCTGCCCCAGAACATCGAGGTCAGGATACCCTGGGTTTGTGGATGGGAGAAAACAGATTTCTCCTTATATCTGGCCCGTCCCGACGAGATAGAACGCGCCCGAGCCGAGCACCGCGCCATCCAGGCGGTCATGCATCTCTCCTACACTCCGCCGTCGTTCGATTGGGTCACGATCTTTGTGGATAACCGTGGCGGGCCGCCGCAGACGGTTTCAATTGGCGAATTGCAAGAAAATGTGCCGGCGGGAGCGACGCAACGCATCCTCTTGCCACATTCGGGCGGTTGCGATCAAGCTAAGGATGTGCACCTCAATGGAAAGATTGTGACACCGGTCAACACCCGCCAGACCTTGCTGATCGATATCACGCACTCGCATTGCTACCGCGTCGAATGGGCGGGCTACGGCTTTGATGACTCGGGCCACGGTAAAACTATCTACCCGCCCCGCCCCTTTCAGTTCCTGGATAGCAACCCTGACTTTTTCATGGAACCTCTGCCAGGATCAGTGATAACTACAGGAACGGGTACCGTGCGCGATACGCTTAAAGACGTGGCTTGCCCCAAGCGTTGACCGTGTTCGGTGCTGGCTTCCCCTAAAAAATCATGCCGAGTCGTCGTGAACCGTGATTTTCCTATCCGCCAGGTTGTCGCAAGGCGCAGAAAGTAGTCTCCGGGATGCAACACCAGCCGCACGGAACATCTGTTACGCGAGTAACTATAGGATTTGGGTGAAACGTGCGATATTCGATGCCATCGATATGCTCAGGTGCATTTAGGACTCTTTTCACCGGAAGAAGTTGGTAGTACCAGATCGACATTGAGTTGATTACGTGCACCGGTGATTCTTTTTCGTGGGTCAAGTAGGCCCGGAAAATTCGAGTCCACTGGAACAGGAATAGGGAGAGTCTCATGCGATCAATATATCCGCGTGTGTGCGTGTGTTTGTTGCTGCTTGCCAGTGTGGCCTACGCGCAAGGTGTAGGTGTGTCCGGCGACATCACAGGAACCGTCACCGATCCAGGTGGCGCCATGGTAGCAAACGCGTCAGTAACCGCGGTTGAAACAGCTAAGGGAATTCAGCACCTCGTAACAACCGATGAGAGCGGCCACTATCGTTTCGCCGGACTGCCACCGGCTCTCTATACCGTGACAGCCCGGGGCACGGGCTTTGCGCCCCAGGTGCGAAACGTCACGGTGAGCCTGGGTGAAACCTTAACGGCAGATTTTCATTTGAAACTTTCGAACGTAACTAACGAGGTCGAGGTCACGGTTGATTCGGCGGAAACGATGCCCGTGGTAGACGTGGAGCGCGGTTCGCAAGCGAACACGCTGGGCCAGCAGTTCATCAATGACTTGCCGATTGATCGTCGCGATTACCTCACCTTCACCCTGCTGTTGCCGGGCGTCAGCCAATCGCTGAATATGGCCGACAACCTCGATCTACGCGTCAACTACGTGCCGCAGTCGGGTCTTTCGTTTTATGGCAGCAACGGGCGCGGTAACGTCATCACCGTGGATGGTGGAAGTTTTAACGGCTATTCGCAGTTTGTCATGGCGAACGTAAGCCAGGACGCAGTGCAGGAGTTTCAAATCAACCGCGCCAACTATTCGGCTTCGCTTGGCGGCGCCAGCGGCGCTTCGGTCAACATCGTGACCAAGTCCGGCACCAACGCTGTTCATGGGACGCTGTACGGCTTTTTCCGCAATAACGTTCTCGATGCCCGTGATCCCTTCGCCTTCACTCAGGCGCTGACCCCGGGCCAGCCATTTTCTCTTACTGCGAAAGGCCAGCCGGTCAAGGATTCATTGAGCCGCCAGCAGTTTGGCGGGGCCGTGGGCTTCCCGCTTAAGAAGGACCGAACATTCGTATTCATGTCTTATGAAGGCCTGCTGCAGGACGAACAAGCGTCAATCCCTCTTTTGACCGACAGCAGTATCTTTGGGCCCCAGAGCAGCCAGCAGTCGATCCTCAACGGGCTCACAGCGCTGGGGGCCGCTCCTGTACCATGCCTCACGGGCCGACCGGCCTTGCCGGCAGCCACCTGCGCGGGCATCCTGCAGAATGTTCTCACCATCAATCCAGCTACCAGTCCTTTGAACGCCGTCCTGGTAAACCAGTTTGAGACCAACGGTGGCCTCTTGCCCTTTCCCATTACTTCACACCAGGGATCAGTGCGGCTGGACCACTTATTGAATGACACCAACCAGTTTTCGGCGCGATACATTGCCGCGCACCTGCAGCAGAGCGATCCGAGCGGGCATGCTCTGGCCGGCTTCTCCAACGGCTATTCTGAGCTGCAGTGGACCAGTTCGCTCCAGGCTTCATGGCTGCATACTTTCAACGCAAACACATTGAATGACCTCCGGACGCAGTGGAACATCAATCAATACAATCTCTCTCCAAACGAGCTGGGCGGGCCGCAACTCGCTCTTGGCCAGTTCGGCTCTTTCGGGCACAACAGCACGCTACCCAGTGTTTCCAAAGAACGCGACTATAATTTTGCCGATAATCTGACCAAGGTCTATAAGCACCACACCTTCCAGGTGGGCGTAGATGAGATGCTCCGCGTCAACAACAGCGCTAATTCCACTTTTCTGAACGGCGATTTTGTCTTCGGCAATCTGCCTGGCGGAGTATTAAGCCCGTGCTTGCAGGTTCCAGCCGCTTGCGAACTTACCGCGGGCCCGGCTTCGATTAATGCTCTGCAGTCTTTCAGCCTGGGACTGCCGCAGGCTTTCATCTCCTCTGGCGGAAACCCGACCGTGAAGACCATGATGCCCTGGACCAGTGTCTATTTTCAGGACGACTGGGCCCTGCGTTCCAATTTCAGTCTTCACCTGGGGATGCGTTACGAAGTGGACCAGCGCGCCTTCGTCAACACTTCGCACAAAGACTTTGGCCCGCGCGCGTCATTTGCCTGGGCCCCCTTTAGAGATCACAAGACTGTGGTCCGGGGCGGCTACGGCATCTATTTCGCCCCAGTCATCCTTGATATAGATACCACCACTGCGGAATTCGCATCGCGCCAGTTCACCGCGTCCATCATTCCCCTGACAGGTCTTCCCGGAAATCCAGCGGTCAACTCTGCTGCCATATTTCAAACGCTGTTTGCCCAAGGCAAGATCCTATGCGGGAATCCGGCAGGCTGCATTACGGCAGCGGATCTGGCGTCATTCGGCATCAACTACAGCAGTTCCAGCCCTTTGCCGCCATTTTCCTGGACGTGGAACACTGCGCCAAACTTCCAGAATCCATATTCACAGCAAGCTACCCTCGGCATAGAACATGAGTTTGCCCGTGATTTCTCCATCTCCGCCAATTACATTTACGTTCACACGCTTCACCTGCCCCGTGTAGTGGACGTGAATGTGCTGCCGGGCGCGCCAATCATGTCCAACGTTCCCGGCACCAACGGCTTGCCGTTCCAGAACTGGGGAGCCCCCCAATGCCAGGTCCCGGTCAACAACCCGTGCTTTGCCGACCCAACAGTTTTTAACAAAAACGTGTTTTTCTCCAATGCAGCCGCCATTTATCAAGGCGCCACCCTGGAACTGAAGAAGCGTTTCAGTCATCAATTCACGGTGCTGGCAAACTACACCTACAGCAAGGCACTGGACGATGCTTCGGACCTTACCTATTGGGCCAACAATCAAGTCCAGCAGGCCGCCGAGCGCAGTCTCTCCTCTTTTGATCAACGGCACAAAGTTGTGGTGGCTGGCATCATTGACAGCCCTTTTAAGTCCCGCGCTCTGCGTGGATTCGAAATGGCGCCGGTCCTGCAGTTCAACAGCTCGCGCCCGTTCAGCGTTTTTACCGGAACCGATTCAAACGGCGATCGCCAGAGCTTTGCCGACCGGCCTGCGGGAGCCGGCCGCAACACTGGAATTGGTCCAAGTTACCTCAACCTAAACCTGCGTTTGAGCAGACGCTTCAAACTGGGTGAACGGAGCAGTTTTCAGCTCCTGGCGGAAGCATTTAACATCGCGAACCACACCAACTATTCCAGCGTGAACGACACAGTCGGTCCGTCGTTTGCCCCTCCATTTAACGTCCATGGAAGCGCGCAACTACTGCCAACCCAGCCGCTCGGATTTACGGCGGATTTTCCCAAGCGGGAGATCCAACTCGGCGCACGATTGAGCTTCTGAGGATCCGTATACGAACGACGATGCCAGGAAGTGACTGACAACTCAGGACCGCCATCGGAAGGTTCCGGTGGCGGCATGGCGGGCCCGGCGTGACTCGAACACGCGACCCTCTGCTTAGAAGGCAGATGCTCTATCCACCTGAGCTACGGGCCCCTTGCACATTTTACCAAGACCGCTCGCCCTAAATTCCCAAATCTTGCCAGAGCATGGGCCATTCGAGCGGTTTCCACAAGTTGGTTCGTTAAAAGCTTCGGCCCTTTTTCGCCTTCTCTTCAGCCTCAAGCATTGCAGCATGAATATCTCGAGCTGCCTTCAAGCCGGACTCGTAGGCGCCGGGATAAGAACCGTTATAGATGGCGCGGGCGGTCCCTTCTCCAGCGAAGAACAGCCGCCTTATTCCCTTTGCGTCCTCCACTGGTTCAGCGAGGATCTCCCGCTGGTACCAGGTTCCGGGCTCCGCCACCGAATAGGCGCCGAAGGAGGTTGAGTCCAGGCTCCAGCGGGTTACCTGAATTCCCTCTTCCTGGATGTCCTCGCCGATCCTTGTTTCACCGGATATGTTGGAAAGAGCAGACATGGTGATTGCAATCGAAAGATCGTCGCATTTCGGGTTGCTCTTACCGGAACCGTGCTCTACGTTGTCGCACCGCTTCTCGAGTGCCCTGGCCCAGTCTCCGCCAAAGAAGCCGATTGCGATATTCTTGTTCAACGGCTTGATCACCAAGCCCATCACCACCCGCGTTTCCTTCACAAGCGGAAGGTGTTGCTGTCTGGCGAAGTCCAGCGCCTCCGCCGGAAGATCCCCTTCATAGAGGATCCATGCGTTCATCGGCTCTTTGGGAAAAATATCTCGCTTGAGAGGGACGATCACCTTCTGCATGTTGCCCATCTGCAAACGATCAATGGCCTCGAGTTTCTCTTTCGGCAGCTCCGGCTTGAACGTGATCTTTTTTTTCTTCAGCACGCCAACCGAGACTGTAACCAGCGCATTCGAACCCGCAAAGACCTTGCCCCCGGCACTCACCTTCACGCCGTCCCCGGAGTAGTCGACCTGCGTGACCGGCGAGTTCAAGCAGACGGGCAAGCCATCTCCAAGTTTCTCGACAAAAGCGCCCATGCCCTTGTCGATGAGGTCATCCTCTCCGGCTTCGAAGTGCGCGCCGTCAACGGCGGAAGTCTTGCCCAGTTCAGCGGCGCTCTCCAGCGGACCGGCATTCGCAATAAGCAAAGGAATGATGTCTTTGAACTCCGGGGCATGAGACACGTAGCGTTCCGCCACATCGCTGGTAACGCGCAAATCCTTGTCCGCCATGGAGCAGAATTTCTCGGGAGAGCCAATGCGCCCCGTGCAGAGATCGCTTAGTTGAGAAATCCGGCTAAACGGAATCCTGCGCTGCAGATCGCGGCAAATCTCTTTCCGCGGCACATGGCTCTTGTATTCGCTGCAGGCAAACTCAGCCAGTGCGTGCTGGTCCTCAACGGACCTGGCGGCCAGCGTCACCGCACCCTCGTACTCTTCCACAGCATGGTCAAAGACTTTCTTTTCGTCCTCGCTGGCTTCTCTGGCGTTGACAAAGTAGGGTAGATCGAGTTGGGTGCGCTGCCGCTTGAAGCCCATGGAGTCAACCAGCGAAGTGAGCGGGTTGGTGGGAATGCCGTGAATCCATGCGCCTCCGAAGTCGATGGGAACCTGCTCATCGCCGATATAGCCAACATACGCGCGGCCTCCTATCCGGTTGTTCGCCTCCAGGATCAGGACCGAGCGGCCCAGGTGCTGCAACTCCTTCGCCGCACTGAGTCCCGCCAGCCCCGCCCCCACGATGATTACGTCGTATCCATGGACCGGGTCTTTCCCGTTGGACGGCGTGCAATATGCTGCGTCCAACGGCTGGGGTCTGGTGATCGGCGCAGCCGGTTGCGAGTACAAAGTCACCATGGCCAGCGCCAATACCATATTGAGAAGGGCGACACCGGGCGATTCCAGATTGAGACCAGCCGATCGCAGGCGTGAACCCACTGTAAGACGAGCGATAGTCGTCTTCAGCATGAAGGCATCCTCGGATTTCAAAATAGCGTTTGATTTTATCTCATGCTATGAATGCCATAAAGGTGGCGACGGCCAGGCAATCTACTCCCCTGCCCTCACGGAAAGCGAACGGGCCGACGGGTGGACAGCTCCTCAAGCGACTGGTGGGTCTCCCCGGAGATTTGCCCCTCTTCTGTTTGGACAGCCACCCATTTGAGAGTGGTTTATTCGATTGCTCGCGTTTGCGACTACAGACCCTCGACCATGAGTTTCGTGTCCGGCAACACGCTCAGGAACGGCAACATCAGGTCAGGACGCGCCAAACGGCTGATGGCGTTCAGTGCCGAGGCAATGGCGCCTTCCTGCCAGCCAGGCAACGACGACACCTGATCGCCGACAATGAAGAAGCTTGGATTGCTCGCGCCATCGACGCCTGTGCCCTGAATGATATGATTGTAGTGATCGACGCTGTCTTCGACGTAATTCCACTGCGCCCACCCGCCTTTGATGTGAGCCATATTCTGCCACGCGATTGCGATCCCACGGTCGAGACCAGCAGCGAACTCTGCGCCAAATAGCGCCGCGCCCTTCCGCGCCTCGTCCAACCGCTGCTGGACAGTCATGTCGCCAAAGTCTTTGGCGTTTTCCGAAAAGTTGTAAGCGCCGGTCAGCACGCCTTTGCGATCGTGGTAGGCGTTGGAGGGATACCAGATCTGCGTGATGGGGTTGTCGGTCCAGGAGATACCGCCGTAGATCGGCACAACGCCAAGCTCGGACTCATCGAAGGTCTTCACCAACATGCCCTTCTCGGTGCGCGTCTGGAACGGCTTGCCTTGCCACAAGCTGCGGTCGGCCTGCCAGCCCACCTTGGTGGTGTATGCGAGAAATCTCTCAATCTCGTTTTCGTTGTCCTGCGTGTCGTAGACGGCGTGGAGCGCCTGCTTGAACTCCTCCGAGAAACCGCCCGTTCCGCCCAGGGCCTGCAGCCGCTCTGAGAGAATTCCTTTAAGGAAAGGAATCGCGAGGTTGCAGAAGCAGTAGTCCGCGCGAAACCGCTCTTCGTGCCCCTCGGCGGAGATCAGGAACTGGCTGTTCTTCCCGTCGTAGTCGATATTGGTGACCGGACTGTTCAGGTGCACCACTCCACCGAGCATCGCGACTTGCTGGCTGAACGCATGCTGGACCTGATCCATGCCCCCAACCGGCTGGAACAGCGTCGGCTGCCACAGGAAATCGACGGGCTGATAGAAGCGCGTCTTCTCCCAATACTCCGACTCGAGCAGCCGATCGAGATCAATCGCCGGAGCAATCTTGCCGGGCCCGACTCCGGGCAACTCGGTGAATCCCGCGCGATCGGAGACATCCTCCGTGTCGTCTTGCCCAGGATCGGCGGTGCCCACGACATAATTTCCGTGCTGGTCCAAATCGCCGAAGGTCACCATCAGCGATTGCAATTGCTCCACCCGGCTCTTATTCTTCGTGGAGGCTCCAAGCAGTTGCGCGGCGTTTTTGTACACCATCTCGGCGATCCAGCCGCGAGTGTTGTGGGTAAGTTGGCGGTTGACCACCGGCTTCAACCCTTCAGGGCCACCTTGCATCTGCGTCATGTTCGACTCGCTGGCCATGACATAAATCTCCACCGGAACCCCGAAGCGCCGCAGATAGTCGAGCAGGAGCTTGTGGCTCGACGGGATGCGTCCGGGCCCCGCGTTAAGATATGGCTCACTGTCGCCGACCGGATGCTCGAACCGCACCACCTGTGTTTCGCCAGGTGAGCTGTGGAGATCGCTATTCTTGTCTTCGGTCAAGGTATCGCCGGTGCGCAGGGTTAAGCAGCGTCCGCCGGTGCGGTCGCGGGCTTCGAGAACAGTTACCTTGACGTCGCTGTTGTTGGCGAGCAACTCGTAGGCGGTGGTTAGCCCGCCGACTCCGGAGCCGACGATCACGACATGCTTTCCGTTGAGACTGTCTCGTTTGAGTGTGCTCGGATCGTAGGCAACCTTCATCTTAGCGTTGGTGGCGCGGTCGAGCGCCGCCCAGGCGCGCGCAGATCGGTGGCGAGTAAGATATTGACGACGACTTTCGGGCATTGGGGCTCCTAATTAGTCTCGAACTGCAGAATATGCTGGATATTTCTTGGCGTCAAGGAGTTCGAGAAAAATAATGGTTTTCTAATTATCAATTTCCCAAATTAGAACACTATACAGATATATGGCAGATTATCATTCCTGTCCTGGAACTTCTACAATATGTTCTTTAACTACTGCGATCTCGCTCTGAATCCGCGACTCCACCACACCATAATTTAAAAGCAAAAAACCGCATGGCCACTTCATTCGAAAACAACCGGGCGATATTTTTTTGATGCCGTGCGATTTCGCTGCGCCAGCCTACATATTTCTCCGAGTCATTATGAAGCGGTCTATATCAGAACACGGATTGCAATTTCCGTGGAACCACTGTGTTCTGCTGCAGGATACGATCCCAATCCAGCTTTCCCCCCAAATGCGGGGGCGTGCAGCACCGCATTCGACGATCTTCTTCTTTAAAATAGTCGGAGTCGAGATAAATGGCGGGATCGAAGGGCGACTCCGTCAAGGTATCCGGTGGCCCAAGATAAAGAATCGCATCGGCTTCGTCGCCTGACGCCATACTGACGACCCTCTGAAGAAGTTCTTCCGCGGATGAGACCCCGGGCGGCAGTTGGCCAGCGGGTGTTGCCTTCATATTCGCGATCATGTCGGCAGGGAGAAAATTGCATCCCGGCAACTGCAGTAGAAACTTCAGCCAGGTGCCTGCAACCGGGCCCACCACGGCCGGAACGGGCCAGTCTTTCGCTCGCGCCAGGAACCTCTTGTTGCAGTCGGATTCTCGGTAACCCGCAAATGCCGCCACGGTTGCCAGCGTGTTTGGATACGCCTGGTCGAACTTGGCACGAAAGAGAGCCGTGTCGCCGAAGATATGACCGGTTCCGATAATCAGTAGTGCCTTCTTGTGCTTCTTGAGAATCTCGTCGCCGATAATCCGAATGTAATTGTCATCGCGCTTGTCGATAAAGGGTTCAAAATCCTGAAATGAATTGATTTTGGACCAGTCGATCTTGGGCTCTCCCAACCAGATCTTTAGCCGGCGCTCGGCTGGCAATGCAACGTTTGCCGCACGGACGTTGGCAAAAAAGTTGATGTACCCAAGCCGCGTGGGTCCCGGGACCCAACCAGGGGTTTCCGTCCAAACGCGCCTCAATTGATTCATCGGCACATCTTCGCCTGCTACGTAGCGATCGATAACGCTCTGCGACGACTCTCCGCCGAACTCTACCACCACATTTCCGATGGTTTCGGCAAATCGTGGGTCGCGAACGAGAGAACTGAAGAAGGCTTCTTCCTGTGCTAGTCCGTGGTGATCGCACAAGACGACGATGGGGGTTTTTTCAAAAAGTTCCAGCACCCCGTCTATTGCACTTCTTACGTGTGGCGCCGGCTTAGCCTCCGATTGCCCGCGCGAGCGCGATGTAGCAGCACTGGCAATTGCGAGGATGAGCATGATTTTAGTGAGTGTTGTCATAACAGTTCCAAGACTTGCGAGGAGCAAATTCGGTGGATGAAGTTAACCGATGGTGACCGATGTTGTCCACGGATTCTCGTAAAGCGATATTTGGAAGCAGCCACGCACGGGTCCCAGGCTTTTCACAAGGCGGCAGCTAAAGATCGCGGCATCGCTGTTGAGATTGATTTTCAAGTTGTGGCAAGTTTTGCAGTTACGGCGATTTTGGCAATCCCTGTTCTAAAGCTCCGCCAGTGCGCGGTGGACCAGGTGGATAGCAATCGATCCTTCACCTACCGCCGAGGCCACGCGCTTCACATTTCCTGAGCGGACATCACCCACGGCAAAGACACCCGGAAGGCTCGTCTCCAGCATGTAGGGGGGACGGGCAAGGCTCCAGACCGGAGCCCCGGTTGCGGTGTCCAAATCCCGCCCGGTGAGAATGAACCCGCTGCCATCCAACGCGAGGCAGCCTTGCAGCCACTCGGTTCGCGGCGAGGCGCCGGCCATAATGAAGACGTGACGAATATCGTGAACTGGGGTCTCCCCGCTGGTCTTGTCGTGCCAGGTCACACGCTGGAGATGAGCGTCACCTTCAAGGGCGACAATCTGTGTCTTGTAGTGCAACTCGATGGCAGGATTCTCTTCAATGCGCTGGATCAGGTAGCGCGACATGGTGTCTGACAACCCGCCGGAACGCACCAGCATGTAGACCTTGCGCGCAGTCTGCGCCAGGAAAACCGCTGCCTGCCCGGCAGAATTCCCACCACCCACTACGACAATGTCCTCATGTTCGCAGAGCTGCGACTCCATGTAGGTGGCGCCATAGTAAATTCCCTGGCCTTCAAACTTCTCCAGATTGGCAATGTGCGGCTTGTTATATTGCGCGCCGGTAGCGATGACGACGGCGCGCGTTGTGAGCAGCTGGCCATTGTTCAGGACAACCTTGTAGGGACGGCTGTCGCAGTCCAGCCGGGCAACGCTGTGCGCCACCATCATCCTGGCGCCAAATTTCTCCGCCTGGGTAATAGCGCGCACCGCCAGTTCCTGGCCGGAGATTCCCGTGGGAAAGCCAAGATAGTTTTCAATCTTGGAGCTTGATCCCGCCTGCCCGCCGGGCGAGTCTGACTCAATCACCAGCACATCCAAACCCTCTGATGCTGCGTACACCGCCGCAGCCAGGCCTGAGGGCCCGGCGCCCGCTATAATCACGTCTCGCACCCGCGACCCATCGATGCTGATGTTGAATCCCAGGCAATCCGCCAGCTCCTGATTCGAGGGGTTACGCAGCACGAACCCGCCGCTGCAGATAATGACGGGAATTTCTTCAACCTTCACATCAAAGCGGTCAAGCAGCTCCTGCGAAGTCGTGTCCGTGTCCAGATCTACATAGGAGTAAGGATGTCCGTTGCGGGTTAGAAATTCGCGCAGGCGCAGCGTAGCGGCCGAGTGGCGCGACCCCATCAGGATCAGGTTGCCCTGGCCGGTGCGGACGAGTTCCAGCCGGCGCAGGATGAAGGCCCTCATGAAAATCTCGCTCAGCTCGGCATCCCTGGCCACCAGCGACCGCAGGCCATCTCCACTGATTTCAAGAAACTCGCCGGGTTCGGTTACGCGCCCGCGAACCAGGCAGCGCCGTCCGGAGATCATGGTCATCTCGCCTGTAAATTGGCCGGCGCCATGGGTTGCAATCAGGTGCTCACCTTTGAGGTCCGGCTGCACAATCTCCATGCTCCCGGAGAGCAGGACGAAAAACGGAACATTTGTGTCACCGGGTTCAAACAGGATTTCACCGCTTGTCACCTTCCGAAGCTTGCCGAAAGGCCGAATGCGGCCGATCTGGGCAGCGGCCAACACTGGAAACGTCTGGGTGCGGGGGTCCAACACGCTGGGTATCAGGGGAGACGACATCTCCGTATTATAGGCATTCCGCCCACGGTCTTCTTCTATCGCGAATGCTTTGCTATTTGCACCAGGGCATTCTGCAGGAGTTTGAGCGCGATCATCCAGCGTTTGTGGGCTTCCTCCTGGCTGTCTCCGTAGCCTGTCACATAGGCAGTGATGCAGAAGCCGATCCGGGAGTCGTTTTCGTCTGCACCCAGGTGGTAATGGCAATGGCGCACAACAAAATCAGCGGCTGCGGCCATCTCCGGCGCACGCTTCAGCAGATTACAAAGATCCTCGGCCAGTCGCTCATGTTTTTCCAGGGAGAATCGCTGGCGCTCATCGCTAAACAGCAGGTCCACATAACAAACGAACTTGCAGGCAGCGCCGAAGATCTCTTCTTCCGGGGACAGTTCCCTGCCAAACCACGCATCACACTTTGCCGTCTCTACAGGAAAACCCGCGACGTTGATGCGGCTCAGAAACGCGCTCAACTCCGGGTGTTTTCTTGCCTCGGGAATGTTCAACACAAGGTCAGGATGGAGTTTCAGGTTGAAGTAGCGATTGGAGCTATCATCAGAGCGCCAGGGCAGTTCCAGGGCCGGGTCTTCCTCTCCTAACTCGACGGAATAGTCGGCCTGCATCAGGCCATCCCGTGCCGCAGCAGGAACTGAACGATCTGGCGCTCGGCCCAGCGGCCATCGTAACCATTGGCTTCAGCCAGAAAGGCGCAATGGCCTCCATGCTGGGTCTCGACCAGAGTAACGTGCGGATTGGCAAGGAATTTACTGCGGGTTTCCGGCAGCATGCGGATAAACGGATCGTCCGTCGAATGGATCACCAGTGCCGGCACTGCAATTTTGTCCACAACGCGGGAGGCGGCGGCGCAGTTGTAATAATCCTCCGCGCCGGTGAAGCCGCTGTAGCGCGCGGTAATGATGTCATCAAATTCCCGAATGCTGCGCGGCCGGCGCGTGGCGTGGTAGATGGCGGGAAACAGAGTGCGCTTGCGGCGGTACC
This sequence comes from Candidatus Angelobacter sp., assembly GCA_035294925.1. Taxonomy (GTDB): domain Bacteria; phylum Acidobacteriota; class Terriglobia; order Terriglobales; family Acidobacteriaceae; genus Angelobacter. The sequence continues at coordinate 62,370 of DATGJZ010000109.1, read as the reverse complement.
GGCGCTTCAGACCCCGCAGGAACCTCCACTCGTACATCCGGTTGGCCAGCGTGTGCATGGCGTCCGCGGAGGCCGCCAGGTCTGCCGCGGGCGAGACGGCTGCAACGGCCTTGAGTTCCGACGGAGCGTTGCTGCCCCACTCACCTGCAAGTTTGAGCACCAGGTTGCCGCCCATGGAATATCCCGCGAGGCCGATACGCTGCAATTTGTCCTGCTCGATCAGCGCACGGACAACCCCTCCCACATCACTGGAAAGGCCGGAATGGTAGAGCGTGGGCGTGAGATGGTCTGTGCCGCCGCAGTTGCGCATATTCATGCGGACCACGTTCATTCCGGCGTCCCAGGCCTTGGACCCTACGCCAATCACGTATTGGGAGAGGCTGGAGCCTTCCAGTCCGTGGATGATCACGACCGTAGGCCGCGTTCCATGCTGAGGTTGCCAATGGCAATGGCACAGGATCTGGACGTCTTCTTCTACCTGAAACAGGCGCTCTTCCGGCTCCGGCAAGCGGCTCTTGCGCGGCAGGAAATTTCCCGCCAGGGTCTGCAAGTGGTTGTTTCGCAGGAAACGCCGGGGGACGAAAACGGCGTCATTTGAGGTCGCTTCGCTGGAAACCGCCGGCGATTCTCGTTCCATACCAACATTCTGCTGCTGGTGGGGCAGCCCGCTTGCCGCGCCAGCGATACCCGCGGGCTTATGCGCGTGTTCAGGCTTATTGGAGTTGACAGACATTTATAATATGGATGTAGTCAGATTCTAACTGAGACGGGATTCCACCATGCCGATTTTCGAATATGTTTGCCGGGAATGCCACCATCATTTTGAAGCGATCCTGATGGGCTCGCAAAAAGCCAATTGCCCCAAGTGTGAGAGCCGCAAATTGGACCAGCAGATTTCCAGGTTCGCCGTAAGCGGCGGCGAAAAAGAACCTGCGTTTGCATCCAACGGCGGCGCCTGTGGATCCTGCGGCGACCCGCGCGGTCCAGGATCATGCTCGCTCGATGATATGGATTGATGGAGCAGGGGACAGCGACGATCAAAATCCCTGGCTTGACCGGGTGACTAGCCTGTCCTGAGGTGAACGCCGAAGGAATGCACCGATATCCTGCTGATCCGATTTGTCGATCCTCTTTCCCGGTCGAGTACGAAGTGAGAACTGAGGATCGTGTAAAATAGAATCTCCTTCCTGCGGTGGGTATAGTTCAGTGGCAGAACGCCAGACTGTGGCTCTGGATGTCGTGGGTTCGACCCCCACTACCCACCCCAAATTCTCCTTGAAAATCAAGTAGCCTGCGTGCAATCTGGAACTGAGAGGTGCATCGTCATGATTCGCTCGTCCAGATCCGCTCTTCTCCGCCGGGTAAGTGCAATACTTTTGTGGGGCCTTCTTACATACAGCCCTCTCTGCTCCTGGGGCCAGACTGCTCCTTCTCCCCCTCCGAGTCAGTCCACTACATCACTGGGAGATTCGCTCCAGCGTGCCGGTAACAAACAGCTCCACATTTTTTATGTTCACGGCATAGGGTCCGATGGTCCGGGCGACTATGACTCCTGGAGCCTTCGCAGAGCAATCTGCGTTTTTGTTAAGGATTGCGCCACGCCTGCCGGTGAGCTCGATGAAAAACAAAGGGAATATGCCGACCAGGATAAGTTCAGCTTGAGCGCACCACCCCCTGCGCTGGAATATCTCGGGCAGAGGGTATGGAGGACACCCCAGGAGTGGAGCGCAGCGGCTCCTTACGTGGTTCACTGGAAACTGGCGCGCTCCGGCGGCCCGACAATCTACGTTGATGAAATAAATTGGTGGCCCCTCGTATTCTCGTTGAAGTGCCGCCAGATCGTTAGAAGTGACGCTCAGCTCGTAGGTCCCAGCGCGGACAGGATCAAATTGTGCTCCACATTGCGGCGCGATCCCAGAGAGCCTGACAGATTCATTTCTTTTGACTGGATTCCCGCCGACGAGGCGCCCAGCCTTCTGAGCCTCGCCCCAAGAGGAGCGCTGGTGAACCGGAAGCTGAAGAACGGAGTCCTGAACTGGGGATTCTCTGATGCGATCCTCGCGCTTGGCCCCTTGCGCGCCTACCTCCTGGACGGTATCCGTCAGCTCATTCTGAAGTCCGTCGACATCTCGATGAACGGCTCCAGAGAAGGTCCCGCCACTCTGAAGGCCAACCAGGAGTATGTGATCGTCTCGCACAGCCTTGGCAGCTATCTCATCTTCGCCGCGCTGGACATAAACCCGGCAGCGCCGAAAACAGAGACAGTTCGAGAGGCGGGCGATGCATTTGAGCAGATCCTCGCGCGCACTTCTCTGGTCTACTTCTTCGCCAACCAGCTTCGACTTCTGGAGTTGGCGAGCCTGGCTGGACCGTCCGACCAGAACCTCGTGAGTCACCTGGAAGCGTGGGGAGGATTGCGCTGCGACTATCTGAAATCCCTGCCTGGTTCGATTGGGAAATGTGCGCCTCCCCAAATTGTTGCCTTGAATGACCCGAGCGATTTGCTCACCTGGACTGTCCCTGAACTCTCGTCGGTCGAGGTACACAACGTGGTGGTGAAGAATGCGCCGCACTGGTTTCGGCTCTTTGAAAATCCAACGAAAGCCCACGACAACTACGCGAAAAACAAGAATGCCATCGAACAAATGCTCAAATTGAAACATGAGTGATAGCTTCCACAAAGGTCATCAAGGCTCACGGATGCCATTGCGAAGTTTGCCCGTCAGGGTGTGGAGCGGTGCAGCTTTTGGCTCTTCCTCGGGGATCGGGCAGAGTCTTTGTGTTACAGCAAGAAAGTCCTTGGATCGCAGAGGTTTGCATAGATAGTCATCCACGCCGGCAGCCAGGCATTTCTGGCGGCCCTCATCGCTTGTATGCGCGGTTACTGCAACGATGGGTAAATGTTTACCAGTCACCTGCTCTTGTTTACGGATCGCGCAAGTTGTGGCCCCACCGTCCATCTCGGGCATTTGGACATCCATGAGCACCAGGTCGAAGGACGCCTTTTCCAGGGCTGCGAGTGCAGCCAGGCCGTTGCTCACGGCCCATGCGAAATGCCCGTGCTTACGAACCAGATGGACCGTCAAACAACTGCAAATTGGGTTGTCTTCTGCTATGAGGATTCTCACTTGCGTACCCCTACCGGGCCTTGCATCCGCTTGGGGGCGGTCAGTACGGACGCTGGTCTCAACAAACCCTTTTAGCCCTGTTATCGGCAACTGTCACAGACCTCTTTAGGGAAAACTGAAGACTTGGGGACAGCCAAATTACAGTGCGCAGGCCTTTTCAACACACTCGCTTCCGCCTCCATTTAACATAAGGGACCAAATGGAGCAGGAAAAACAAAGTTCGGGCATTGCCGCCGTGGTGCTTGCGGCCGGGATGTCGCGCCGCATGGGCACGCCCAAGCAACTGCTGGAGTTGGACGGGAAAGTATTGCTGCAGCACACGCTGGAAAATGTGCGCGGCTCCGGAATCGATGAGATCGTCCTGGTGCTCGGCTTCGCCGCAGACGCCGTGCGGCAACAGATTTCAATCAATGGGCTCAAGGTGGTAGTGAACCCGGAATATCAGCAGGGTATGGGGACTTCCCTGCGCGCGGGACTGGCCGCCGTCAGCCCACAAGCCAAAGGCGGGCTAATTGTCCTGGCAGACCAGCCGTTGATCCGGCCCGGCACGCTGACCCAATTAATGGCTTATCACCACGAGCATCAGCCGCAGATATTGATTCCGGCGTACAAGGGTTTTCGCGGCAACCCGGTGCTGCTGGATCGAGAGGTGTTTCCGGAGTTGATGAGTCTCAACGGCGATGTTGGCTGTCGCGCAATCTTTGGCAGCCACACCGAAAACATTCACAAGCTGGATGTAGATGACATCGGTATCCTGCTGGACATTGACAGCATGGATGACCTGCAAAAAGCGCAAGAGGCCCGCAGCAGCGCGCTGACCGCCGCCAGCCTGGAAGCTCGCGACGGCATTGCTGACGGGCAGCCCGAACTGGTGATCGTGGGGCGGGACGCGATGGCGCGCGCTCTGGCAAAGCTGGGCCGCGTTCTGCACTTTACCGTTACCATTGTGGACCCTCTGATGCGTTTGAGCGAATGGCCGGAGGCTGACCGGGTGCTGCACGAGCTGGACTTCACGCTCTTGCCGGGCTCACAACGCTGCGTGGTGGTGGCGAGCCGGGGTCAATTCGATGAGGAGGCAATCGAGCAGGCGCTCACTTCAGACGCCGCTTACGTTGCCCTGCTGGCCAACAAGGAGCGGGCCAAAGAGCTACTGCACAGCCTGCGGATCAAAGGAATCAGTCTACGGAAAATTGCACAAGTCCGCGCGCCAGCAGGTCTCGCTATTGGCGCTGAGAGCCCGGAAGAGATCGCACTCAGCATCCTGGCGGAGATTGTGGCCGAGCGGCGGATTGGTCGCACCAATTCGTATTAATCGCTTCGCCGCTCAGTTACCTCTTGGATTGGCCAATGCCATTTCCATTTTTTATCTGCATGTATCTCTGCAAATCTGCGACGGCAATTCAGTTCCTATGCACTTGAAGATCTTGGCTTCTGTCACCTATCCCCTGTGACCTGTCCCCTATTTTGCTTCAGGTGCTTCACACTGGCGAATCACTTTATCGGATGCGCCGGAAGCGGCGGAAGCGGCGGTCACCGACTCGCTAGGCTCCTTGGCGTGCTTTAGAGCTTGGGCGCTTCCGCCGCGGCGCAGCGCCACAATCTGACTCATGATGCTGAGAGCGATTTCCTCCGGCGTTGCCGCGCCCAGATCAAGCCCGGCGGGCGCCCAGACGCTCTCAATCTTCTCCCCAGGAACTCCTTCGGCGGCAAGATAATCCAGCACCAGCCGGGAGCGGTGGGTGCTGGCGATGAGCGCCACATACGCGGCCTGCCCCTGGAGCGCACGTTGGAGCCAGAGGTGGTCATTCTTGTGCAGAGTGGCGATGACCACATAGGTGCGCGGACCGAACGATATTCCCGTCAAGTCAAAGTCCCGGTTGATGACGCGGTCTGCCCCCGGAAATTTTTCAGGTTCAGCGGATGGGTCATTTACGGTTACGGAAAAGCCCAGCAGGTGTCCCATGCCGGCCAGCGTCTCGGCTATGCGCCCGTGCCCGGCGATGATCAGCTCCGGCCTGGCCACAACCGGTTCGATGTACACGTCCATCATCCCTCCACAGGGCATGCCCACTCCCAAAACTTCGTCCTGCATATTGAGCGTGATCAGCTCAGACCTTTCCTGGCGGATGCAATTCAGCGCCTCGCTGCGCACCGCACTCTCGGCGCAGCCACCGCCCACCCATCCCATCACAATCTTTCCTTGTGCATCGATGATCGCCTTGGAGCCTCGACGGGCAGACGAGGAACCCTCCACACGCACCACGGTGGCGATGGCGAAGGGCTTGCCCTCTGCCGAGAGTTCACCCGCTTTGGAATAGACGTCCGTTGACATTGGCTAGGCGTATCATAGTCCCGCACCGTTCCCGGTTCAACGCGGGCGCAAGGACGTCCGTGTTTTGTTGATCCGATACGCGTTTTGAAAAGACCAGTCTCCGGCCCCCTTTTCCCATTTGCGTCTGGTGTGATTTAATGGAAGCCCTTTCAACACGTATCGCCTGATGTCTCGCATCGTTATCGGTATCTCAACATTGAAGAGGTGGAACCAATGATTCCTGCGGCCTTCGAGTATCTCCGGCCCAAGACCATTCCGGAAGCTGTGGCCCTGCTGCAGCAGCACGGAAATGAAGCCAAGATCATGAGCGGCGGCCAGAGCCTGATTCCCATGATGAAGCTGCGGCTGGCGCGGCCGGGCTACATCATCGACATCAACCGCATCTCCGGGCTCTCTTATATTAAGGAGGAAGGCGGGTTTCTCAAGATCGGCGGGCTCACGCGGGAGGCCGAAGTGGAAGCTTCTGCAGTGGTGCGCTCCAAGTACCCGATCCTGATCGAGACTGCCAGCGTGATTGCCGATCCTCAAGTGCGCAATCTGGCTACCGTGGGCGGCAACCTGGCGCACGGCGATCCGGCCAACGATCACGGGGCGACTATGATCGCTCTGGCAGCGCAGATTGTGGCCACGGGCGCAAAAGGCGAGCGAGTGATACCGATCGAACAATTCTTCGTCACGCTGTTCACCACCTCGCTGCAACAGGATGAGATCCTCACGGAGATTCGCGTTCCCATCCCGCCGCCCAGGAGCGGCGGCGCATACTTTAAGCTGGAGCGCAAAGTGGGCGACTTTGCCACCGCGGCCGTGGCTGTCCAGTTGACTCTGGACGGAGCCGGAGCAGTGCAGAAGGCCGGCATGGGCCTGACGAACGTTGGCGCCGTTCCCATCAAGGCCAGGAAGGCGGAGGATTTTCTGCGCGGCAAGAAACCGGACGCCGCAACAATCGCGCAGGCAGCGCAGCTTGCAGCGGACGATGCAGAACCCAGCTCTGACCTGCGTGGTCCGGCGGAATACAAGAAAGGCCTGGTCAAAGAGCTGGCAAAACGCGCGCTGTCCAGCGCAGTAGAAAGGGCCGGCAAGTAGCGGCGGAGGATTGACGAATGGCAAAGAAACAGCACGTACAAGTAACCATTAACGGACGCAGCCGCGAAGCCTTAGTCGAGCCACGCACGCTGCTCGTTCATTTCATTCGGGAAGTGCCCGGGCTTACCGGCACCCACGTAGGCTGCGACACCAGCAACTGTGGCGCGTGCACGGTGATTCTGGACGGCAAGACGGTCAAATCCTGCACCATGTTCGCGGTGCAGGCGGATGGCGCCGAGATCATGACCGTCGAGGGACTGATTAAGGATGGCCAGCTGCATCCCTTGCAGCAGGGTTTTAAGGAAGAGCACGGCCTGCAATGCGGATTTTGCACGCCGGGCATGCTGATGTCGGCCTGCGCGCTGCTCAGCAAGAATCCCAACCCCAGCGAGCAGGACATCCGCTGGGGCATTTCCGGCAATTTATGCCGCTGTACCGGCTATCAGAACATCGTAAAGGCCGTGCAATTCGCAGCCAAAAAGATGAGTGAGAGCAAGACCGTGGCGCAAGGAGGGTCAAAATAATGTTTAAGACGTCCCCTGAAGTGGGTGGCATGGGCCACTCCATCAAGCGCAAAGAAGATTTAAGGTTTATCCAGGGCAAGGGCAATTACGTTGACGACGTGAGCCTTCCCGGCATGGTGTACGGCCAGATGGTGCGCAGCCCCTACGCGCACGCCCGCCTCGTCAGCATCAATGTAGAAAAAGCCAAAAAGCTTCCCGGCGTGCTGGCTGTTATAACCGGCGAAGACCTGGCCAAGGCAAACCTGGCCTGGATGCCCACGCTCTCCGGCGATAAACAGATGGTGCTGGCCACCGGCAAAGTCCTGTTTCAATCACAGGAAGTTGCTTTTGTGGTGGCGGAAGACCGCTACGCCGCCGCCGATGCCGCCGACCTGGTTGAAGTGGAATATGAAGAGTTGCCGGTGCTGGTGGATCCGAAAAAGGCAATGGATCCCGGCGCGCCCCTGCTGCGCGATGACCGCGAGCAGAAAGACAATCACATCTTCCACTGGGAGGTTGGCGACAAAGCGGCAACAGACAAGGCGTTCCATGACGCCCCGGTCAAAACCAAGGTGGATGCATTCTTCCAGCGATGCCATCCCGCGCCGCTGGAGACTTGCGGCTGCGTCGCTGACTTCAACCGGGCCACGGAAAGGCTCACCGTCTATCTCACCTCGCAGGCGCCGCACGCGCACCGTACCCTGTTCTCCTTGGTCGGCAATATTCCGGAGAACAACATCCGCATTATCTCGCCGGACATTGGCGGCGGCTTTGGCAACAAGGTGCCCATCTATCCCGGATACGTGTGTGCCGTGGTGGCTTCGCTCACCTTGGGCGTGCCTGTGAAATGGATTGAAACGCGCTCGGAAAACCTGATGTCCACCGGCTTTGCCCGCGATTATCACATGACCGCGGAGATCGCGGCCGGCAAAGATGGCAAGATGACAGCCCTGCGCGTGAAGACGCTGGCCGATCACGGCGCGTTCAATGCCGCTGCCCAACCCACCAAGTTTCCTGCGGGACTGTTCAGCATCTGCAGCGGCTCTTACGACCTGCCGCAGGCCTTCTGCGAAGTAGATGGCGTCTATACCAACAAGGCGCCGGGCGGCATTGCCTACCGTTGTTCTTTCCGCGTGACCGAGGCCGCATACCTGATCGAACGTGCGGTGGACGTTCTGGCCGACGAATTGAAGATGGACCCTGCTGAACTGCGGCGCAAGAACTTCATCCCCGCCTCCGCGTTTCCTTACAAATCGCCTCTGGGCTGGACCTATGACAGCGGCGATTACGAAGTGAACATGCAAAAAGCTCTGGATAAGATTGGCTATCCGCAGCTTCTCCAGGAACAGGCAGAAAAACGCAAGAAGGGCGAGCTGATGGGGATCGGCATCTCCAGCTTCACTGAGATTGTGGGCGCCGGCCCGTCGAAAACCTTCGACATTGCCGGCATCAAGATGTTTGATAGCGCGGAGATTCGCATACATCCCACCGGTAAGGCCATTTGCCGCATGGGCACCAAGAGCCAGGGCCAGGGACACGAAACCACTTATGCCCAGATCGTGGCCCAGGAGTTGGGAATCCCGGCAGCCGACGTCACGGTGGAGGAAGGCGATACCGATACCGCTCCCTACGGCCTGGGCACCTACGCCAGCCGCAGCACGCCGACCTCGGGCGCGGCCACAGCGATTGCCGCCAGGAAGATTCGCGACAAAGCCAGAAAGATTGCCGCCTACCTGCTCGAAGCCAGCGAGCAGGACCTGGAATGGGAGCCAGGCAAGTTCTACGTGAAGGGCGCACCCGGCAAGTCCAAGACGATTCAGGAGATTGCCTTTGCCGCTTACACCAACCATCCGCAGGGCATGGAGGCCGGCCTGGAGGCCGTGGATTACTACGATCCGCCGAACCTCACCTTCCCTTTTGGAACCTATATCGCCGTGGTGGATATAGACAAAGGTACGGGCGAGATCAAGGTGCGGCGTTTTGTCGCCGTGGACGACTGCGGCAACATCATCAATCCCATGATCGTAGAAGGGCAGATTCATGGCGGCTTGACCGAAGGGCTGGCCATCGCCTTCATGCAGCAGATTGATTACGACGAAAACGGCAACGTGCAGGGCGGCACCTTTATGGACTACCTGCTGCCTACCGCCGTGGAGACACCCAACTGGGAGACGGACAAGACGGTTACGCCGTCGCCGCACCATCCATTTGGGGCCAAGGGCATCGGCGAATCACCCAACGTGGGGTCACCGGCGGCGTTCGTCAATGCAGTGGTCGATGCGCTGTCCCACCTGGGCGTGAAACACATTGATATGCCGATCACGCCTTGGAAGGTCTGGAATATCCTGAAGGAAAAGGGACTCACAGGCTAGGAGCGCATCGCATAGAATCCTAACCATGGCATCCCCAACCCTTCCGCCGGGCAAGCAGGTCAACCAGGCCAACGACGTAGTCCGGGGATTCGAGCAGCAAGGCTATGTTACTGACCCGGCGCTGGCCACCGTCATCTTCCTCGGCCTGAAACTGGGTAAACCCATCCTGTTGGAGGGGCACTCCGGGCTGGGCAAGACCGAGGTGGCAAAAGTTCTGGCGGCCTTCCTCGGGACGCGGCTGATCCGGCTGCAATGCTACGAAGGGCTGGACGTGAACTCGGCGGTCTACGAGTGGAACTACCAGAAGCAACTGCTGGCCATCAAGATTGAAGAGGGTACCGGCCAGAGCGTCGAGGAAAAAGAGAAACACATTTTTGGCCACGATTTTCTTCTGGAGCGGCCGTTGCTTCAGGCCATCCAGGCGCAGGATGCCTCTCCCGTCCTGCTGGTGGATGAAGTGGACCGCGCCGATGAAGCCTTTGAAGCCTTTCTCCTCGAGTTACTCTCGGATTTCCAGATCAGCATTCCCGAAATGGGGACCATCAAGGCCAGACACGTGCCCTGCGTTGTCCTTACCTCCAACCGCAGCCGTGAATTGAGCGATGCGCTCAAGCGCAGATGCCTCTACCACTGGATCGAATATCCCAGCCTGGAAAAAGAATTGAAGATCGTCGCCGCGCGTCTACCTGGAATCGCGGAGGATCTGAACCAGCAGGTAGTGGGCTTTGTTCATGCGCTGCGAAATCTGGCGCTCAGCAAGTCTCCCGGAGTGGCGGAGACCCTGGACTGGGCGCAGGCGCTCATCTCCTTGGGCCAAAAGAGGCTGGATGCCGCGCTGGTAGAAGCCACCCTCGGCTGTCTTTCCAAATCGGCGGAGGACAGCGCCAAAATAAGAAGCGCCGGGATTGAACAGATGATCTCTCATGTTTAATTGAACATGTTTAATTGAAAATGACGCTTCATAGCATCGCGCACGAACCAGACGGCCTGGCAGCCACGATCATTGAGTTTTGCCGGTTTGCCCGGTCAAATGGAGCCTCTGCGGGCATAGGAGAAAGTGTGGATGCGCTCACTGCGGTGCAGACCATTGGCGTAACCGACCGGGAAGCATTCAAGCTCGCCTTGCGGGCCGTCTTGTGCTCGTCGAAAGAAGAGTGGGACCTTTTCGATAGCATTTTCGAGGACTTCTGGAGCAGTCCCGAGCGGAGATCGCGATCCACCCTGCGCGGCCGGGAACGTAACAAGCCGTTCAATGAAGACCAGCGGCAATCCCAGAGCAGCGTGGTAACGCTGCTGGGCCAGGCTGGCGCGGATCGCGCAGACGACGATGGCGGCCGGGCTGTCGTTGGGGCCACGGCACACGAGCGGCTGAAGAAGACAGATTTCTCTGAAGTATCCCAGGCTGATATGGCAGAACTGGAGCGGCTCTCGCTTCGTCTGCTCAAGCAAATGAGCCGGCGCTTATCGAGAAAATTGCAGAGGGTGAGGCCGCAAGGGCAAGTGGATCTCCGGCGGACAATCCGGCTCAGCATCGCTCGTGGCGGCGACCCCATTTACCTGAGCTTGAAAGGAAAAAAGCTCCAGCCGGATCGCCTGGTGATCCTCCTGGACATCAGCGGCTCCATGAATCCCTACAGCCTGTTTCTGGTGCGCTTCGCCTACACCCTGCAAAAGTACTTCAAGCGCGTATCTACATTTCTCTTCAGCACTCACCTGGCGGAGATCACTCCGGCGCTGCGCGCGCGAAAATTGCGCGAGGCATTGCAGGCGCTGTCGCAACAGGCGGCGGGTTGGTCCGGTGGAACAAAGATTGGGGAATCGCTGCGCAACTTCAATTTTGTCTACGGGAGAAAGCTGCTTTCCCGGAACACGGTGTTTATGGTCCTGAGTGACGGCTGGGACACAGGTGAACCGGAAGTGCTGGCGGGCGAGCTCGCTGCCATCAAGCGCCGCGTGCGCAAGCTAGTCTGGCTCAATCCGCTATTGGGCATGGAAGGCTATGAGCCGATCACGCGTGGAATGAGCGCGGCATTGCCCTATATAAATGTCTTCGCCTCCGCCCATAATTTGCAGAGCCTGCTGGCGCTGGAAACTCATCTAACGCGGAACTGAGAGCGGAACTGAGAAATGTTTAACCACTTCTTGAATAAATCGGCGGAACTGCTAGCCCAGGGTGAGTCTTTTGCTGTCGCCACTGTGGTGCGCTGCCTGCCTCCCACCTCCGGCAAGCCGGGGGACAAAGCCATTGTGCGTTCGGACGGCACGATCTGGGGCTGGATTGGCGGCGGCTGCGCGCAGCCAGTCGTGATCAAGGAAGCCTTAAAGGCATTGGCTGAGGGCCATCCCAAGCTGGTGCGCATCAGCCCCTCCCCCAACGGTTCTGACGCACGAGAAGAAGCCATAGTGGATTACACCATGACATGCCATAGCGGCGGCTCGCTGGATATCTACATTGAACCTGTCCTTCCCAGGCCGCAAATCATAATCCTGGGACGCTCAGCCATCGCCCAGGCCCTGGCCCGGTTGGGTAGCGCGGCGGGCTACGCCGTTTCCGTGGTCGCACCCGAAACAGATGCAGCCAGTTTTGCCAATGCGAATCGGATCACAGACCTGAGTAAGATCAAGATCACGCCGCAGACCTATATCGTGGTGTCCACGCAGGGCGAAGACGACGAAGGTGCTCTGGAGCAGGCGGCAACCACCGGCGCATCCTATATCGCTTTTATAGCCAGCAAGACCAAGGCGCAAAAAGTCTTTGAATACTTGCGCAACCGGGGAATTCCTGAAGAAAAGCTGAAGCAACTCCGCGCTCCGGCCGGACTGGACATAGGGGCAAAGTCACCCGAGGAAGTCGCAATCAGCATTCTGGCGGAAATCATCCAGGAGAAAGCACGAGCAGCGAAAACCACAGCGCAGCCCGGCGCACAACTGCCGGTACTGAACGCCGGCAGGAAAGATCCGGTCTGCTGCATGGCCGTGGATCCAGGCAAGGCCAAATACAAATCAGAGCACAAGGGGACTTGGTTTTACTTCTGTTGCGCCGGCTGCAAGGAGGCCTTTGACCGAAAGCCGGAAGGGTATGTCGGTGTATCCCCAGCCTGAACCAGATACCGAAGGCCTGCCAAAACTTACAAACGCAGTAGGATTATTTATAATCACCCACACATAAAGGAGGAAGCATCCATGATTGCCATTCTGATCGCGGTGGCCTGTTGGGTCGCTGGTGCGGGCCTCGGCGTTGCCGGGTAAGTCCAGATCACACCAGCTTCTGGTACTGAGAAGGCGGGCTGCCCACCATGGACTTGAAGTCGTTGATAAGGTGCGCCTGATCAAAGTATCCCAGTTCAAGCGCCAGTTGGGGCCAATCCGGCTGCTTGCCGGATTTCAATATCTCAATCAACTCGTGCAAGCGATACCGTCGAATCACCCATTTAGGGCTGATCCCGACATACTCATTAAAGATTCGCTGCAGCTTCCGCGCACCCATGCCGGTTCGTTTAGCTAAATCGCTAACTGTCTTAATATTTCTCTCTTGAAGAATGGTCTTTACGATTCCGCCTGCGACTTCGATCATCGCATCAGGCTTTGGCAGGCACGCGCGAAGAAATGCGTTGGCAGCGTCAATCATCTTGTTCTCTTCCCAGGATGACGCTATCCACACTGCCTCCACAGCGCTTACGCCCTTGCCAAGAATGCGCTTTGCCGGAACAATCCGGTTCGTGAGCGACGAGGCCGGAACTTTCATGAAAGGACGGAAGCCCCCCGGTCTGAACTTGATCCCAAAGACCCCTGACTTGCCTTGCAACACGCGAGAAAATCTATTGGTGCTCACGCCGCCGATCACACATTTGTTGTTCTCGAACACCAGATAAAAATTCGGATGCGGCAACGTCTCCTGCAGATAGGGCTGGGGAACATCCCAATTCACCATCCAATACGACTCTACCCATGGCGCCACGTCCAACGGTGGTCCGCGCCGCACATGCTTGAATTGCCCCACCGGCGGAGGCCACTTTAGAATCCCCCGCGCCCGTCCCACATCTGCATCGAAGATTTCTTCAACCCGGACCTTTTCCCTGGACTGTCGCGTTTTTCCAATCATCGCATCCCTTAATCCATTACATTGTCTGCACGGAGGGAATAATTGCAACACTTACTCTCGATTGGATTGGCCAGTTGCCTGTTCCTCTTGCCCGGCGGACCCGTGCAAACTAAATCATCAACTCAAAACACAGTTCAGGAGAATACTCACATGACTCAGCACGCCACCGGACCATTCGATGTAAAGATAACGCCGCAGAAGCCGGACAGCGAGGTGGCCCAGGCCGCGAACCTCGGCCGAATGACGATTGACAAGCAGTTCCACGGTGACCTCGAAGCCACCAGCAAGGGCGAGATGATCGCTACACAGACCGGGGTAAAAGGTTCCGCCGGCTATGTGGCCATGGAGCGCGTGACCGGCACTCTCAAGGGACGCAAGGGCAGCTTCGTGCTGCAACACAGCGGAACCATGACCCGTGGCGTGCCCGGACTGTCCGTCACAGTCGTGCCTGACTCCGGCACGGACGAACTCAAGGGTCTCACCGGAAAGATGAACATCGTCATTGCGCCGGATGGGAAGCACTCTTACGAATTCGATTACACTATTGAATGACTTTAGGTAATTCCTGTCTGGTCGATTGTCGTGCTTACCAATGAGCTACAGCAAAATGTTTGCGTCAAAGCGGCACACGTTCGTAGTACACTTCTATTCCGTTCGCTACGTTCAATAGATCTGGCAATCCCCCAAGAAAAATGAGGTAGATGTTATGAGATCTCCGTTTGAAAAAACGAGATACGCATTGGCGTTTCTCTTTGTAATTCTGGCTGCAAATCTTCTGCTGGCGCAGGAACTCAAGCAGCACGTCGATAATCCTAGTCAGGCGCCCACTACCCAGGATGTTGACAACCCGGGGCAGACACCGATGAAAGATGCCGCACAGCCACTCAAGCAGCACGTCGATAACCCAGGTCAGACCGCGATGGATCAGAGGGCCACTGGCCACAACCCGGAGGCGGTTCCGGAAATGATCGAACAGGCTAATCCAACCGGCCAGGCGGTCGTAACCGGCAACGGCATCAACTATCATGGCGGCCCGGTGCTCAAAGGCAATCCCGTGCCACTCTACCTCATCTGGTACGGCAACTGGAACGGCACGGGTTCCAATACTGCGGCAACCGTAAGCCTGGTTGAGCACTTCCTTAACACCCTGGGAAATACGCCCTATGAAAAGATTGCCACCACTTACGGCGATACCACCGGCAACGTGAGCGGCAATGTCGCGGTGGCTGGCGCGATCTTTGACGCCAACTCGCAAGGCGCCAAGCTGACCAACAAAAAGCTTTCGGCCATCGTCACCCGGTCGTTCAGCAACGGGTTGCCCAAGGACGCGAATGGCGTCTACCTCGTGTTGACTGCTTCAACCGTGAGTGAACAGGGATTCTGCAGTTCTTTCTGCGGCTTCCACACCGCCCAAACACTGAGCGGGACGGACATCAAGTGGGCTTTCATTGGTAATCCGGACCGCTGTCCTTCGGGCTGTGAAATCCAGACCACCGGCCCCAACAGCCCGGCCACAGGCGTTGGTGGCGCAGACGGCATAATCAACGTAATCACCCACGAACAGTTTGAAGCCATTACCGATCCTGACCTGAATGCCTGGTTCGATGCCAGCGGCCAGGAAGATTCCGACAAATGCAACTTCAACTTTGGCGCAACTACTGCTTGCGCCGCGGGAAGCTTGTGCACCCCGGCTGCCGATAGCGTTGGGGCACAGTTCAACCAGAGCTTTGGCAATAACAACTGGATGTTCCAACAGAACTGGGAGAACTCGAACGGCGGCAAGTGCGTCCAACATCTGTAATCTCTTGATTGAAAGACAGGCCGCCTGGAATCAGGCGGCCTTTTTTCTTGCCTTCCGTTCCGCCACTCGATCGGATGTTCCTTCGAAACCCGCTCAATGACGGGTCATACTGCTCAGGAAGCTGCAAATGTTTTCGGTTTTGCTTTTGTTTTTGATTTTGCTAATTGCCAACTGCTAATTGCTACAAGTGTCCACGACTTCATCGTTTACTCTTTCTCGATGAATCCGCCCCAGATTTTACCGCCGGCGCAAAGAATTTATTGCTCTCATTGAAGTTATTGAAAACATCGGGCGAAACCTCGAAGGCTTGCGCAAAAACGTCCTTGCCGATCCCCTGCAACCCAACTGGAATTCCAATGTCAGTCGGCATGCCATTGTTGAACGTGAGCAGGAGTTTCAGGTCGGTGCTGCTTACGGCCTTGATGGCGTGAAACCATCCTTGCGGAATGAAAATGATCTCGCCCGGCTTCAGATGGATGACCTGCTTCACCATGTTGCGCGTGTTGTCCGGCCCCGTGATCCAGAACGTAGCTTCGCCTTCCAGGCAGTAATCCAGTTCCCAGGCGTTGGGGTGCCAGTGAGGAACCCTTAGCGCGCCGGGCTTCATATCGATCATAAAAAACGCAACGCCATTTCCCATGAGCACCGGGAAGTCACTCTGGTTCGCTTCACGTATGGTGTTGCCGTGTTCGCTGATTGTGGGCTTGCTGGCAGCCAGGGCAAACTTGAAAGCGGGTTGCAGCGGGGTAGCGGACGAGTCCATA
Organism: Candidatus Angelobacter sp.; assembly: GCA_035294925.1. Lineage (GTDB taxonomy): Bacteria > Acidobacteriota > Terriglobia > Terriglobales > Acidobacteriaceae > Angelobacter. The sequence goes on along the minus strand of DATGJZ010000109.1, from coordinate 46,285 downwards.
TGTTTGTTCCTCATTCTTCCTTAGCAAGGTTTTGTCGGTATCAAAAGGTCCCGCGCATGCATCTCTGCGGTGATGATTTTCTCAGCAAATCAACGGTCATTCTCGCGCTTGGATTTTCAATCTTAACCGCGCTCAGGGCGAACGGAAAGGGGGCCGGAATTGCAGTGTGCTACACTATTCTTTTCAATCACATAGCACACAATCAGCATGCTCCTTTCGAAAGAATATGTCGGGTATCTCGCCCGGCAAGTAGCCCAAAAACTGGTGGCCGGCGAGTTTATTGAGGCCAAAGACGTTCGCGTGGTCTCTGACGCGCTGAATACCGCGCTCCTGGAAGAGCTTCAGCTCGAGGACCGCATCAATGATGAGGTTCGTCTAATCCTGGAGCAATACCAGGACGAAATGCGCCGCGCCGGAGCCAGCTATCAGGAAATGTTCAAGAAAGTAAAAGGCGAATTGGTGCGCAAATATAAGGCGGTGCTGTGAGAATCTCGCGTGACAAAGTGAATAAGCTGGCGCACACCGTGGCCGACGCCCTGGCTGACCTTCCTCAGGTCGAATTTCTGGAAGACCGCAACAGCATCCGCATGGAAGCCCGTCGCCTGCTGGAAGAACTGTTGCTGGAAGAACAGAAAATCGATACCGCCGCCCGGCAGAAAATTGAAAACCAGAGACGCACCATCCTCGAAGGAACCCAGGAGTGGGACATCCTGTACCGCAAATACTACAACGAAGAAGTTAAGAAACTGGGGATATAGGCAATCCGCACAAATTGCTCTTTGCACTTCACGCAGTCTCATTCTCCATCAGTTTTTGATTTTTGATTCTGGTGAGTCTCCTCAACGCGGTTTGCGCTCTGAAATCAGCCCACAAAAATCAGAAATCAAAAATCAAAATTCATAAATCTATTGGTGAATTCGCTGTTTTTCCTGGGGAGTCATCTGCGCCCACAACTGGTTAAGATTCTTGGCAATCCAGCGGTTGTCCGGCTCCATCTCGCGTGCTGAAGAAAACCACTGGTAGGCCTTCACCCTGTCCTGGGTAACACAAAAACCGCTGGAGTATAACGCTGCCATTTGCACTGCGGCCTGCGGATCGTTTTCCCGAGTTGCCGCCTTCAGATAGACCAGGCCCTGTTCGCAATTTTGACGCACACCCTGGCCATGCAGATATTGCTGCGCCTTGATCAGCGCAGGGCTTGGTTTGTCATCCGCTTCAGGAGCAGTATCCGCGCTGGTGGGTGGTTGCTCCTGCTCTGACAATTTAAAGTTTGTCGATTTGGCGTTTGCCGGTTTGGCGTCTGGTGTTTTGGCGCCTGGCAGCTTGGCGGAGGCTTGTTCCCCGCCGTTCGTCCTCGTCACCGCATCGTCGCCCGAGTCTAGCGGTGCGGCATTGGCTTTGGCCAGGCGGTTTACGCCCGATTCCAGAGCGCGGACCGCAACTGCCGCCACCAGGGTTTTCTCTTTCACCAGCGGCCGATTTTTTCCGTCTGGGCGTGGAACAGTGGCTGGTCCGGGATTAGGCTGTTCTGGGGATCTGGGATTGGCCCTCAAGCTGGAACGGTACTGGACAAAGATCAGCCCCACAATCGCCGCCAGGACGATCAGCAATAGCAGTATGCGAATGCCGCGATGAGAGGATCCTTCATCCTCCAGCAGATACTCAGCTTCAGTGGATGGATCGCTGAGGCCCAGGAAAGACGGGCCGGCAACAGAAGTGGAGACATTCGGCTGCTCCGCGCGCAAGCCGGCGTCCGGCTGTGGAACCACGCGATTCGCCGGCAACGGCGGAGCCAATGTTGCGCTGGAGGTGCGAGCCATTCCCGGCTCGCGGCGAACGCCGCCCCTGCGCGGATCGGGAGTAGGCAACTGTGCATTGGCCATAGCGGTAGCCCGTGCTGCTTCATCGCCGGCGCGACGCTCCTGCGTCCTGCGATCGATCTTTACACCGCACATTCCACAGAATTTATGTCCCTGCTCATTGACATGGCCGCAATCCGAGCATGTTGTTTGGCTCTGATTCGTTCTTCTTTCCGTTTTACGGCGCTCAAGCCGAACACCGCACATGCCGCAGAACCGGTTTCCCTGGGGGTTCTCCGTGCCACAGAAAGTACACATCATTTGACCCAGAACTCCTTTCAGAGACACTCCGCCTCGCGAACAGCAACCCTCACTTGGATGTGGGTTGCTGCTCAAGTGCTGCCAAGGACCAAGGTGATTTAAGCTTAGTTTTTACCCTGCTCGACAAACGGAGACCGGCATGAGTTCCATTCCTACGGCGCAGGCCAGCGCCTTTCTGGCCATCTTCTGGGGTGGCTTGGCCTGTGGTGCGCTGGACATAACCCAGGCATTTGTCGCCTGGGGATTGCAGGACGGCGTCAAACCTGTGACCCTCTTGCAACATATTGCCAGCGGCGTGCTCGGCCCCAAAGCATTCCAGGGTGGTGCGCCGACGGCGGCCCTCGGCGCCGTGCTTCACTTCTTCATCGCGTTTACGGCAGCGGCGGTCTACTACACGGCAAGCCGCTGGCTTACCTTCATGACGACCCAGGCCGTTCTCTCCGGCTTGCTATACGGCGAAGCCGTCTTTCTGCTGATGCACTTCGTAGTGGTGCCGTTTTCGGCGGCCGCAAAGGGTCAATTCACTCTTGCCACCCTCACTACTGGCCCGGTTGGCCACATGTTTCTGGTAGGGCTCCCAATAGCGCTGGCAGTGCGCCGGTATTCGTGATCAGACAGGTATTCGGCACAAAAAAAGATCAGTTCGCAAAAGCCATAGCGGGCCTCAAAGCATCACGCTTCGGCATTTACGGGCTCGGCACTCTACCGGACTGCGTTGCTGGTGCGGCAAGATAGAGTGGTTCGTCCGGGATGATGATCCAGGCAACGCCGTACGCGAGCACTCCAACGCCGCACAGCACGCACACCAGCCAGCAGACGCGGATCAACGACACATCCACATCAAAGTATTCAGCAAACCCCAGGCAGACACCCGCGATTTTACGCCCGTTGCGCGGGCGCACTAACCGCTGCCGCGCTGCCATGCCCGCTACCCGCGTTCCGCAATAAGCGCACAGGTTGGCATCATCCTGAATCACCTTGCCACAGTAGTTGCAGTACATGAAACACCTCCAAATACTCAATATTTAGTACTTAGTAGTTGGCTAACCCCAAAGCTTTTGCCTCTCCGCCCCGTCCCTTGGCAGCCGCCTACCCGTTACTACGCAATCCATCGCCAGTTGGTTCAAATTATGGCAATTTTGGCGGTGTAGCCTGCCCTCGATGCGAGCTTTGTGTAGCTAAGGGCGATTTTTGGCAAATTCCCTTACCGTCCCTTATAGGGCTTATCGAGGTATTTGCGGGCAAGCTCTGCCTCGTTGCTGGATGAATCCAGGGCAATGGCCGCCCGGTACTCCTTGACCGCCTCTTCGCGCTTCGTCAGCAAATCAGAAACCTCACCGGCAGCCACCAGAGCGCGCTGGCGGAGGTCATGATTATCACTGCTGCCGCCGCCGGCGGCCTCATACGCTTGAATCGCTTCCTGGTACTGGTTTTGTCCGCGCAGGGCTTCTCCCAGGCCAAACTGAGCCAGTTCAGTATGTGGATCCGTGTACTTGCCGGCCTTGCTATCGTCTAACAGGGTGCGGTAAGCGCTGATTGCGGCTGGGCCTTTTCCCCCGTCTTTCAACACGTTCGCCCGTTCCAGCGCAAAAAGAAAGTTCCTTGGATGCTCCTTCACCAGCGATTCCACTACTTTGAAAGCGTCGTCGTATCGCTGTTCCCTGCGCAGGAAGAGCGCGAGCGCTACTCTGGCATCCGCGCTGGATTCTCCTCCGGCTTTGCCCGCTTCCGCCAGATACTCCAGGCCCTTCTTCTTGTCCCCGGTCACGCCAATGATGCTGGCCAGGATCTTGGTGCGCAAAGGTAGGACCGCCACGATGTAATTGTGAATGCCGACTACGGTCTTGGCATCCACAAAATCCGGCTTCAGGGTGAGCACAGCTTCATGATCGCTGCGCGAACCAAGCGCATTTCTAAGCGCGGCAAACCATGCCTTTTCCACCAAACCCATATATGTGGAGCGCAAACCCCGGGTGACGCCACGAGCGTAAAGCGCTTGCACATCCTGCGGGTTGGACTTAAGGCGCTTCTCTGAGAGCGCAAGGGCCTTTTCTGCCAGGTCCCTAATCTGCTGCTTTGCCGCAGGCTCTAGAACAACCTGTTTACTATTTAGAAAACCCTCTTGGGTGTAGAGGCTGGTATCGAGGGCATCATGCCGGTACAGTTCACGAAACAGCACCGTCTCCAGTAGATGGTTGTAAGCCCTTGCATCCTCAGGGTTTATCTCTACGGCCTTCTGGAAATCTCTTAGCGCCTTGTCGTACTCCAGGCTGTAATAGTGTTCAAATCCGCTCCGGGTCAAGGCCTCAAAGGCGTCTGATTTGGCCTCGTCGGCGTTGGCCATGTTTCCCGCTAAGACTATGAGAAATAAGGCAAAAAACAGCATTCTTGCCGGCCTAAGCTGAAAAATGCACTGGTAAGGTGTCATGGGAGCCGTAATAGGGGAAGTTTACCTGATTTTTTATCCAGAGTAGAAGCTGTACAACATACTTCTCCCCCAGAAAGCGCGGAACAAAAACCCTTATGACAAAGTCGCTCAAACCGAGCAAAGATTTCTATTCCGAAATTGAAGCCGCCGGTTATCTGAACATCTCCGTGGCGCGCTTGCATTCGCTGCTGGACGAGCACATTTTCAATGATGGCTCGCACCGTCCCGAAGAACTGAGTTTTTGTGAGGCTGATTTGATTCTCCTGGGGTTCTGGATGAAGGGCCAGGAAAACCCCAAAGTCATACGCATGCCTCGCCGCAACTAGGGGCAACCCCTGAAGCTTTTACTGCGTAATTCTTGCTCCCCCCGCTGGCAGCGAGATCTGTAATCTATCTAACTCCTTGACTGACAAAGAGTTAGATAGAGATTGTTTTGGCATTCGGTGTGCCACTATAAGAGCCAAACAAGAGGGTCTCCAATGACACAGTTGGCAAGAAACTACGAAGAGAGGCAGGAATTCTGGAAACCAGCCGTCCCCCCAAGGCAGGATGCGCCTCTCACTGAAGCCACCGGACAGGTATGCGACCAGTGCGGCACTGATTTCCTGATGGGATCGCGCTTTTGTCACGTGTGCGGCGCTGACCGCCATCTGAATCTGACTTCTGCCGGAGCCACTGGAATGCGTGAGTGGTTTGATTTTGCCTCGTTGCGCGATGCAATGGGACAAACCACCGGTTCGCTGGTAGCGCTCTTCCTCGGATTTACCTGCATGATTGCGGCGGCAATCACCGGCTTTCTCTATACCGCGACCACAACCCTGGACTGGCAGGCCGTGCAGACCTGGCGGATTGAGTGGCTGCTGGCGGCAGTGGCGATATTTGCCGGAGGACATCTCCTGAAAAAGAAATAAGTCTTAGACATTTCGAGCAGCAGCAGACAAAGAGGCGACGCTAGCGCAGAGCGTTGCCTTTTTTGATTTTTGCCGCCCGACCTTACCAAACCTGATGTTGCCGCAATTTTCGCATGATGAACGTTGACACAATAACAACAGTTTCCCGTTTCCATGCCGACGACGGCTTCATAAGGAACGCCAATGCCATTCGCGGGCTGGGTACCGATTGCTGACCACTGTTCCCCTACCCGCCCCCTATCCGTTTCAGGACGCCCTGGCGGTAAACGCGACTGAGCGTCAGCTTGGTGCCGTCTCGCAGCTCCACGGTGTAATCGCCGTATAAGCGGGTCTTGAGCCGGTTGATGCGATCCAGGTTTACAATCGCCGAGCGGTGGATTCTAAGGAAATTATGGCTCCGCAGGCGTTCCTCCACCTGATTCATGGTCTCGCGGAAGATGTGGGTGCTCGCTCCCACATGGAAGCAAACATAGTTTCCTGCCGATTCAATCCAATCGATCTCCGTTGGCTTGAGGCATAACACCTCTCCAGCGGATTTCAAAACAATTCGACTGCTTCGTCCGCGTTGCGACTCAAGGTCACGAATGAGCTCCGCAAGCTTCCCGCGAACGCCTTGATCAGAAGAGTATATGCGTCTGCGCAGATGCTTCAGCGTTTCGCTCAGCATCTCTCTGTCCACCGGCTTAAGCAGATAGTCCACCGCGTGGACCTTGAACGCTTTCAGGGCAAATTGATCGTAGGCGGTAACAAAGATGATGGCAGGCATTAGCGCTGCTGGCACGGCCTCAATGATTTGGAAGCCATCCATTTCCGGCAACTGGATATCGAGAAATATGAGATTGGGTGTTTGGCTTTTGATCGCGCGAACTGTGCTCCTGCCGTCGCCACACTCCCCCACGATTTGAATGTCCGGTTCGTCTGCCAGAAGAAGGGCGATTCGTTCGCGGGCCAGCGGTTCATCGTCCACGATGAGGGTTCGAATCGGCATTTCAGTGAGCGTCGCGCATCGACGCAAGGGCGGGAAGCGGAATTGCCAGCCTGACTCGGCAGCCGCCGCCCGGAATATTTTCCAGGACGAATTCGCTCCTGCTGCCGTAAAGCTGCTGGAGCCGGGCACGAGTATTGCGCAGTCCAACGCCAAGGCTCTTTTCAACCGATCCCTGGCTTGTCCCCGCGCCACTATCTACAACTTCAATCGCCATGGTTCCGTTGTGCTTTGCCGCGCTGATTTCCACACACCCGGCGGTCGCGGATTGGGCAATGCCATGCCGAATTGCGTTCTCAACCAGTGGCTGCAGGATTAAGCTGGGCACAGGCACAGAGAGCAGGTCCGAGTCGACCTTGAGATGGATGGTCAGGCGGTCATGGAAGCGAGTCTTTTGTATTTCCAGATAGTTTTGCAAAAACTCCAATTCCTGTTGCAGAGAGACCTCTTGAGAGCCAACGCAATCGAGGGACACTCTCAACAGGACCGCAAGTTGGAGCGTCATTCTCTCTGCAGAGGCCGGGTCTCTCCTGGCCAGCGTGGCAATGGAGTTCAGCGCGTTGAACAGAAAATGCGGCTCCACCTGGCTTCTCAATATCTCGAGTTGTGCCTGCGCCAGACTGGCTTCAAGCCGCGACGATTGCATCTCTCGTTCGCGATATCTCGCGTAGTACGCAACCGCGTGGGCCAGTCCCATAGTGGCGACACATCGTGGAAGATTCTCCAGGCCCAGGTCCAGGAACCGGACGCGAAGCGAAGTGGACAGATCAGCCCAACCAAGCAGCATGCTCCAGCGAATGAAGAGCCAGGAAACAACCGTGGTAACCGCAAGGCATGCCGCTGTGTGGACGACCAGCGGTTTCTTCCATCGGCCGCGGCTGAAACCATAGCGGGTTGCGATCGCAAAAATGGGTGGGGTAACCAGCACCCAGAAATAAGCATAGGAAAAATTCCAGCCAATCACGCGCTGCAGAACGGGATGTTCGCCCGCGGAACGAATCAACGCGTAGGAGCCGGCAGAATCAAAAATGGCGTAGAGCGTCCAGCAAAGAAAGCTGACTGCCCAGGGTTGCCACCTTCGCAACGAGAGCATGGATTTCCTCTCTGAAACTGATTGTACTCGAGGGATTGGCCGGCGCCGGTGCGCCACGTCCCGCCGGGAGAGCGGCTCGTCCCTGAAAAAAGGCACTTTGCGTATTCCATGTTGCCATGCATCCCGGCAGGGACCATGATCCGATTCTGCGAACTCGGGAAGTTGGAAATCCTTGAGTCTCGCCGGAGGTTCCTGATGCAACAGATCAACGGAAGAATTACATTTTGTGCCCTGATGCTCACTTGCACAATGCTGTTCACTGTGAACGCCCATAGCGCCACCGTGAAAGTGAATTGCGGCAAGAAGTCCGGCTCTACCATCAATGGAGTTCTGCAACGGCTCAATCCAGAGGGCCCTAATACAATCATTGTGTCCGGTACATGCAACGAGAATGTCCTGATTCAGGGCCTTGACCGTTTGACTCTACAGGCAGGTAACAACGGAGCCGTGATCAATGACACCTCCGGCGGAAACAATCCCACGATCACGATTGTGGATTCCCAGCGGGTGCTGATACAGGGTTTCACCATCAACGGTGGCTCGCCTGGCGTGTTGTGCACGGACTACAGTCTGTGTCGCTTCAGCCAGAATACGGTCCAGGGCGCGGCAGACGATGGTGTGCAGATCAGCCGTTCGCGCAGCGACTTTGATCGAGATGTGCTGCAGAACAACGGCCTCAGGGGCCTCGTGGTCCGTGAGCAAGGGACTGCGGTGGTTCCCGGAGTCACCATTCAAGGCAATGCGGATGCCGGGGCTGAGGCTCTGGACGGCAGCTTCCTCTATGCATTTCAGTCCACTTTCCAGAACAACGCTTTCGGAATACGCGCGGAAAACTCTGCACTCAGAATTGAATTGAGCACCATCAGCGGCAATACTCTGGATGGCGTGCAGCTTCAGGAGGAATCCACCGCAAGACTTGTCGTGCTTCTTGGACCAAACACAATTACGGGAAACGGCTTCCAGGGAGTCAGCGTGAATGATCTGTCTTTTGCGGCCTTTGATCCAGGCAATAGCATTACCGGAAACCTCATGCCGCCGGACGTGGTGTGCAATCCGCAGTTCTCCGCCACGCGTGGCGCAAATACCAACATCGGAGGAGGAACAACAAACTGCGTTGAACCGGCGAACGCCGCTGCCCGCAAGCCATGAGGCTCATTTTCACGCCAAAACCTTACCACTGATGGACAATGATCAGACTGGTTTCCTGATCCGATCAACGCAAAAAGAGAAATCAGGTAAATTGAGAATCCGCGGTTTTAGCCGATTCATTGCATCTCTTGATTCATCTGTACTGGTCTGTGGCATCACTGTCATCCGTGGTGAGGTTTTACTGTTGTACCCTCGGACTTATAATCACCGCGATGAGTCCGTCTTCACCACGCGATGGCAACCGGCCCCCACTTGCCCAGGAACGGCGCGATCTTTACCTCGGCATTCAGGCGGTGGACGTTTTCGTTCGCGACGTGGAACAAAGCGTGCTCTTCTACGTGGATCAGCTTGGGTTCAAGGTGGTTTCTGATGTCATCCTCCAATCCGGACGGCGCCGGGTGGGCGTGGCGCCTCCGGATGGCACTGCGGTGCTTAACCTGATAGCTCCCGACCCCGAGTCAGAAGAGTTCAAGCTCATCGGTCGCCCCACTCAGGTTGTTTTTGTCACCGAAGATGTAGCTTCCAAGTACAGCGAATGGAGAAAACGTGGTGTGCGCTTTCGTCATACGCCTCGGCTGCGCCGCATCAAATACCGGCAGCAGGCAGCAGCCCGGCTTTCAGCGAATCCTGAACCAGTGCCCGGAGAGCAGCCACCGGTATGGGGTGGAGTGTTTACCCGCTTTGAGGACATCGATGGCAATTCCTTTGCCCTGGTGAGCCTGGACGAGGTGAGTCGGATGATTGATGCAGAGCGGCGGGCGACGGCGGAAAAACAGGAATCCGAGCGCCGCGCCGCTCACGAGTTGGAAATCGCAAAAGAGGTGCAGTTAAGACTATTCCCCCAGACGACGCCGCTGGTCAAGACGCTCGAGTATGCGGGTGTTTGTATTCAGGCACTCCAGGTGGGGGGCGATTATTATGACTTCCTCAGCCTCAGCCGGGAGAGGCTGGGGCTGGTGCTCGGCGATATTTCAGGCAAAGGAATAGCCGCGGCCCTCTTGATGGCCAACTTGCAGGCCAATCTCCGCACCCAATACGCCCTCGCCCTGGATGAACCGGTGCGGTTTCTGCAATCGGTGAACCAGCTCTTTTATGAGAATACGGCCGACAACGCTTATGCCAGCCTCTTCTTTGGGGAGTATGACGACCGGACGCGCCGATTGAGCTACGCCAACTGCGGCCATCTCTCAGCCCTTCTGCTTCGCAGTGGCAACACTCTGGAACGGCTCGATTCCACCTGCACCGTTCTGGGCCTCTTCAAGGATTGGACCTGTTCGATGGCCGAATGCCGGATCCTGGCGGGAGACATTCTGGCGATCTATACGGACGGTATCACCGAATCACTCAACAGCGCCGGAGAAGAGTTCGGTGAAGAGCGTTTGATTGCGGCCTTGCGGCGGCACCATGAATTGCCGCCCCACGCCCTTCTGGATTCGATTGTCGAAGAAGTGAGGCGGTTTAGCCCGGACGAGCAGCAAGACGACATCACCCTGATAGTAGCCAAGGGGAGAGACTGAGGCCATCCCAGATAAACCGATGCACCGATGTCCCGATGCACCGATTGCATACATGCTTATTCAGCCGCCTTGTTCAGCGTGATGGATTGAGCCGTATAGCGCGAACCTTCAAAGACGGCAACAACCCGCACCTCAGATCCAACCGCAAGATCGCCCCTCGCCTGGGTGTGGGAGGGATCGAAGCGGATCTCGTAATTCTTCTGGTCAAGATCATTCTGGAGAGCCAGCAGGCCGCGATGGATGTCCAGGTAAGTGATTTTCCCAACGTAGGTGAACGCCGATCCGGGCGTAGCCAGGACGGTGATTTCGCGGGCCACCCCGCGATTCGATTGCTGCGGAGAGAACCTTACGTGAATCAGCGATCCCGGCTTCAGGTCATGCAGGGAAGCGGGATTGGTTCCATACACAATTCTGGTGGTGCTGTCGATACTGAACCGGATAGGCGCGGAATTGATTTGATCGCGCAACGTCACGGCGCCGCGCGACTCATCCAGATCTGCGATCTGGCCATCGGCATCGGCGGACGGAATGGGCAGCCCCAGGCGTATATTGCGCGCAAAAACTTCATGTTTCTGGTGGTCCAGCATGGTATCCACGTAGACGCGCTCACCCTTCTTAATCGCCAACTGCGTGGTCTCGGCGCCGTTGAGGAAGATGTGCGTGCGCTCGTCAAACGCGATCTTCCACCGATTTCCGGCAAACACAGCGATGGTCATCTTATTCCGGATGTGGTCCACAGATCGTATCGTTCCGCCAACGAGACTGGTCATCCCCTCAGGCGGAGGCGGAGGATCGAGGAGAGGATCGTGCCCATCCGTAGTCGCTCCAGGTGAAGTGGCTGAGCTGTCTAAGATCTCCGTTTTGGGCTGTAGCGGCGGGGCGGGGTTGTCGCTTGGAGCGGACAAAGGAACGAGCGGCTCGACAGCCGGCTGATCTGACGAAACGGACCGATCGGCTTCCGCTCCCGTTACAGGCGGTTTGGGCATTGTCGCCTGCGGTTGAGCTTCGGGCGAATTCGGTTTCGGCCCGTTTGCCTGAGCTCCTCCGAGCGGCGCTTTCGGCGTGCCGGAGCCAGACTGTGGTTCGGGTGAACTGGCCTGTGGCCACGCCAACGCGGCTGACAGCAATAACAACAATGCGAGTGCGAATGGGGAACGCTTCATAGCCAACCAGTTGGATGCACCCGGCAGCAGCTCAGATGGCATGAAGAGTCTTTTTCTGCAATCTCGACCGCAGGGAGGGAGCCCTACTCGCTCACGTTTGCCTCAGGGCGTACGCCGTGGCGTGGATGTAAAGAAGTAGGGCTCCCTCGCTTCGTTCGGGACTTCAGAAAAAAGGCGCTCTGACCCCAACCCAACCCAAATCCACCTGAAGCCATCCAACGGAGAAGCAGAGCTTCTGCCCGGCCGAGGGCCAAAAGGATCTAAGAACTGATGCGTCCCAGACTGTTCCCAACTTTTCTTCTTTTCTTCCTGGCTTTGCTCGCCATCGAGACCGCTGCCGGTGAAGACCGCCAATTGCGTATTCCGTTGCCCAAGAAGAGCAAGTACACCCCGGTGCAGCAGCTTAATCGCGATGGCGTGCAAGCCTTGAAGAAACACGACGTCAACCGGGCCAAGAGGCTCTTCTACAAGGCATATCTCATAGATCCCAGCGATCCTTTCACCCTGAATAACCTGGGTTATATGTCCGAACTGGACGGCGATATGGACCGGGCCCAGCGGTTTTATGATCAGGCACAGGCCAACATCTCAGAGGCGGTTGTGGACAAGTCCACCATTAAAGATGTTGAAGGCAAATCGGTGGCCACCGTCGCTGGACGCTCAGCCGAAGGTCCTTTGAAAGTAAATGCGATGAATAGCGAGGCCATCAGTTTGTTGCGGAAAGACCGCGCTCCGGAAGCTGATCTTGTCCTGCAGAAAGCGCTCACACTGGACCCACACAACCCGTTCACCCTGAACAACATGGGATTTGCCAAAGAGAAGGAAGGCGAATTGGAGCAGGCAGTCAAATACTACAACCAGTCGGCCGGAACGGGTTCCCGTGATCCTATCATCATTGCCATTGACAAAGACTGGCGGGGAAAATCCATCAGCGAAATTGCGGCGCGAAATGCGGAAAAGACCAACCAGGAACTGCGCCGGTCAGAAGACATTGAGGCCAGGGTCGTCCGTTTGAACCTGCGTGGCGTTTCCGCCATGAACCGCAATGACCGCAAAGCCGCTCGCGAATACTTTCAGCAAGCCTACAAACTTGATCCGAGAAATGCATTTGCGCTAAACAATATGGGCTATCTGGCGGAGATGGATGGAGACCGGGAGACCGCCCAGGATTTCTACGAACGTGCGCGTGAAGCCGAGCATGCGGGCGCAAGGGTTGCCGTCTCCACCCGTCCGGAAGTGGAAGGACGCTCACTCAATCAGGTGGCGCAACAAAGCGACTCGCTGGTTGAGACCAAAATGCAGTCGGAGGCGGAGGCCAGGCGCCGCACGGCAAGGCCGCCCATCCTCCATACTCGCGACAATCAAATCGTAGTAGATAAGCCCGCTCCCGCGCAGCAGAAACAGGAAAACCCGGATAATCCGCAAGACCGGAACCAGTCGCCGCAGTTGCAGCAACGCCCGCCGCAATAACGGTAGCTCGTGCTCAGTACTTGCCACCAGAGAAAGCGCCGGCCAGCAGAACAAAATGATTAACCGGGCCTCTTCCCTTCCCGACCGGGACAGCCTTCTTCAATGCATTGGCTACATACTGCTTGGCAGCTTTGGTGGAATCGATGAGAGTGCGGCCCAGGGCCAGATTGCACGCCAGCGACGTGGCAAAAGCACAGCCAGTACCGTGAGTAGAGCGTCCGCTGATTTTTTTTCCTTGGAATAATTTGATTCCCTGCCCGGCGGCGAGACTCATCAGGTCAACCGGCGGATCCAGATGGCCTCCGGTGATAATCACGTTCCGCGCCCCGATCTTATGCAGTGCCACAGCGGCAATCCGCATTTCTTCCGCATTTGTAACCGGGAGTCCGGTAAGGGCTGCAGCTTCGTCAATGTTGGGAGTGATCACCAGGGCCAGGGGCAACAGTTTCTCTTTTAGTATTTGTGGGCCATTGCGGGAAATTAGTTCCAGTCCTGAAGAAGCCTTCAGCACCGGGTCGAGCACTACATTCTTGAGCTGGTGCCGGCGGATGAAGGCGGCGGTTGCCCGCATGATCTCGGGCGAGCCCAGCATGCCAATCCGCACCGCCGCTATGGTGAAATCTGCGGCCAACTCTTCCAGCGTCTCCGTGAGAATGCGGGTGTCAACCGGCTCAAAGCGTTTAACTCCCTGGGTGGATTGGACCGTCAAAGCGGTAACACAGGTAATCGCGTAGCAGCCATGCGCCGCAGCGGTCTTAATGTCTGCCGTAACTCCTGCGCCGGATGAGGGGTCATAACCGGCAATGGAAAGTATGATGCGCGGTCCTGCTTCAATTTTGGAGGGCATAAGCGACCTTATACAGGAAGAAAAAAAATTCGTTCTCGATTTGCCGATCGCCTGGGCAAAGAGAGCTGGCGGCAAAACTCATCATACAGCATTGTGTAAGTTGTTAATGAAACGTTGCAGTTCAAGTATAGCGAATATAGTTTGTTTCTGGCCACCAGCTATACTTCCGTCATGTCATTGATCTATGGCATCCATGCCGTGGAAGAGGCGTTGGCAGCTCGCGGACGCGGCTTTGAATATGTAGCCGTGGCAGCCGGCCGTGGCGATACAAGGCTGCAAAAAATTGCGCAGCTTTGCCGCACCGCGGGCGTCCCCGTGCGCATCATGCCGCGCGATCAGCTCACCCGTCTGGCCAACACCGGCAGCCATCAGGGAGTAGTAGCGGTTACGGCGGAAAAGCAATATGAAGACCTGGACGATTTGCTGAAGAACAAGCGCGGCCAGTTTAACTTTCTTCTAGTGCTGGATGGAGTGGAGGACCCACACAATCTGGGGGCAATCATCCGCACTGCGGAAGGCGCTGGTGCCGATGGAATTGTAATTCCGGAAAGGCGCGCAACCGGGGTTACAGCCACTGTCGTCAAGACTTCTGCCGGAGCCTCAGAATATCTTCCCCTCGCCAAGGTCACAAACATCAGTCGCTCCATTGAAGAGCTCAAGTCCCACAACATATGGACAGTAGGGCTCGATGAGCGCGGAAACCAGCTTTATGACCAGCTCGACTACAAAATGGATTGCGCTATTGTCCTGGGCGCGGAAGGACGCGGTCTGCACCAGCACGTCCGCGACAAATGCGATTACCTGGTCTCGATTCCCATGCTGGGCAAGGTGGCGTCACTGAACGTCTCCGTGGCGGCCGCGGTGGTGATATATGAGGTGGCAAGGCAGCGAAGAAGCAAATAGCCATTCATTTGGCCAGGCGGGCCCAGGTCTGTTTTCCGATCAACAGATCACGCGTTCACGCGCGATCACCCGATTTTATTTTGCTCCCGGACGCTTGCGTGCCTTGATTTCAACCGCCAGGTCTCCGTTGCGAGTGTTGGTGAAACGCAGCGTCACTCGGCCCTGATCATCCAGTGAGATGACAGCCGGAGTGTTCACGGAGGAAAGAATCCATCCGGACGGAAGTGTAACGTTATTCACCGGACGTCCCAGGGTGCGCGTCCACACCAGCTCTCCATCCCTCACGATATAGCCAACCGGATCAGTGTACGTTTCTTCCACCCGGATGCGGGCCGACTGGCCTTCACCAATGGCATGTTCCAGATCTCCCTGAACGACCACGGAATCCGGATCCGTCGGCTCCGGGTAATAGCCCAGGGCATTCACTTCCTTGCCCGAGACTTTGTACGTCTTGAGCTGCTTGCCGGTATCCAGGTCGGTCATCTTGGCGTCCGGCGAGACCACGCTGCCCTTGCGGACGAAGCTGTGCACGGATTTCTGCCCCAGCTTGGAAACAGTGAAATCATGGGAGATATGGAATTGGTGCGAGTCGGGATCCAGCAGCCAATAGCTGATCTCCCGATCCTGCTCTGCGCGATGGAACTGGGCCGGCAGCGTAACGGGTATGCACAACACCAGCAACAACAGAATGTTTGGCTTCAGTATTTTCAGGGCAGCCTCCGGGCCATGATCTTTACCGGCAATTGATCGTCGCGATCATTCACAAAGCTGACGCGAATGCGGCCATCGGGATCCGTGGAAATAATCGCGGGTGAGGCGCACCCGACCAACTCCCATCCCGCCGGCAGCACAACTACATTGCGCTTGATCCCCAGCGGACGGTCGAAGATGAGCAGCCCGTCCTTTACGTAATACGAAGGCGCGTCCGTGTACGTCTTGAAAATGCGCAGACGCGTCTCGCCATTCTTAGGCACGGGCGCTGGTAAATAGACTTTGATAAACTGCGCGTCATCCTTCGTTTGCGCCGGAACCAGGCCGGTTGTTTTGGCCTCTTTGCCGTTCACTACCTCGAATTTCAGCTCTTTGCCGGTGCTGCGCTCGATGACCCGCTCCTTCGACGCGGTGGAACCAGGACGGATGGGGTTAAAGAAAAACTGCGCCCCCTCATGAGCGGTAGTCACATCGTAGGTAATGGCGAATTGGTGGGTCTCCGGCGGAAGCAGCTCATAGAGCGTAAACTCATCGGCCGCGGCGGCGACGAGCGTAAGCATCAGCAGTACAATCAACACTTTGCGGGTCATGACTGAAGGGAGAGAGTGTAACACGAGAAGAATGAATCGAGGCATCCGTTTACCGGCGCACCAGGTAAAGAAGGCCAGAGCTGCAAAAAGTGGATTTCAAAAAGGGCAGGCGCCTCGCAAAAAACCAGTCGGGCCGGTCGCTGCATTCAGGCGTGAAATTGGCGTCATCTTGCAGTGTAAAATGGTTGTGATGGCTCAAGCTCCGCAAGACCGGCCTCCACGCAAACGGGAAGCGGCCTCCCGGAACCTGCTGCCGTTGCTGCAAACCCAGTGCACAGTCTCCCGCGTGCTGGCCTCGGCCGAAGACTTGCAAACTGCTCTTCCTTCCATCATCGCCTCCATTTGTATAAATTTGGGATGGGAACTTGGCGCCTTCTGGCAATATGCCGCCACGCGTCCGGTGTTGATGTGCACGAACATCTCCGCGGCCGATGAAGCCTTGGGCAGATTTATCGCCGAATCCCGCAAGAATGAATTGCTCGCGGGTGAAGGCCTGCCGGGACGCGTCTTTGCCAACTCGCAACCCGAATGGATTGTCGACATCAACAAGGAGAAAGACTTCCTGAGCGGCGCCTCGCCGTCCCAGGTGGGACTTCAATCTGCATTTGCATTTCCGGTGCTCGTTGCCAATGATGCGGTAGCCGTGCTTGAGTTTCTGAGTTCCAAATTTCGCGAACCGGATGATGAATTGCTTGAAACGATGGTCTCGCTCGGCCGCCAGATAGGCCAGTTCATGAAGCGCAAGGAGGCCGAGGAAGCCTTGCAGCAATCGCTGGAACTCTACCGTAATCTCACCGATTCTGCTTCCGATGCAATCATCACTATCGATGAATCAAGCAACATTCTCCTAGCGAACCGGGCGGCGGAGTTCATCTTTGGATATCCCGCGGCAGAACTGAAAGGTCAAAGCGTGACCATGCTCATCCCCGAGCACTCCCGCATGCAATATGAGCACACAGTCGCCAAGTACCTGGAAACCGACAAAAAGGGCTCCGATTGCCAGGTGGTAGAAGTCGTCGGCCGGCATAGGGGTGGACGCGAGATCCTTCTGGAACTCTCTTTTGGAGAGTTTCTCTTGAAAGGTCAGCGGTACTTTACCGGGTTTATGAGGGAAAAGAAGCAAATGGCAGTTGGCAATTAGTTCCCTATCAGGAGCAATCTTTGTCATACCTGCAATTTCTGGGCGCGGCAGGCACCGTGACCGGATCAAAACATCTCATCAACACTTCAGAGAATACAGCCGGAACGCAAGGTTTCCAGGTCCTGATTGACTGCGGTCTGTTCCAAGGCAAAAAGGAATGGCGATTGCGCAACTGGCAGGAGATGCCTGTACCCGCGCGGCAAATTGACGCTATCGTCTTGACCCACGCGCATCTGGACCACTCAGGCTACATCCCGCGGATGGTGCGGGAAGGCTTCCATGGCCCAATCTATGCCACTCCGCCAACCATTGACCTCTGCTCGGTCCTGCTGCCTGACTCCGGCCATCTCCAGGAAGAAGAGGCGCACTTTCACAATAAAAAAGGCACTTCCAAACACCGTCCCGCGCTCCCACTCTACACGTTACGGGAGGCTGAGGATTCCCTGGGCCTGTTCAAGACGGTTCAGTTCGGCGAGATGCGCTCCCTGTGCGATGAACTTTCTTTTCGTTTTGTGCATGCCGGACACATTCTTGGCTCGTCCATGGTGGAACTGTTCTTCTCGCAACGTGGCAAACAACGCAAGTTTCTCTTCACCGGCGACGTGGGCCGGGTGCCGCTTCCCTGTCCGGATCCCACTGACTCCACGCGAGGTCCGGGTAGCACTCCGGGCCGCGTTGTCCATGCCGGCCCTGTTCCGGGCGAGGATGCGGAACTCCTGGTAATGGAATCTACCTATGGCAACCGGTCTCATCCGAATGTGGACGTTCGGCCTGAACTCGCGCAACTCATTCAGGATACGGTGCATCGTGGCGGCAGCGTGATTGTTCCTGCCTTTGCGGTGGAACGTACTCAGAAATTTCTCTTTATTCTGAAAGAACTCATGGAATCCGGCCGGATCCCGCGCATTCCGGTGTTTGTTGATAGTCCCATGGCCATTAAAGCGGTCGAGATCTTCATGAAGTATGCAGGCGAATTCAATGAGGAAGCCCGCCGGTTGGTGAAAGATTATGGCTCGCCGCTGACCTGGCAAGGCTTCCATTTCGCCCCCAAGCAGGAAGCTTCCAGGAAGATCAATGAGGTCCACTATCCCTGCATTATTGTGTCTTCCAGTGGCATGGTGACCGGAGGCCGCATTCTTCACCATCTGATGCAGCGGCTGCCCGATCCACGCAACCAGGTAATCTTCATCGGCTTTCAGTCGCCCGGCACGCGCGGCGAGATCATCAAGAGCGGCGCCAGGTCCGTGCGCATTTTCTCGCAAGAGGTCCCCATCCGCGCTCACACGGCAACCATGGAACAATTCAGCGATCACGCCGATACCGAAGAGCTGCTGTGCTGGCTCGGCAGCTTCAAGAAGCCCCCACAAACAACATTTCTGGTTCACGGCGAACCTGAGGCAGCCTCTCTGCTGCAGCAGACCATCTCTTCTAAGTTGGGATGGAACGTACAGGTCGCCCAGTGGATGCAGAAGGTTGCGCTTGATGTGTAAGAAGTTTCGTGTTGTGCCCAGGCCTTCCATGAGCGTATCGTTACCAGCGTAATTTTTGGTCTCCCAGGACCTTAACGTCTGACCCTTAACGCCGATAACCAACTGTGCCGCACAAAAATGCGGCAGGACAAAAATATGGCTAAGTACCCTCGTACTGCTCCCACACCCTCGATGGCAATTCGCAAGTTCTTGAAAATCGCGGCGGCTCTCGTTTTGTTTTCTTGGTTGGCAACCCTCTCGGCAGCTCCGCAAAGCGCGAGCAGCAACGGCGGACGAGCGGTGTTGCACATTCGAATCAATGTTGTGCCTGTGTTGAGGGCGCCTCCATCGGTTGACCCCAACCGACCGCTGGCAACGACAATCGCTTTTAATGTTTCCACTTCCAAATCCAACGTTGAGATAATTGAGGAAACGCGCCCGTTATCTGCTTCCGCGTTCGGTCGAGCCTTCGGGCCCGAAGGAGCTGTTCTGAAAACTCTTACAATCGTTCCTCGCTAGGCAGGAGCCAATCCTATTGTGGGCAAGCTGGCTTATCGGCAACCCGGGATCGCAGAATCGGGCCTCTCATTTCACCATTTGCAGAGTCGGAATTGGTGTACGTAATTGGGGCCTCGGCGCCTCTGGGCGTAACTGCGGTCAGGGTAGGAGACGTGGGTGTCGGACCCTGCATCGCAGCCTTCTCTGCACTGCTGGGATTTGCGGTAGTACACTCAGTTTTTTCGGAGGACTGTCCTCCGGCGGAAGACGGCGGCGCCGTCCCGGACTGCGGTGCTGGGCTGAGCGGTTGCACGGCCGCGTTCCGAATTTCATCAGCAGTCTTGGCGACAAGATAAGGAACCAAGTCGGGATTGCTGATTACGATGGTGGCCCCCCTCACTTCAATCGGTTCCGGCGGCATGTGGACGACTCCACTGGGCACCTTCAGATCCGGTGACAACGGCTTGACAGGAATTACGCTGATCGTCAAATCTCCTGCTGGAAGATCACGCAGCAGAAAGTTGCCATTTTCATCCGACGTGGCAACGCCATACCCAGCGCTCAGTTGAATCCCGGCCATGGGCACCAAGTTGTAATCTGGAAGGTTGCTCTGGCCTCCAGTTCCCTGTTGCCCCTGGCGAGTTACCTGGCCGCCGGCCTGGCCTAGTTTTCCCCCAGCCTGGCCGCCGCGTTGCGTACGCACCGAGGATTGCGGCACACCACCGATTTTCAGCTTGCCGGGGTCTGCTGGTGGGGCATTCGAATCCACAATGATCTTCAAGAAGATGCGTCCGGAGATAGAGCGCAATGCTCGGGCCGGTATGTCTTGGACCACGGTAGAAACCGGGGGAACGTGCACCATAAATGAATTCTTAGGTAGGACATAGTTTGCGGGCAAGCTGGCCGTATCAACGATGAGCCTGTAATCGCCCGGAGGTACGTCATGGGTTTCGTATTCACCGTTGGGTTCGACAGTGAGGTTGCGCGTGTGCCTGCCGTCATCCAGGGTCAAATGAATGCCGCCGAGGCCGCGTGAGTCCATCTGCCGTTTTCCTTCAAAACGCAAGTCGTTGAAGATATTTCCCATCAGGCGGGCAAAGTCGACTACACCAAAGTCCACGATAGCGGTCCGCTCGCGGATCATGTCTAACTCGATCTGGTTGCGCGTAGTCATGCGCACCGGGCCGTGGAATTGTGCGAGGTTGACATAGACGCGATGTTCTCCTCCGCCTACGCCGGTGAAACGATACCTGCCCTGCTCATCGGTGGTGGCCACCTCGCCGTGGTCCAACTCTACACGGACGCCCACCAGGCCCAGTTCACCCGCATTAAAGACTCCGTTGAGATTGCCATCGCGGAAGACTCGTCCCTGAATCATGCGGCCGCTATGAAACACAGGCAGCACTGAAGACACAGGCATGGCGCTGAAGGTCTTGTTAAAACCAAAAGAGAAGATAGTCGTACGCTGCGGAGTGAGAGAGCTAGTGAACACCCAAACATTGCTCAACCCGGAATTGAATTGTAGGGTCCGCGTAGCCTGATACATCAGAGAATAGCCCACATACGGCGTCCAGGATTGAGTTGTGCCGGATGTAGCCCGAGCCAAAGTGAAATTCGGGGCAAAGCTCAATTTGTTTCCCAGGCGGAACTGTCCACTCGCGGAAATCGAGGTATTGATCGGGACTTCTGCGTCCAGCAGAGCCTTCACCTCTGGGGGCACATTGCCGGAGTTCACAAAGGAAACCGGGTCCTGGAGGAAAAGGGTCTGAAGGGCAGGCGACAACAGATTCAATTCCGAATTCAGCTTTTCTATCACCGAGGGATTGCGGCGGTCATGCTGGAACTCAATCTGCATGCTGCCGCCCTTCACGGGAAAAGTAATTCCATCACGCAAGACCAGTTCATCTTCTGAATTCAACTGCAGCGGGTCCTGCAGGGACCCAACGACAACCTCTGCCGTGTTCGACAGCTGCGGCGTGAATTGATAGCGCCAAATGCTGTCAAAGCGGTTGCCGGTGGAAGTTTGGTTGGCAAAGCCACCGCTATTGCGGCTGAAGGTATAGCTGAAGTTGAAGTCCTGGCTGCGGTTCAGCCTCCATGAAAGCGCCGGCGTTAAGTAATCCGAGCTGCCCGCGTGCAACAGGTTATTGATTGCCTGAGTTATAGCGTGCTGGTAGTAGACAGACTCCGTGAATCGGTCTGAGGTCTTCAACGTCAGACCGCTCTTGAGGGATGTTGTCCCTGAGAATAGTGAAAACACCTGGTTCAACGGAAACAGAGGCGAGGAAAGCGATCCGGCAGCAAAAAAAGTCAGCCTGGGTGTAATGTAGTCTACCTCAGCCCGGCCCAATCCGCCGTGATTGCTGGCTCCGCCGGTCCCGCGAAAGGTCCACTTGCTGTCAAGCTGATAGGTAAACCCTGCGGTCTGCATGTAGTCGTTTTGCCGTTGTCCACTGAATCCCAGGAAATTCGTAGGGGTATTGATATAGGTTGTGGTGGCAAAAAAGCTGAGCTTTTTAGACTGCTTATGCACAAAAGAGAAGCCGCCAATGTCGCGGGTGGATCCCAGCGTCAGATAGAAAAATGGGATCGTCGTTCCGCCAAAAAATGCGTACTGGTTGTCACCTCGCTTCAACGTAAGGGCGGCGCCGCGCAGCTCAACTGAATCAGAAACAGAAAACGGGCTGAGATAATGCTGCGGACCGTTATCGGTCAAGCTCACGATGTAATCCAGTGCCTGCACCTGCATTCTGGGATTCACAAAAGAAACCGCACCGTGGCGGATGTTGAATGTATGCCCTCCAGCAATGTCGTTGTCTTCCACCTGTGTATTGATGTCCAGCCGTCCGTCACTGGCGGCAAGCTGCGACCAGGAAAACGTATTCAAGGCCGAAATAGCGGTGTTTCCCG
This sequence comes from Candidatus Angelobacter sp., assembly GCA_035294925.1. Lineage (GTDB taxonomy): Bacteria > Acidobacteriota > Terriglobia > Terriglobales > Acidobacteriaceae > Angelobacter. The sequence goes on along the minus strand of DATGJZ010000109.1, from coordinate 24,380 downwards.
CGCCATTGAAAACCTGCACGTTGGAACCAACCATGCCTTGGGCCATCTCCGATTGGCGGCGCAGAGCGGCGGGCGAGACGATGATCGGCGGGCGTGGGATCACGCGAATACGGATGCTCACCGGATCGCCGTTTCTGTAGCCCAACGCAACCGTCTCGCCTCGCTCCAATCCAAAAAACTGGATGGAGTCAGAAGCAACTTCCGCTTTGGCGATATCGGGATCGAGGATGATCAGGTTGGTAATTCCCGCAGCAGGAACAGTTTTTGAAGATTGCCAATAGATCTCAACCAGGCTGGGAGTAGCATCTTGCTGGGCAAACGCAGAGGGGCACACGACAAGCATAGACAGCAAAACCCCTGCGATCGCTGCCGTGCGCTCGAGTTGCCTTTTGTAACCCACTCTGCTTCTTCCTGGCGAGTGCCCCAATTTTCTCTAGGGTCCACCCACGTTAAAAGCCATCTGCTGCGTTGCTACTTGATCTTCGCCGTAAGCTACGCTAAGCACGGCGGTGTAATTGCCCGGGGGCAGACTGCCTGCCCAGGTTACGTGCATGAAATCTTTCTGGCCGGGCAAAAAGCGTTTCTCATCGGTCTGGGCCTTGGCCACAAGCTTTTTGCCAGCATCCAAAATGGCTAATCGCGCCACGGGAAAAACATGGGTGTTGCCGGCATTGAGCAACTCGAAACTCAGGTCAAGCCGCTGTGTGGCCGAAGGAGAAACGAGTTTCAGGCTGCTCAATTCAATTTTGAAGTCTTCTGTTTTTTCGGCATCCAGCAGCACCAGGCAGCCGAGGCGCATGTTGGTGAAAACGCCCTGTCCGTTCGACTTGCTAAAAGAACGCTGAGGTTTGGATTGAACAAAGAGCACGGCATAATATCCGCCCGTGGCGTCGGACGGAGGAGTTACGATCGCCCGCATCTTTTGTGAGCCGTGCGCTGGAACTTCAAAGTGTTCGGGAACAAACTGGATCCAGTTGGCGGCAGAGCGCGGAGCGCTTCCGGGAGCAGGAAAGACTTTTTCGTTCTTCTCGTTGTACCAGAAATCGTCGATCTCCACGCTCATCTCCACCGGAGTCGTGCCTTCATTGCTGGTCGCAAGTTCGAATTCGAAGGGCACACCCGGCTTGAACTTTTGCCGTACTTCGCCAGGCGCCAGGCCGAGAGATTGTGCTGCCGCGCCAGACGGCCAGGAAGCAATCGCAAACAAAAGCAGGAACGTTGATAGGATCGTCTTTTTCATTCAAGGCACCGTCATGGTGAAAGTAAGGGTTGCGGTATCAGAGCCAATAAAGGCCCCGGCGCCATTGTTGGTATTGGAAACGAACAGGCCCAGGAAACGCGTGATGGAACTGAAACTGGCGGCCGTTCCCGTGGTGATGGTCAAAGGGGTAGCGGTGATTTGGGTGAATGGGCCGCCACTGCTGCTCGAATCGTCCAGCTGCAATACCGTGGGATGGGCAAAATTCGTGGTAAGAGCAACTATGATGGTCGCCGTAGTGGAACTGAAATCTGAAAATTCAGGATTAATCAAATAAGGCGTGACATAAACGGTCCCACCGGCAACAGATGCAGTCGTTAACCCCGCTCCCGGCCCAATGCCCAAACCGTTTACGTTGCCATAGTTCACAGCGTAGTCCGCAGCAGGACTTATGGATAATCCGCCGGTCGCGGTCCCCAACGTAAGCTGCACTGCCGTTTGCAAGGTCTCATTAGGATTATTCAAGGTCAGCGTGTCGGTGTTCTTCAACCGGCCGTTAGCACCGTCGAATGTCTGATACGTGAGCTTCACCGAATCTGTTGTTCCGCTAGCAACAGCCGCCGCTCCATTCTGATTGCTCACAAACACGCCGATGAAAACGGTAATGGTTTGGTTGGTAGTCAGTCCCGGCGATGGGACGACCGGCGTATCCGAAGCCAAACCAGAGGTGAGGGAGATAGCAGTATAGTTGGCGGCGCTGGTGCAACCGCTTCTGCAGCTGAATGCCTGCAGCAGCGAGGGATGGGCGAAATCGCTGCTAACAAAGACTCCGACAATAGCCGGAGCGCCCGCGGATGCTCCGCTCACCTGCAGATTGACGGGGCTGGTATAGAAGACCCCGCCAGTCCCGGAGATAATGGTTGCGCCTGCCACCGGCGTTCCAATGCCAAGCCCATTCACCGTTCCAAAACTTGAACGCCGGTTATTTTTATTGCCGCTCATGGCAATGCCGCCGGCCGCCGTTTGAATGTTGACGTCCTGCGCCTGGACCAGCGGCGTAACCACGACTTCCAACATGAAAAGAATCACCACTCCCAGAATTCTCAAGAGAAATGGGGAGAATCGCAGGCGATCACTTACCGTGAGGATGTAAAAACGCCGTTGGCAAAAAAGACGAGGGTTCCACTTCTCTTTCAAAAGACGAACCAAAATGACGAGAGCCGCTCTATATAATGGCGACACGGCGCCGTACACTCCTCCGTATGGCGTATCGGCACGGAGAAGCGGGAGTTTAGTGTCTCCATTCTTGCTCGCCCTCATCATTCCAGTTCACAAACATAGCTTTTAGAGACGATACAGAGAGAAATATCACTTGCGCTTACTGAACCGTCAAAGTGAAGGTTACTGTTGCCGACTGGTTGCCGGTCAGCACCGTGGCCCCGTTGTCCGGTTTTACCGCGACACCGATATAACGGGTCACCGCCGTACCGCTCGTCGGGTTAGTCACAATCGTGTCCGCTGAGCCCGTGCCCACGGCCGTAAATGCCGCGGCGCTGGCCGGAACAGCGCTGGAGTTCGCGCTGTCACGCACGACAAAGACATTGTGCGGCGCAGCGAAATCCGTGGTTACCTGCGCCGTAATGGTTGACGTGGTTGCCGACTGCCCGGTAAATACCGGAGTCAGGTTGTAATCCGACCAATAGATGGCGTTGCTCACTCCCGGCGTGGCGGGCGCGAAGCGGTTGCAGTTTCCTGTATTAATCGCCAGAGCATCCACGGTGCCGAAGTTCATGGTGTAGTCCGGAGTACCGCCGGTCGCTACGACCGCGCAATGGGCCGCCGCCACCGTGCCCGTGCTCAACGTCAGCCGAATTGCTTTCTGAACATTCGCAGTAACCTGCAGCGAGGGTGAGACGGTGTTGGTGTTAATCGCCTGTGTGCCTGCGTGGGCCATGGTCGCCGCCGTTAACACCGCCATCACGATTGTTAAGTGCCGTTTCATCTTGCTTCCCCGCAAAACTTTCAGTGTTCTGCCGATCACAAACCGCTATTAGTTCACTGTTAAGGTAAAGGTCACCGTTGCCGTCTGGGCGCCGGTCAATACGGTCGCGCCGTTAGCCGGAGTTACTGCAACACCGATATAACGGGTCTGTGCTGTCCCGCTAGCCGCGTTAGTCGCGATGGTGTCTGCCGAGCCCGTACCCACGGCTGTGAAAGACGCCGCGCCGGCCGGTACTGCGTTGGAATTGGCGCTGTCCCGCACGACAAAGACATTGTGCGGCGCGGCAAAGTCTGTTGTTACCTGCGCGGTAACGGTGTTGTTGGTAGTGCTCTGGCTGGTGAAGACCGGGGTTAGGTTGTAGTCCGACCAGTAGATCGCGTTGTCGACTCCAGGGTTTGTAGGCCCGAACAGGTTGCAGTTTCCAGCGTTGATACCCAGCGCATCCACCGTGCCCAAGTTCATCGTGTAATCCGGGTTGCCGCCGTTGGCTACCACGGCGCAGTGCGTTACTGCTGCTGTGCCTGTGCTCAAGGTCAACCGGATCGCCTTCTGAATGTTCACAGAAAGCTGCAGTGTGGGTGAAACTGTGTTGGTGTTAGTGGCTTGTGTACCCGCAAATGCCGTCGCCGTAACCAGCAAGACTGCCATAACTAAAAGAAATTGCTTTTTCATCTCAAAACCTCTCCTGTATCACTAAGTTTTTACTTCTTGCCTTCCGTTACCAACGGACATTGTCCGTGGTTCACGAAGGCTATTTTTAAGGTTCCTCTAAGAAGAGGCAACGGTACTTCCGTAACTTTATGGTTACTCAGCTACTTCCAAGTGATTTCCCCCCTCAAAAAATGGAGTACACATGTAGCCTATCTGGGTACTAAGGTAACCAGCAGGAAGCTGTTTTTGACGGTCTTGTTTCATTTCCGCCTTCATTTCGACGGATAGGTTTGCTCAGGGGAATTTTGAGGTGATTGTACTCAGATGGACGGGATTATTAGTAAATTCTTATGTAAGTGGTCGTGCCTTCAGGTTCGAGAAACCTGCGATCGTTTGAGCAACACCCATGCATTGCGAAACCACGGACGCTCACGACGGCGGAGATATCGAGGCATAGTGGGCTTTTTCGCCAGAATGCGTTGCGCCCACTGGCACGCTTCATCCATTTTGCCCTGCGCAGCAAGGAGATTTGCAGTGTTTTACTGAGTCTCAGACAGAGCCTCTACTTCGCCCTCGGATGTGTACGATCGTACACTTCCATCACATGTTGGATAGAAAGCTGCGTGTACTTCTGCGTAGTAGATAGCCGTTCATGCCCGAGCAGTTCCTGGATGGCGCGCAGGTCCGCGCCTTCGCTCAGCAGATGCGTGCCAAAGGCATGGCGTAGCGTGTGAGGATGGATATCCGGCGGCAGGCCTTTAGCTACTGCTACCTGTTTCACGATTCGTCCGACGCTGCGGGTAGTGAGCGGGCCGCCACGCCGGTTGATAAAGAGCCTGCGTTCGCTCTTATGTGCCTCTGCCAGAATTTTTTGCCGGACCTCGGCATAACTCTTCAGCGCCTCTTCGGCCTTGCCTTCCAGCGGGACATAGCGCTGCTTCTTTCCCTTGCCGCGAACCAGCACTAATCCGTTGGCGGTATCGAGATCGCCCAACTCGATTCCTATAAGCTCCGAATTGCGCAACCCGCAGCCATAAAGCAGCTCGAAAATGGCGCGGTCGCGTTCGGGAAACGCGGCGCTCTCCGGCATGCCACTGTCCAGCAGCGTGTTCATCTCCTCCAGCGTGGGCACGCGCGGCAGCTTCTTGGGAGTCTTGGGCATGGCCACCAGCGTGGCCGGATTCTGTTGCACCATGCCTTCCCGCGCCAGCCACTTATACATGGAGCGCAACGCCGCCAGCGCCCGCGCCACCGAGACTTTGCTCAAGCCCTGGCTGTGCAGATGAGAAAGAAAGCTGCGGATGAAAACGTGGTCCACATTATTCCAGCGAACTTCCGGACCCAGGAACTCCGCAAAGCGATGCAGTTCATTCTGATAGGCGCGGATCGTATGCAAAGAAGCATTCTTCCCCGTCAAAGACTTGAGGAACGTGGTAATGCCTTTGCGAACCTCCGGGCTCCCGCCCAACGCAGCCGCGCTCCCGGTTCCACGTTGCGTGGACTTTTCACTTTGCTGCAATGATCTTCCTGGCATTTCGCTTGCCGTCCTCCCGCTTTTCCTCGGGTTTTGCTTTTCTATTCTGTCTCGCTGTCCCCCTGCAACCCACCCTGATCTTCCTCTGCGTGCCTCCGCCTCCTCTGTTCCTCTGCGTTGAAGATCTTGGTTTGCCTCCCGTCTTCCCTGTCCCCTGCTGAAAGCCCGCCGTGGCGGGTAACCTGTTCCCTGTAACCTGCTTTCCTCGCCCGCGGATGATACGCCCGATAAACGTTCTTCAGCCGGTCCAGCGCAACGTGCGTATAAACCTGGCTGGTAGAGATATCCGCGTGGCCGAGAATGGTCTGGACGGTGCGCAAATCAGCCCCATTTTCTACCATGTGCGTGGCGCAACTATGGCGCAGAGTGTGCGGGCTTGCCGGACGGGTAGACGCCGAAGCCGCCTTTACCATTTGCCACACGCGCTGCCGGGTAAGCCGTCCTCCTCCGCGACGAACAAACAGCACGGGCGATATTCTTCCATTCAATAAAGGCTCGCGGCTCCCCGCCAGATAAGAGCGGATCGCATCCTGCGCTGCGCGTCCCAGCGGCACAATCCTCTCTTTATCGCCTTTCCCCCGGACCAGCGCATGTCCCAGCTCCAGCTTCAGGTCTTCCAGCTTGAGGTTGATGAGCTCGGAGACGCGCAAACCTGCGGCATAAAGAACTTCCACCATGGCGCGATCCCTTAGAGCAATAGCGCCGCCACCGGTTGATTGGCCTTCCCTGCTTGCCGTCTTCAGCATGGAGTCAATCTCCCTTGGAGCCAGCGATTTGGGCAGCACCGTCCACTGCCGGGGAGAATCAATCTCCAGTGTAGGATCGTGCTTTACCATCCGGTCCAGCAAAAAATACTTATAGAGATGTCTCAGGGCAGAGAGCTTGCGCGCCACCGAGCGGTCTTTCACTGCATGGGAAAACAACTGGCTGAGGAATGCCCGAACGTCCTCGCGCCGGGCCTGGAGCAGGCTTCGATTCTTGCCTTCAAGGAACTCCGCAAACTGGATAAGATCAATCTCGTAGGCGCTCACAGTCAGCGGCGCCAACCCCTTTTCAACTCTCAGGTAGTCGAGGAAACTCGAAACCGCCCGCTGGTTCCCGGCATTCACCCTCTAAGTATGGGCGATGAGCACTGCGCGGGAAATAGTAAGAGAGATTCTGGGAATCGCTTCACCGGAGCATCGGACTATCGACAAAACTTACCGGGGATGCCAGTGATCGAACTGATTCGCACTTACAAGTCTTTGATTTGGCTCTATCCGTGAGCATCAGTCCATCAGTGTCATCAGTGGTAAGGTTTTCCTGTCTGGCCTTCGTGTCCTTCGTGGTTCTCGTGTCTTTCGTGGCAAGCTAAACGCTCTTGCCCCGTTTGGGCACGGGTAAAGCAAACGGTTTGGCTTCAATTCCGGCCGCGCGGGCCACAACCACCGCGTTGAGTGCGCTCTCCGGATTTTCTTCATGCTTGAAGTAGGCAAACACCTCTTTATCTTTGCTCTGCCCAATCAACTCCTCCGCCACCCTCTGCAGTTGTTCTTTCGAATATTCCGGCACGCGGAAGCGGTAATACAGAAAGCCGGCTGTCGCCACCCGGGGCGTCGTGATCTTCTCGCTTGTCGCCCAGCACAATGCGGCATTCTGTTTCTTGAGGATCTCAAATATCGGATCGCTAAACCACGAGGCATGCCTGAATTCAAAGGCGAATTGATATGCCTGGGGCAATAGCTGGGCGAACTCCTGAAAAAGTTTCACGTCGGCCTGCAGATTAGGCGGCGTCTGGAAAAGAATTGGACCCAGCTTGCCTGACTGGCGCATCTGCTCCATGCTTTGCAGAAAACCGCGCAACGGCTCTTCGGCATCCTTGAGGCGTCGAAAATGAGTAATCATCTGGTGTGCCTTGGCGGCAAAGCGGAAGTCCGCCGTGGTGCTGGCAACCCAGTTCTGCAGTGATGAAGCGCTGCCAAAGCGCCGAAACGTGGCGTTCAGCTCCACGGAATTTAACTGCGTGGAGTAGAACTCAAGAAACCTCTTCTGCGGCAGCTTCTCCGGAAAAAATGCCGGCTTCCAGCTCGGATAAGACCACCCGGAGGTGCCTATATGCAAGGACATGCGAAAAAGTATAACAATCAGCAGGATTTCTGATTTGTGATTGGTGATTTTTGATTTTTTGTGCTGTGACTCTTTGTGCTGTGACTTGCAGAGCCGGGATGCCGCCTGTCGCGTTTAAAATCAGAAGTCACAAATCAAAAATCAGAAATCTGAAATGCCTCTGCCGCATCGGCAGGGCATCTTCTCCTCCCCTTCCCCTCATCTCACCATGTACCAGAGAGTTAGCCTACCGAGGGGTAAATCCAAGGGGTAAATTTATGAAGAAGCTTCTGATATTCCTTACATGTCTGGCCGTATTTTGTACGATTGGCCTGGCGCAGAACAATCCTGATCAAAACACTGACAACACCAAAGCAACCAAGGCAGAACGAGACGCCGAAAACCGGGCCGACAAAGACAGCTCCAAAGCCGATGCAGGCAAGGCTGCCGAGCGCGCAGCAGCGGCCGCAAGAGTCCTGAGTGAAGTCACCAACGCTCCTGACAAGGGCATTCCCAATGAGATTCTTGGCAGCGCCAAGTGCGTCATCGTAATTCCGGGCATGAAGAAAGCCGGCTTCATCGTCGGCGCGCGTTATGGCCGGGGCTATTCCACGTGCCGCACAGAGAACGGCTGGACCGCTCCCGCCCCCGTATTCCTGGGTGGTGGCAGTTACGGCGCGCAAATTGGCGGTGAAGGCGTCGATCTGGTCCTGGTCGTAATGAACGAGAAGGGCGTCCAGCACCTGCTTTCGAGCAAATTCGAAATCGGTGTAGATGCCTCCGCAGCCGCAGGCCCCATTGGACGTTCAGCCTCCGCCGGCACCAATTGGAAACTGGACTCGGAGATGTTGAGCTACTCGCGTGCCAAAGGCCTCTTCGCCGGAATTGAACTCAACGGCGCAAAGATACGGCAGGATGACGACACCACCAAGGAGCTCTATGGTCGCGTAGTCCCGTTCAAGGAGATCCTGAGCGGACAAGTCCAAACCCCGCCCGCCGCTCGTGATTTCGTGGCTGAAGTGCAGAGAGACTTCCGCGAAGCCCGGGCCAGCAAATAGCGCAAATCAGAGGCAGGCAAGCGCAAGCAGGCAAGCGCAAGCAAGAAAGAAAGACCAGCAACCAATAAGGGGCCCGGCTACAGGCCCCTATTTTTTCATCAGCCCGGCCATCGCCCAGATCCCCAAAAGCGGTCCCACGGCCATGATCGCCAAAGCCGTCTGCCAGCCGAAATGTCCTCCAATGGCAGCCATAAGGCGAATGACGAACGCCGTCAGCAGAAATCCCAGCGCTGTTTGCAGCGTCAAGGCTGTCCCTATATAGCTCTTCTGCGCCACCTCGCTGATGATCGCCGAGAACTGGGCCGAATCCGCGATCACCGCGATGCCCCACACCAGGGCCACCAGTAACAACAACACCGGTGAACGAAATACCAGGGCGGCGAGAATGCAGCAGGCAGCGCTCACGCTCATGGCAATCACCGTCACGCGCGCTCGCTGGGCAATCCTCTCTTTCTCCATGCCGTGCTGCAAACGGTCGCTGGCGGCTCCCGCCCAGATGCAACCTGCGGCGCCAATAGCGATCACAACCGCTGTCCAAAACTCTGACTTCGATCTGGACCACTGGCTCGCTGCGGCCACGATAACCGCAATCCAACCCCACATGGAATACAACTCCCACATGTGGCCCAGATATCCCAGATTGGCCAGGCGCAAAGGACGGTTGCTTACAATTTCTCCGATTTGGGAAAGATCCAGGCGGGATTGTGGCATGGCATAGGGCCCTTCCCGCACTGCCAGTGCGACGATCAAGCCGCCGATCAATGCCTGGCCGCTCCCGATAAGCACCACGGCTTGCCAGGAAATCCCGCCAAAGGAGTTCACTGCGTGTGGTACCGCGGACCCTACGGTGAGGGCGCCGATCATAATGCCCAGCGCCAGACCCCTTCCCTTCTGGTACCACCCGGCAATAATCTTCATGCCCGGCGGATATACTCCGGCCAGAAAGAAGCCGGTGGCTCCGCGCAGGAAAATGGCCGGCAGCGGATGCGCCGCTGCCAGCGCAAAACCGGCATTGGCCGCGGCTGCCGCTATCGAACATGCAACAAATACGCTGATGGGACTGAAAATATCCGGAACGTTAAACAGGGCAAACGTCAGCGCGCCCACGGCAAACCCGATCTGGACGGCAATCGTGAGCCACGAACCCAGGGCAATGTCGCTCTGCCAGATTGCGGTGATCTGTGGCAGCACGGCCGTGCCTGTAAACCACAGTGACATGGCCAGGAGTTCGGCCAGGGACAGCAAAAAAAGAACCCGCCGGGAGGAAATCTCCCGGCGGGCGCCGATGGCGTTTATGGTGTTTGCTGTAACCACTAGCTCTTGAGTTTTCTCCGTTCGCAGGAGGTCACTACGGCGGTAGGATCAACCGCCTCGCGATCCACCTGCATTTCCACAATCTTGCCTTCCTTGTCGATCAGGTAAGTGACCCGGCGGGCCGCTTTGTACTGTTTCGCGTAGATCCCGTATTGCTGCGTTACATCGCCACCCAAATCGCTGAGCAGCGGGAAGGTGACGCCGATTTTCTCTGCCCATGCCGCATTGCTGAAGATGCTATCCATGCTCACACCCAAAACCTGGGTGTCCGCAGCTTCCAGTTTTTGCAGGTTCTTCTGGAAGTTCTGCATCTCAATCGTTCAGCCAGGGCTGAAAGCAAAGACGTAAAATGCCAGCGCGACATTCTTCTTGCCCCGGAAGTCATGCAGTGATACCTGCTGCCGTTTCGTATCCAGCAGGGTAAAATCTGGTGCCACATCTCCAACCTTGAATTTCGGTTCCGGGGGCGGTTCTTTCTTGTCTTGTGCCCAGATCTGGCCTGTTCGCGGCACGGCCAGAGCGAGCACCCACAACATCAGCAATGCAATCTTTCGGCGCATCTTGATCTTGTTCCTCCGCAGATTCTCTGCCCAGTAAGCCTACAATTGGATGCTTCCTAGGGTCAAATGGCAGCAGCACTTAAAGATTAGCGCGCCGCAGGGTAGCTGGGGTTAAATCAAAAATCAGAAATCAAAAATCAAAATTCCCCTCCCCCGTCTTTGGGGTTAAATCAACAATCAAAAATCATAAATCTGAAATTCCCCCGATGTTATGATCCTCCCAAGGAGCTGAAATGAGATCCTTATTACCCATTCTTGGTGGCGTACTGGCTCTCGGCAGCATGTCCCTGGCGCAATCCCAGCCTCCTGCCGGCGCTGTACCCATGAATTCGGTCTATGTCGGAGCGGATGGCAAATACGAATCTGCTCCGGATACAGCCGTACTGCAATTCAATATTGCCGCTCAGGAAGATACCGCCCGCGCCGCGGCGGACAAAGCCGCGGCAGCGGCGGACCAGGTGCGGCAGGCGCTCAAAAACAACGGCCTTGAAACGAAAGCAGCCCAAATTGGCTTTTATGCTGTTCAGCCCATGTATGACTGGAAAAATCCCAAGCACCGCGTGATCGGCTATCGGGTGGTCAGCAACGTGATCGTTAAGCTCCACGACTTTTCCAAAGTTGGCGCACTCACCCAGCAAATGGCGGACATTGACAGCACCGAGAACCAATCCCTGAGTTACACCCTGGAAAATGTGGAAACGGCCAAGATCCGGGCGATTGAGGACGCAATGCATAAGGCCTTCAACGAAGCCGATACGGTGGCCGTCTCCGGCGGACGCGCGCTGGGCGAACTGCTCTATGCCTCCGTGGATGTAAACCAGCAGGTTGTTCCCGTCCCTATGGCACGTCCCATGGCGGCCATGCGCGCGGGCGCTGCGGAAGCCACTCCGCCAACAGAAGGCTTCACTCCGCAATCAGTAACCATCAGCGCGCATGTGAATGCAATGTACGCGCTGAAGTAAGCAATGAGCAATTGTCAAATAGCAGTTAGCTTTTGGCCCCAATACCATTCTTAAGAAATTCAGAATCTGGATGCCTCAATCGCTCCAGCCCGCATGCGGGCGGAATTACTGAGCCCAGCGGCTTTGCCAGGAAATTCCGCGATGGGAAGATCAGCGGTAGGCTTCGCGGCGGTGTTTTAGAGCGGTGATGCGAATGGTATCTCCGTCATCATAGAAGCGGACGCGGTAGTCTCCAACGCGTAGGCGGAACTCGGGCGGTTCGATGTCCTGAAGGCGTTTCACATCGCCTTCGCCAGTGGCCAGATAACGAGCCAGAACGTGCAGGATGTGAAGAGCGTTGGTCTGGTCGATCGCGCGAAGCTGAGCCCTTGGCCTGGTCATTCCAGATAACGTTCTTGCCCATTGTTTATCGATTCGTCTTGTGGGAATCGAGCGGAGTGCGGCCCATACGTGCGAAGTCTTCGGGCGAGAGTCCGAACTCGGCCAGAACTTTTTCGTGCGGAATGCCCTCGCCGCGGTCGAGGGAAGCGCGTGCGGCAGCAATCTCACGGGCTTCTTCCTCCGTGACCGGCTCATCGTCCACCGGCGCGTGCGCGAGACTGCGAGCCACAGGGTCGGTCATGACCTGGAGCAAACGCACGATAGCGTCGAGTTGGCCGGCATCAAGCCGGTCGAGAAGTTGATGGGCGTGCTGTTTGTCCGTCGCCATGTGTTGATTTTACCCTGTCTTGAACCGCCGCGATCAATTTATCAATCGTGGTCAGCAATGCGCGTTGCTCATACAACGGCAGGCCTTTAATCCGCTCCATGCGCCGCAGAAGCTTCGATCTGAGCTGCCGTCCCGCTAGTGGTGCTTTCTTTTTTTGGTCGAGGGCAGTTCGCCTGTAGGCGAGGTCCCTGCGAATCAAGTGAGGAAAATGTTGCCCTACAACAAACCCAAATGGTCCGGGTACTTAGCCTGCAAGGCGCTTATCAGGACTTCGAAATCAGCAAGGCCGCGCAAGCCGGCCAGGCAAGGATCTTTTAGGAACAAAGGCCAACACGCAAAGCCGGTGCTGACGCTTCGCTCGAGCCATTCAAAGGCGGTCTCGCGCTGTTCGAGCAGCGCGAAGGTGCAAGCGATCTGGTAGTAAGTGTGGTGCGCATGGCCGAAGGATTTTGGAATTGCGCAGGCGCAACCCACCCATTCCATTGCCGCCTCTTTGTCTCCCGTCATCGCGTGGTATTGGCCCTTAAGGCTGAAGATGAGCGGGTCATTGGGCACAAGCTGCAACGCCTGTTTCAGCAACTTGCTGGCCTCCCTGCGATTGCCGGTCATCACGGCCACATAAGCCGCGAAGTAAATGGGGTACCGGTTCCCCGGATCCTCCGCTCGCCAGCTTTCAATCAGTTGCTGCGCCCGATCGTATTCTTGCGACCATACATACACATGAATGATGCTGGATATGACGGCGTGCTGGGGCTGAAAGGGCCGGCCTCTTTCGTACATCTCGCGCGCGCGGTCCAGCAAGCCGATATGGGAAAGAATAGTAACGAGACGGTTGTATGCGTGCGGCAGGTTCTTCTGGAGTGACAGGGCGTGCTTCAGGTCGGCAAGCGCTTCCAGATGTTGAAAGTTTCTCGAGGGTCCCCATAAGAGAAACGATCGGGCCATGTAAGCTTCAGCAAGATTGGGATCGATTTCAAGAGCCCGCCGGCAGTGAAATTCGGCTTTCTCCAGCCAGATGCTTGCGGGATCGAATTCGAAATGCCGCTTGGCACACGCAAAAGAAAGAGTAGCGTGGGCCAGGGCAAAATTCGGATCGCGCGTCACCGCATTGGTGAGGTGCTCGCTGGCCTTGTCCATCATCGATGCATTACCGGTCACTGTGATTCGATAGCCCCGCATATACTCCGCATAGGCCATGGGATCTCTGCTGTAGCGTGGGCGCTGTTCTGCCACAGATGGGGAGAACGGCCGGTTCAAGGCGGTGCTAATCTGTCTGGCCACCTCGGTTTCCAGACTCGACAGCCGGTTCAGGTCGAGAACGCACTCCTTTTTGAAGCAGGATCGCTCCAAGGAGCTGTCATACATCTTCATGGAGAGATGCCATTGCCCTTTGGACAGTTGAATGGCGCCATGCACGACAAACCGCACACCTAGACGGGAAGCGATTTCTGTAGGGCTCATATCGGCCGGCAGATCGAGGCCGGCCGAGATGGGCAGCACGTCTACGCCAGGCAGATTTCCCAAGCCGGTGGCCAGCGCATCGGCAAAGCCAAGACACAGTCCCTGATCATCTGTCGCTTTGCCCAGCAGCAACAGTGGACGAACCACGATCGAGGGCCGTCCTCCCCAGTCACTCCAATCAGCCCGGCCACCCGCGTCGGACGCGGTCCGCAGAGAATCGGTTCCGGAAACCCTGGCGCCAATCATTCGCACCGGCCCGACAAGCCGGTATCCTTTGCCCACCACCGTCTCGAGAAGATGCTGTCTTTCGCCATTGTCGCCCAGCGCCGTACGAAGTTTTCGGACGATGTTGTTGATGTTTTTCTCTGTGTCGATAAAAAGATCCGACCGCCAGAGCCTCTTCGCAATCTCCTCCCGTGATACCATCTGCTCGCGCCGGCCCAGAAGAAAGATGAGGAGTTCCATGGGTTTTTTTTCGATCTTGATCCGCTGGCCGAACCGCCGCAGTTCGTAGCGTCCCAGGTCCACTTCTACTTCGGGCGTGGTTTTCCTCACAGGCATTGTGTCCAGGTTATCCTAATACAAATCAGCAACTTGCAGCGATATACAAAAGATATGCAAAAGCGATGCGATCTGGATTGTAAAACTGACGCAGGGAAGCGACGATTGCAACCTGAGATTCCAAACAGACAGGAGCCTTATGAATTCACGTTTCTACTTCACCTTGGCGATCGTCGCAGCGCTGTGTTTCGCAGGCCTGGTTTTCGCGGCCGGCCCGCATCCCGATGGCCACCAACAAAACGCATTCACACCGAAAACCATTCCCTGGGGTCCAGCGCCTCCTTTTGTCCCTGCGGGAGCCCAAATCGCCGTTTTGGAGGGCAACCCCGCCGGTTCCAGTGGCGACTACACCCTGCGTTTGAAAATGCCGAACGGTTACCGGATCGCACCGCACTGGCACCCACAGCGCGAAAACGTTACCGTCATTTTCGGCACGTTCAAGGTTGGGATGGGAGACACATTTGACCAGGCTAAGATGACCGCGTTTCCTGCAGGCAGCTTTGCGTTCCTCGATCCTGACATGCACCACTACGCCATGGCCTCTGGCGAGGTCGTGGTTCAGGTTCACGGAACTGCGCCCATGCAGTTCAACTACGTCAATCCTGCGGACGACCCGAGCAAAAAATGATCTCTGATCCCACTCCAAGCCCTGCACGCCAAAGAAAACGGGCGCCCCGCAGGGCGCCGATTGAATTCCTAAGCTGTTTTGATGACTGTTCCTCTTTCAGAACTAGCCATGGCAACAGATGCAGTTGGTTTCCAGGCACTTTGGGCCGCAAGTGATTGTGAGCTTCGGCCCTGGCTTTGCCTTGTCCTTGACGGAGTCGGTCAAATTCCTGAGGCTCTCTTGATTCAGCGTGAGTTTCTTCTGATCAGTTTTCATTTTGGCTCCTTAATGGCCGTCGGCCGAATCGGGACGGTCCGGGATATTTTACACTCTCACGCATTTTCGCTCGGGCGTATCAGTGTCTGGTCGGCAACCCGGAAATTATGAACTCAACGAACCGGACCGTGCGCTCGTTTCCTCAAGCATGTTAGCCTTGGAAAGAGGCGGAAGGCAGGAGAGAATGGCGGCCAACAAAACCAAGCCCACCAAATTAAGTGTCACGGCGTTTATTGAAGCTCTCACGGATCCGGCTAAGCGCGCAGACGCTAAAGCGCTCGTCAAGTTGATGCAAAGCGCGGCTGGCGAAAAGCCCCGGATGTGGGGGCCATCCATCATCGGCTTCGGCAGCTACCACTACACGTACGATAGCGGGCGCGAGGGCGATATGCCGATTGTCGGTTTTTCACCGCGTAAAGCCGCAACGGTTCTGTATGGCATAATCGGCTCCAGCGACTCGAAGCCGCTGCTCGCAAAGCTGGGCGAGCACACCACCGGCAAGGGCTGCCTCTATATCAAGAAGCTTTCTAATGTAGACCAGCAAGTGCTGGAAACACTGGTCCTCAAATCCATCGCCGCCAGGCGGGCCCGGTAGCCGAGGCACGCAAGCAAAAACCCTGTCTGGTTTTGTTTCCTGCAGATCTACCAACTGCGATGCGGTTCGCCCTCCTATTTGCTTCAATTCGCCCTACGTTCAGAACCAACTTTGCGGGTCAACGCGACCAGCATTTTCTTTAACTCAAAAAGCTGCTCTCGGGCTGATTGGTAATCGGCCTGCGAGATATATCCAAGGTCTTTGGCAAGCAAGAGGTGGTATTCCAATTCCTTGGATGAACCACATGAGACCTGAAGGAACCGATGTAACTCAGAGTTGCCTAGTCTTCCGCAGCCTTCAGCGATATTCGCAGGAATAGAGGATGCACAACGCCGGATCTGAGAACTCAATCCGAATAATTCATGTTTAGGAAATCCCGTTGTCAACTTGTACGCAGCCAGCGCCATCTCATGAGCATTCTCCCAGACCTTCAACTGCCGAAAATCCTTCATGCCACCTCCTGAAATTAGCAGCGAAATTGTAGCAGTTGCGTTGCATTGCGGTTGCAGTTGCTGTTGCGGTTGCTGTTGACTTTGCTAGTTGCTAGTTGCTAGTTGCTAGCTGCTATTTTCTCACTTGTAAATCAGATACCTCGCCCGCAGCACCGTAAACCTCTCCAGCTCGTCCCTCCATCCCTCGGCAATATTCCGTGGATCATCACCTGCCGCCAGTTCGCCGAATACCTGCCGGTTAGAGAGGCTGGTCAGCATGTTGTCCATCTTCCAATCGTTGGGATACAACGTGCGCAAAGCTGAAGCCAGTTCAAGTCCAAGCTCAGGTGAATCCAGCACATTGCGTTCCGTCACGATCAGGTTGACGCCGCTGCAGCCCTGGTTGGCATACGTACCGCTTACCGGCGTGAAGGTGACCGGCACAAAACGCACTCCTGGAATCAAGCGGGCATTCAAAAATTCTGCTAAGACGCGTGGGTTGATCCAGGGAGCGCCCATGATTTCAAACGGTGTATCTGTGCCGCGTCCCACGGAGACATTCGTCCCCTCAACCAGGGCCACGCCCGGGTACAGTGTGGATTCATTCACCGAGCGCAGATTCGGTGAAGTATTGACCCAGGTAATGCCGGTAGAGTCAAACCAGTCGCCGCGCAGCCATCCCTGCATGGGAATCACGCGCAACCGCGCCCCAATCTTGCGCTCCACATTGTAGAGTTGCGCCAGTTCACCCAGAGTCATTCCATGACGCACCGGCACGGGATGATAGTTGGTAAAGCTCTTCAGCTCGGCCTGGGAAACCGGCCCCTGGACAAAAGCGCCGGTAATCGGATTGGGGCGGTCGAGCACCACCACTTCTATATTGCTCTGCGCCGCCGCCTCCAGCAGGTAACCCAGCGTGGCCGGATAAGTATAAAAGCGTGCGCCGGCGTCCTGAATATCCATCACCACCGCGTCCAGTGTTTTCAGGATCTCAATTGGAGGACGCCGTTTTGCCTCCGTGCTGCCATACAGGCTATAGACTGTAACTCCGGTGGCGCTATCTACGGAGTTATCAACTTTGGCCGTATCCAGGTTCCCGGAAATGCCGTGCTCAGGACTGAAGATGGCTGCCAGCTTAATGCCAGGCGCCGTTGCCAGAACGTCAATCGTGCGTTTGCCCTGGGCATCCAGGCCGGTCTGATTGGTGAGCACGCCAATGGTCATCTGCTGCCTGTCTTGCTTGAGTGGCGCGAAGTTTTCCTGCTCCAGTACATCAATTCCGGTGAGCACATGTCCGTTGCGGGCATCCACATGCCGGGCGGCAGCCATGGTTTCGTTGTATCCGGTAATGGTCAGCACCTTGTCACGGCTCGCGTCAGACACATTGAGGTTGAGCGCTGAGGCCACCGCATTCGCAACCCGCGCGCGCAGGGATACCACCGGCGGCGAAGGCGAGCGTGGCCGGATGTTGTTAGTCAACAGAATGATGTAAGTACTCGTATAGGGATCGATCCAGATCGATGTGCCGGTAAATCCCGTATGCCCGAATGAGCCTACAGGCAGCAGATCCCCGCGATTGCTTGAAAGCCAGGAATCAAGGTCCCATCCCAGCCCCCGCAGGTTGGCGGAGTTCGGCGGCTGCTGTGGCGTAGTCATCTTTTCGATCAGGTCGGGAGTTAGGATCTTCTTGCGTTCGATCATGGCCTGCGCCAGTAGGGCCAGGTCGTCTGCGGTGGAGAACACACCGGCATGTCCGGCCACTCCGCCCATGCGTTCCGCCGTAGGATCGTGAACCAGACCGCGCAGTACGCGGCGATTGTCAATCGAAAGTGTCTCCGCAATGCTGGCGTGCCATTCCTGCGGAGGCAGGAACCGCGTATGTTTCATGCCCAGCGGCTGAAAAATGTGCGCGTCAGCATATTTGTCCAGCCCCATCCCTGAAAGCCGCTGGACCAGTTCGCCGAGCACAATGAAGTTGATATCACTGTAAAGAAACTGCGCCCCGGGAGACTTCTCGGGCTTTTCCTCATGCGCCCGCCGAAATGCCTCCTCCTCTCCTTGCCACGGAACGTTCAAATCCAGATCGCCCCGCAGCCCGGAATAGTGTGTAAGCAATTCGCGAATAGTAATGCTCTGTTTGCCGTTGGCCGCGAACTCAGGGATATAGTGCGAGACAGGATCGTTCAGCCTGACCTGCCCAAACTGCACCAGCCGCATCACGCTGGGCGCAGTGGCCACCACCTTCGTCAGCGACGCGACATCAAAGATGGTATCCACCGTCATCTTCTCCGCACGAGGCGAAGTCGCGCGCAGTCCGAAAGCCTTTTCGTGGACAACCTTGCCTTCATGCCCGATCAGCAGCACCGCTCCGGTCACCCCCTGCGCCGTCACTTCCTGCTGCACCAGTGCGTCCACCGGAACAAACTTCGGATCATCCTGAACAACCGGAGCCGGCTTGAGCGGTTTACGCAGTTTCTTCCGGCTTTGTCCGGCAAACGAACTAACCATCAACACGGCAAGGCAGAAAGCAATCAGGACGGGCTTGGGCAAGTATTTCATCAATTCAGAATCTACCACGGAGAGGCCAGGACGCAGACAGGCAGTACCTCAACCGGCAAACCAGCCCGCCGATTACGCACATCGCCACAGATAAGCGCAACACCCTCCGATCAGGCTTTAAGCCCAGTACTGTTCACTTTAAGGAAGCCAATACTGTGGGCACGCGAGAGTCCCGCAACCCCTAAGGAGGGTGGAATAAGGTAGCGCAGTGCCGTGCGCTGCCACAGGTGTCGGCCTCGCCGTTATGCTCGATAACATAAGCGCTCTGTCATCCCGACGCGCCCGTAAAGCGCACGCGCGTTTTCTTCAGCGCGGGCGTAGGGCCGAGGGATCTGCTCCGCCCAGGTTTCGCTTCCACCAAGCCGTTGGCATACTAGAGCCGCGAGGATCATTGGGTAACCGCTATTCGTGTTCTTGCGTCTCGCCCATGAACTAGCGAGATTCAATTTCTCATTAAATGAACGGCATTGCGGGTTCCCCGACGGTTTTGCGCGTGACGGGGTGGGAGGGCGGAAGCGCTGGAAAAAGAAAGAAGATGCGGACGAGCCCCAGAGGGTGCGACGCAGCCCCGCGGTTCACAATAAAGGTTCGGGATTACTTTAAGTGAACAGTATTGGCCTTTAGGTATTGCTCTTTCCCTAAATCCTTCGCGTCCTTCGTGGTTCATGGTTTTGGTTTGATTTTCTTGATGACCAGTTCCCACCGATCTTCCTCCCTCAATTCCTCTGCGTCCTCATTTCCTCTGTGTTTCAAAGGTCTTGCCTTCCTCCGTGAACCTCAGTGTCGGAGCCTGTCCTCGAGGCGAGTTCCGTAGCCGAAGGACGTCTCCGTGGTAGGTGTTTCTCTACGCATCTATAATCAACCAAAGTGCCAACTAGAAACCTTGAAACCGAGCAGCAAAACACTGCTTCCGCCTCGCTGGACACTAAGTCTGCCCTGGAAATTGCCCGCATCATCAACCAGGAAGATCAAAAGGTAGCGGCAGCCGTGGAAAAGGCTCTGCCGGAAATTGCCTTTGCGATTGAGGCGATAGCTGATGCACTCGGAAGTGGGGGCCGTCTAATCTACGTCGGGGCCGGCACCAGCGGACGCATCGCCGCCCTGGACGCCTCCGAATGTCCGCCTACCTTTAATACCGATCCAAAAACCGTCCAATTTGTGATGGCCGGAGGTGAAAAAGCGCTGGGTCGCGCACAAGAAGACAACGAAGACTCGCGCCACATAGGCCGGCGGGATCTCGCCAAACGCCGGCCCGGCAGGAAAGATGTAGTTGTCGGCATCGCCGCCAGTGGACGCACGCCGTATACCATCGCCGCTCTCGAATATGCGCGGCAGAAAGGCGCGCGCACCGTGGCTGTTGTATGCAATCGCGACTCCGAGCTTGGCCGGGCAGCGGAGATCGAGATCGTCGCCGAAGTAGGTCCGGAGGTGCTCTCCGGCTCCACTCGCATGAAGGCCGGAACAGCCCAAAAAATGGTGTTGAACATGCTCACCACCGGCGCTATGTCACGCCTTGGTTACGTCTACGGAAATCTTATGGTCAATGTCTATACGGGCAATCGGAAGCTGGCCGAGCGTGCCCTGACCATTGTGGAAAAAGCGGCGGGCGTGGAGCGCGAAACCGCCGCCAGGGCCTTGAAATCAGCGGGAAACCACGTTGCCCTTGCGGTTGTCATGCTCAAAACCGGGGTCGGCCCAAGCCAGGCAGAGAAAAGACTAAAAAAAGCTAAGGGGAATGTCCGAAAGGCTATAAACGGCATCTGATTTAAAATGCTTTTGAGGCGCGCGCCCTTCAAAGCACAAGGAGGAACCTTTCCTGCATGGACTTCCTCGAAGCAAAGCGGCGGCTTCCGAATGGCAGCGTTGCCCACCATACACCTATGGACAAATTTGTAATCCGTGGCGGGAATCCACTGCTCGGAACCGTGCGCGTGAGCGGAGCAAAAAATGCCGCGCTGCCCGCCATGGCGGCCGCCATTCTCACCGATGAACCGGTCATTCTGGAGAACATTCCCGACGTTCGCGATATCCAGACGGAGCGCAACCTGCTGGTCTCCATGGGCGCGGAGGTGGAGCTGGGTTATGGACGCGCTCACCATCGCACTACCATCTGCTGTAAAAATCTGGTGAATCCCGAGGCCGGGTACGAACTGGTAAAAACCATGCGCGCCTCTACCCTGGTGCTCGGCCCGCTGGTTGCGCGCATCGGACGGGCCCGCGTCTCTCTTCCCGGAGGATGCGCCATCGGCGCGCGCCCCATTGATCTGCACATTAAAGGATTGGAAGAACTCGGGGCCACCATCAGGCAGGAACATGGATACATTGAAGCCAGCGCCCAGCGGCTGAAGGGCGGGCACATCATCTTTGACAAGATCACCGTGACCGGCACCGAGGACCTGATGATGGCAGCCGCGCTGGCCGAGGGCGAGACCTTGATGGAAAACTGTGCCCGTGAGCCGGAGGTTTCCGACCTGGCGGCGCTCTTGAACAAGATGGGCGCAACCATTGAAGGCGCAGGCACCTCCACCATTCGCATTCAGGGAGTGGAGAAGCTCCATGGAGCGCGGCATCGAATTATTCCTGACCGCATTGAAGCGGGCACGTTCGTGATAGCAGGGGTTTTGACCGGCGGCGATGTGATCGTCTCCAACTGCGATCCCAGGCACCTGGGCGCATTGCTGGAAAAAGTCCAGAAATGCGGCGTAAAAATCAAAGCCAGCGCCGATTCGGTGCGCGTGATGGGTGATGGCCCTCTCACCGCAACGGACATGAGTACGGAAGAGTATCCAGGATTTCCTACGGACATGCAGGCGCAATACATGGTGCTGGCCACGCAGGCGGAAGGAACCTCCATTGTCACGGAAAACATCTTCGAGAACCGCTTCATGCACGCGCAGGAACTGGTGCGCATGGGCGCAAACATCAAAGTGGAAGGCAGCAGCGCCATTGTACGCGGCAAAACTCTGTTGAGTTCGGCCGCTGTCCAATGCTCTGACCTGCGCGCCTCCGCTTCGCTCGTCATCGCTGCGCTGGTTGCCGATGGCGAAACCATACTCGACCGCGTCTATCACATCGATCGCGGTTACGAGCGGATTGAAGAAAAGTTGCGCCTGCTAGGCGCCCAGATCAAGCGCATCGGCGAACTGCTGCCCAAGCGGGCGGCAGCCCCGGTCAGTGTGGCGTGACGAAGTAATCCTGCTTCGTGTGTCGGCCTCGTTGTTACACCTATAGTTCGAACGCTCTGTCATTCCGAGTCCCCGTTAAGCCCGCGCGCGTTTTCTTCAGCGCGCGGGTAGGGGGCGAGGAAACTGCTCTGCGGATCCAGGAGTTTGCGACCAAGCTGGCACAACCGTGAGGGCCAGAACGTGAGTGCAGGCGCTGTCCGCATCCAAGGTAGCAGCGGAGCCCTTCCATCCGGGCCTATTTGATTTGATGACATCTTGGATGAGGAGGTTCGAGTTGTGTTGGAAGCCGGCACCTCAGGAACCGCTCTAGAAGTTCTTTCTTCGCTCTTGCTAATGACTAAATACTAACTACTGTCGCCTTTGTGTTTAAGTTTCTTCCTCGCTCTCACCGGAGGATGGTAGCATTGGCTGAATGCTGAAGTGCTGAGAAGGTGACAAAAAAATCTCCTTTCCATGCGATCTCACTTTTCTCCTGGTCTTATCAGTGGAAATCAGTCTGGTCACTGTCATCAGTGGTAAGGTTTTTTGAACTTTTTGTTTCCATGCCCACGACGCGTTGAAGGATTGCCAAGACCGTCCGCGGGCTGAATCCTGAGTGCTGACTGCTGAGTGCTAACCAATGAAAACCTCCAAGCTCGCCGAATCCTTCAAAATAGAAAACGGCAAATCTTTCCGCCTGAAAGATTTCGATCCTGCCAGTACCGGCAAGCTTCACAGCAAAGAAAAAGCCGAAGCATTGCTGCAAAAAGATATTGCGGAACTCGCTGACTTGCAGGACAAGCTCTATGCCCAGGACCAATGGGCCATCCTTCTGATCTTTCAGGCCATGGACGCTGCCGGCAAGGATGGCATCATCAAGCACGTGATGTCCGGGGTAAATCCCCAGGGCGTACAGGTCTATAGCTTCAAACAGCCGTCAACCGAAGAATTGAACCACGATTTTATGTGGCGGGCGGCTCGCCGCCTGCCTGAGCGGGGAAGAATCGGTATTTTTAATCGCTCCTACTATGAAGAGGTGCTGGTCGTCCGCGTTCATCAGGAGTTCCTGGCCAAGCAACACCTTCCGCCACAGCTGATCAGCAAGAAAATCTGGGCCGAGCGTATGCAGGATATGTGCAACTTTGAGCACTACCTCACGCGGAACGGGATTCTGGTGCGAAAGTTTTTCCTCAACGTCTCTAGGGAAGAACAGAAGCGCAGATTTCTAAAACGCCTGGATGAACCAGAGAAGAACTGGAAGTTTTCTGAGTCCGATGTGCGAGAGCGCCAATACTGGGATGACTATATGAGGGCCTTTGAAGAGCTGGTCCAGCAAACCGCAACCCCCTATGCGCCATGGTACGTGGTCCCCGCGGACCACAAATGGTTCACGCGGCTGGTGGTAGGCTCGGCCATCATCGAGACCCTGAAGAGTCTGAATCTGGCCCTGCCGCCAGTCGATCCAGCCCGCCGCAAAGCACTGGAGGCCGCGCGGACCGCCCTCGAAGGCAAGCCCAAACATAGAAGAGGAGTCCAGTAGAGTTTCAAAAAACTCTGGCAGAAAAAGGGCGGCTATCGAACTTTTACACTTTCTTAACCTGGGAGGCGGGCCTTCTCACATCGCCGCAGTTTAAATCTAAAAATTCCTGACAGAGGTACAGGTGGCGAATTTTCTTCTTTTGCCTTTTGCTTGAGAAACACGCTAGTATCATTTCATGCCCGTGGAGTGGATTCACTACATTGTAAGCGACCCGGAGATCTTGCGCGGTAAACCACGCCTCAAGGGAACACGCATTCCTGTGGGCCTTGTACTGGGCTATCTGGCTGCCGGCAAGACTGTAGGGGACATTGTCGCTGAGTTTCCTGATCTAACGCCCGATCAAATCGCCGCATGCCTGGACTACGCGCGTGAACTGGCTGAATTTGAGGCTGTTGTCTGATGGCTTTGCGGTTTCTGGCCGACCACTGCATCTCAAACTTCATTATTCAGACCTTACAAGATGCGAAGCGCGAGGTTTTGCGGTTGAGAGAGCTCTTACCGGTTGATGCGCCGGATGCCATCGTCATTGCAAAGGCTCAGGAAATTAACGCTATTTTGGTGTCATTGAATGGCGACTTTGCGGATATCGTCACTTATCCGCCCAGGCGGTACAAAGGGATCGTCGCACTTCAGCTAAGAAATCACGCAGAAATCCTTCCCCATCTTATGGCCAGACTTGTCAAACACTTGGATCTTCGACCGGAGATGGAGCACTACCAGGGCAAACTGTTGGTGGTCGAGGTTGACCGGATCCGCATTCGGCAGTAGATCGGGAAGGGTAGGATCGCACCGATGAACCAAAAGAGAAATCACCTGATAGCTCAAGCAGATTTCGACCAACATTCAAGTACAAGAAAATAACAGGAACGACTGAAGGGCTCGAACGAGATTATTTCTCCTGATCCTATTGAGAGTGAAGCACAGTTCTTAGAGGGCGGGACAGGAGCAATCATGTCCTGCCACTCGATACTTTGTAAGCGTCAGAGGAACCGCAGACTGTTCAGGCGATGGGAACTATGGTGAAGTGGCAGCATGAATCCGGAACAGAAGGTGGTGCGAAGACGGCGGACGCGAGCAGAGATCAAGCAGTTAGTAGCAGAGTTTTTGAGCAGC
>DATGJZ010000108.1:0-15555 GCA_035294925.1 Candidatus Angelobacter sp. | reverse complement strand
AGTTCTTCGAGCATCATTTTGCGAAGGTGGGTCATAGGTTCATCTCCTTATGACCTACCTTATCCCCTCAAACTTACCGCTGGCACCCGACACGCGAAAGCGTCCGCCGCAAAGCGGCTTCGTTCAAACGGGCTTCGAGGAGATAAAAGAGGGTTCAAACATCGGGATCAGGACAGTATCTGTTGCCGTAGCTGTTGGCGACCAGGCAATCTTGCATCTACTTTAGTGACAAAAGCTTAGCAACCTTGATCGCTGCGACCAAGGTTGGTTTTTGGCTTCGAGCCTTCTTCGCGTCCTCTGTTGGTGTGAAAGGGTTTTTTGGCTGACTTTTTTGGGGTTGACTGAACCTATCACCTGTGACTCTTTATTGGTCGCCCGCTAGACCCCTTTAGAATCAGGCCAAGAATGTCTTTGCCGCTGCCTTTCAATTTTGGCAATTTTGGCAATTACGGCGATTTTGGCAATCTCCCGCCAGCACAGCTCGTTCAATCCGGTGGAACCGCTGGCGGGGCTGTCCCCTAAATCTCCTGGGGTTTGCTAATTGCTAGCTGCTAATTGCCAATTGCTCCTCTTCAGTCCCCATTCGCCAATGTGTGATCATCGGCAGTTTCGGGTACATCAGCCGTCAGGATCTGGTGGATTTTAGCGGCAAGTTCTCTCAGCGAATATGGCTTTTGCAGGAAGGGAGTGCCTAACCTGGGAATGCCGGTCTTCAGGACAACATCATCTGCGTAGCCGGAGACGAAAAGCAGTTTGGTCTCCGGACGGACTTTCAGCAGCCGGTTGACAAATTCCCGGCCACTCATTTTGGGCATCACAACGTCACTGATCACTAGATCAATGGGTTCGGCGCGGTCCAGAAGCTCAAGCGCCTCCGGTCCGCTGCCGGCGCAGGTCACCGAGTACCCGATCGCAGACAGATATTCGGCATTGGTGTTGCGCAATTCATCTTCATCTTCCACCAGCAGCAGATGGCCGCTGCCCCGCATGGGCCTCCGGGAGGTCTTCTGCTCTTCTACCGTCTCCATCTCGTCGGTTACAGGAAGACAAATGGTGATCTGGGTCCCCTCACCAGGTTGTGATTCAATGTTGATCTCGCCTCCGCATTGCTGCACGATGCCATAAACCATGGCCAGGCCAAGGCCAGTGCCTCGTCCCGTTTCCTTGGTCGTGAAAAATGGTTCGAAGGCGCGAAGGCGGGTGCCTTCGTCCATGCCGATGCCGTTGTCTCGGATTTCAATACTTACATAGCGGGCCGCAGCCCCATCGCCGGACGCAGAGGAGAGCGGAACGTGTAGCTTGTCTTCCGTGGTGATGGTCAATTGGCCGCCCTGCGGCATCGCGTCGCGCGCATTCACCACGATGTTGAAGATGATCTGCTCGAAGTGGACTTTATCAATCAGGATCGTGCCGGTCGCATCCAGTTCAAGATTGATCTCAATGTCTTCCCCGATGAGACGCGAAAGAATGGACACGGACTCGCGAATGGCGCGGTTGGGCTTGAGCGGAGCGGGTTGGCTGATCTCCTTGCGGCTGAAGGTCAGCAATTGACTCGTCAGGCTTCCCGCACGTCGTGCTGTTTCCATGATTTTGCGGCAATAGCTATGCAGCTTCTCCTGGTGCTGTACCTCCGCCTCCAGCAGTTCCGCATATCCGCCAATCACCCCCAGCAGGTTATTGAAATCGTGCGCCACGCCCCCGGCCAGACGCCCCACAGCTTCCATTTTCTGGGCTTGCAGGAACTTGGCTTCCAGTTCGCGTTGCTCGGTGCAGTCCAGTTGCATGCCGAAGATGCATTCCTGGTCGGCGATTCGCACCAGCGTTCCGTAATAGATGCCGATGTGCTTATTGCCGGCGGTATCGGTGAAATGGATCTCCATGTTCTTGATGGAGCCTTCCGCCCGCAAGCGGCGGTAGAACTGGTCGCGGTCCTCCTGCGACTCCCACAGCCCTAACTCCACTCCCGTCTTGCCGGTGATCTCCCCAATGGGCCTGCCCAACACTTTTTCCAGTGCCTCGTTGCCGTTCAGGAAAACTCCGTCCAGGCTCACGATGCCGCAACCGATCGGGCTGTGGCGGAAGAGCGTCGCAAAGCGCTCTTCGGACTCCTTCAGCGCGAGCTCCGTGTGTTTGCGCTCAGTAATGTCGATCGCCGTGCCCTCGATGATCTGGCGACCGGAAGCGTCGGCAAAAATCGTGGCCCGCTCCAGAATCCAGAACGCCGAACCGTCCTTCTTGCGTTGTCGGCATTCGTAATTGATCACCTGGCCTTCCTGCCGCAGGTGCTCCAGAAATCTCTCCCGGTCTCCGGGTTCGCCGTATAGGGAAGGCGTAGGATTGGCCAGCATCTCCTCCTTCGAGGAGTAGCCATACATATTCACAAAGGCGGCGTTACAGTCCAGCAGCACTCCTTGCAATGTGGAAACGTACACTGCGGCCAGATTTCCCTCAAACAGGCTGCGGTACTGCCGTGCGGCGCTGGTGGCCGCTGCGGTTTCATTCTCAAACAGCGTGAGAATCATTCCGAAAGCCACCATGTACTTGGGCAAGTCCCAGAATACGCTGCTCTGGGAAGGCCCCATCTGACGTGCCGAGAGGGCGGTGCCCACGGGGAACACCAGGCCCCAAAGCACGAAGGATATGGATGTGACCAGCACGCCCGGAGTAATCCGCTTGTAATATTGCACGTACAGCAGTCCGGCGATGATAAAGAAGATGCTCAGGAAATACAGCAGGCCGGAAAGCGGAGTGCTGACAGATTTTATGCCCGACCACACTGCATATGCTCCCGGTATGGCCAGAAAAAAGTAAAAGGACGCGTTCTTCGCGCGGTAGTAGCGCCACGAATTCGCCAGCAACGCAAAAGTGCTGCCAATCACCAGCGTGGGAAACATCCACCTGTGCTGCGGGGACCAAATCAGGAGCCCGAGGTATACGATGGACGGCAAGCCGAACAGAAGGAAATACAGGATGCGTCTGCGGGTCGTTCCATAGGCTTCCGATACGGACAAGACAAAGCTGGTTCCCGCAACCTCCAGGGTGCCCACTCGTATGAAGCTTGTCCAGCTCGCGCTCAGCAGAGAAAAACTGGCCATCATGATCGCCGCGAAATGGATGAAGATGGCGATCCAACCCAGCATCCACAAGCCGACTCTTTGCTGCCGGTTGCGAATGTAGATCCAGGTGAAGAGCGTTACCAGGACGCTCATGACCGAGAAGATTACGATCTGTTCAAGTAGTGGAGACACCGCAAATTGCCCTCGTCGAAACTCATATCAACCGAACATCCTTGGTACCTGGCCGTTGGGGGCAAAATTAATAATGTCTAATCAATCTCCGGTCACGGGAGATAACTGCGATTAATTATTAGAGATCATAGACTACTTTAGGCCGGAAAACATCAATTTTCTTCAGGCACAGGCAGAAATCCGGATTGGTACTTATACGCAGAACCTGTCTAAGTCCTTAAGAATCAATAGAAAAAATAAGCTGAGGCTACTGCTTCTCCTTATTTTTATCCGCTTTTTGCGCTGGATTTTCATGGACCCGCTCACGAAAAGTTCCGGACATGCCCTTGGCCAGGAAAACGGCCGATTCCCCAAACTTGTCCCGCAGGCGGTCCGATGCTGATAGTGCCTGCCTCCATTTCTCCCGCCGGTCATCCACCAGCAATTGCATCTGCTCCGGCGCATCTTCGAAATTCGATGTATGCACTCCTAATAACCGCACCGCCCTTCCGCCCTCCGCGTTTTCCTGAAACAGCTTGCGCACCGTGTCAAAGATTTCCGTATCCACCTGGGTCGGCTGGGGCAGGGAATGCGCGCGAGTAATGGTGTGGAAGTCCGAGTATCGGAGCTTGAGTTGGATGGTTCGCGCCGCAAACCCTTGATCGCGCAACCTTCGGCCCACCAGTTCGGAAAGATGCGCCAGGGTGGATTCGATCTTGTCCTGGTTGCGTGTGTCCTCGTTGAAGGTATGTTCATGGCTGATGGATTTTACCTGCCAGTCCTCCCCCACCTCGCCCTCAAACCACGCCCCGGAATCTTCTCCACGCGCTTTGCCCGCCAGCGCCAGCCCCCATTTTCCGAAACTCTCCTCCAGCACCGAATCCTCGATGCGTAGCAGGTCCCCAATCCGGGCGATCCCCATTTCGTTCAAGCGCGCCTTGGTAACTTTGCCCACGCCCGGAATCCTGCCCACGTCCAGCGGTGCCAGGAAGCTTTGTTCCTGTCCCGGCAGGATGTACAGAAGGCCGTTGGGTTTTGCCTGATCGGAGCAGATCTTGGCCATCAGCCGCGAACTCCCGATTCCAATGGAGCAGTTCAGTCCGGTGCGCTCCTTCATCTGCTGGTGCAGTTTGTGGCCGGACCTGAGCGGTGGCCCGGAAAGCTTTTCCGTGCCCGTCATATCCACGTAAGCTTCATCGATAGATGCCATCTCCACCGCTGGCGAAAAATCCTGGAGCACCGTATGCACCTTCTGCGAATGCTCGCGATAGAGGCCGAGACGGCCATCGAGGAAAATTGCATGCGGGCACAACTTGGCCGCGGTGCGCAGAGGCATGGCCGAGTGGACTCCAAATTTCCGCGCCTCATACGAAGCCGCCGAGACCACTCCCCGCTCATCCCGCTGTCCTCCCACCACCACGGCTTTGCCCTTCAAGGCGGGATTCAAAAGCTCTTCTACCGAGACGAAAAAGGCGTCCATATCAACATGAAAAATCGTCTTCGGAAGGCCGGCCACACCTTAGACGATACATCAAAAGCACTTGGCAATCAGCCGGTTGAAACAGCTTTGCCGGGGAGAAGTGAAGACAGGGAAGGAATTAGATGGCCAAAGGCCCGATGGTTGTTTTCCTTTTTTCAATTACCCATTTACCAAATCACCCAATTACCCAGTCCGCATGATCTCCCGATTTTCTTGCATCAGATAAAATTGCGGCTTTTAGTCGATTCTAAGAATCTTATAGTTCTTTAAGTGAAGGCCAGATTCCTGCCATCAGGGTGAATTTTGTCGCATAAGGGCGTAGTATGTTCACCCTGGCTTGGCCGGTCCAAAGGAAACAAAAGACTTATGTCTCCCTTGAAATCGGTGCTTGCGTTTCGTTCGTCCCCAGCGGCCCCGGAAAGACTGGGAACTGGAGCAACGCCTCTGGAACAATACAAAGCCGTTCGCCGCCAAACCGAGCTGTTGACCGCGTCTCTGAGCCCGGAAGACCAGATGGTGCAGTCCTGTCCCGAGGCCAGCCCGAGCAAGTGGCACCTGGCCCACACCAGTTGGTTTTTTGAAACCTTCCTGTTGGCGCCCCATCTCAAGAATTACCGCCCCTTCGATCCCCAGTTCCGCACCCTGTTCAACTCTTACTACAACGCCGTGAGCGCGCAGCCGGAAAAGGCCCTTCGCAACACTTTTTCCCGTCCCAGCCTGGAGGAAGTTCAGAAATATCGCCGCCATACGGACGAGCACATGCACCACCTGCTCGATTCCGGAACGCCCTCCGCGGAAGTGTTGAAACTGGTGCAAATGGGGATCAATCATGAGCAGCAGCACCAGGAACTGCTGATCACGGACATCAAACATGCATTTTGGACGAACCCCTTGCGTCCGTCGTACCAGGCCGCGTCCTCGCCACCCGCCCATGCGGGACCTCCGTCTCCGCAGAAGCCCCACAGCTACCAGGAAGGCCTCTATGAGATAGGCACGGATGAGCAGGGCTTCCATTTCGACAATGAAGCCCCCCGCCACAAGGTGTACTTACAGCCCTTCCGTTTCGCCGCCCGGCCCGTGACCTGCGGCGAATATCTGGCTTTTATGGAAGATGACGGTTATAACCGTCCAGAACTCTGGCTCTCTGACGGCTGGACCACCCTGAAAACCCGGTCTTGGACCGCTCCGCTTTTTTGGCAGAAAAACGGACAGCAATGGGACATCTTCACCTGCGGCGGCATGCGCCAAATTGCTGAGCACGAACCGGTTTGCCACGTCAGCTACTACGAAGCCGATGCATTTGCGCGCTGGGCTGGCGCGCGTTTGCCCACCGAGTTTGAGTGGGAAGTCGTGGCCTCCCGCGCAGCGCCTGCCGGTAATCTCCTGGAGAATGGATACTTTCATCCCATTCCCGCTGGCGCAGCTCATGAAGATCAGCCGGTGCAGATTTTTGGCGACGTCTGGGAATGGACGGCCAGTGGCTATCTGCCTTATCCCGGATATAAGGCAGTCCCAGGAGCTTTGGGCGAATACAACGGAAAATTTATGTGCAATCAGATGGTGCTGCGCGGTGGCTCATGTGTGACGCCGTCTTCACACATACGCGCCAGCTACCGTAATTTCTTTGCGCCGGAAACGCGTTGGCAGTTCTCCGGCATCAGGCTCGCGGATGATAACCTCTAATACTGAAGCGGTTGTATTCACTCGGCTGGCGGAAGACGTTCTGGACGGGCTGACAGCTCGTCCTAAGAGGCTTCCTCCAAAACTCTTTTACGATGCCCGCGGCTCGCGCTTATTCGAGCAGATCACGGAACTGCCGGAGTACTATCTTACGCGCACCGAGCGCGCCATTTTTCAGGAATACGCAAGTGAAATAGTCGGTCAGGCGGGGAGTAACCTGACCTTAATCGAACTGGGGGCGGGCAGCGCGAGCAAGACCCGGATCCTGGTGGAAGCTCTGTCGCGAAGGCAATTGCGGGTCAGCTTCTACCCGGTGGATGTTTCGATTTCTGCGCTCAAGGAAGCTGTTTCTACCCTGAATGGCCATATTCGCAACCTGCGCGTGCATCCCATCGTTGCCGACTATTCCAAGCACGTGCCCTTACTGAGCTTACCCGGACGCAAGCTGGTGCTCTTTATCGGGTCTACCATCGGAAACTTTGAGCCCGACGAAGCGGTGCAGTTTCTGGTTCGCGTGCGCAACTCGCTGCGTCCCGGAGACGCCCTGTTGCTGGGTTTTGACATGGCAAAGGACACTGATCTGCTGCACCGCGCGTACAACGACGCGCAGGGCACTACGGCGGAATTCAACAAGAACCTCCTGGGGCGCATCAATCGCGAGTTAGGCGGACAGTTCGATTTGGAAGCCTTCGATCATGTCGCCTTCTGGAACCCCGAGATGTCGCGGATTGAGATGCATCTCGAAAGCCGGTTCGAGCAGAAGGTCTGGATTCGCGATCTGGGAATGGTCTTTCATTTTGTGGCAGGCGAGCGTATCCATACCGAGAACAGCTACAAGTTCACGGAGACATCAATCACCAACATGTTGCGACTGGGCGGCTTCCGTCTGGAACAGAGCTGGACCGATGCCAATCAATGGTTTTCCGTGGTGCTGGCCAGAGTGTGACTGAGGTGAAGCAACTTGCTTTTATGCATGAACTGTCAACCGCGCCACCGCATCGACCGCTCGGCCGAGCTCGGTTTTCAAATGCTCCAACTGCTGGTCCGTACCCAGGCCGCCTTCAGCGGCGGCCCGCTCCAGTTCGAATGCGGCATTGCCTGCCTCCCTTACCTCAAACATGTTGCACATGCCTTTCAACGAGTGGGCGCTGAGTTGTACCGCTTTAGCATCACCCGAAGCACGAGCCCGTTCCAGATCTTGCAGAAGTTTGCGCGACTCCTCGGGAAACATCCCAACCAGCGAAGCCAGCAGTTCGTGGTCACCACCGCAGCGGTGCAGCACAGTATCAGACGCAATGATTGAAGGCAGATGAATGGGAGAAGCCTGCAAGCCGGATGGGCTTTGGGCGGCGGTGGCCCGATTTATATCGTTTCCGCCCCCTCGCGCTTCCAATCCTTCACGCGCAACTGAAAGGCCGGACGATGGGGAAGAGTTTCTCGAATATGGATGACCTGCCGGCGCGGAATTGCGTTCCAGAACATGGGCCAGTTCCTCGCGGCTGATGGGCTTGGAGATGTAGTCGTCCATTCCGGCTGCGAGGCATTTTTCCCGGTCGCCACTCATCGCATGAGCGGTCATGGCGATAATCGGGACCTGGCGTCCTGAACGTTGCTGTTCCTGGCGAATCAACTCCGTCGCGCGGAACCCGTCCATCTCGGGCATTTGGATATCCATGAGCACAAGGTCGTATGGGCTTTGCGCAAATAACTCAACCGCCTCTCTCCCATTGTTGGCAATGGTTACACCATGGCCGAGCCTACCCAGCATTCCGACAGCGACTCTTTGATTGAAAGCGTTGTCTTCAGCCAGCAGGATGAGGAGGGGATGAGGAGCGGGAATTCCATTGTTCATCGCACCAGAAATTACTTTCTGCCCATCCGGGACTGTACTATGGCCTAACGTTCTCAGAATTGCCTGCAAGAGTTCACTGCCGGCAATGGGCTTGATGAGGTACTCTGAGACGGCAAGGTCGGCGCAGCGTTTTGAGTCGCCAAGCTGCTCCGCGGAAGTGAGCATCATAATCTCGCCAACATTCCACT
This sequence comes from Candidatus Angelobacter sp., assembly GCA_035294925.1. Classification (GTDB taxonomy): domain Bacteria; phylum Acidobacteriota; class Terriglobia; order Terriglobales; family Acidobacteriaceae; genus Angelobacter. The sequence continues at coordinate 7,128 of DATGJZ010000108.1, read as the reverse complement.
CCCTGTGGGCGCGTATCTTTTCCAGCAGCGTGATCCCGTCCATCCCCGGCATGTGGCCGTCCACGATCAACAGGGAATAGGCGGTTCCTTTTTGGGCGGCCTGTTGCAGACGCTCCAGCGCCTCCGGCCCACTCTCCGCGGTTTCCGGTTGCATCTGCCATTTCAACAACATGGATTTGAGAATGCGCCGGTTGGTGGCATTATCGTCCACTACCAGAACGCGCAAGTCACGAAGTGCGGCGAGACTCAGGCGTGTTGTTTCTTCCAGTGGAACCGAAGCCTTTGCAAAAGAGGCCGTAAAGTGGAAGGTGCTTCCCTGTCCCGGCTGGCTTTCCACCCAGATCCTGCCATGCGTCATCTCCACCAGCCGTGACGCGATGGTAAGGCCCAATCCTGTGCCGCCGTACTGCCGGGTCGTGGAGTTGTCAGCCTGCTCGAAGGCCTCAAAAATCCGGGAGAGGTTGTCCGCGGGAATGCCGATGCCGGTATCGCGAACGGAGAAACACAGAACAATTTCCTCCCCCTGTGATTTTTCCGGTGTCACGGTCAAAACTACCTCACCCTGCTTGGTGAACTTGATGGCGTTACCCACCAGATTCACGATGACCTGGCGCAGCCGGCCAGGATCACCGATAAGACGCTCGGGAATATCCGAGTCCACCTCGAACGCCAGTTCAACTTCCTTATCGTGGGCGCGCAAGGACAAGGCCTTCATGGTTTCCCCGACCATGGCAGGCAAGGAGAAAGGCCGGAGATCCAGGGTGAGCTTACCGGCTTCAATCTTGGAGAAATCCAGAATGTCGTTGATGAGGGAAAGCAGCCCGTCGGCGGAGGATTTCACCAGCGTAAGGTAATCGCGCTGGCTGGCGGAAAGATCCGTATCCAGGGCCAACTCGGTCATTCCCAGAATGCCGTTCATGGGGGTGCGGATCTCGTGGCTCATGTTGGCCAGGAACTCACTCTTCGCGCGGCTGGCCGCTTCAGCCCGATCTTTGGCCTCGACCAGTTCGACCGTCCGTTCCGCCACTTGCTGTTCCAGGTGCTCGCGATGGTGGAGCAGCGCGACGTCACGTTCCGTGATGTTCCGCAGCATCTCATCAAAGCTCTCAATGAGCAGCCCGATTTCCTGGTATCCACCGTGAATATCATCCATGGAGTAGGTCGCGCCGTGCCGGATGGAGCGCGTGTGCTCTACCAGGGCAAGAATCGGCTCCGAGATGACACGTTGCAGCCGTTTGGCCAGCAGCAGCGCAAGGGACAGGGAAATGACCAGGACCACGCCGGTGATCAGCAGTTGACGAACGAGCCGGTCGTGTACTTTTTTCAGGTCAATCGTCAGAAACAACCTGCCCAGCATCTCTTGATTGAGGCGGATGGTGCGGACAACCCGCAGAGAATCGCTGGTAAAGTAGATGGCTTCCTGAGGCGCGAGGCTGGGAATGTCTGGGGCTGTACCGCCGTTCCGGACGTAGGTGGCGAAGGGCGTTCCGTCCCTCGTGTAAATTCGCGCGGCGGTCACGTGGGTCTGAGAGCGCAACGAATTCAACAACTCTCCGGCGGCGGCAGCATCATTGAAAGAAAGGGCGGCAGTGCTGTTGGAGCCGATGATGTCTGCCAGCTCGGCGGTCTCAACTACCATAACTTGCCGGACCGCCAAAATCTCATAGACGGCGAAAGCTCCGGAGGCCAGAAGCAGGGCCGAGGCCGTGGTGATCATGATGATCTTATTGAGCTTCTTGCTGATGGGCGTATCGGTTGAAGCGGTCTTCCTCAATTTTTGTTCCTTCCAGAAGCAGACAATCTGGGCCCAAGCTGAGAACCTTTCTTGCCATGAAATCGGCCAGTTCGGGAGACTTCTTTAGGGCCAAATCGTTGGTTGTACTCAGTTATTGCGAGCCGGAGGGCAGGGGGACGGACGGGGGTCAATCCACAATCCGCGCCAGCGCCAGCAGCTTGGAGCTGATTTTCAAGTGTGATTCCTCCGCTGCGCGTGGATTAATTTCGAAAAGAACACTGACGTTGTCTGCAATGAGGCCAATCATGCCGCCGGCCCGCGCAAATCCAGGGCTGTCGCCAACCACCAGTACCGGAGATCCTTTAGCGCCTGCAGTGGCTGGGCTGGATCGGTGCACGATTGATCAACGTGACTGCCAACCGCTATTGGCCGGTCCGTGCTATTCCGGAGGAGACGATTCGCGCCAGGGCCAGTAGCTTGGAGCTGATCTTCAAGTGCGCTTCCTCCGCTGAACTAATATTGACCTCGAAAAGAACTTTCCCGTTCTCTGTCAAGAAGCCGATCGTGCCTCCGGCATGAGCGAATCCTGGAGACTCGCCGACCAGCAAGATTGGTAGCCCTTTAGCTGCTTGAAACAGCTTCTGCTCCTGCTTCCCGGCACTGTCGGCGAGAAAGACCAGATGGCAATCCTTGATTTCCTCTGGTTTTCCCAAATGCCGTATTTTGATGGGGCGGTTGTTGATGCTCTTGCCGCTAACCAAAGAATCCACTTCATCGACGGCCGCACTGCGGCCTAACGCGCAAAAATTCAGAGAGGCGGTGTCGGCGAGCGCTTCCGCAGGCCACTCAATGAATTTGGCAAAGTTGAACATATATGCTGCCTTGATCTGGTCTGCAGTTACCTGTCCCTGCGCGCCGCTGGCGCTTGCCGCCAAAACAACCATGAATATGCCTGCGTGGCGGGCTGCTCGTAGCGCGCTGGCTCTGATCTTCCTGCCGGATTGAGGATCGCAGCTCAGAATCGCCATGTGACCTTTGCGTAGGCACTCCGTTTGACCAGGGTGTGATTTACGTAAAAGGCGTCCGGAAACTCGGCATGCCGGGGTGATAGGAGATTCTGACCCACAACACTGAATTCAGTGGTTTCCCCAAGGCACCACGCCAGCCGCGTATCAACCCGGTTGTAGCTGGGAGTATCTACATTCAGGAAGCTGTTCACGTGATACAGCGCCACGTCCCAATCCAGGTGATGCGGCAGTCTCAAGAGCGAGCGAATGGCGAACTTGTGCCTCGGCGTATCGTCTACTGTGGCGGCAACAGTCGTGTCCTGGCTCGAAGCGTCCGGATTTACGACCATGTGGATGAAGCTGTAGCTGGGGCTGATGCGCCAGCGGCTGGTTACGTTCCAGGTGGCAAAAATCTCGCCGCCGTAGGTTCGCGCATGGGCCTGATCATCAAAGAATAGCGGAAACACCATGTCGGGCGCGGGGTTCACCGCAAACGGCTGGCCAGGTTCCTGGGTCTGGAGGTGACGGTAGCGGTTCAGAAAGCCGGTAGCATCGAAGGAGAACCGTTTGCTGATCTGGGCGCGATATCCAAGCTGGTAAGAGAGGAGCACTTCCGCCCGGCGGTCCTGGTCTGGATCGCCGGTGATTCTTAGAACCCCAGTACCGCCGTTGTCGAGCGGAAAAGTCGCCACATCAACCTGAAGGTTGACATCAGACCGGGATGGTTGGCGGATGGCGCGCGCCACGGATAGCCAGAGGGCATGCTTCTTTGCAGGCGTCCACGTCAGTTGCACTCCCGGCTCGTACTCAAGTCCTGTATAGGCGTTGTGTTCCAGCTTGGATCCCAGGGTAAGGCGCAGCGAGTTGATGATTCGGATCTCGTCCTGGAGAAAAACGCTGAAGAGGCTATCGGTGCGCTGCTGTGGTACGTACAAGTTCGAAAAGCCAGGTCTGAGATCATCGCTGGTAACACGATAACCAAGGCCCCAGACGATGTCGTTGCGGGCGCCGGCCGCCAGGTGGTGATGGAAGTCGATGTCGAAGGTATGCCGGCTCTCCGGAACGTCGGGATCGTGTCGATTATAACCGTCGTAGTACGCTTGCAGAGAGATATCGGAATGGTCTGAGAGCGTACGGTTCCAACGTTCCAGCAAGTTGCCGGCGCCTACCGTGACCCTGGTATTAAATGTTGCCTGTTGGAAAGAGGCATTGGAAAGTACAGTGGACACCGTGAGTCCTTCGCTGACGCTCAGCAGATCGCCCTGTACGGTCAAGGTGTCACGCTTGGAAAGATCCCAATCTGATCGGAATCCTAGATGCAAATTGTGCCAGCCATCGGCGGCAGGGGTACCATCAGCCGCAGTCTGGCTACCTGAGTTCGAATACGAGCCCAATACCCTATAATCCCCTGCCTTGCGAACCTTGCCGCCATATTGCAGCAGAGCATCTGCCGTCTCGTTCAGTCCGGCTCCAGCGGTGATGAGGCCACCCTGGGTGTCGTGGGCGCTCTTGGTGATGATGTTAATGACGCCATTCACGGCGTTCGCACCCCATACAGTTCCTCCCGGCCCGCGGATGACCTCAATGCGATCAATGTCCTCCAGAGGAACATCCTGCTGGTCCCAGTAGACTCCCGAGGTCGTGGGCGTGTAGACGCTGCGTCCATCAATCAGCACCAATACTTTGTCCGTAAAGATGTCACCGAAGCCGCGAATACTGATGGCCCAGGTGTGGGCTGTGATCTGCGCCACATCCACGCCGGGTACCATGCGGAGCAAGTCGGGAATATTGCGCGCCCCGGAACTGTGGATGTCCTGCTGGGTGATCACGTAAACAGCTGCAGCCACGTCATTGATCTGCTGTTTCTTCCGCGAGACCGAGGTGACTTCCAGTTTTGAAAGCTGTTCCAGGGTCAGCTGGGTCAAATCAGGATGCTGGTCCTGAGCGCGGCCAAGCACCCCCAACAGCAACAAGCAAATGCCCTTGACGGCCCAGGCACACACACGTCTTGCCCGGTCAGAGTAAAAATAGATCTGGATCATGGCACGGTTCTCCTTACACGGCCCCGGTTGGAATGCCACGCTTCCAATTGGCAGCGCATAGGTCCACCGGACTCTCTAAGGCTCTTGAATCGGCTACAAGGCGCCGATGCTTTAAGGATTTTGTGTGGGGATTGCAGGCAACACAGGTGACCGGTCGCGGCGCTCAGAGCGCTATTAAACTAAAGAAAACCGTATTTATGAAGCCAGCTACTGCACTCGCCTATAGGGTTGCCAAAATTGCCGAAACTGGTTCTCGATGGGGGAAGAGGCCGATTCGTGGCGGAGCCGTGCAAGGTCAGGCTCGCGCAGAAGCGCCGCTCTTTACAGTTCTTTACGCAGTTCCTTCAGACGCCGTAACTTGAGGCCCGTCTAATTCTGATAAAGTAAGTATCTACTTACTTTCCCCGAATTTCTGACCATGTCAACACGCCTTTCAGCACAGGACCGTCGCCGGCAGATTCTGCAGGTGGCTACCGGATTATTTGCCCGCCAGGGTTTTCAGGGAACGACCACGCGAGAGATAGCAACTCAGGCGGGCGTGAATGAGGCCTTGTTGTTCCGTCATTTCCCCACGAAAGAGGCCCTTTACTGGACCATTATTGAAGGTCTTTGCTCGGCGCGAGGCCGTGCCCAGCGCGTGGATGGAATTCTCAAGGCCGGGGGCGATGATTTGCAGGTCTTTACTGCCCTGGCCCGTGAGTTCCTGGTGAGGACTCCGCACGATACTGAGTTGACGAGGCTGTTGTGGTTTACCGCACTGGAAAATCACACGTTGTCGGAGCGCTTTTTTCGCACCTATGTTGCGGTGTACTACGAAGCTTTGGCGGGCCATATCCGTCAGCGGATTCGCCAGGGAGCATTTCGTAAGATGAACCCGCTGCTTGCTGCGCGCGGATTTCTGGGCATGACTGTCTATCACTTTCTGGTGCAGGAACTCTTTGGAGGCGAGAAGTACCAGACGTTCGATGCTGAAGAAGTTGCGGCAACTCTGGCAGCCATCTGGCTGGGCGGAATGCAGTTTGCGCAAGCCCATCCGGGCCGCAACGGGTCGAACGGCCACGGCCGCCATCCTGTTCGCCCAAGGGAAAAAACGACAAAATGAAACGGTTACTATTTTTTATCTGTGCGCTCCCGCTTCTCCTTCCCAGCCTGGGCTGTTCCGGCCGCGATGCGGTGCAGGCGGCCAAGCTGCAGCAGGCGCCGGCTGCGCCGGTGAGGGTCTCCACGGTGGCAACGCGGAGCATGCCGGTGCAATTGCAGGCCATCGGAAACGTTGAGGCGATCTCGACGGTGAGCATCAAGCCGCAAATTTCCGGTGAACTGGTGCGCGTACACTTCAAAGAGGGAGACTTTGTCAAGAAAGGACAGCTCCTGTTCACGATTGATCGCGCGCCCTTCGAGGCTGCGCTTCGCCAGGCCGAGGGCATGCTGGCCAAAGACCAGGCACAAGCCTTGAATGCCAGGCTGGATCAGGAACGTTATGAAGGATTAGGGCGCGTGGGCGTGGTTTCCAAACAGCAGGTGGACGCGGCCGTGGCGACTTCCAATGCAATGGCGGCATCGGTGACCGCCGATAAGGCCACAGTCGAAACCGCCAAAATTAACCTGGAGTACACGTCGATTTATTCTCCCATCAACGGCCGCACCGGCAATGTGGGCGCGAAGGAAGGCAACCTGGTGAAGGCCAATGATGTGCCCATCCTGGTGACGATCAATCAAATCGAGCCGATCTATGTGACCTTCTCGATTCCCGAGCAGCAGCTTCCGCAAGTGAAGAAGTTTCTGGCAACCAAGACCCTGCGGGTGGAAGCGTCTCCCCAGGGCAGTGGCGAGCATTTCTCAGGAAATCTTACCTTTATCGACAATGCGGTTGATCTCACCACGGGTACGATCAAGCTCAAGGCGACATTCGATAACCAGAAACGCGCGCTCTGGCCGGGGCAATTTGCGGATGTTGCATTGACCTTGACCACTGAGCCGAATGCGGTTGTAGTGCCGACCGCCGCGCTGCAAACCGGACAGAACGGAACTTACGTCTATGTGGTGAACGCCGACCTGACGGCACAGCAACAGCCAGTGAAGGTGGGGTGGGCCGTAGGTGACACCACGGTCATAGCTTCCGGTCTGCAAGCAGGCCAGAAAGTGGTGACAGATGGACAACTGCGGCTTACGCCTGGCACGAGAGTAGAGATCAAGAACAGTATTTAGGCCGTTATGCACGCGATTACGAGAATTTTGTACTCGTTACGGCAAAGGCAGGATCGTCGTCTCCGAGAATTGGGTAATCGGGTAATTTGGTAATTGAGTAATTGAAAATCAAAGGCGAAAATCCTGATCTGCAATG
>DATGJZ010000107.1:0-62720 GCA_035294925.1 Candidatus Angelobacter sp. | reverse complement strand
CGGAAATCTCCCAGATCGGCGATCTGGCGCAATAGCTCCGCTCTTTGCTTTTCCAGTTGAGCCAGAGAGTCAGGCATAGTGTCCTCCTTAACCTAGCGTATATAGGCGCTAAGAAAAAGGCCACAAAAAAAGAAATCGAACCAATGCCAACTCTGATGTCGCACACCCTTACCCAGGGAACCCCGGGCATTAGCGGAACTCCGGGCACCATGAGCACTACCACTCCTGGCCAGACGGGAACGACCTCGACCACACCGGGTCAGACGGGAGCCACGGGGATGGGAACGACCCCGTGCACGCCCACCACTGCAACCGGACCACAGGTTGGAACAGGCAGCAGTCAGGTAGGGACAGGTACCAGCCAGGTGGGTGGCGCAACGTCCACCACCAGCACCGGGTCTTCAACCAGCGGCGGATCACCAACGGCCGGCACCCCTACGACGACGATCCCGAGTGCGTCCATAAGTTCACCGTGTCCACCGACCGGAGCAACTCCGATGGGGACGACTTCACCTGGCACGTCTTCACCCAGCACAGCGTCACCGAGCACGTCGTCACCTGGTACCCCAGGCACGACTAGCCCTCCTCCAAGTGGGAGCACACCTCCGCCGCAGTAGTAGTGGGTGCAATCGCAAGGCAAGGGCGGCTGCCTAAAGTGGCAGCCGCTTTTTTGTCATCCAGTTGAGTTCAGCGCGGCTTCGGCGGCAAAGTAACCGCACATACCATGCACTCCCGGAATTGGCGGCGTAGAGGAAGAGCACAGATAAACACCATTAAGGGGCGTGCGGTAGAGGCTGGCCGTGGGACGCAGGAAAAGCTGGCTTAGCATTGCAGCGCCGCCGCCGATGTCCCCGCCTACCAGGTTGGGGTTGTGTTTTTCGAGATCCTTTGGCGATAGAGCAGAGCGGGCCAAAATGCAGTCGCGAAAACCGGGTGCAAACCGTTCAATCTGTCCCTCGATTGCCTCGGTCATGTCCCCGGTGTAACCGTTTGGAACATGGCAGTAGGCCCATGCCGTGTGCTTCCCCTGGGGTGCGCGGGTGGAATCAAACAAGCTCGGCTGCGCGACCAGCACAAACGGGCACGCCGTGCTCTCGCCGTTCCAGCTTTGCCGCTCCGATTCGCAGATTTCGTCCAACGTTCCGCCCAGGTGAATTGTCCCAGCCTGGCGGCATTCTCCGGCCCGCCACGGAATGGGCTGATGGAGGGCCCAATCCAGCTTGAAGACACCCATGCCGTAGCGATACCGTTCCAGCTTGCGACGATAAGAATCCGGCAGACCATTACCGGCGAGAGTCAGCAACTGCCGGGGCGTGACATCCAGCAGGACGGTATGCGCGGGCGGAAGCTGCTCCAAAGATTCCACCCAACATCCGGTGATGATCTGGCCCCCAAGAGATTGCAGCAACGAAACCAGTGCGTTGGTAAGTTGCTGCGCGCCGCCGCGAACGAAGGGCCAGCGCACGGCATGCCCCAGGATGGCCAGCATGAGTCCTACGCCGGCGGTAGAGAGAAATTCCAACGGGAGCATGGAGTGTGCCGCCATTCCCGCGAAAAATGCCTGCGCGTGGTCGGCCCGAAAATGAGCGCGGGCAATTCCCCTCCCTGAGCGAATGGCTTGCTTTCCGAATCTGGCAAACAGGAAGGGATGCTTGGGAAACCGAATTGGCGCAAGCGCATCTTCCAGCAGGTCTTTCCAGCGAGGGAGAAAACGCTGAACGAGCTGCTGATAATTTCTGCCATCAACGCCAAGGGTCGCGGCAGTCTCTTCAATCGAGGTATGCAATGTCGCAGATGATCCATCATCAAACGGATGAGCCAGCGCTGTTGGCGGAAACACCCACTCCAAGCCGTGCTGCTGCAGCGGCAAGGTGCTGAAAAAGGGGGAGCACACGGTGAGCGGGTAAACCGAAGAGCAGATATCGTGGATGAAGCCAGGCAAGGTGAGCTCGGCAGAGCGCACGCCGCCTCCGGGAGTGTTCGCGCCCTCCAGCACCACAACGGACCTTCCGGCCTGAGCCATCCTGATCGCCGCCGCCAGTCCATTCGGCCCTGAGCCAACGACGATGGCATCGGTTTGGGGAAAAGCGAGCTTTGGGTTTGTGGCAGGCACCTGCTACAAGGTTAAATAAACTGCCGCAATTGCCAAAATTGAAGAAGCATCATCCCTAGGCGGCTGTCCGGCGGCCAAAAGGCAGCGCGAGAACGGACTGGACAGGATTCATTTAAAGATTGAGATGCCTACCTCTGCTGCGTGATCCGTTCCGCGTGCAGCGGGTGAGATTCCGGCGTTGCAACCGCCTTTGCATTTCTGGATAAATCGGCCATAAGCAGAAAAGGGCGAATCATTCGTTCCGTGGCCGCATCCATGGCGGGCATCTCCCCCGTCGATGTGACGGCAGCGGATGCGCGGCCTTTGATCGCGATATAGATTCCGTCGTAAGATGTATCGCTCAGGTTCTCTACTCTATGCTTGAATGGCGGGAACCATCTGGCCTCCCCATGAATGGCGCGAATCTCCTGGGTGGCCCCATTCTGATCGGTGAACCTGAGGTGGCCGTTCGAGAGGTTAACTACTACGCCTGACGGATGATCGTGAAGGGATGACTTTTCGTGCGGGCCGTAATGGATGTAAACCACCTGCACTTGCTCATTTTCAAAACCCAATCTGTAGTGTGTTGGTTCCACTTTTGTGGGGTCCTGGGCAATACACGAGCCAGGTCCCACCACGCACACTACCGCCAGGGCAAACCACATTTTGACAGACATATACCTTCTCCTCACCAACTCATTTATGTCTCCAAATGTAGCAACTCTTTGCCCTGGAGCGGCAAGAATGCGGAACGTTGGTAATCATTCAGGAGTAATGAACCGCGAACGGCAACCAAACGGAGGGTTACCCCAGGCGTTACGCAAAAAGTGGGGATAAGACGAGTTACGGCTGCTGATTTGCTTTTTTGAAGCGGAACTTGCGCGTAGCAGATTTTGCTCCGTAGGTGGCTTGAACGGTGAGTGACGATTCGCGCCGCAGTTCGTCATTCAGGACAATCTGCATGTCGATGTTCCCGGAATTGTCGCTGGTTGAGCGAGCAATCACCGGCGCGTCCGCATCGCTGCCAATTCGAGCAACTGCCTCAGCCCCGGCAACAGCTTTTCCGGCGTCGGTCACCTGGAGGTGCAAGATAAAACCTCCTTCGGAGCCGATGGGATCAGCTTTGATCCAGCGTAGTGACAATCCGGAACCGCCGATGTCCTGGACCTCGCCGACTGTACCCAGCGCTGAGTCCATGTTTCCGGCGTTGATCGCGTCAATCACCGTTCTGTGCTGTGCTTTGAGGAGTTGGTGAATGGCCTCATCGGAGAAGTCGGGCGCAGAAGCTTCCTGGGCGTAAGAGACCGTGCGTTTGCCCACGCAGAGCCCTTTCATGAATACCAAAGTTTGCACCACCAGATCGCTGGGACGCGCCTCGCTTTGCACGTGGTAGACGGTATCGCCGTGCTTTACGTCCGTATTGAATCCGAAGATTGTCATTTCACGGTTGCCATAATTGCCGGAATTGGAATGCTTGCTTGCGCACTGCGGCGAGAAAAACAATCGCCTTCCGGCGTCCGTTCGCGAATCACCAACTCCATACTAGTCAAGGTCTTGACACTCCGGCGAAAGGGCAATTACATTCGAGTGTTTAGCTTTCTTCAATTGTCGCGCATTATATACAGGCCATTCATGCCGGACAACTATTTTGCTCGTTATATACCGCTTCTGATCCAGGTGGTGGTGGCGGCGGCCCTCGCAGGGGTCATGATCCTGCTTTCCTTCCTTGTGGGGAAACACAAATGGTCACGCGCCAAAAATTCGCCTTATGAGTGCGGCATCACGCCCACGGGAGATGCCCAGCACCGCTTCAGCGTGAAGTTCTATCTGGTGGCCATGCTTTTCATCCTGTTTGATGTTGAGGCCATATTTCTCTATCCCTGGGCGGTGATCGCGCGCGACCTCAAAATGTTTGGCTTCTGGGAGATGCTGGTGTACATCGGCCTCGTGCTGGTGGGCTTCTTCTATATATGGAAGAAAGGCATCATCGACTGGAACAAGCCGGAGAGGAGTGAGGGATAACGTGCCTCTGGTCCCTGCCATAACCGATCTGGAGAAACTGAAGGACCGTCCGCTTGTGGCTGCGCTGCTCAAGTGGAACCAGAATGCGGTCCAGGGTGCAAAACTGGATCGCGATGAGCTTTCAATCTACGTGGCGCGGGAATTTATCCGCCAGGCATGTGAGTGCCTGAAGGCCGGCGGCCTGGTGGATTTTCTTTCTGATCTTACCTGCGCAGATTATTATCCGCGCGAGCCGCGTTTTGAGATGGCGTACCATCTGCTTTCGATCCAGCATAAGCAGCGGGTCAGGCTGAAGGCGCGGTTAGACGGCGATGACGCCGTGATCGAATCCATCACCGCCGTATGGCCTACGGCCAACTTTTTTGAGCGTGAAGTCTTTGACCTGTTCGGCATCCGGTTCCTCGGCCACCCCCATTTGCGCCGCCTCATGATGCCGGAAGATTGGGAAGGCCACCCATTGCGCCGGGATTATCCGGTGGAGGGATATAGATAATGGGCCATTTAACCACCGCCCCGACTGCCGATCCAGCGCAAGATACCACCATGATTCTGAATATGGGTCCGCAGCACCCGTCCACGCATGGTGTGCTGCGCCTGCTGCTGGAAATTGACGGCGAGCGGGTGATCCGTATGATGCCGGACATCGGATTCCTGCACACTGGAATTGAGAAGACCTGTGAGGCCAAGTTCTATCAGCAGGTTGTCCCGCTTACGGACCGGATTGATTATCTGTGTCCCATGGTCAACAACCTTTGCTATGTGCTGGCGGCGGAAAAGCTTTTGGGTCTTGAAATACCGCCGCGGGCGCAGTGGATCCGGGTGATGTTGAGCGAGCTGCAGCGCATCAGTTCCCACCTGGTATGGCTGGGAACCCACGCTATGGACATCGGCGCCATGTCCGTATTCCTCTATTGCTTCCGCGAGCGCGAAGACTTGTTGCGGATTTATGAGATGGTCAGTGGCCAGCGCATGATGACCTCTTACTTCCGTATTGGCGGGCTGGCGCTCGATCCGCCCCTGGGTTTCTTCAAGGCGGTCAAGAAGTTTCTGGATATCTTCCCTGAACGTGTGGATGAATATGAGAACCTGCTGACTGGCAACCGCATTTTTATCGATCGCCTGAAAGATGTAGCTCACCTGAGCGCGGAAGATGCGATTGCGCTGGGCGTGACTGGGCCGGCATTGCGCGCCAGCGGAGTGGACTTCGATCATCGCCGCGATCTGCCCTACTGCAGCTACGAAAAATTCAAATTCAAGGTGCCCACCTCCAAAGATGGAGACGTCTGGGCCCGGTATGTATGTCGCGTGCAGGAGTTGCGTGAGTCGCGCGAAATTGCCAAACAAGCGTTGGAAGGGCTGCCTGAAGGCCCGACCAAAGCGGATGCACCCAAAGTGGTCTTGCCCGACCGCGAGAAGATGAAGACGGAGATGGAGGCGCTCATCTACCACTTCAAGATCGTTACTGAAGGGTTTACAGTTCCGGCGGGTGAAGTCTATCAGGCGATTGAATCGCCGCGTGGCGAGATGGGCTATTACATCGTGAGCGATGGCACGGCTAAGCCCATGCGCGTTCACATGCGCTCGCCTTCCTATGCGAACCTGCAGGCGCTTGGCAAAATGTGCGAAGGACGCTTGATCGCCGACGTGGTGGCGGCAATTGGAAGCATTGATATTGTGCTGGGGGAAATCGACAGATAAAGATTGGTGATTGGGTAATTGGTAATCGGGTAATTTACTCGAGAGGATCGCTTGAGTAATGAAACCACCGGAACTTAGAGATCGAACCAAAGCGTTCGGGTTGCGTGTTATTGCGTTATTTCGCTCGCTGTCCCGCTCACCCGACGCCCAGATCTTAGGCAAACAGTTGTTGCGTTCGGGTACCTCGGTTGCGGCAAACTATCGCGCCGCATGCCGTGCGAGATCTAAGGCAGAATTCGTGGCTAAGATTGGATTGGTGATCGAGGAAGCCGATGAATCTGCGCTGTGGCTCGAGTTTTTGGGAGACTCGGGAGTAGTCAAAAAGCAGCGGCTTGATAAGTTGTTGAACGAAGCACACCAGTTGACAGCAATTTTTACAGCATCGCGGGAAACCGCAAAGCAGAAATAAATTGCCCGATTACCCGATTTTGGCAATTTTGGCAATCTAGATTTTGGCAATCTCATGGTGATTTCCGATAAACTCGACACCTTTTTCGACGCAAAAATGAAGGAATACCCGACAAAGCGTTCCTTCCTTGTGCCCATGCTTCTGTATACGCAGGATGAGTTGGGATATTTGACCGACGAAGCCATCGCACATATCGCGAAGAAAACGGATCTGACCGAACTGGAAGTCCGGAATGTGATCAGCTACTACTCCATGCTGCATACCAAGCCGGTGGGCAAGTATCACGTCCAGGTGTGCACCAATATCTCCTGCATGTTGCGCGGTGGAGAAGAGTTGCTCGAGCATTGTAAGGATCGTCTTGGAATTGGGCACAAGCAAAAGACTTCCGACGGCCTTTTCTCACTGGAAGAAGTGGAGTGCATTGGAGCCTGCAGTTGGGCTCCGGCGGTACAAGTGAATTATGATTTTCATGAAAACCTCACCCCGGACGCGATGGATATTGTGCTAGACGGGTATGCCAAGAGGACAACAAAGTAAGAGCGCCTGTGCGATCAAGCTGTTTACCGGAAGCTAAGTAGCTGGCAGCAAAATACTCAGTACTCAATAACCAATGGCTGATCTCGTTTCCCATCCCGACGAAGTACGCATTGTCTCGCAACGCTTTGGCAAAGGCGCGGCGGACATCAACCGTCACCTGGAACTGGACGGATACAAAGCCGTGCGCAAGGCGCTGGAAATGCAGCCCGACCAGATCATCAATGAGGTTAAGACCTCCAGCCTGCGCGGGCGTGGTGGCGCCGGCTTCCCCACCGGCATGAAGTGGGCGTTTGTTCCCAAAGACTCGGCCAAGCCCAAGTACATCCTGGTGAATGGTGATGAGAGTGAACCGGGGACCTGCAAAGACCGGTTGATCCTGGAACACGACCCGCACTCGGTGATTGAAGGCGTAATCATCGCCGGGCTGGCCGTGGGCGCAAAGCTCGGTTATGTCTACATCCGCGGCGAGTATCGCTACCTGGTGAATATCATGCGCCAGGCGCTGGCCGATGCCTATGCCAAGGGCTTTCTGGGCAAGAACATCCTGGGCAGCGGAAAAGATTTTGACGTTTATTGGCACACCGGCGCTGGAGCGTATGAAGTGGGTGAAGAGTCAGCGCTCATGGAGTCCCTGGAAGGCAAGCGCGGTATTCCCCGGATTCGCCCACCATTTCCTGCTGTAGTGGGGCTCTGGGGTGGTCCCACCGTTATCAACAACGTGGAGAGCATTGCCGCGGTTCCGCACATCATCCTGATGGGTGGACAGAAATTTGCTGATTACGGTCCGCCCAAAAATGGCGGCACGCGCCTCTTCTGTCTCAGCGGCCACGTCAACAAGCCTGGAGTTTATGAACTGCCTCTGGGCTATCCGTTAAAGAAGATGATCTATGACGTGGGCGGCGGCATTCCCAATGGACGCAAGCTCAAGGCCGTGGTTCCCGGCGGCTCGTCAACGTTTATCCTTACCGCTGCGGAAGCTGAGCAGATGAGCATGGACTTTGATTCTTTCGGCAAGCGCGGCGAGTTCCTGGGCTCCGGCGGCGTGGTGATCGTAGACGATCAGACCTGCATGGTCAAATTCGCCTTGCGTATCATGAAGTTTTACCAGCATGAAAGCTGCGGCTGGTGTATTCCCTGCCGTGAAGGCACAGACTGGCTCAAGAAAACCCTTACCCGCTTTCACAATGGGGGCGGCTTGAAGAAAGATATCGACAACATCAAGTACCTGGCGCAGAACATGCTGGGCCGAACGTTCTGTCCGCTGGGCGACGCGGCGGCCATCCCGACCATGTCAATTGTCGATAAGTGGCGCGACGAGTTCGAAGCGCACCTGGAGGGAAGACCCTGCCCATTTGAAGCAGAAAGCAGCGTGAAGGAACTGCCAGTGCTTGCGTGAAAGAAGAAGTTGGTAAGTTGGTAGGTTAGTAAGTTGGTAACTTGTGACCAAGAATGAGGAGCTTCGTGAACGGACGAAGCAGTTCGCTATTCGAGTCATTCGTCTGTTCAGGGCGCTGCCAAATGTCACTGACGCTCAGATCATGGGAAAACAGTTGCTGCGTTGCGGCACGTCAGTTGGCGCTAATTATCGAGCGGTCTGTCGAGCTCGTTCGAAGGCGGAGTTTATCGCAAGACTTGGTGTTGTAGCAGAAGAAGCAGATGAAAGCGTTTTTTGGCTTGAATTGATAGACGAGACCAGGGTTCTGAAGCCAAAAGTGCTTGAAGAGATTTTGAGGGAAGCACGAGAGCTAGCAGCAATTTTTTCTGCTTCTCTTAAGACAGCCAGGGGCAACCGATAAATTACCAAGTTACGAACTTACCAAGTTACCAACTAACTAATTAGAGAAAAGAATCTCTTATGGCTGAAGTCAAGAACGTAACCATAACGGTGGATGGCAAGTCGATCACAGCTCCTGCCGGCACTCTGCTGATTGAGGCTTGCAAAGCTGTTGGCATTGAGGTGCCTTCGTTCTGCTACTATCCCGGGCTTTCGCTCCAGGCTGCCTGCCGGATGTGCCTGGTACGCATTGAGAAAATGCCCAAGTTGCAGACGGCCTGCACAGTCCAGATCACGGATGGCATGGTGGTCACCACGGAGTCCGATGAAGTCCGCCAGGCGCGCAAGTCCATGATTGAGTTGCTGCTGGGGAATCATCCGCTCGATTGCCCAGTATGTGATGCCGGCGGTGAATGCGAATTGCAGGACATGACCTTCAAGTATGGCGCGGCTGAATCGCGCTACATGGAAGGCAAACTGCATAAGGAAGAACAGCAGTGGTCGCCAGTGGTGTTCTTCGACCGTCCACGCTGCATTCTCTGCTATCGCTGCGTTCGTGTGTGCGGCGAGGGCATGGACGTATGGGCGTTGGGCGTGCAAAATCGGGGCTCAGGCTCTGTGATTGCTCCCAATCATGACGACCGCCTGGAATGTGAAGAATGCGGCATGTGCATAGACATCTGTCCCGTGGGCGCGCTGACCTCGGGCGCCTATCGCTACAAGACGCGGCCGTGGGAGATGAAGCACACAGGCACCATCTGCACGCATTGCGGCGATGGTTGCAAGACTACTTTGGGGGTACGCCGGTCTGATACCGGTATGGACATCGTTCGCGGCGACAATCGCGACAAGAGTGGGATCAACGGCGACTTCCTCTGCATCAAGGGCCGCTATGCTTTTGATTTCTCCCACCACAAGGACCGCCTTGTTCGTCCTCTGATCCGCAAGAACGGCCAGCTCGTCCCGGCAACGTGGGAAGAAGCCGTGGAGCATGTAAGCCAGCGGCTGAGGGAAATTCGTGAAAAACGGGGCGGCGATACCATCGGCGTAATCGGTTCCAACCGCACCACCAACGAAGAAAATTATCTGCTGCAGAAATTTGCCCGCACCGTCCTGGGAACCAACAATATCGATCATCACCGGACGGCAGATTTCCCCGCTTTTGCCCGCGCGCTGGCGGGAAAACAAGACGTAACAGCCAGCATGCGTGACGTCTCCACTGCGCCGGCGATTCTTCTGATCGGCAACGATCCCACAGAACAACATCCGCTGCTGGCGTGGAACATCCGCACCAATGTGCGCCTCAACCGGGCCAAGGTCTTTGTTGTCAATTCCCGTGACATCAAGCTGCGCCGCCAGGCATCCTCATTTCTTCAAGTCGCGGAAGGCCGGGAAGGCAAGTTTGTGGCTTTTCTGAATGGTGACGATGCCGCCGCCGGCTCACTGACCAGTGGCAGCGTCTCCAATGACGTTCTCAAGCAACTCCGCGATGATCTGCGGGCGCAAAAGGGCCTGGTGATCATCTTCGGGGCAGAATTGCGCGGCGGCGATATTGCAGCTCTGGTAAAGTTCGGCGGAGGAATCGGGGCCAAGTTTATCTGCCTGGGAGATTACGCAAACTCCCGGGGCGCCGCGGACATGGGACTCTACCCTGATCTTCTTCCTGGCTACATTGCCGCCGCCGGGCCGCACAAATTTGCCGATGAATGGCAGAAAGTGCCTCCACAAAAAGGCATGGGCCTGGTTGAGATGATGCAGGCCGCCAAAACTGGCGGTCTGGCCGCTCTCTATGTGGTGGGATCGAATCCGGTGGCCGACTACAACTTTGATCCAGCCGTCCTGCAAAATGTTTTTGTGGTGGCCCAGGAGCTTTTCCTCACAGAAACAGCCTTGCTGGCTGAAGTGGTTTTCCCGGCGGCTTCCGCTTACGAAAAAACCGGGACCTTCACCAATACCTGCGGCGACCTTCAGTTGCTCAAGAAAGCAGGCGACATCGCCGGGGTAAGAAGCGATTTTGAAATCATCGTGCGCGTGGCTGAGCGCATGGGTGCCGACGTTCGCAAGCTCGTGCCGTTCGGGGCCGGAGTGCATGCTGACATGGGGCAATCGCGCGGCGCGCAGTCAGGCGAGGCAGACCGTCATTCGATCTGGCTGGCGGCAAATAATCTCGCGCCCAGAACCAGCCCCTTTGATTCCATGGCAATTCTGGATGAGATCCAACGCCTGGTTCCAGGCTATGAGTTTTCCCGCCTGGGCCTGATTGCAGGAAACGACCAGCATGTCACCGCCGCGGAAAAGAGCAACGCGGGCACGGGCGACGGGCTGGTGCAGATTGTGCCGGCGAACGACACTCTCTTTACTTCGGGCACGCTGGGGCGCTATTCCCATGCGTTGAATTCGGTGATTGAGAATAAGAAGAGGGAACCAGTTCTTAGTAGCAGTTAGCAGTTGGCAATTAGTGATTTGAAATCCGGGAGTTGGGGTGCGGGCACAAAGTAATTTTTTTAGGGCTTTCAACTTCCCGCGAAGTTCGCGAGAAAGTTGTTTTGCATCGCTGACCGGTTGCTAGCTGCCAGTTGCTAATTGCTAGTTGCCAAGGAGTTACATGAGTGCGGAGTCTGCGGCGGGGCATCAGCCTAACTGGGTTCCTCTGGATTTCAGGAAAGCTGTGGTAGTACCCGGCCCGACGCCGGGAAGCCTGATGCTGACCGTATCGGGCGACAAACCGCGTGATGCGCAGGGCGGGTCAACAGTAAAGCTGCAGCCGCTGACGTACGAAGCGCAGCCAGAGTATTGGAAGATCGAGGTGCTGTGGGACACGGCGAACGCGATCTTCCCTGTAGTTACTCCGTTCACGGTCTCCGTTTCTCTGGATGGGATTCGTGGCGCCAAAGGCGTTGAAGTTGTGGGGCAGACGAGGAAGCAAAAGCTGAGTATCTAGTACCTAAAAAACCAATGACTGCATTTCTCATTGCCGCTGTAATCAAGATTGTGCTGGTCGTCTTTCTGTTATTGACCGGCGTGGCCTACATGACCTGGCTCGAACGCAAAGTTGTGGGTCACATCCAGAATCGCTGGGGCCCGACTCGCGTGGGCCCCTTTGGCCTTTTGCAGCCATTGGCCGACGGCGTCAAGTTCATCCTTAAAGAAGACATGGTTCCGGACTTGGCGCACAAAGGCCTGTTCGTTCTGGCGCCGGCGCTGGCCTTGACCATGTCACTGATTTCCATCGCGGTGATCCCCTTCGGGGAGATGATCAACGTTGGTGGAACCAATACAGCTTTGCAGATCACGGGCGTGTCTCTGGGCGGGGGGCATCCGACGGACATCAACATCGGTTTGCTGATTATTCTCGGAGTGACCTCGATCGGCGTTTATGGCGTGGCCCTGGCCGGCTGGTCGTCTAACAGCAAATACGCTCTCCTGGGATCGCTTCGAGCCAGTGCGCAGATGATCAGTTACGAACTGGCGCTGGGATTATCTTTGGTGGGAGTGCTGATCCTGGCGGGAAGCTTCAGCCTGCGGGGTATTGTGGATAGCCAGAGCGATACATGGCTCATAGGGTCCTTCAACACCCATCTTCCTCACTGGTATATCTTCCCGCAATTCGTCGCGTTTTTTATTTACCTGATGGCTGCATACGCCGAAACCAACCGCATTCCTTTTGATTTACCAGAGGCGGAAACCGAACTGGTGGCCGGATATCACACCGAATACAGCTCCATGAAGTTCGCCATGTTCTTTATGGCGGAATACGTGAACATGATCACCGTGGGCTGCATCGCCACGCTGCTGTTCTTTGGCGGATGGCACGGCCCGCTGTTTGGACCGCCGCTCATGCAGGCGCTGCTGCCGGTAGTCTGGTTTTCGGCAAAGATCTTTGTCTTTATGTTTGTCTACATCTGGATTCGCGGGACACTTCCGCGTTTTCGCTACGATCAACTCATGGCCTTTGGCTGGAAGTTTCTGCTGCCGCTGGCCATCGCTAACATCATTGTCACAAGCTTGATTGTGGCACTCGGGGCCTAACCGATGCTTCACCAGGTATTGTTCATCTTTTTTGGCCTGATATGCGTGGCGGGCGCGGTCAACCTGTTGGTGCAGCGCCATCCCATCAACAGCGCGCTTTCGCTGGTGGTGGTGATGGGCGCTTTGAGCCTGATTTACCTGTTGCTGGGCGCGGAGTTTGTGGCCGCCGTTCAGGTGATTGTCTACGCCGGCGCGGTCATGGTGTTGTTCGTCTTCGTCATCATGCTGTTGAATGCCGGGGCGGAGGAACGAACGCGAGGCAGCCGCATCGCCCTGTGGATGGGAGGCCCTGCGGTGGCCGTACTGGCCGGCTTGATCGTGTATATGATGTTCAAGAACCAGCAGCAATTCAACTCCGTAAGCATCGGCAATTTCGTTTCCTCTCCAGCAGATAACACACATGCGGTGGCCAACCTGCTGTTCAAGGATTTCCTGCTGCCGTTCGAAATCACCTCAGTACTGATCCTGATCGCCATTATGGGGGCCGTAGTTCTGGCCCGGAGGGAGAGCTGAATGGTCCCCCTTTCCTGGTACCTGGTCCTGAGCGCAATTCTGTTTTGCCTTGGCGTCTCGGCGTTCCTGCTGAAACGGAACATCATCACCATCTTCATGGCCATTGAGTTGATGCTCAACGGAGTGAATCTGAGTTTTGTGGCCTTTGCCAACCACTGGCACCAGCTCAGCGGGCAGGTGTTCGTATTTTTTGTGATGGTGGTAGCGGCGGCGGAGGCGGCCGTGGGTCTGGCCATCATCATTGCAGTTTTCCGTACGCGCGAGACGCTGAATGTTGATCGGGTCAATCTGCTCAAACTATGAACGA
This sequence comes from Candidatus Angelobacter sp., assembly GCA_035294925.1. Classification (GTDB taxonomy): domain Bacteria; phylum Acidobacteriota; class Terriglobia; order Terriglobales; family Acidobacteriaceae; genus Angelobacter. The sequence goes on along the minus strand of DATGJZ010000107.1, from coordinate 49,339 downwards.
TACGAATCTCAATTTGTGGATCATTCCGGTGCTGCCACTGGTGGGCGCAGCCATCAACGGCTTGTTCGGACGCCGCTTCAAAAACGGCATGGTGTCCGCGGTCGCATTGCTGTTTACCGCGGCCTCGTTCGCCTATGCGGTATGGGCAGCCATTCAGGGGACGCACCTCGGCCTGCCGCACAATGAAGCTCTTCCCTTCCCCTGGATCGTGGCCGGGAACTTCAACGCGCCGTTCGGCTTTTATCTTGACCAGCTTTCCACGGTAATGGTGCTGGTCGTGACCGGCGTGGGTTTTCTGATCCACGTGTATTCCGTTGGCTACATGGCCCATGAAGGCGGCTTCTACCGGTTCTTTTCTTACCTGAACCTTTTCATGTTCTTCATGCTTACGCTGGTGCTGGCCAACAATTACCTGCTGATGTTTGTTGGCTGGGAAGGCGTGGGACTGGCTTCTTACCTGCTGATTGGCTTCTTTTTTCTCAAGGATTCTGCCGCCGATGCGGGCAAGAAGGCGTTCATCGTCAACCGCATTGGTGATTTCGGCTTCCTGCTGGGAATGTTCCTGCTGATCGGCAAATTTAACTCGCTCAATTTTGACGCGGTCTTCAACGGTCTTAAGGGCGTGTCCCCAGAAGTCGGATGGGGAGTGCTGACGGCAACGGCCCTGCTGCTGATGGTCGGCGCAACCGGAAAATCTGCTCAGGTTCCACTTTATGTCTGGCTGCCGGACGCGATGGAAGGTCCTACACCGGTCTCCGCGCTCATTCACGCGGCCACCATGGTTACCGCGGGCATTTACATGATTGCCCGCTCGAGCCCGATTTTCAGCCGCGCTCCTCATGCTCTGGAGATTGTGGCTTTCATCGGTTGCCTAACTGCGATCTTCGCCGCGACCATGGGCATGGCGCAGACGGACATCAAGCGCGTGCTGGCGTACTCCACTGTCTCCCAACTCGGCTACATGTTCATGGCCTGCGGCGTGGCCGCATACTCAGCGGGCATCTTCCACCTGATGACGCACGCGTTCTTCAAGGCGTTGCTCTTCCTGGGTGCAGGATCGGTCATCCATGCGCTGGGTGGCGAGCAGGACATGCGCCGCATGGGCGGTTTGCGCACCAGGATTCCTGTCACCTTCTGGGTCATGACGGTAGCCACATTCACCATTGCCGGCTTCCCTCCCCTCAGCGGCTTCTTCAGCAAAGACGAGATTCTTTGGCGCGCGTATCTCAACAACCCCGTACTCTGGCTGGTTGGAGTGATCACCGCGCTGCTCACCTCCTTCTATATGTTCCGGCTGTGGTTCATGACGTTCTTTGGGGATTTGCGGCTGGGCGAAGTAGACATCGGCGAGGACGCGCACAAGGCACACGCGCCCGTGCAGTCACAGCACTCCGCTGCCGCCCACGGCCATGGGGACGATCATGGTCACGGCGGTGTGCATGAGTCACCCTGGATCATGCTGGCCCCGCTGGTGATCCTGGCTATTCTTTCGATCGTAGGAGGGTGGGTTGGGATTCCCGAGGCGTTGGGTGGTTCCAGCCACTTCGAGCACTTCCTGGCGCCCGCGCTGGTTACGCCAGAAACTCTCGGCGCTGTACAGCAGGCTGCGGAGGGCAGCACGGAGCTTGTCTTTGCGGGAATTTCCGTGGCTGCGGCGCTTACAGGCTTCCTGTTTGCCTGGCTGCTCTATTACAAACGCCCGGAGTTGCCGGACCGGATCACGGCGCGCATCCATGGCATTTACACCATGGTCGCGCACAAATACTACGTGGACGAAGGGTACAGCCTCTTGCTGATTAAACCTCTGCTGGCCTTATCGAAATACGTCTTCTGGCGCGGCGTTGACCAGCAAATCATCGATGGCACGGTGAACGGCGCCGCATCGGCCTCCAGGGGCATCGGCAACGGCCTGCGACAGATGCAGTCCGGTAACATTCGCTCTTACGCCGCATGGGTCGCGGCGGGAGGAGTGGCGGTGATTGCTTACATGATCTGGTGGGGGGTGGGACGATGAACGAGAGCATACTCACCCTGGTCACGTTTATTCCCGCAGCAGGAGCCGTCGTGCTGATGCTGATGCCGCGCAACGACAAGGTCATCCGCTGGACGGCGTTGGTGATCTCGCTGCTTGCATTTGTCTTTTCTCTTCACCTGCCATGGCACTACATCCTCGGGCAGCCAGGATTCCAGTTCGAGGTAAATCGTGTCTGGATTGCGTCCGTAAATATCCATTACCATCTCGCGGCGGACGGCATTTCCATGTGGCTGGTGCTGCTTACTACTTTTCTTGTCCCGCTTGGAGTGCTGGTTTCGTGGAAGTCAGTCCACGACCGGGTGAAGGAATTTTTTGTCCTGTTCCTGCTGCTGGAAACGGCCATGATCGGCGTGTTTCTGGCCATGGACCTGTTCCTGTTTTACGTCTTCTGGGAAGCGACGCTTATTCCCATGGCGCTGCTGATCGGCATGTACGGACACGAACGCCGGATTTATGCGGCGGTCAAGTTCTTCCTGTACACCATGGTGGCCTCGGTGTTCATGCTGGCGGCAATTATCTGGCTCTACACTCAGGTACACAGCTTTGAGTACGAGGCGGTGCGGCAATGGATCGGCCAGGGACATGCCAGCGCGGGCGCGCTGCAATGGCTGTTTCTGGGGTTTTTTGTTGCTTTTGCGGTTAAGGTACCGCTTTTCCCGCTGCACACGTGGTTGCCGGATGCACACGTGGAGGCTCCTACCGCCGGATCGCTGCTGCTGGCCAGCGTGCTGCTCAAAATGGGCACCTATGGCCTGCTGCGCTTCAACATCGGAATGTTTCCGGCGGAGGCGCACCGGAACGCGGCGTGGATCAACGTGCTGGCCATTATCGGCATCATTTACGGCGCTTTGGTGGCGCTGGTCCAGCCGAACCTCAAGAAGCTGATTGCCTATTCATCCGTGAGCCACCTGGGATTTGTGGTGCTGGGAATCTTCACCTTTACGCAGGCGGGTACTGACGGCGCGGTTTATCAGATGCTGAATCACGGCATCTCCACCGGTGCGCTATTCATGCTGGCCGGGATGATCTACGAGCGCAAGCACACCTACGAACTCAGCGAATATGGCGGACTGGCGTCGCCCATGCCTATCTACGCGACGTTCTTCCTGATTGCGGTGCTGTCCTCAGTCGGGCTGCCGTTGCTGAATGGCTTTGTCGGAGAGTTCCTGGTATTGAGCGGGGCGTTTCAGGACAAGATGATTTATGGAGTGCTCGCCGCATCGGGCGTGATCTGGAGCGCGGCTTACCTGCTGTGGATGTACCAGCGCGTCTTCTATGGTCCGATCCATCATGAAGAGAACCGCGCCTTGCCGGACCTGGATGGACGCGAGCAGATTTCGCTCTGGCCGCTGGCAATCATGGCGCTGGTGATGGGCGTAGCTTCACCGCTGTGGATGAAGTCGATTGATCCTTCAGTAGCCGCCATCAGCAATCCCGCAAAAGCAGCAAGCGCTTCTACCGATAGCGGGGCGACAACCAGCCTTTCACGAAAATAAAGATGAATCTAATTCACATCGACGATTACATTCGCATCCTGCCGGAGCTGGTACTGACCGCCTTCGGCCTTGCGGTCATGATTCTGGATCCGCTGCTGCCAGCCGGAAAAAGCCGCAGAAGTCTGGGCATCCTGTCACTGGTGGGAACGCTGGCCGCCATGGGCGCCGCTTTTTACCAACTTGGTGACTACGGCCTGCGTGCGCGCACGGGCTGGTTCGGCATGGTGCGGGTGGATAGCTTCAGCATCTTTTTTCACATCCTGATTCCCGCGATCGCGGCCGTTTGCATCCTAGCATCGCTTGAGTATCTGGACCAACAGAACATCAAGAGCGGCGAATACTACGGCCTGATCCTCTTTGGCACCGTGGGAATGGTGCTGATGTCTTCAGCCATTGAACTGGTGCTGATTTTCATTGCCCTGGAGATTTCCTCCATCTCCACGTACATCCTGGCCGGCTACCGCCGCCGCACGGCCATCGGCAGTGAATCATCCATCAAATACTTTCTTCTGGGCTCTTTTGCGACGGCGTTTTTCCTTTATGGCGTGGCGCTGATGTTTGGCGCAACCGGGTCCACCACGATCCCGGACATTGCCAAGGCCCTGCACCAGGGAGCTGTCATTTCCCAGGCCCTGGTGTATGCGGCCGTGGCGTTGATGTTGATCGGCCTGGGCTTCAAAGTTGCGTTTGCTCCCTTTCACGTCTGGACGCCCGATGTTTATGAAGGCGCGCCGGCGCCGGTGGTGGCGTTCATGTCCACCGGCCCCAAGGCGGCGGCCTTTGCCGTGCTGCTGCGGGTATTATTCGGCGCCGGCACTTCGGGATGGTTCTGGCTGATCTGGATAGCGGCTGCGCTCTCCATGACGCTGGGAAATCTCGGCGCGCTGGTGCAAAACAACGTCAAGCGGATGCTGGCCTACTCGTCCATCGCCCACGCCGGGTATCTGCTGGTAGCCTTTGCCGCCGGAAACGAACTCGGCCGGACGGCCGTCATCTTTTACACGGCCGCCTATGCCGCGATGAATGTTGGCGCTTTCGCCGTGGTCAGCCACATCAGCACCAGCGGCGAACGCTATGTGAGCATTGACGACTATGCGGGGCTGGGCCGCCGCTCACCGCTGCTGGCCTTCACGCTTACCATCTTCATGCTGTCATTGATCGGCATTCCGCTCACGGGCGGCTTCTTTGCCAAGTACTACGTCTTCAGCGCGGCTTTGAAGGCGAACCTGATTGGGCTCACGATCATTGGGCTGGTCAACAGCGCAGTGGCCGCGTATTACTATCTGCGGCTGATCGTGGTGATGTACATGCGCGAGCCGGCAGTGGAAGGAGCGCCAGAGCCGGTCACGCCCGCCATGAGCATGGCGCTGGTCCTTGCCGCTCTTGCGACGATTTATCTAGGAGTGGCGCCCAGCCAGGTGGTGGACTATGCCACCGTAGGAGCGCAGGAAGTGAGCAGTCAAGCTCCAGCCAGTGTTGCCAGGGGCAATTAGCAACTGGCAATTGGCGGTTTAGCAATTGGCCAACCCAACCCCAAGAGCAAAATCCCTTCAGCCGCGAATTTGCACGAATCAACGCGAATCAGTTGGAAGATCGCGTGACCGCTGTGCAGCTCAGTTCTCCCCGATGCACCAAATTCCGGTTAAGACGGATTGGTGAAAAGCCGCCTGCACCCATGGCAAAGCACGCATCTGGGGATCCTTCGGCACGTCCTCGCTCCTCCGTCGCTCGGACTACTCAGGATGACAGACATGAGGGTTTGTGGCTCGTGCCGACGGCCGGACCTGAGAGCGGCACCTGGAACGAAAATCGCTTGCGTACCACTATTGACGGGTGACTTCCAGAACCATTTGGGTTCCGGTTTCCAGCTTGATGTCTGCTTTGGTAGAGACCAGTTCAGGAGCGGGAACGCCAGCATCCGCCTTGAGCGAGACGCCCGGCATGCCAAACACACCGTGGTTACCACTTCCCAGTAATCCGTGATGGAGCGTATTTGTCCCCGTGCCGTAGTGGCTGGGATCAGCGGCGGCGTCGAGGGCATCCTGTTTCTGGTGGTCTATACGGTCCCTGGGGTCGACTGTCCAATCAGTTCCACGGCTCCGACTTACGGGCTGGGAACCGCGCGCGAGGCTGCCATCGTAGGTAGAGGAGGCCAGCGGGTCGGGCTCCTGAACAGGCGGAGCTAACGCCTGTAGCACCGCATTGCAAGCCATCTCTTCGCCACCCTTCAGGGCCACCCGATCAAACACCACGCCCAGGACGGAGCGCGGTTCATCCTGGCTGAACCCTTTGGCCTCGGTTACGTGGCCTATGAGTGTTGAACCCCGGTGAATGACGATTTGGCCGCTGGAGATGACGTCCTGGATAACCTTTGCCTTCACCGCATCGCCGCTCCTGGCTTTCCTGGCGTTAAGCGATTTGGCCAGTTCAACGACCACGGCCGTACCTTGTGGCACGGCGGCAGATTTGGCGTTGGATTTCACGACGGTTGGGGATTGTGCTGCCGATCCACATACCATGGCCGAGACTGTCAAAGCCGTGGGAAGAATTGTGGCAGTAAGGTAATTCTTCATCCGAGCACCCCCCGAAGGACTTCCCTGTGCTGGTGATTTTAAAGCATTTTTGGCTGTGCAGCTTTCTTTATCGCGCTCGCCCACCGCGGCAGGCACTCAGCCAAGGAGGCATTTTTGTGACTCCGAAGATTCCATCAAGTTTAGATGCGCGCGCTGGGGGCAGTGGCTAGAGGGGGCAAAGATGCCTCACGCTGCCTGCGCGATCCACCTGAATCCGGCGGTGGGGTCGATTTCCTGAATCAAGCCCTCTAGACAAAGCTCACGCAGCAGGCCCTCGAGGTCGCCGGCGGTAATGCATAGACCCAGCTGCTGCAACGGCTGGACCATTTCCTGCGGCGTCATGGGGAACGGCAGTCCAGTGGGCGTTTTGGCATCCTTGAGGAGCTGTAAACACGATTCACGCATCGAGGGAAGGGGAGTCGCGGCCATACGGCGCTATTTTCGTTCTCGCGTCCCAGGGAGTCAATAGTAAAGAGACCCTAGACCGTTTTGCTGCCTGCTGCGATTTGGGACAAGGTAGTTTACTCAGACAGAGGAATTTGGTAATTGGGTAGGTTGGTAAGTTGGTAATTTGAAAATCAAGAGCAAAACCTGGGCCGCACAAAGCTCAATTGAAATCAACTTCGTTCGCAGCGGACGAAGTTAAGTGCCTTTGTTTTCAATGTGGCGCATGACAGAGTGGACCCAATGCGCAGATGTGATTTTTCGACCGGGGTCGTTGAAAATCTCAGGTGCGAATCGTAGAAGGCCGCAAACCACAATAATTCATGTTAGGAACCTTCTCCCCTTCGCAAGCCCAGGGTTCCAGGCAAACTGCACAAAAGGCAAAAATACTCAGATGCTAGACTGATCTCATGGCCAGCCCGCCTGCTGACAAGAACGGCCGCAAGGAAAACACGTGGATGCAATTTGGCCGGTATAGCCATTTGGCCCTGGCGCTTCCTGCTTGCGTAGTTGTAGGACTGGCCATTGGCGCCGGGCTCGACCACTGGCTCAAAACAACGTGGATCACCCTGGCTGGGCTCGGCGTGGGTTGCGTGGCTGGATTCACCGAGCTGATCCGCTCGATCGTCCGAACCAGCAAGGAACCATGAAAGAGCACACGGAGGCCTCCGGTCCCCGGCAGGTTGAGGTGTTCCTCTCCGGAGCTTACGGGCGCATACGGCGGATCACGACTGTGCTGGCTGTGACCACCACAATTGGCGCCACCCTGATCTGGGGTTGGCGCTGCGGATTGGGCTCGGCCATCGGGTCGCTTGCCGGCTACGTCAACCTGGTGTGGCTGCATCACGGGTCGGAAATCATGATCGAGCGGATGATTGCCGCTCCCGGCAGCGCGCCTTCAAGGTTCCGGATGATGCTGGCTTTCAGCGGACGCTATCTCTTCTTGATTGTGTTGGCATATGCTATGCTTAAAGGTTTCCCCAGCATGCGTTTTGGCTTCGTAACGGCTCTCTTTCTGCCGATTCTGGCGGCGATGTGCGAGGGCGTCTATGAAGCGGTGGCGAACAGCCACCTGGCTCCGCCGAAAACGTAGGCCGGACGCAATCGGGGCATCGGGTTATCGGTATATCGGTGCATCGAAGAGCAAGACGACGAAGAATTGACAAACCAAACATTGAAATTAACGAGTTTTCATTCATTTAGATATGCCTGAGCAACTCTGGTTCACACAACTCCTAAACCACTACTTTGGCGCGATGACCACGAGTTTGTTGCGCTCTCTGGGCATTCAACCGGCTCATCCTGCCGCCCCCATCAACAATATTGTGTCCATGGAAGTGCTGGCGGTCCTGGTCTTGATCGTGTTGTTTTTTGTGGTGCGATCGAGGTTGTCCGTAGAAAAGCCGGGGACGTTGCAACAGACGGTGGAGATGGCTGAGGAGTTCATTGGTGGGCAGGCAAGAGAGATCATTGGGCACGACTTCCAGCGTCATGTGCCCTATGTTCTGGCCCTGGCCATGTTTATTCTGCTGTGCAACCTGCTGGGCCTGATTCCAGGGCTTGAGTCGCCGACCACCAATCCAGCAGTGCCTTTGGGCTGTGCGGTCACAACCTTTATCTACTATCACTTTTATGGGATTCGCCATCACGGGGCGCACTACATCAAGCAGTTCCTGGGACCGGTATGGTGGATGGCGCCGCTGTTTTTTCTGATTGAGATCATCAGCCACCTGGCCCGCATCCTGTCACTGACCGTCCGTCTCTATGCAAACATGTTTGCCGGCGATATGGTGACGATGGCGTTCTTTTCACTGGTGCCAATCCTGGTCCCGGTGGCGTTTCTCGGGCTGCATTTGTTCGTGGCTTTGGTGCAGACCTTCATTTTCGCTATCCTGACCACGGTTTACGTTGGCATGGCCGTGAGCGAGGAACACTAGAAGAATTTGGCAAGTGGGTAACCTGGTAATTGGGTAATTGAAAGTCAAAAGCAAAGACGCTGTTTAGCGTGAGGGCACTGCTTCCCAAAGCAGATGTCAACCACCCACTGGCAGCATCCAAGGAGAGCAACTATGCGGAAACTTACGTTTGTATTCTTGATAACAATGGTTCTTCTGCTGATCGCTTCACCTGTATACGCACAGGGGGCGGGCGAGACACCGGGCAGAAGCTGGGCGGTGCCAATCGGCGTCGGCCTGGGCATGGGTCTTGCGGCGGGGCTGGCAGGGCTAGGCCAAGGCCGAGTAGCAGGATCGGTAGCCGAGGCAATTGCGCGGAATCCGGGAGCGCAGGCTGGAATTCAGACTGCGCTATTCATCGGGCTAGCGTTCATTGAGTCCCTGGTGCTGTTTACGTTTGTTTTGCTTTTCATCAGGACATAAGAACAGCAATTGGCAGTTAACAGCTGGCAATTAGCAATTCATCAAGACAGATGCATTTCGGGTAGTGGGTTATTTCGGTAGCCCACTACCCTCACTCCTCGTTAGCGCACCACCATCACCGGGCAATCGCATCATCCAATACGGCTTCCAGTTCCACTGGTAGCCGGCTCGGGAGGCCGTGTCACCGCGAACAGGAGCACCTTGCAGTCCACTACCTTGGCCATGGAAAAGGCCAGGTTGGCGGCTCTCTCCGCCTGCTGCGAACCGTCGTATCCGACGAGAATCCTTTGAAACACCGGGTGTCTTCTTCCTGTTCCGGCCATTTCCTGCTCCTATTCCGCGTTGGTCACTACCGTCTGGCTCCCCGCAGCCAGTTCCGGTTGCGCTGTTTCAGGGAGCAGATGCCGGGGCATAAAGAAAGTATTGGCGATCAGCGTGGGAATCACAGCGCTGCCGATCACGGTTGCCACCAGATGCGAATACTGAGTCTGGTCGATTACACCATGGTTCAAGCCGAAGAGCGACGAAATCGTCCCAAACGTCAGGCCGGTTGACATCATGAGCGTGTAGTAGAGACCTTCTTCGCGCTGGTACTTAAAAGCTTTCACGGCCGGGTAGAGGCCGACAAATTTGGAAAAACTTTTAGCGCAAAAAAGCGCCACAAACACCAGCGGAGCGCCAACCAGAGCCGGCACGGAGACGAATGATCCGGCGCGAAGGAAGTAAAAAGGCGTGAGCAGGCCAAAGGTAAGGGTGCGCAACCGCCGGATCAAGACGTGGTCTTTGCCTACGGTGCCGGCCAGCACCATGCCGATAATGTATGCGGGCAACACGGCCTCGCTCCCCGCCCAGACGGCCAGTCCTCCCATGGCAAACAAGACCAGCAGGAGATACTTGGCTTCCAGTTCGGAGACGCGTCCGCCGTACTTTTTGAAAAATGGAGGGGTAATGAATGGCAAGGCGATAAAGACGACCACGCTCACCACAAGAAAAATCACCGTCCGGATGGTGAAGGGTGAAAAGATCAGCCCCAGGGCAATCACGGTGCCCAGATCATTGATGAAACACGCGGCCAGGATTGCCTTGCCAAAATCGGTGACATTGAAACCCAACTCGAGCATGACCGCATAGACGACCGCAACCGAGGTGGTAGAGAGCGCGACGCCAGCCAGCCAACTCTGCATGACTGTCCAATGCAGGACGTAATGGGCGACGGCGGCGCAGCCGAGGAAGGGCGCGAAGAAGCCCACCAGCCCCACGACCGTGGCTTCCTTCCATTTGGCGCGAAAGACCACGGGATCGAGCTCCGCTCCGGCCAGAAAGGTGAGGACGACTGCGCCGACGCCGGCGAGAAAAGTAATCCAGGAAGTCTTTGCTCCTAGCCCAGCCGCTCCCCAGAGCCGCGAAAAGATTACCTGCGCCACGACACCCACGACAATCTCGGTCAGGGCGGTGGAGATCCTAAGCCAGATGGCGAATAAAGTCGCCACCAGGGCCAGGCCTATCCAGATAGCAGCCAGAACCCACACGTTTTCCATGAGCTATGAACACTCCATTGAATTTTTGTGGGATCCGCCGGACCAGAAACTCCAGACAAGATTCCACTTGTCAGGAGTTATCATCTGTCCCCGGCTAATTTAGGCGGGACAGCGGTTAAGGGTGAACTCCTTCACCGCAAGAACTTCATTGCTATTAGACCTGAGCCGAGAGGAAAGAGCAAGAGTACTGGGAGCGACCAATAGGTGATTGATGACATGAGTCATTGGGGAATTTGTGATTAGCGATGGAAAACCTAGCCATTGGCTCTTGGCCTTTGGCCCTTGGCTCAACGGCAACACCAAAACCAACGGCAAAGACTTTGTAGGCGCGAATTGGTCTGCAACCTTGTTTTCGAGGCAGATTCTCATCCAGGAGAATTCTCACGCAGGTTGGAGATCTTTCCTGTGGGCAAGTTCGGCAAGAACGCCGCGCGCCGACTCTACCGTCAGGCTAGGATATGCGTCCATAATTTCGGCTATCGTCATGCCCGCAGCGAGTGATTCGAGAATGAGGGATATGGAAATGCGGGTGTCACGCACGCGGGGTCTTCCGCCAAGATGCTCTGGGTCAGCCACAATCCAAGTCTTCATAGCAGTAAGTCCAGTCGAGTCGAGTCGAATGCACGGCTCAAGCTGATTGGAAACCTGGCCGTTGGCTCTTGGCCTTTGGCCCTTGGCTTAACGGCAACACCAAAACCAACGGCGGGTCTGCAACCTTGGTCGCAGCGATCAAGGTTGGTAAGCTACTTTGTTTTCAGTGTGAAAGTGCAAAACCCATCTTGCGGCTTCGCGCTATCTTTCTGGCCGCTTTAGGGGGGCTATGCTTTGGCCGCGCTCGGAATCTTCGATCAGGGTGGTCAGGCGTTTCAGGCGGGTCTCCTCTTTTTTGGCGCTTATCACCCACCAGGAGGCGGTTCGCTTATACCACGCTGGTTGAGCCTGGAAAAAATCCCAGGCCCTCTTGCGGGCGCGAAACTGCTTCTCGTACTCATCGCCCAGGGTGGCTGTCTTGCGCTGCTCATAAGAATAGATTGCGGATTTGTCGTCAGAGCGTTTCTCAAAGGCTTTCAGGCCGGCTGGAGCCATGAGTCCCATCTTCTTGAGCTCGGCCACGCGCTTGATGTTGATTGCGCTCCATGTACTCCGCGGCTTGCGCGGGGTAAAGCGGATGGTATAGCTATCGTCGCCGAGGCTCTTGCGCACGCCATCGATCCAGCCAAAACAAAGGGCAGCATCCACGGACTCGGGCCAGTTGATGCTGGGTTTACCTGAGCCCTTCTTGTGGAATCCAACCAGCAATTCCTGCTCCTGGTCGTGGTGCTTCTGCAACCAGTCGCGGAAGGCTTTGGGTGTGGGGAAGAAGAGAGCTTTCATGTTGCGTCCAGAATACCGCAGGAGAATTTATGATTGTTGATTTTTGATTTGTGATTGGAAGCTTAGCCATTGGCCTTTAGCACTTGGCTGAACTGCAACGGCAAAATCGCTCGCTGTGAATCCACGGCACACCGGGACAAGGTTTACTTGAATCGACGCTCATTGAGGCCATCGCTGAAAGCAAACCTTACCACTGATGGCGCTGATTAGGACTGATCTTCACTGATACTGCCTTAAGACCAGACTCCGATCAGCGTCATCAGCGCTTGTCATCGCTTATCATCGGTGGGCGTTTTTGGGATTCCGTCTCTGCTGACGCCAACACCTCTTCGAGCCGGTCATAGCTTGCGGTGACGCCATGCTCCATGCCGGAGGCTATGGTTGCGTCGCGGTCTTCTTTCGACGGGTAAAGTATGGTGGCTGTTAGCGTGGTTTTGCCGTCGTGCTCGACCAGGGAGCTGGTTACCAACTGTTCGCCGGACTGGGAGTCGCATCCGAAGTCAAAAGACTCTGTGTGGACCGTGCGGGCGGGCGGCGCGATCTCGCGATAGACGCCGTGCATCGCCATCTCTTTCCCATCGTCATTGCGCCACACATAGCGAAATGAACCACCAACTCTGAAATCAACTTCGCAGACCACCATCGACCAGCCTGGAGGTCCGAGCAGCCAGCGCTTGAGGAGTTCGGGTTTGGTGAAGGCGTCAAAAACCAGACGTCGTGGCGCATTGAAGACTCGCGTCAGGACGATTTCGCGATCAGTGGGTGTGGTGAGTTCGAGAGTGCCGATGTTCTTCATCTGCTCTTTCCCTTCTTTTTGTGGCGTTTGGATTGGTTGTGGGTCTGCATCTCGACCAGCAAGGCGTCGAGGCGTTGGAAATTGCGCTCCAGCGAGCGACGGAAGTTTTCCAACCAGGTAGTGGCCTCCGCCAATGGCCTGGCTTCGACGCGGCAGGGCCGCCGCTGAGCATCGCGTCCACGGGAAATCAGGCCCGCTCGCTCCAATACTTTCAGGTGCCGGGAAATCGCCGGCTGGCTTATGGCGAACGGCCTGGCCAGCTCCAGCACCGATGCTTCACCGGAGGCGAGCCGGGCGAGGATGGCCCGCCGCGTTGGATCGGCTAGAGCGGCAAAGGTTGCATTAAGGTGTGGCATTCGATAACCTTTTGTTTATATAACTAGTAGGTTATATAAAGATGCGGAAGTTGTCAACTGAGGGCTTTTGGCTCTTGGCTTTTGGCTCTTGGCTTTTGGCTCTTGGCTTTTGGCTCTTGGCTTTTGGCTCTTGGCTTTTGGCTCTTGGCTTTTGGCTCTTGGCTTTTGGCTTTTGGCTTTTGGCTCTTGGCTTTTGGCTCTTGGCTTTTGGCTCTTGGCTAAACCCCCAACGGCAAAACCTCTTGCCGCGAATCCAGGGCACACCGGAACAGGTCTACTCGAATGGACGCGAATTTCAACCTTGGGCGTTACAACCCTTGTATTTATTGGTGATTTCTCATTGGGGATTCATGGTCAATTTTGAGGAATAGCTGAGCGGCAGATCCTACGATTGGACGGGAAGCGGGCATGGAGGCGCGGGAAGGCGACGACGGAGACCTTTGTGACCTTTAACAGGTTGCGAGAAACCCATTTGTGGTGACGCATTTTAGTCCGGGTTCGCCGGTAACTGATTGATTTTCCTTGCTTCTTCTCCTCAACCTGTCAGCAGTTTGACCGCTGATCGTTGCTTACAACTTTCTTTGTTTCCTTCCTACTTCTAGTTCATATCAGGAAGACACGTGTCAACCCATTGCTGTCGTCATATGGGGTTGGCGTAGTGGATAACGCCACACCAGGCTATGAACGGGCGCCACGTCAATCTGCTGGTCCCCTATTTGGGTTCCCCATCAGGCAGCGATGGCAGAATAGCCGAGGGAAATTTACCGTGCAACATTAGGTGCACTAATTTTCTGAAGCAAACATTGGTACTTACGGGAGTTTAAAAAAATTGTTCAAAACCTGGCCATTGGCTCTTGGCTTTTGGCTCTTAGCTAAACCCCAACAGCAAAACCTCTTGCCGCGAATTTACTCGAATGGACGCGAATTAGATACTTCATCTTTAGAGCATCCCGCCATGGCCCGTTTTGCCAAATTGTTCAAAGTCGGTAGCAGTCAGGCAGTGCGGCTGCCGCGCGGTTTTCGCTTTAAAGGAGACAAGGTGCGCATCCGGCGGGTGGGCAACAGCGTAATCCTGGAGCCTGTGGTCGTGGGCGTTGAGGCATGGCTGGCTGAGTTCAGGAACATTCCCGACGATCCGAAATTCATGAAAGAGCGCAATCAGCCGAGGACCCCGAAACTAAGATGAGCCCCAGTCTTGATTTTTGTTACAAGTTATCGTTATGGTTAATAACGATGCACCCTTACTCCACGTCGGAAGCTGCGAGGATGCTTGGCATAACGCAGGCGGCTCTCAGCAAATACATAAAGGCCGGAAAGGTTCCGATGCCGAAGAAGGTCCGCATTGGACGTTTAACAATCCATTCATGGACCAAAAACGACGTCGAAGAACTTCGCAAGCTCCTGCCCAAGATTGCCAATGGCAGGAAGACGAGGCACACAAGGAAGCAGTTAGCAATTAGCAATCAGCAGTTAGCTAAATCAGAGACAAAGGCGAAGAAAAAGCCACAGCCGGGGGCGGCTGTGCCACACGATTTTTCACACACGAAGAAGCCACCGAAGAAGAAGGCGGTGTCACGCAAGAGAAAGTAACAAACCCGCAGCCGAGGGGCGGCTGCGGTCCACTCTAATTCTTTCTGATTTTTTGTGCTCGTAATGACGATCTAACTACGGATTCAATTACAGATTCTTTGCCTGCAGCGGCGGGCTTGGAATTGCAACCTAAACCTAACGGGCACACGCCAGTGCTTGAACACCGACACATGGCCCTAACCAGCAGTCGCGTGCTATGGAGGCACGCAAACGATGGCTATTACTGACGGTAACGCACCCCTCGGCAATTGGCAATTACGCCCCACCAAACTTCGTGCCTACGAAGCCCTGCAAACCATGAACCGCTGCTTTGAGGCCACCATTCTTAGCCTCGAACGGCTGGACCAGCTTAACGTCTTTCTCGCGGAGTTCCTCAATGCCTACAAGGTCACGCTGGAATATACAGATCCCTCGGCCCTACGCACGCGCTGAAACCACCCCATCGCGCGCAAGACAAAAACCGCGCGCGCCGGGGACCCCGGACAACGCGCGTGCGCTTCACGGGCGCATCGGGATGACAGAGCGTTTAGGGTTAAGGAACGCATCCACGAGGCCAAGAAGCGATAGCCATACACGTCCCAATCTCTTAAGTGAACAGTATTGCCTTTAAACGCCAGCACTCTGGGCGGCATCTCTGGGATGAGTGGGCTCATCCAAGAGAGTTGATGAAGCAAACCGTAACGCAATCCTTAGCGATTTTGATTTTTTGTGCAGGCATGGTGTTTGCGCCGAACCGGGCCTGTGCGCAACAGAATGATACCGACTCGACTGACAAGCCTTCGCAGGCACACTCCCAGGCGCCGCCGGCTGCGAAAGATGCCGGTCACCCGCCTTCGGACCGGGAGGTCTCCTGGCGGACCCTGCCGAAGGATTTTCTTCACGATCAAAAAGACATCTGGCTGTTCCCTGTCCAGTTGGCCAAAGGGCAGCACTGGTTGCCCACACTGGCCATCACAGGAGGAACCGCAGGACTTATCTATGCCGATCCGCATGTGATGCCCTACTTTCGCACTCATGCGCAGGGGCTGGACGACCTGAACGACACCTTTGACGCCACGACTACCACCGCTGAGGTGGCAGCGCTGCCGGTATCTCTACTGGTTGCAGGCTACTTGCGACATGATCCCTATCAGGTGGGAACTGCAATACTGGCCGGAGAGGCTTACGCGGACAGCGCGGTGGTGGATCTTGCCATGAAGGCGATTACCCGCCGGAAGCGGCCTACGGATGTTGCCCCGGGAGCGCCTTTCAACGACACGTTCTTTAACGGCGGCAAGTCACCTTTCAAAGGCAGCAGCTTTCCATCCGGGCACTCTGCAGGAGTTTTTTCCGTCGCTACGGTGGTTGCTACCCGGTATCGCAACCATCGCTGGGTTCCCTGGGTAACGTATGGGTTTGCGACGGCGATCAGCCTGGCCCGCATCAGCTCGAGCGCGCACTTCCCTTCTGATGTGTTTCTGGGCGCGGCCCTGGGTTATACGATTACACGCTTTGAGGTGCTGCGACCACGGTGAGCCTGGTCGCTGCGCTGAGAGCGCAGTTCATAGACGCCACTGACTGCTGTTCGAGAGTTGGGCTGTGCAGGCAATCGGGTCATCGGTGCATCGGGTCATCGGAAGAAAAACCCGCGTCTCAATGTGGCAAGTGTCTTTGCGGTCAGAAGAATGACAGATCTTTCATCGGATAGTGTTTGCGGTTGCGC
The DNA here is from genome assembly GCA_035294925.1 of Candidatus Angelobacter sp. GTDB lineage: Bacteria > Acidobacteriota > Terriglobia > Terriglobales > Acidobacteriaceae > Angelobacter. Next base: position 33,057 of record DATGJZ010000107.1, on the reverse strand, counting down.
GTCCAGAGCGTGGCGTGATGCAGCAGAGCGGCAGCGGCTATCAGCGCATCGCCCAATTCGAGGCTGTGACTCTTGTGAAACTGCCGAAGATAGTCACCGGCCTGCCGGCCGGTTTCGGCGTCGATTGGAGTGCAAACCAGAGTTCGAAAGAGATTGGTCAGGGCATCATGCTCGCGGGGCCGGGCGCCGGCCCACAGTTCCGCGGCGGTGACGGGTGAGTACAGGATCAGGCTGTCAGATTCGCTCAATTCCGTCCATCTCTCAAGAACATCCTGGTTCCTTCCCCGGGAGATCTCAATCAGGACGTCGGAATCCACCAGGACGGTCATTTTTTCCTGAGCCTCGCGATCCTCTTGCCGCGGCGGAGGCTGCGTACGTACTTGATGGCATCACCTGACTCAGGACGATCCTTCCGTATGCCCACAAAGGCGCGCATAGCCTCGCGGCGCTCATCCAGGTTGCCCAGATAGCGTTCACGGGCGGCCTGGCGCACCAGGTCGGAGATGCTGGTTCCCTCTTTGCGCGCCTGCGAATGAAGGGCATTCCAGAGATCATCGTCCAGGTAGAGTTGAGTCCGCCGCATAATGTATAGTATACATCAGTGCTTATGATCCGATGCACAAATGTCAGCAAGCGGTTTGACCGGGTTGTTGCCGCCGATAACATTTCTCTTCAGATACCCTCCGGCATTTGCGCGCTTATAGGGCCGAACGGGGCGGGCAAATCAACATTGCTGAAGCTGCTGACGGGGCTGCTGCACCCGGATACGGGCGAAATCTCCATTGGCGGCATGAATCCGGTTGAGCATCCGCTGGAAATCAAGCGCATCATCGGAGTGGTCCCAGAAGATCTGGGCCTCTTTGGTTCATTGACCGTTCACGAGCATCTTGAACTCGCAGGCCCTATCTATGCACTCGCCAAAAGCGAAATTCGCGAACGAAGCGATTCGCTGCTGCGCGTCCTTGGCCTGGGCAGCGCCGCTGACACGTTTCTCGATCAATGCTCGCACGGCACGCGGAAGAAGACAGCCCTTGCCCTGGCGCTCCTGCACAATCCGCGGGTCCTCTTTCTGGATGAGCCGTTCGAAGGCATTGATCCGAGCGCGACAAAGACCATCCGGGAGCTCTTGACGGCCATTGCCCAGCGGGGCATTACGGTCTTCCTTACTTCGCACATGCTGGCGATCGTGGACAAGCTGGCAACACAGGTCCTGATGATTCGTGGAGGGCGCATTGTGTGGAATTCGTCTACCCAGGCTGCCACCCGCCCGCTTGAGGATCTCTATTTCGAACTGGTAGAGGCATCCGCTATGGAGGACCTTGCGTGGCTGCGGTCGTAGCCATCCTCAAAGCACTGCGGCTGTTGATCAAGCGGGAGCTGGGAACCTTTTTCGCGGTCCGATTCAACAACCTGTTTCTTTTTGCCGCGCTCCTGGCCTATACATCCCTTGCCAGCCGCATGATGCCCATTACGGCGATACCGTTCTTTTCCCTGCTTCTCCTTATCATGCTTTTTCCGCTCTCCTCGGACCCACTAAGTAAGATTCCGCCAAGCCGCACGGCATTGTGGCCTTTGACCAGCGGGCAGTGGACCGTTTTGAGGCTGGCAAGCCTGGGATTGAGCCCACTGCTGTGGCTGGCTCTGCTGGTGTTGCTCGCAACACGTCGATTCATGCTTGCCGGGCTGTTTCTCCTGGTTGCAGCGGCAGCCCAGGTATTGGCAACACTGGGCACGCGACTCGCAAGGCGGGTTCCTCAGTTCCATCCTCAGCGGCATCTACCCCAAGTTCCGGGACGACTTGGCGGCCTGATTCGTCACAACATCCGGCAGATACTCAGCATATTGGATTTCTATGCGGCGTTGCTGTTCAGCGTTGGAGCGATCGCCTACCGCTTCTTTAAGGAGCACCCTGACAGCGCGGCATATCCTCCGCTGGCCATGATGGTGGCTCTGGCGCTCAGCACCTACACGCAGTGCTCCTTTGGACTGGATTCCGTTTCAGGAATGACGCGTTACAGATTGTTGCCCCTGCGCGGATGGGAGATCCTGTTGGCCAAGGACATTGCTTTCCTCTCGGTCCTCTTTATCCTGACGTTGCCGACCGGTTCCGGCATGATCGCCGGGATGACTTTTGGATTGACGGTGATCGCGCTGGGGCGGCATCCATCCCTGGCGCTGCGGCTGCCGCTGCGACGCTGGCGATTTGCGAGCGGCGATCTGCGCTTCAGCGGGCTGCAGTTCATGGCAGCACCCACGCTGGGATTTGCCGCCAGCCGCAGCTCACTGTGGTTCCTGGGTCTGGCGCTGTTTTTTTATCTGGTCTCGTTATTGGCGGGTGGGTGGTATTTTGAACGCAGTAGTACTCAGCAAGTTAGCAGTTAGCAAAACTACAAGCAACAGCAAGATTTTTTACCGCTGATTTACGTCGATTACCGCTGATGAACAACAAACCAAAGGCCAATAGCTCATCACCTAATAAAACAAGAAACTCCATCATGGAATAGTGCTTGCGGTTGCGAGTCCAGAGTGTGGCGCGATGCAGGACAGCAGCATTTGATCGCGTTGTTGCCGTCGATGAGATATCTCTATCCGAGGCTTCTACGCTGCAACGTGTTCTCTGCCTTTATAATTTGCGGCGGAGAAATCATGTCAAAATCGCGCAGGCAGTTCCTGGCATCTCTTACCCTTTTGGGAGCAGCAGTTGCGTCCCGCACCCGGGCCCAGCAAGCCACCGAACCACCACCCGGAGAGCCTCCGGCGTTCGGTACGGCGCCGCCGGTTGGACCGCAGGTGTCTCCCACCACTTTTGCCGAGGCAGAAAAGCTGATGCAGGTGGAGCTGACTGCAGCGGAGCGCGCGCAAGCGGCGGGCAACTGGCGCAGTGCGATTGCACCGTTGTACGAACGCCGGACAGGACCACGCAAGCTGGCACTCGAGTCCACGATTGCTCCTTATTCGCAATGGAACCCGGTATTGCCGGGCGAGAAGGCCGGCCCGCAGCGCGACCAATTTATCTGGAGCAAGGGCGATCCGGGGCCGCTTCCCTCGCGCGACGAGGACATTGCCTTTGCCCCGGTGACTCATCTGGCGCGCTGGATTGAAAAACGCCAGCTGACATCCGAGCGGCTGACGCAACTCTATCTGGCGCGGTTGAAGCGCTTTGATCCCAAGTTGCGGTGCGTTATCACGCTTACCAGCGAGCTGGCGCTCGAGCAGGCGAGAAAGGCCGATCAGGAGATTGCCGCGGGCAAGTATCGCGGGCCGCTGCACGGCATTCCGTGGGGCGGCAAAGACCTTCTGGATACGGCGGGCATTCCCACTACTTACGGAGCTGAGCCTTTCAGGAACCGCATCCCTGCCGCGGATGCGGCCGTGGTGAGACGTCTGCATGAGGCCGGGGCCGTGCTGGTGGCGAAATTGAGCCTGGGCGCGCTGGCGCTCAACGATATATGGTTCGGCGGGCAGACCATGAATCCGTGGCTGCTGGAGGAAGGGGCGTCCGGATCAAGCGCCGGGCCCGGCGCAGCTACGGCTGCAGGCCTGGTGGGCTTTGCTATTGGCAGCGAGACAGGCGGCAGCATTGTCTCGCCCAGCATGCGCTGCGGCATTACGGGGCTGCGACCCACTTACGGGCGTGTTCCGCGCACCGGAGCGATGACGCTTTGCTGGTCGCTGGACAAGCTTGGCCCCATGACCCGCAGCGTGGAAGATGCCATGCTGGTACTGCATGCCATATCCGGTCCGGACGCGGGCGATCTCTCCAGCGTGCCCAGCAAGCTGGACTTTGATGCCGGCGCGCCGGTGAAAGGCCTGCGGGTGGGCTACTTTCCCGCATGGATGAAAGACAAGAGCGCCACCCAAGTGGAGCGCGCTGCGCTGGAGACGGTGAGCAAGGTGGGCATGGTTCCGGTGGAGGTCTCCATTCCGGACTGGCCCTATGACTCGCTCGATGTGATCCTGTTTGCCGAAGGGGCAGCGGCTTTTGAAGAACTCACGCTCAGCCATCAGATGGACCAACTGAAGGCGCAGGTACCGGACGCATGGCCCAACATCTTCCGCCAGTCGCGGTTCCTTTCCGCCGTAGACTTTGTGCAGAGCGACCGGCTGCGACGCAAGGTGGCAATGGAGATGGCGCGCGTCTTCTCGCAGGTAGACCTGCTTCTAGTTCCCTCACTGCGCGACGAGATGCTGACGATTACCAACTTTACCGGCCATCCTTCGCTTACGCTGCGCGCCGGATTTGTCCAGGTATCGGAGGCGCGGACGGACTGGGCGCCTGATCCGGCTAATCCGGTTCCCCGGTTTGCCACTCCGCGCCGCGTTCCGCACGGCGTGACCTTGATTGGGCGGCTGTTTGAAGAAGGCACGCTGGTGCGTGCAGGGTTGGCGCTGGAGCGGAGCTTTGGCGTGGTTGGAGAGAGACCGCCGGGTTTTTAGTGCCACCGATTACGAGAACCTGGGTTTCCGTTGCGATTAAGGCAGGATTGGCGAGATGAAAAGTTGGTAATTGGGTAAGTTGGTAATTGGGTAATTTGAAATCAAAGGCTGTTCGGAGCTTGCAAGATTTGGGCACTGGCGCGTTCAAAGGAGTAACATTATGGTTCCGGCGTCGCACTGGCGAATTTGCCTGAACATGGAGGGAAATAGCATGAACAGTCCCAAAGTCGGCCATATTCTGGCAGGTATTTCGTTGGTCCTGATGTTTGCTGCCCAGGTCTCACAGGTCTATGGACAAGCCCTATCCAATGAAGCTGGCTCGCCCGCTCTTCCGTTGCAGGCCGGTGTTCACGAGTGGGTTGACGGCGTGTCGATTCCGACCGCGAAGAATTCTCCTTTCTCGGCCAGAGTGGAAATTGAAGCAAGCCAATCCTTGCCGGATGGAACCACCATTTCACACAAAACAATGAATATCATTGGGCGGGACCACAACGGGCGGACGCACAACGAGGGACGAACGCTGGTGAATGGTACGGAGACGCGCGAGCCTAAGATCTCTTTTATATCCATTTATGATGCTGACACCAGGACGCGCACGGTTTTGTATCCGGACCAACATCTGGCGCGAGTCTCGGAGGTGAGAGCCTCGGCTCCAACTACGCCCAGGCCAAGCGTGACGCCCGCGAGCAAGAACGAGAATTTAGGCGACCAGATGATTGAAGGCGTGGAAGCTCATGGAAGACGCATCACGACCACCTATCCCGCGGGAGCGGTAGGAAATGACCAGCCTTTTGACGTGGTGAATGAGTTCTGGTTTTCCAAGGAACTGGAGATGACTTTGCTCATTCGCCGCACTGATCCGAGATACGGAACCCAGACAGTGAGACTTACTAATATCAATCGAAGTCCCGATCCCGCACTCTTTGCCGTCCCGGCAGGGTACAAAGTGGTGAATGAGAGCGCACCGTAACGAACGGGCAAAGCAAAACCTTACCGCTGATGACAATGATTTGACTGATCTCCACTGATAAAGGCATGGAAGTCCACCGCAGGACAGTTCCGAGATCTTCTGGAAATGCCTGACCCATAGCACTGCCCAAGAGTCCTTTGCCGTTGGCTATAATCAAATGTTCAGGCATGACTCAGACGGCACTCTATCAACGGCTGGCTTCGGCGGGGGCGCGCATGGGCTCGTACAACGGGGCGGAAGGTGTGGCGGCGTTTACTGATCCTGGCAGCGAGCTGCGGGCGCTGGTTTCCGGCTGCGGCGTCTTTGACCTGGGATGGCGGGCCAGGGTCATGGTTACGGGCAAAGACCGGGTGCGCTGGCTGAATGGCATGGTCACCAACACTATCAAGGACCTGCCGCCGAACCGTGGAAATTACAGTTTTGTGCTGAACCCTCAAGGGCGAATTCTGGGGGACATGTACATCTACAATCTGGGCGAATCCTTGCTCCTGGATACAGACCGCTCCCAGCTTGAAACTGTGATGAATACCCTGAAACGCTTCATCATCATGGACAAGGTAGAGCTGGCCGATTGCAGTGAAACGCTGAACGCGATCGGAGTGTGCGGCCCGCCGGCCCCGCAGGTATTGGCGAGCGCGGTGATTGATGGCTCTGGTCTGCAACCGCTGGAGATTCGCCATGTGGCCGGCAAAACCGGCTTGAGCGTTGTGCGCGGGCCGGAGCAGAAGCCCGGCTGGTATGAAATCTGGGCTGCACATGAGCATACGGAAGAGGTATGGGAGAAGCTGGCCAAAGCTGGCGCTCAGCCGGTGGGCACAGAGGCGCTGGAACTCTGGCGCATTCTGCGCGGTATTCCCAAATACGGCCAGGATATTCGCGAGCGCGATCTTCCCCAGGAGACCGAGCAGGCGCAGGCGCTGAATTTTACCAAGGGTTGCTATATCGGCCAGGAGATTGTGGAGCGCATTCGTTCGCGCGGCCAGGTCCACCGCAAGTTCACTGGATTCGAGTTTCCAGAGGCCGCACCACAACCGGGGAAGTTTGAAGAAAATGGCCGCGCGGTAGCCGAGATTACCAGCGTGGCCCAGATCGGCGCCAAGAGGGTGGGGTTGGGTTACGTCCGCCGTGAGACTGGATTGGCGGGAGCCAAGCTCACTCTGGGCGCAGTAACGGCTACGGTTACCGATCCGCCGTTTCAAATTGAATGGAACTGAGGAAATATGTCTGAAAAAAAGCAACAGGAATTCGCGGTAAGCGACCGCCGGAGATTTGCCCCGGAGGGTGAACTGCGCACTGACGTGGCGCCAACAGAAGAGGAAGAGAGGCCGACCGCCGCGCCTCCGGCCGCTCAATCGCCGTCTGCACCCGTGGCTGAATCAAAACTTGCGCCGCATGCCGAGCCGGAAGCAGGAGCGGAGCCGACAGAAGAGATGCCGCCTCCGCCTACGGCCCAGGAGCAGCAACAGCAAAACGACGTCTACAAGGCATCCAGCAAGAAGATGGATGAATTATTTACCCAGGCTGCCGCTGCCGGAAAAGGACGCCCTCCGGTAGAGATGACCTTTGAGCGACTGGTTGAGTCCTTCTACATGACAGCATTGATTCAGCTGGGCGCGCTTCGCCAGGAAGGAGAGCCCCCGGCGGTAGACATTATGGGCGCGCGGCAGACCATTGATTCCCTCACCTTGCTTCAGGAAAAGACCAAAGGAAACCTGAGCGAACGCGAACAACACCTGTTGCAAAATGTTCTATTTGAGCTGCGCATGGCGTGGATTGAAATCACCAATGCCATCGCCAGCGGCGCCGTGACCGGCCGGGGCCCTGGAGTTCCCGGGCCGATGCCTGGAATCAAGAAATGAAAGCTGTACTCACGGTGCTGGGCAGCGGCACATCCATGGGCGTGCCCACCATCGGCTGCCGGTGCCGCGTTTGTACCTCAACCGACCCGCGCGACTACCGCACGCGTCCCTCCATCATGCTGGAGTATGGGGAGCGTTGCGTGCTCATTGACACTACGCCGGACTTTCGCCAGCAGGCCATCCGCGAACATATCAGCCGCCTGGACGCAATCGTTTATACCCACGCCCATGCCGATCACATCCTGGGCCTGGATGACGTGCGCCCTCTGAGCTTTCGGAATCCGGAGAAGATTCCGCTGTATGCGCATCCGGCGACGGCCGAAGGACTGCAAAGGATTTTCCGCTACATTTTTGAAGCTGACTACAAATACGGCGGCATTGCCCGGGTGCAGATTGTTCCCATCAATGGCTCCCTGGAGCTGTTTGGCGCAAATTTTGAGCCGATCATGGTGCTGCACGGCGATGCGCAAATTCACGGGTTCCGTTTTGGGTCTGCCGCTTACCTTACGGACTTCAGCGAGATACCTCCGCAATCCATGGAACGGCTGCACGGGCTCGACATTCTTTTCCTCGACGCATTGCGCCACAAGCCGCATCCGACGCATTCCACAGTGGCCAACTCGCTCCGCGTGGTGGAGGAACTCCAGCCGCGGCGCGCCTTCTTTACCCATATCTCGCATGATCTACCGCATGAGGAGACCAACCGCGAGCTGCCGGAGCATGTGCGCCTGGCCCACGATGGGTTGAAGCTGGAGTTCGAGATCGCATGAGGATATTCCGCTCGCTTGAGGAAATCCCCAGCGGCTTTGGCCCGACGATCGTCAGCGTGGGCAACTTTGACGGCGTTCACGTGGGGCACCGGCACGTCTTGCGGCAGGTGATCGAGCGCGCCCGTTCCGGCGGAAGCCAGGCGGTGGTGGTTACGTTTGATCCCCACCCGCTGCGGATCCTCCGGCCTGATGCCGCGCCCAGATTAATTACCCCGCAGGCAGTCAAGGAAAAGCTGCTGGCGCAAGAGGGGATAGACGGTCTGCTGGTGATTCCCTTCACGCGAGATTTTTCCATGACCACGCCGTCCGACTTTGCCCGAAATATACTCGCCGGCAAGCTGCACGCCACAGAGGTGCATGAAGGAGAGAATTTTCACTTTGGCCACAAAGGTGAAGGCAATGCCCGGCGCCTGGTGGACTTTGGGCGCGAGTTCGGTTTTGCGGTGAAAACCTACCCGGTGATGACGATTCGCAACGAACCGGCATCCAGCAGCCGCATTCGCGAACTGATTGCGGAAGGCAAGGTGAGCCGCGCCGGCCGTCTTCTGGGGCGGGTATTCAGCATCTCAGCCGCGCCGGGCCGGGGCCGGGGTTTGGGTCACAAGTACACCGTACCGACCATCAACCTGAGCCGCTATGATGAACTTCTTCCCGGCGACGGAGTTTATTTCACCCGCACTCGCATTGGAGATGAGACGTTCAATTCGGTGACCAACGTGGGCAAACGTCCCACGTTCGGCGATGAGCTGTTTGCGGTAGAAACACATTTGCTGGACTTTCATCCACTGGAGGTCACGGCGCAGACAGAGGTTCAGATTTCATTTCTGCGGTGGCGGCGTCCGGAGATCAAATTTCCTTCTGTAGAGGCGCTGAAAGAGCAGATTGGAAAAGATGTGGCGCGGGCGAAGCGGTATTTTGGGTTGCTGGAGCCTGTGGCTTTTGGCTTTTAGCTCTTGGCCTTTGGCCTTTGGCCTTTGGCCCTTAGCTAAACCAAAAGCGGTCCAGCAAGACAGACATCTGGTTCGCAAATCACAAATCAAAACTCGTAAATCACAAATCCCAGAAACCCCAAATCACCTTTATCCAAGCTACTGGACTGCCCTAAGCTGATAGAATCCCCCCTCATGGCTACTGTCACTACGTTCCGCGCGTCTGAAATTACCTCCGGCCAGAAGCGTACTCTGCTGGCGGCGGCAATGGGCTGGGGGCTGGATGGCTTCGATGTGATGCTGTACAGCAACATTGCCGTGCGGGTGATGTCCGATCTGGGCGTTACGAGCAAGTCTTTGACCGGCTTGCCGAATACCTTCATGCTGCTGGCTTCAGGCATTGGCGGGGTCCTGTTCGGATTCATCGCTGACCGCATCGGGCGCAAAAAGGCCCTGATGCTCAGCATTCTTACCTACTCGGTGTGTTCCCTTGGCTCCGGCCTTTCAACCTCCATGGTCACTCTGGTGTTCTTCCGTTTTGTGCTGGGCCTGGGCATGGGCGGCGAATGGAACACCGGGGCGACACTGGTAGCGGAAACGTGGCCGACCCACCTGCGCGCGAAGGCCATTGCGCTGGTGCAAAGCTCGTGGGCATGGGGCCTGGCGGCGGCCGCGCTGGTGGCCGGAAACGTACTGAAATGGACTGGGAATAACTGGCGAGTGGTCTTTTTTATCGGCATTCTGCCGGCTCTGGCGACTCTGTGGATCAGGAGCAGTGTTCCCGAATCTGAGATGTGGAGGCAGCGAAGAGATAAGTCAGAGGCGCGGAAACAGCGAGGCGCTTTGGCAGGAGCCAGCCAGGCCGATACGATCAACGACGACGGTCTGTTTGCTGGAATGTTCGCGCCGGGACTGCGCAAAAGCGCCATCTTTCTCTTCCTGCTCAATCTTTTCGGGTTGTTCGCCTGGTGGGGCCTGTTTAGCTGGATGCCGCCTTATCTGACGTTGCCGGTGGAGAAGGGCGGACGCGGCCTGGGGATGATGAACACCACGTGGCTGCTCGTGACCCTGAATCTGCTGGGAATGTTTCCCGGATATCTTTGCTATGGATGGATTGCGGACCGTCTTGGACGGAGACGTTCCCTGATCCTTTTTACGGTATGCGCTGCCCTGCTGATTCCGGTTTATTCCGCTGCCCGCTCTCCCTGGTTGATTCTGGTATTCGGCGCGCTGGTGGCATTCTTTGGCACCGGATTTTTCTCCGGATCGGGACTCATCGGGAGCGAGATCTTTCCTACTCAAGTACGCGCCCGCGCCCTGGGATTTACCTACAATGGCGCCCGCACCCTCAGCTGTATTGCGCCTTACACCATCGGCTGGGTGGGAGACCATAAGGGGTTGAGCTGGGCATTCTGGCTGTGCGCCGCATCGTTCCTTCTCACGGCTCTGATGGCGACACAGTTACCGGAGACTAAGGGGAAAGAGCTGGAGTGATTTGGGATTTTTGATTCTTGATTTCTGATTTGCGATTTGAAGAACCTTTAATCCGCCGTCAGCGCTGGAACTGCGTTCTTCTTGGGCCGGCGGTTGGATTGCAGGATTTTCTTTCGTAAGCGCAGTGAATGGGGCGTGACCTCAACCATCTCGTCATCGGCGACGAATTCAATGGCCTGCTCCAGCGTGAGCAGGGTGAAGGGCACAAGACGAATGGCTTCGTCGGCAGTGGAGGCGCGCATGTTGGTGAGCTTCTTTTCCCGGACCACGTTCACATCCAAGTCAACCTCGCGGGCATTCTCGCCGATTACCATGCCCTCATAGACCTCCACGCCTGGGCCAACAAACAGGACGCCGCGCTCCTGCAGATTGAATAGCGCGTAGGCTGTGGATCTTCCTGGCCGGTCGGCCACCAAGGCACCGGTCATGCGATGCGGTATCTCGCCCAGCCATTCGGTGTAACCACCAAAGAGTGAGTTCATGATGACCGTGCCGCGGGTATCGGTAAGCAACTCAGAGCGCAAACCGATCATGCCGCGGCTGGGGATGCTGAATTCCATGCGCACCCGGCCTGAACCATGGTTGTGCATCTTGATGATCTGCCCTTTGCGGGAGCCCAGCTTTTCGATCACCACGCCGACAAAGCTTTCGGGAATATCCACCATCAGCTTTTCCACCGGCTCCATGAGCTTGCCGCTGACTTGTTTGGTCACGATCTCCGGCTTGCCCACCATTAACTCGTAGCCTTCCCGGCGCATGGTTTCAATCAGGATGGAAAGCTGAAGCTCGCCCCGACCCAGGACTTTGAAGGAGTCCGTACTGTCTGTCTCGTGCACGCGAAGGGAGACGTTGGTCAGGAGCTCTTTCTGCAGACGTTCGCGAAGATTCCGGGAGGTCACGTACGTGCCTTCACGTCCGGAAAAGGGAGAGGTATTCACCGTGAACTGCATGGCGATGGTTGGTTCATCTATGACGATGTGCGGGAGCGGCGCGGGCGTCTCAATGCTGGTGATGGTTTCGCCAATGGCGATATCCTCAACGCCGGCAATGGCCACGATGTCACCCAGTTCGGTGCGCTCAATGTCCGTTCGCTTCAAACCGCTGAAGGAGAATAGCTTGGTGATCTTGATCTTCTGAAAAGAGCCATCCAGCTTGGCAATTGCTACCTCGTCGCCGTTATTCAGGGTCCCATTGAAGACGCGGGCAATGGCCATGCGTCCGAGATAATCGCTGTAATCAAGATTGGCGACCAGAATCTGCAAGGCATTGGCAGCCTCGCCCGCAGGCGGCGGAATGGTGGCCAGGATGGCGTCGAAGAGCGGACGCAAGTCCTGTCCGGGCTGGGCAATGCTTTGGGAGGCAGTACCTGCTTTGGCGTTGGTATAGAGGACGGGAAAATCAAGCTGATCTTCGTGAGCATCCAAATCAATGAAGAGATCGTAGAGTTCGTTCAAGACTTCCTGCGGGCGGGCGTCCGACCGGTCAATTTTATTGATCACCACGACCGGCGGCAGGCCGGCTTCCAGAGCTTTGCTCAGCACATACCGAGTTTGTGGCAGAGGACCCTCACTGGCATCGACCAGCAGCATGACTCCATCGACCATTTTCAGGGCGCGTTCCACTTCGCCGCCGAAATCGCTGTGCCCAGGCGTATCGACAATATTGATCTTGACGTCGTGATACCAGATCGCGGTGTTCTTGGCCAGGATGGTGATGCCTCGCTCACGTTCCAACTCATTGGAATCCATGACGCGCTCCATGACCGACTCATTGGCGCGGAAGGCTCCGCTTTGGCGGAGCATGGCATCCACCAGGGTGGTCTTTCCGTGATCTACGTGGGCGATTATGGCAATGTTGCGGATGGCAGGCAGCAAAAATGTTCTCTTTTCTTAAGGTTGATACTTCCATTCTAGCCGTAAACGAGGTATCTTTGCCTTACTGTCCCCCTTACCACGGCTGAAAGGGCGCCCGGAGTTTTCAGCTGATCAATTCGGAGGTACCACAATGCTGGTGCGTCGGTCTTTAGCAATTCTGATCATTCTCATAGGTTTTCTTCCCTGCCTGGCTGCTGATGGCAGCGTCAACGACAAGGTTTTCACCCTGGTGGTCTCAGCGCCCACCTCGCCCAAAGACGTTCAAGTGCGGTATTTCCTGGGTGGTGAATTTGGTGGATTTTTCGCTTCTTCAACGGCGAGCGGAGTTGAGAACAAGATAGTCATCAAGACGGAGCACGAGAGCAAGACGGCCACGAGCTTCAAAGCGATCGCCTACGCTCCGGGCTGTCAATTCGTGACCATCAGCGTCGACGATCTTGCGTCCAGCGACCGGCAAGGCGAATTCCAGTGCCAGAAACTTCCCACTACGCTGCTCCAAGGAAGAGTTCCGATGTCCGGAGTTGAGGGGAAAGACCTGCAGGTACAGATTCTCTATGTGTGCAGCTGGGCGCCGCAGTTTTTCAATATCGGACAGGGGGCCATTTCGCCGTTCTTCCTGGCCAAGGTACCGGTAGCAACGGATGGATCTTTCTCTGCTGAACTGCCTGATTTCTCCACTGATCCGTCGTGGTCGTCTCTTTCGAAAGACGCTTCGCTCACGTTCTATCTGGTTGATGCCAGCACTGGTCATCCCTTGAATGCGCTGACGCCACCTGCTGCCCTGTCCCAGGGGAGTTCCTTGAAAGTGGCAAGTAATTACGGGGGCGAGGTGCAGTTCGCGGTTCAGGCTCCTGGAGCACCACAGAAGTAGATTGGCAGTTCGGCAGCTTCAAACCGCTACTGGGGCAGCAATTCGTCGATCTTTACCTTGTCATTTGCCTGGGCGTTCACAGTTTTGTGAACGGGTTTGTAGCCGTCTTTCTGGAGCGTGATCTCGTAGTTACCCGGCTCAACCTGAATTTCCAGCGGCGTTGGCTTGGGCAGGACACTTCCGTTGATGGAAACTTGCGCTCCCTTGGGATCGCTCTTGATCTCCATGCGGGCCATTCCGGCGGAAGAACCTCCACCAAATATCTTCTTGAATCCGCCCACCACCTTGATGGTATCCGTACGGCCCGCAGGCACCATGCTGGGTGAGTAGTTCATCGCCTGGCCGGCGCTGAGCTTGACTTCGCCGGTGTTATCGAAGAATCCTTCTCTGTGAAGGGTGATTGTATGGACCGCCGGATCGAGGGTGAACTCCGCCGGAGAGAATTTTCCAGTCTCCTTACCATCAATCACAATCCTGGCGCCGACGGGCGTGCCACCCACGGTTAAAGTCGCCCTGAGAGCCGTGAGCTTTACATCCAACGAGGCGCGATTGCCGCTCACCACCTGAATATTGCGGGTCTCTGTGGCGTAACCAGACTTGCTGACCGTAACTCTATAGACCGCGGGCGCAAGTGAACCGACCGTCTGAGGTGTTTTCCATGACTCCGCAGTTCGACCTTCAATGGTGATGGTTGCGCCCTGAGGTTCGGAGGAAACGGCCAACTGCCCGTCGCTTACCGCCGCTGCGGTAGCGGGCGCTGGCCCCGCCTTGGCCATTCTTTGTCTGCCTGCCCTTGGTTGTGAGTCCCGAACATCAATCGCTAGATTCGGATCTGCTGTCTGTGGTTCCCCGGAAGGTGCTGACGCCTGCACCTGGGTCAGTTCCGGTGTTTGCACGGTAGTTTCAGGCGCTACAGAGGAAACTTTGCTGCGATGGTTGAAAGAAATTGCCACTGCAGAAACAACGAACAGAGCAGCAACTATTCCGCCGACCAGCTTCCATTGGGCAAGCATCCGCACCGGCATTTTGCTGGGCGGGGCAGCAGGCACAGGCTCGCTGCGGACCACCGTGTTTGGCGGCTTGGAGGGAGCTGCCGGTTTTGGCGCAGGATTCGGCTGAATCGTTCCATTGCTGGAGGACTTGGGCACAGCCGAGGCAGGCTGTACATTGCTTGGAACAGCGGAAACGAACTTCTCGGACACGCCGGAACTATTACTTGCCGGTTTCGGCGGCGGAGTAGCGGGAGGAGCCGGCTTGGCCGGAGTCGTGGATGGCGCTCCCGCGGCAATAGGTTTGCCTGGAGCAGCTTTCAGCGCCTCTCCGAGAGCTGCGGCCAGATCCGCGCCAGTTTGATATCTTGCCAGCGGGTGCTTGGCCAGCGCCTTCATCAGCACCTTGGAAATCGCCTCTGAAACACGCGCATGCGCAAGGGAAGCTGGATGGGGATCAATCTCCGTGATATTCCGGTCAACTTCGCCCAGATGTTTTCCGGCAAATGGATTCCGAGTGGTGAGCAACTCGTAGAGAATGGTCGCCGCACTGAAGAGATTCGCTGACTCAGTCACCGGCTTGTGTTTAAGCTGCTCAGGAGAAAGATAATGCTCGCTCTCCAGGCGCTTGGCCGGCGTGGGGGAATACAAATTCTTGTCCCGCAACAACCCGAAATCGAGAATTTTCAAATTTCCATTGGGTAGCACTTTGAGGTTGGCCGGGGTGAGAGCGTAGTGAAGTACCTTTTTCTGGTGAGCATAATCCAGTGCCGCACAGAGCTGCTTGCCCAGGGTGATGATCTCGGGAATCCCCAGATTGCGGCTTGCAACAAACTCCCGGATATTTGTGCCTTCCACAAATTCCGATGTCAGGAAGACGGTGAATCCCTTATATCCGCCGGTATACAGCCGCGCGATATTCGGGTGATCGAGCGCGCTCGCTGCCCGGGCTTCCGCCAGGATCCGCTTGATCAGTTCATCAACATCGTCAAGCCATTCGGGAACTTGTATTTGTCTCAAGGCCAGAGTGCGATCCAACTTAGGGTTCCTGGCTTTGTGGACAAGACCAACGGATCCACCGCTTAGCTGCTGGAGCAGCTCAAGGCGATCCGTACGAGGGCTGAGTTCGGTGGTGGGAGCCGTTGTTGTTGCTCCCCGAGCGTCTTCCATAATGCACCATTGGGGGCCAAGAACCCGGGGGGAGGGGAAACTTGATATTAATCCAATTTCCCGGCGCCGTATCGTCTTTGCTGATGCAGGCAGGTTACGAAGGTCACGGGCTGAAGAGTAGTGGTTTTGACCATAAGCAGCCGTTACGCTCCTAGCTCCCGGCCTGGCCAAAGGCAAAAGTCGGGACCTCAGTACCGGTTTGTTCAGCTTATTTATTCCGCTTAGTAGAGGTCGGGCCACAGAGCTGGTATAGAATGCATTTCAAGTTTTCACGGTTGGAGAAGGAATTCCGAATGAAACGCATTTGGGTATTGCTTCTTTTTCTTGGCGGACTGCTCCCCGCACTGTTGGCGCAGGATGTTGCCCCAGACACGCAGGCAGGAAATTTTCTCTTCAAGATGCCCACGGGGTGGAACCCTGTGGAAAGAGGCGACACCACCATCATCTACGCTCCTGCGCCACCTCGGGGTACAACCACGTATATCGCATTGGCAGCTGACAACCTCGACGGTGATCTGGCCAAATCGTTTAACGAGTTATGGACAGGCTTCAGGAACTCCTATCAGATTCTGCAAGGCGGCCAGACGGCTCCCCTGCACGCTAAAAAGGGCTACGATGCTTTTTACACCACCGCCATCGCTCGCGATCAAAGCGGAAAACAATGGAGCGTCTATGTGATGGGCGCGCAGTACAGGGAACGCGTTCAAACTGTGATGTTCATGAGCAATGTGCCGCCGGGAGGGATGCTCTCCGCGTACCAGAAGGTATTTCAGCAGACGTTTCTCGCCAGCCTGAGTTTCGGGGATGCGTTGCCCGGATCGAAGGTCCCTGCCGTTGACTCAACGCCTGTTGAGGAAGCACCGCACAAGCTGCCGCCGGGAGCGCTGGAAGGAATTTATGTGGGTTTTAGCGTGGGCGCTGGCGGCCGCGTGGGAGCCAAGCCCCTGCTCTTCAGTCCAGACGGTTGGGTAGTCAAGAATGTTCCTGACGAAGGCATGATCGGATTCGATTTCACCGCAAATCGCAACAATCCGAATACCAACCGGAGCTGGGTGGGCCGCTACCGGGTGGACGGCAACCAGATCCATATACTCTGGCAGGACTACGCCGAAGACCGCCAGGTCATCAAGCGAAACGAAACTTCCGCCAGCCCCGGACTCGATGTTTATGTTCCCATGTGCCGCTGCACAGGAAAGAGGTTCTCCGGTAAATACAACTGGGGACTTGCAGGCTCAGGTCAGTATCTGGAGTTCTTCCCTGATGGCACATTTATCGATCACAAGGTTCTGGACCAGATGCTTGTGCCCAATGCTTACTATGACCGTCCACGAACCCAGCGAGGCACTTATTCGATTCAAAGTCAGACAATGATTTTTACATTTGCCGACGGCCGGCGCGGCATGCGCATTTTTTATGCTCCAAAAGCGCAGGAGCACGGACAGATGTTTGACTGGATTAACTTGGGCGGGCACGATCTGTACGAAGCGCACCATCAAAACGAGCCGTAGGAGCACAGAAAGGCTTGGGCTTTTCTAGAAAGTATCCGGGCAGGGACACTGGGTCACGCAGAACTTCCATGTCCGATTTTGTACGGAGCAGGCTATCCCTTATTCAAGACCCAGCAGCCGACTGCATCCGTTGGCTAAATACTTCATGTTACGGATTGAACTTCAATCGGATTTCCGTTTCCTGCTCGATCACCTGGCCGTTGAGCTCAGCCGGTTTGAATAACCACTGCTTCACTGCGTCGAAAGCGGCGTCGCGGAAAATCATGGGGCCGCTTATGAATCTTGGATTGCTGACTTTGCCATCTTTTCCGACCGTCACCTTGACCACCGCGGTGCCGCTGATCCTGCGTGCCTTCGCCAGCTCCGGATACATTGCGGGGACCGCTCGGATCGCCTTTGCGTTAACCAGATCAGATTGGGCCACCATTGAGGGAGCTGCAGTGTTCACCGGACGAGCCAGAGAAGCAAGCCCTGAAGAAGAACCACCACCTACAGCAAGAGTTGGCGATACATCGGGCGACTGGTCGGTGGGCGTCGTCTTAGTGATCCTGGACGGAGCACTAGAAAGCGCCACGGTTGCCGGGGCGGGCTCTTTGTCCTGCGGTTCCTTTTTCGAGTCACTCTTCTTGGCAGCCGGCTTCTCCGAAACCTCGGGCTTGGGATTCGCTACAGCGGCGCTGCTTACCGGTGCGGCCGGAACAGGGGCGCTTGGAGTTACAACCGGATTCGACGGACCGGCTGCGGCGCCTGGCGTCGCGGGCGCTGCATTCTGCGTAGGCTGCACGGTCTGAGTTGCCGCGGTTGAGCTTGATTTGTGCGTTCTCAGGAAAAACCACGCGAGGCCGGCCACGAGCACAGCCGCCGCGAGCACACCCATCAAGATGAACTTATTGGCAGACGACTTTTCCGGCTCACCCGCCACGGCATCGAGGGTTCCAAAGCTGGTCCTGGCCGTTGAAGATGACTCAGGCCGGTACTCGCGCTTCTCTTCCTTTTTGGGAAATGGCACTGGAGGGGCGATTTCCGCTGCCAGGGCAACGGGCCGGGGGTCGATTTTCGGAGCGCTAGAGCTGCTTGATCGCGCCGGGGCTGAGGCTACGCCGGTAGCAACCGGTGGCGCACTAGCAGGCTTGATGACCACGGGCGGAGGCAGCGGCACTGCCGCGACGGGCGGCTTGGCCACGGCGACTGGAACTGGAACCGGCGCTGGAGCTTCTATCTGATGGGGTTCGTCTTTCGTCCTGCGCTCTTTTTGCAGGAGAACGGAGATCTGGTCCGCCATGGTCTTGAGCACAGCAACATGTGTGATGGTGAATGCATGGGGTGTAGGCGCAAACACCGCGAGCACTCCCACAACTTTACCATCATCGCGAATGGGAGTAACCACCATGGAGCGGATGCCGAGCGCACGAATGGCGGCGGTATCCATGCGAGTGTCCGTCTCGGCATCATCACAACGCAGCTCTCTGCCAGTTTGGATGCAGATTCCGGTAAATGAACCTTCCACACGCAAGGCGGCGCCAACATCCGGAGCACTGGAGCCGCTGCGCGCCCGGCAGACAATCTCGTCCGAGTTGCCTTCGCTGATCGCGATGGCCGCGCCGGAGGCATTGGTGAAAGACTGTGCCCGCTGGACAACGACTGCCAGATCGTCCGCGCTGCTGGTCCGCGATTTTTGCCTGATAGAGTCCGAAGCTTGGGTTGCCATGGTGCGCCGTCCCTAAAACAATTTAGTTTTTTGCCTGCCGGAGCCTGGTTGAAACACGTACTTCCACTAAACTCTCGCCGCTCGTCAAACGTGAGCGGATATTCCCGGAAGTAATGGCCGCCACACAGTGCAAACTGCGTGGCGCATCACCTCAGTCTTAGTCTTTCCAAATCGTTAAACTGGCTCGGGCGAAAGTCAGGTGTTTTGAACCAACTTTGCCATACGCGTCCGGGGGAAGTTCAGAGCCATGTGGCAGGAACAACGCTTACGGCGGATAACCACCTGAATTTACGGCCAAACTCTTTTCTTGTCAGCCCCGCCATTTGCGGATGACTGCACTGCCACCGGACGACCGGGCTCCGAAGGGCCTACGCTGCCGCCCTCCAGAATACGGGCTGCAACTCGCAGAGCCTCGATCTCGGCCTGGAGTCCTGAAATTTGTGCCTGGAAAATGGCAATCTGGTTTTCTTTTTCTTTTACTGCATCGTAAATATTCGTCATAGTCTGTTGAGCCTCGTGAAAACAGGAACTCTGCAATCAAGTTCCCGAAGTCAAATAGTACCCTAGTACTCTTTCTTTATGATTTAACTCAAGTCCTTGTACCTTCGTACCATGAACTACCATGCACTCAGGTACAAACGTGAAAATCAGGCCGAAGAAAAACGTAGAATTACAGGAGAAACAAGTGTGAAACTAGATAACTCCGCTGCAAAACTACATTAGCGATTTTTAATATTGCGCGCTTGAGTGCCTATCTGCAAAGTTACTTTAGTAACGCGACTCAGTTGCCGGAGCTCTTAGAGAAATAGGCTCTCGTGGTAATCGAAGAATTTGTGACGCGAAGCTAAGAAATCTGCTGTTCAGAAACGGCCACCAGCGGCAACGCAGATGCGTCATGCGCCATGCTGTTCATCAGGCTGCGCCAGGCCAACAGCAGGATGCTGCCAATGAAAATGAGAGCGACACAGAGTCCAATCCAGAAACCGGCTGCACCCAGGCCGAACTTGAATCCCAGCAGCGCGCCGAGCGGCAGTCCGATGATCCAGTAGCCAAGAAAATGAGCGACCATGGGAGCACGGGTGTTCCCTGCTCCGCGCAAGGCGCCAGTAGCCACGACCTGCAATCCATCAAACAACTGGAATACAGCCGCGACCATCAGCAAAGTAGCGCCCATGCGGATGACTTCGGACTGGGGTGAGTAAATGCGCGCAATCGCTTGCGGGAAGAGAAAGAGAGCCAGGGCCGCGCAAGACATAAAAGTTACACCAAACAGCAGCGCCATCCACCCCGCGCGGGCGGCTCCCTGCACGTCCCGCGCTCCAATGGAATGGCCCACGCGTACAGCGGCGGCCGATCCGATTCCCAAGGGAACCATGAAAGTGAGACTGGCTACGTTGAGAGCAATCTGGTGCCCGGCGAGAGGCAGAGCGCCCAGGCGCGCAATCAATACAGTGGTCACGCTGAAGGCCGATATTTCCAGTAGAAGCTGAGTTGCCGCCGGAAGACCCAGCCGGAACAGTTCGCGGATGCGACCCATCTCCAGATACCTGGATGTGCTCCAAAGTCCACTCCCTCGTTTGCGGTCATAGTAAACAGCAGCGATGGCCAGCACCGTCACCATGTAAACCCGAGAGACAAAGGTGGACCAGCCGCTGCCGGCCACTCCCAATGCCGGGAAGCCCAGGTGACCGTAGACGAGCGCCCAGTTACCCGCCAGGTTCACCACATTGGCCGAGATTCCTGCAAAGACTACCGGCTTGACGATCGCCATCGACTGCAAATACCGGCGAAACACAAAGTAGAGGACCAGTGGAAGAGTGCTCCAGGTTAAGGCCCTTATAAAAGGAATCGTATGCACCAGTACGCGAGGGTCGATGCCGAGATGATTCAGGAGGGGCAATCCTGCAAAAATCAGGACCATCAATGCGGGAGCGAGCACAAGCGCGAGGTACAAAGCGTTGAAGAATGAGCGATGACACTCCTCCAACTTGCCTGCGCCGTACGCCTGGGAGACCAGAGTGTCCAGCCCGAGCATGATGCTACTGCCAAAGATACCAATCGTGTAGAAGAGAATAGTTCCCAGGCTTACAGCGCCAATCGCCTCAGCGCTGTACGGCAATCGCCCAACCGCCATGGTGTCCACCAGACCCATCGCCACCCAGGCCAACTCAGTCAGCGCTAGCGGGAGCGCGAGGCGCAGCATGGGCCGGAATTCGAGGCGCATTTGCGCTACGGTGAGCACCAGATGATTTAATCACAGCCAAGGACCCGCACGGGAAGCCTCAAGGCGGACACGGCGGACAACCTCCCTAAGGGAAGGGGGAATCCGATGCGGCACGACAAACCTCAATGGTCCGTTTCAACCATGCTGGAAGAGGAGCCCCGCCGAAACCTTATCTCTTCAGACCCCGCGAACATCTTTCTGCGTTAGTGAAAGCCTCTACCAGTGTGCAGACCAGACCTCGCCGATGACCGAAACGAGAATCCCTAGCACCAGCAATATCGGCCATCTTGTAATGGACCACCGTCTTGGCACAGCCTTGGCCTTAATTGAAGCAGGTGATGGGAAATACAGGATCTTGGCCCGGCGCGGAATGGGCCGCACTTTAGCAACTGCCCGCATATCTTTTCTCCTTAACTACCTGAAACGAAGTACTAGTGATATCAGCTTACACCCAGCGCCAGAGCGAAGTATGTGATAGAAATCACACATACTGCCTTAATCTAAGGTTTTCAAGGAAAAACACTTTGTGAAATTCAAATCGGGAAATAACAAGTCGACAGACACGCGATAACATGGATCGCCATCCGCGGAGAATCAGGGCGTCACATATTTCGCGATGAAAGAGTACTGTTCTGGTTGCGATTAAGGCAGAATGGTCCAACAGAATGGCCCAAAAGGATGGATACGGTGTTCCGTCGCACGCCGCTCAAGGATCGCGCAACTTCTAAGGTATTTGTCTAATCGAAGCCAATCGAGGGTTTGAAGTTGACTCATTTCGGCGATGCTAGCGTTGCTGCGTCCTTGTAAATTTTTGTTGAAAAACGGGCTGGGGCTTCCTTGCTGTCGAATGGCCGTGCCTATCCCCCTTGCTGTGTCATATAATTCGGTCGTCTAAATCAAAATATCTCAATCTCCATGCCTCGAATCCTCTCCATCTCACCCTCAGAGGTTCTGCGCACAACCCGGCATCTCGTCCTGCAGAAGGAAGGCTACCAGGTCTGTTCGCTCGCCGATGCTCCACAAGATGAGACGCTTGCGAAGGACGAAAAATTCGATCTTGCGGTCATCGGGCACGGTTTTCGCGGGTCGGACAAGAGGCAGATAGCCAATGTGATCAACCAGCAGTTTCCCGGGCTCCCTATTCTGGAATTGTGTTTTCATTCGCCCGAGATCCCGGGGGTTGACTTCATCCTTTCCGACTCGCCTGACGAACTGCTGAGCGCAATTAAGGAAATTCTGGCGGGACGCCGGGTGCGCGGCTTCCTGCACTAAGGCTCAAAAAAAAAGCAGACCCTCCATGTTGACTTCCGCAAGTCCATTCGCTAGCATTTAGCGCATGACTTCGCTGATCCATCGTCATCATCACCATCATCACGCGACGAGCGTGCCGGCGGAGGCCTGTAGCGGATAATCCAGCGCAATCATAGGATTTGAGGCCCGCCGGCGAAAATCGGCGGGCTTTTCGTTTGCGCTCAAGACTTGAGGACCATATGGAAATTGACTTTGAGAAAATGGATGGTTTGGCCCCGGCCATTGTCCAAGAAGATACGACGGGCGAGGTGCTGATGGTGGGATTCATGAACCCTGAAGCCTTTGCCAGGACGGTTGAGACAGGCTACGTGACCTTCTATTCGCGCACACGGCAAAAGTTGTGGACCAAGGGTGAAACATCCGGCAACCGCCTGCGTGTGACTTCAGCGTTCACCGACTGCGATCGGGATACCGTTCTGCTGCGGGTGCAGGTGGAAGGCGACGGCGTTGTATGCCACACTGGAACCAAATCCTGCTTCACCGAGGCTTTGGCCATCAAACTGGCGGAGAAACCGCAATGAAGCTGCGTTTGGGAATCCCGAAAGGCAGTCTGCAGGAATCAACCGTTGCCCTGCTCAAGCGCGCAGGCCTGAATATCTACACCAGCAGCCGCTCGTATTTTGCCAACACCGATGATCCGGAGATTGAGTGCATGCTAATCCGGGCCCAGGAAATGTCGCGCTATGTAGACCATGGCGCCCTGGATTGCGGCCTGACCGGCAAAGACTGGGTGATTGAAAACGGCCTGGATGTAGTAACCGCCGCAGAACTGATCTATGCCAAGCAAAGCCTGGGCAAGGTGCGCTGGGTGCTGGCGGCGCCGGAAGATTCAAAGTTTCAGAAAGCTGAGGACCTGGCAGGAAGGATCATAGCCACAGAATTGGTAAACGTGACCAGGAATTATTTTTCCAGTCGTAACGTGCCTGTCAAAGTGGAATTCTCCTGGGGCGCTACAGAAGTTAAGCCGCCCACCCTGGCGGATGCGATCGTCGAGATTACTGAAACCGGCAGTTCCCTGCGCGCCAATCGCCTGCGGATCATCGATACGGTGCTGGAATCCAACACCCAGCTCATCGCCAACAAAAGTTCCTGGGGCGACACCTGGAAGCGCCAGAAGATTGAGAACCTTGGTCTGATGCTGGGTGGCGCAATCTATGCTCAAGGACGAGTCGGCCTGATGCTGAACGTTCGCAAGCATGACCTGGCCGGCGTGCTGGCCGTGCTGCCGGCGCTGCAAAAGCCCACTATCTCTGCACTGAGTGATGGCGAGTGGGTAGCGGTGAATACCATCATTGAAGAGACTACAGCCTGGAAGATCATGCCACAACTCAAAGCGGCAAAGGCCGAAGGTATCGTAGAGTATCCGCTGAACAAGGTGGTGCTGTAATGCGCATCTTAAGCGGAAAACGGGCAGAAACTATGGTGCGAACGCTGGAAAAGCGCGGTCCGGCGGGACTGGCCCGAGTGGAAGGGCGGGTGCGACGGATTGTGCAGGACGTCCGTGTCAATGGAGACCGCGCGCTGCGGCACTATGCAGAAAAATGGGATGGACTTGGACGCGCAGAGCCGCTGCGCGCATCACCCTCCGATCTGGAAAATGCATGGAACTCTGTTTCTGAGGAGTTTCGGCGCGCGTTGGCCACGGCAGCGGAGAACATTCGGCGTTACTGCGAATGCCAGCGGCCGCAAGAATGGCGAATGTCAACTTATCCAGGGATTGAAGTCGGCCAGGTGGTGCGTCCGCTGGAATCGGCGGGGTGTTACGTGCCGGGCGGCAGATATCCACTGCCTTCCACCATGCTGATGACGGTGATTCCCGCGCAAGTGGCAGGCGTGCGCGAAATACGTGTGACCTCTCCACGGCCTGCCCCGGAGACTTTGGCAACTGCGTTTTTCCTGGGAGTGCAGGAGTTCTATCGGATCGGCGGCGCGCAAGCGATTGCTGCACTGGCTTATGGAACAAAATCAATGCCACGAGTGAACAAAATTGTCGGCCCCGGCAACCTGTTTGTCACCGCGGCCAAGAAGCTGGTGGCATTTGATTGTGCAATCGATTTTCTTGCCGGGCCCACGGAGGTTGTGATTGTCGGCCATCACGGCGAACCACGATATATCGCGGCTGATCTGGTGGCGCAGGCAGAACACGACCCCGACGCTTTGCCAATTTTCATCACAAGTCTAAAGGGATTTGCGGAGTCGGTTAGCCGGGAGGTCAATAACGCTGCTGCGGGAAATGCGACGGCGCAGGCTTCGCTGGCCCGAAACGGAGTTATCCTGGTGGCCGGCTCGCGTGAACAGGCGATGGAATTTGCCAACCGCATTGCCCCCGAGCACATTACGGTGGAAGAGGAGGATCTGCCGCACATCAGCAACGCGGGGTCGATTTTTGTCGGCGACCATTCACCGCAGGCAGCAGGCGATTATGCAGTTGGCCCCAACCATGTACTGCCGACGGGGGCCGCAGCCCGCTTTCGCGCAGGCCTGAGTGTGACAGATTTCCTGAAGACAATTTCCATTCAGCAGCTTTCCCGCGAAGGGCTGGAGCAGATTGCTCCCGTCGTCATAACGCTGGCTGAAGCTGAAGGGCTTAAGGCCCATGCCGAATCCATACGTGTGAGGTGCGAGCGTGCTTAAAGCGCGGCAATGTGTGAGAGAGATGCGTGTATATCATTCGCCGTTGTGCGGTCCAGAAATCGATCTGCGCCTGGATTTGAACGAGAGCACTACCGGATGCTCGCCGCGCGTCCTGGCCAAAATACGCAGCCTGGATGCAAAGCTGCTGGCTCTATATCCGGACCGGGAGTCCGGAGAGAAGCTGCTGTCGGATTTTCTGGGCGTGAAAGCTGAGGAACTGCTGCTGACGAATGGCGCGGACGAAGGCATTGACCTGCTGTGCCGCGCTTATCTGGATTCTGAAGATGAACTGATTATCATTGTGCCGGCCTTCGCCATGTATGAAGTCTTTGCGCAAAGTACGGGCGCAAGAATTGTTCGGGTGTCGACGGCGGCGGATCTCAGCTTCTCCGTGGAAAAGGTACTCCAGGCGATTACGCCGCGCACACGGATGATCGTGATTACCAATCCCAACAATCCTACCGGCCTGGCGGTCGATCGTGCTGACATTCTCCGCGTGCTCCAGGCCGCGCCTAGTGCGGCGGTCCTGCTGGACGAAGCGTATTTTGATTTTTATGGTCAGACCATGATGGACCAGATTGGCAAGATTCCCAATCTTTTCATTGCTCGAACTTTTTCCAAGGCTTACGGGTTGGCAGGAATGCGGCTGGGCGCGCTGGTTGGCGCCGTGGAGCAGATGTCCGTTGTGCGTCGCATCATTGCGCCCTTCAACGTCAACGCCTTTGCTATTGAGTGCCTCAAGGAAGCACTGGATGACCGGCAATTCGTGGCGAATTACGTGGAGCAGGTGCGTTCCACGCGCGAATCGCTGGGGCAGCAATTGGACGCAATGGGATTGAAGTATTGGCCCAGCTTCACAAACTTTCTCTTGGTGAACTTTCGAGAGTTACGGCAGAGCGTTTTGGACACGATGACCGCAAGAGGAATCGCGTTGCGCGATCGTCCGGATTGTCCGGGTTGCATCCGCATCAGCATAGGCACTCCGCCGGAGATAGAGAGAATGGTTTCGGTGCTCAAGGAAATCATGGTCGAAAAGCCGGTGGTACAGCAGGTTGCGAAATGAGAAAAGCCAGGCTGCATCGCTCGACTACCGAGACAGATATTCAACTCTCTTTGGTTGTTGAAGGCCGCGGTAAATATGAGGTATCCACCGGAATCCGGTTCCTGGATCACATGCTGGAACTTTTTGCCCGGCATGGGGCCTTTGATCTGAAGTTGACGGCCAAAGGAGACCTGGATGTTGACCAGCATCACACGGTGGAAGATGTGGGCATAGCGCTGGGCGAGGCGTTTCACAGCGCGCTGGGCGATAAACGCGGCATCATGCGCGCCGGCTATTTTGTCATGCCTATGGATGAAACTCTCGGGCTGGCCGCAGTGGACTTTAGCGGACGCGCCGCCTCCGTAGTGAACACTCGAGTGCGAACCCGGCTGGTGGGCGACCTGCAATCAGAACTGGTCCATGATTTTTTTGAAGGTTTTGCCCGAGGCGCGCGCGCCAATGTACATGCCCGGGTGCTCTATGGCCGCTCCAATCATCATAAGATCGAGTCGCTGTTCAAAGCATTTGCCCGGGCTTTGCGGGTGGCGTGTTCGCGCGATCGCCGTCTGCGTCAAATGCTGCCCAGCACCAAGGGACTCCTATGATCGCCATTGTGGACTACGGCGCGGGAAACATCAGTTCAGTAAAAAAAGCGCTGGAGCACGTGGGAGCCCAGGTTCAGGTCACCACCGACCACAAGATCATTGCGGCGGCGGAAAAAATTGTGGTGCCAGGCGTGGGCCACTTCTGCCGCTGCGAGGCATTGAATGTAAATTTGCGGGGGCCAGTGTTGCAGGCCATTGCGCGAGGCACGCCGTTCCTGGGGATTTGCGTGGGCATGCAATGGTTGTTTGAAGGCAGCACTGAAGCGCCGAACACCCGGGGAACGGCGCTGTTTGCCGGCCAATGCTCACGTTTTCCAACAGAGGTGAAATCACCTCACGTGGGGTGGAACAGAATTGAGGTGAGAGATGGCTCACGTCTTTTGCATGGAATACTGTCCGGCGCATTTGTCTACTACACCCATTCCTATCGCGCTCCGGTAGTTGGGGACACAGTGGCCACCACACAGTATGGCGGCAGTTTCTCCGCCGCAGTGGAGCGCGCCAATATCTTTGCAGTGCAATTTCATCCGGAAAAATCAGGACAGACGGGATTGAAGATCCTTGAAAACTTCTACGCCATCTGAGCAATTAACCAAGCGGATTATCGCCTGCCTGGATGTGGATGCAGGACGAGTGGTCAAAGGTGTGCAGTTCCAGCAATTGCGCGATGCCGGTGATCCGGCTGAACTGGCGCGTATTCATGCGGAAGCGGGCGCGGATGAAATCGTCTTGCTGGATATTACTGCCACTTCCGACGAACGAAAGACATTGGTGGAAACGGTCCGTCGCACTGCGCGGCAGCTCTTTATTCCTTTCACTGTGGGAGGCGGTATCCGCAGCCTGCAAGACGCGGCCAGCATTTTCGACGCGGGAGCGGATAAGATCAGCATCAACTCCGCGGCGGTTGCCAATGCGGAGGTGATCGGCGAGATTGCGAACCGTTTTGGCTCCCAGGCGGTAATCGTTGCCATAGATGGCAAGCGTGGCGCTGGCAACGTCCAGGAGGCACAGGTCTGGGTTGCAGGCGGGCGGAAACTCACCAGCAAGAAAGTTCTCCAGTGGGCGCGGGAAGCAGAAGAGCGCGGCGCCGGCGAAATTTTTCTTACCTCCATGGATCGCGACGGCACCGGCATGGGATTTGATTGCGAACTGACCGCCGCGGTGGCGGCAACGGTTTCGATTCCTGTGATCGCCTCGGGCGGCGCCGGCAACGCACAACATTTTGTTGAGGTATTTTCGGCAGGCAAGGCAGATGCCGCTTTGGCCGCTTCCATCTTTCACTTTGGCACCCATGCAGTAGCAGAACTCAAACAGACGCTGCTGGCTGCCGGAGTTTCCATGAGGTGGCCATGCTGATTCCTTCGATTGACCTGATGGGCGGAAAGATCGTCCAACTGGTGCAGGGTGAGAAGAAGGCCCTGGAATTTGAGAACTTCAGCTATTGGATCGAGCGTTTCTCTGAATACCCGCTGGTGCAGTTGATTGACCTGGATGCAGCCATGGACAATGGCGGCAATCATCAACTCCTTGCCATGATCTGCAAGCAGTTACCATGCCAGGTTGGCGGAGGCATACGGAGTATCGAGCGCGCTCGTGAACTGCTTGATTTGGGAATAGGAGCGCAGCGAGTCATCTTTGGCTCTTCCCTGCTCAAAGATGGCGAGATTCATGTTGCTCTGGCGCGAGAGGCCTCTTCACGATTTGGAACGGGACCATTGACCTTTGCGGTCGATTCGCGCGGCGGAAGGGTCGCAATCAAAGGCTGGAAAGAGCACACCGTGATTGATCCCCTGGAGATGATTCGCATCCTGGAGCCGTATTGCAGTGCATTCCTCTACACGCACATTGATACGGAAGGCACAATGACCGGGTTTCCGCTGGAGGTCGCTCGCCGATTGCGCGAAACTACGGCAAGGCAGCTGATTGTTGCCGGTGGAATTAAATCAATGGATGAAGTGCAGGCCCTGGACGCGATGGGAGTGGATGCGGTGGTAGGGATGGCGATATATAAGGGAGCGATTGGCACATAGCAGTTGGCAGATCTGTCATAACATCCGGTGAGGTGGAATGAAAGAGACTCTGAGAATCATCAACCAGATGCAGGCGGATGGCGTCATTGGCAAATACGCCATCGGCGGTGCGGTTGGGGCAACATGGTATTTGCAGCCTTCGGCCACACTGGATGTGGACATCTTTGTGATGCTTCCCGGTGGTTCTGGCAGTTCACTCGTGGACCTGTCGGCTATTTATAAATATCTGACAGCGTTAGAATACAAGGCTAAGGGTGAGCACATCGTCATCGGAACATGGCCGGTGCAGTTCCTGCCGCCGGCCAATGCGTTGGAAGCGGAAGCTGTGGCCGCGGGTGTCCAGACCGAGGTCGAGGGCGTCCGCACATGGGTGATGACGGCGGAGCATCTGGCTGCCATTGCGTTACAAACCGGGCGACCGAAGGACCATGCGAGAATTCTACAATTCCTGGAACAAGGCGCGATTGATCGCAACAAGATGGAAAGCATCGTCATGCACCATGCACTAATGCCTAAGTGGGAGAAATTCCAACGGAGGTATCTGGGTGAATAAAGAAGGACGCGAGGAACTGGCCGCACTAAGCTTTACCGAAAAAGTCAGGCTGTTGGAAAAGCTGCGTGATCGTACCCTGGCGCTCATCGCCGCCGGCGAACAACTGGCCGAGAAAAAGAAACAGATGAAGCTGAATTGGTCAAAGTGCGAACTGGTTGAAATTGATCCCCTGCGGGCCGGCGGCCGGCCACTTCTAAAAGATACGCATTTGCCGGTCGAGGACATTATCTCCAAATATGAGTCCGGGGCTTCAGTTGACGAGATATCCAAACAGTTGGGGATTGAAGTCGAGACAATTAAGAACCTGCTGATTTATGCGGAAAGGCACTACTCTCTCGCTCGTCCTGTCTGATGGGAAAGTGCTTACTACCAACCCTCAACGTCCCGCAACTTGCAGGGTGTCAAAGTGGTTGTAGCAACCCAAGCATCTTAATTCTAAAGTGCCTTTGATTCGCAAGGGCAGGCCGGTGAAGGCCTGCCCCGTGAAAACTATAACGCCCGCAGAAAATTGAGCACGTCCTGCTGTTGAGCCGGCGTCAGCGCAAAGAAATTATTTACAACATTGTTGGCTTCCGAGCCACAGAATGAGGTAGTGACCGAGGGCGCCTTGGCAATGCCATTGACCTTGAAACCCTGAGACATACTGGTAGTAACGCAATCTGTGGTGGGGCTGAAGTGCAGGTGGATGGCTTGCAGCAGATCGCTCGTGCGGCCGTCATGCATGAAATACAGCCGTTGGCCCACTCCCCAAAGGGGCGCTGTGCGGAATTCATCGGGGCCGGCATTGCCCTGGGTAACGCCGTCGGCCAGCGTGGAGCCCATGTGGTGAAGGGCGAAATCGGAGTAGGGATGGTACGCAACAGAACTCATACCAGTGAAGGGCGAGGACGCGGATACAAGAGTATCCGCGTGACAGAGCACACAACCGACGCTGGGAGACGTGGTAGTGCCGAATAGCGCCTGGCCATTCGCTTGAGAGGCGGTGAACGGCGTGGCCGGCAGCGGCACAGCATTCAGCCGCATGAAAGTCCCGAAGTTGACGGCCAGTGAGGAAATCTGACTGGCGTCGTCACCCGGCCCAGGCCCTGGCGGTACAATGATGTTGGTGCTTTCCTCCGGAGTACTGTTGAAGACGCACCCCGCAACGGCAGACCGCTCATTGGGGAACAATTCATTGGAGACGCCCTGTTCCACGTTCTCGGCTTCGCCGGAAAAAATCAAAAGTGATTTGTTCTGCGCCTTCCAGCCAAAACGAGTGATCGTACCGTCATTGCCGTTGGTATTGAAAGTGCCTGCGATACCAAGAGTCGCTTTCAATGCAGCGTTGGTGGCGAGGTTGGCCTGCAGGGCCAGATCCGGCGTGTTCTCCACGAAGCCCAGACCGAAAGTTGGAGTTGGAATTCGGAAGATCACATTGTTATTGGCCAGCTCAGCCGCAAAATTCGGTTGCGCAAGAACGCAGCCTGGCGCGTCAACCCGGCCCTGGATGGTGTACAAGTTATGCACGCCGCCATCCAGCGTGCCGGTGCTGGTGAGAATGAATCGTGCTGCTCGCACGGGCCCAGCCGGAGTGATAAAAGGGGGAACCATGTTGGTTGCGCCATCGAGGGTGGCCAGAGCCACCTGGGGATTGGGAATGGGGTTTTGCGGACTGGCAGGGCCCGGGCTGCTCCCACCGATGGCCGGCTGGGAGTGACATTCGCCGCAGCCATTGCCGTTGAATGCCGGCCCAAGCCCTGATCCCGGCTCTCCCGGCAAGGCGCCCCTTACGGAGTCAGTCTGCGCAAACAGCCTGAGCCCGCCGTCCCAGAAGCGAACTTCATTAGGGTTGAGTGTTGGGACGGGACCTCCTGCGCCAGGTGCGCCCGGTCTGGGGCCAGGATCGACCTGGGCCTGCGCCGCGATGCCATACAAGAGGCATGCCGTGGCGATGGTGAAACACACAATAAGTCTTGCAGCTGCTCTGCTTCTGTGACAACGACACATGAAAGCTCGCATTGTTTGCTCCTAGGTGGCATGATTGGATTTTTTATGGTTTACAGCGTGGATGGAAACGCTCCCGCCTCGACAGCCTGTTCTTAAGCTGCGACAGCGGCGTGGAGTCTATCACGATTGCTGATGCTTGAAGCTATGGAAGTGAGAAATAGTTTTATTTTATTTCTATAATGGAACTATTAATATTTCATAATGGGAATATCACTATAGATTGTTGTTACAGAAAAATAACCTATATTTAAATATCACAGAAAATAATCTATTGTTGGTGCTCTCTAATTATTTCCATTCCTCTGTGGGAATCCTGCAATGCAAGAACCGGGGTTTGTTCCGAAATTGAGCAATTCCATTCGCCGATAACGAAAGGAAGGCGCTGCTCGCTTGAGTTGCCTCATCTCTGACCGGGGATGCAGGCTCGTGCGGAGGCGATTGGCGGAGAATTGGACGCAACGACGCCCAGAAGCTTTGCATTCGGAGCAGGGCCAAAGGTTCGGAGATCCAACGGACTACGGTCTCGGTTGCTCTTTAGATTCGGCCAGCTGGTCGAGCCCAGAGGCTGCAACGAGATAATGTCACACTACTGTCCAAATCAACTGAAGATCTACGTACTGGGCGATTGAAAATGCAAGACATACGAATGCTAGGCGCTATTTGAGCGAGGGCAGGTTGGTCTCCAGGTTTCGTGTAGGGTTATGGGATGCTGTCCAGATTATTTCTCCTTAAGTGGATTCGAGTCGTGGGGTGAACGCAATCAAGATCAAGTTTGCTGTCCTAAATCCAGGGCCAGACTACCGGCCAAACTCAGTGCCAACTGAGGTTCTGCCGGCGGCTCGCCCGATGGGGGCGACTGGAAAGGTTGGTCCAACCAAGACCACAGATCGCGGTAGACGAACAACTGCTGTCGCAACAGGGCCACCAGATTCGACAGCGACCAGCCAAACCGGGCCTTCAATTGCAGATACTTGATCAGCAACAGAGCGATTAACGCCGCCCAGATCTGGATTTTCAGGGCATTGGCTGAAGTGCCCACGAACGTCTTGATGCGCAAGTTTTGTTTCAAAGCCTTGAAGAACAACTCAATCTGCCAGCGTTGCTTATAGATTTCGGCCACCGTCGCGGCGGACAGGGTCAGGTGATTGGTCAAAAACACCAGCGTGCGTTGGTGCTCTTCGTCGTAGTACTCGATGCGCCGCAGGAAGCACTCGGGGCTAGTTTTGACCTGCTTATACAAAAAGATGACCTGATCCCGCAGCAACCCCTTCCGCTGGGGCAAAACTCGCTCCTCCACCACCTCGTAATCGGTGTTCTCTTTCATGCGGGTCACGAAGTGCACCTGGCGCTGGGTAAGATCGGCAAACCAGTCGTAGTCAATGTAAGCGCGGTCAAAGACCAAGATGGTTCCGGGCTCATACGACCACTGTCGGGCCACCGGCAATTCGTGCTTCTTGCCTTCGGTAATCACGGCATAGCACGGCAGATGACCATTATGATCCAGGAGCAAATGCAGTTTGACCGCTCCCTTGGTGCGGCGGAACCGTGCCCAATCGAAAGTCTCAGCACACAGATCGATCACCGTGGCATCCACACTCAACAGCTTGTTCTTGAAACGGAACTTATGCTTCCCACTCGGATGAGTGGCAGCTACGCTTTGGCACTGCCCCAGAACTTGCTGGAACACTTCCTGGTACAACTGCCAGGGGCGATGTTGGTTGGCATAGGCCAGGGTGGAGCGCGTCGGCGCTTGCGGCAACCCTAAATGGCGCAGTTTGCCCTCGCTGGCCGCCAGTCCACCCACCACCTCGCGCAAAGATTTGGCTCCGCCCAACTGGCAGAACAACATGGCCACAAACTGGCCCCAACTGCTGAATCCACGCGCATGCCGTTCCGCTTTATGTTTGTGCACCGCCTCGGCGAAAGCGGCTCGCGAAATAAGCTGGAGAATCTGGGAGAAAATGCTGCATACTCTATTCAAGGCTGAGCCTCCTCTGACTCGTTTTGTCTTCGCAAAACAAACTTATCAGAGCCTCGGCCTTTTTTTCTTGGCTCACACCTTCAGATGAGAAATGCTAATTTGGACAAGAGTG
>DATGJZ010000106.1:0-14536 GCA_035294925.1 Candidatus Angelobacter sp. | reverse complement strand
AGACTTACGGCAGGTTGCCAAGGGGGTAGGTCGGCACCACACGCGTTTTTCGGACCGTCTGTGTTGATAAAAAAGTGCTTACCTACAATTGGGTAACACAATTTTCGGGAAAATCTGCGCTATTGCGAAAGTAAGGTTAAGAAAACTCGAACGACGTTCGATTTCCGGCTTAAGCTTCTCATTTGGCAGGAGTTATTCACATTGTTTAGAGGTAAGCTGATGCGATTCAAGAAAAATGTAACTTTTGTTTTCTGATCGCATTTTGATTTCCGGCAGTCCGCGATGCGATTCAAGAAAACTCAAACGGCGTCCGATTTCAGGCTAAGCTTCTCATTTGGCGAGAGATATTTGCTTTTTTCCGAGGCGAGCTGATGCGATTCAAGAAAAATGTAACTTTTGTTTTCTGATCGCTCGATCACAGACACCTGCGAGCAATCCCGATTTAATGGGGAAATGGAAACGCAACGTGCAACGGCGGACGGAGGAAAAAGACACCGGAGATTGCCTGCGAAGTGCGCGGAAAAGTTCCTGGCGGCTAAAGCTGCTAACAATACATCTGGACCTTTCTTGGAAATTTCTAATCCTACTATTAAAAGGAAGGTTGAAGCCAAATTCGTTTTGACGAAGTAGTGGATTGGTCGTATTCTTTGTGACCATTCTGTCCAAAAAAGCCATTTGTAATTGCGTTCATTGGGAACGCGAGAAACCTTCAATTGGTCCAAGGAGGATTCCTCAATGAATCGTTACCTTATCCGCGCCCTAACCCACTCTTCTTCTTTGCCGTGGAATGTAGTTTGTGCAGCTTTTGCTAACGTTACCTCACCAAATTTCCGGAGCTCCATGTGACGATCTCCAGGTTTAACCTAGCGATGCTTCGCGCATTTACCCCGAAAAGCAAAGCGACTCAAACGTCTTCTGCTGCATCCGGCTTTCCCCTGTCGCGGCGCTCCTTCCTTGCTCTTTCGGGAGCTGGCGCAGCATTTGGGGCGGTACCTCGCTTTTTTCGTGGCGAAGGCTTTGATTTGGTTCGAGATGGGTACCGGCTTCATTTTTGCGTGGGAGACAAACGGTGCTGGACGATCGATCCGGCAGTGTTTGGCGAACAAGCGCATGTGGATGTTGCGCGTGAGTCGCGGGGGATTGCTGTATCCCTGCGCCACGCCGTTTTTCCCGGAACGCATCTTCCGGCTGATTTCATTTGCAAACTTGTGAAGGAAAACAGCGCATGGGTGATGCGCCTTGTGATGGATTGCGGTATAGAAGCATCATCCCCGTTGCTAAACTGGCTCCTCGGCCGGACTGTCGCAGTTGGCTCGCTGAAGACACTCCGGTTTGCGCCTTTTGACGAGTTGTCGGTTACTTTCCAATCTCTCCCATCCGTGCGTTTTACACCAGATTGGATATTCGAGATATCCGCATCGTCCGTAGTCACTCTTCGCGGTTTGGCACAATCACTTCCATCTTCAGGCCTGGAAATTCTGCTGAACTCCGCGACGGTGCTCTCCGGGGTTCCTCCAGAGCGATCTACAACCATTGTTGTGCCGCGCAACAATAAGAAGTGGAAAGTTGACCTTTTCCGACAAAACGAAACGGGATGGACCCTTGACCACGAGCGAGATGAACCGCTGTTTGATGAACTGAGGGTGGAAGCATCTCACACCAACGCTGGCATTTTGCGCTCCGCGTTGCTAATGCAGAGCGCAGACAATCAAACAACGCTTAACTTCCAGCCTGGTGGGGTGCTATGTACCGACTGCGGTGAGTCCTTTTCGATGCCACTGCAAAACCCCAGAATGGCCTTCAGCCTCGAAGACGAATTCCACTCCGCCCTGGTCGCTGATCTGAAGGACGAGCCAACTTGGGCTCATGACAATAACGCCAGCTATCTCTTCGCGAAATCTGTTGATGAGCCGTTTTTTGAACTGCATGAAGGCCCTGGATCTGCGGGCATGCCTCAAATCAGTCCAGGCATCTGCGAAGTCTGCTTCCCCAGCGATGATGTCTGCATGAACCTGAAGCTGGGTGTGCCCCGTCCGGCACGGTTCACCTGGGCAGATTTCTTCTCGCCATTCCAGCGATTTGCAGGCTGGCTGCATCTGGTTCCCACCCGTGATCACAATGGGAGACTGTATATCGATCTCCAAAAAGGAGATGCCTTACGTGTTGATCGGCCACGCGACATGCTCTCCCTGCAATTCCATTTTGAGAACATGCGGCTGGTCACCGGTGCCTTCCCACGCATCGTGCATGTGGATGAAAGTGGTGAGTCACGTGTGAGTATAGTCTTTCCTCCGCAGCACGTTGCTGAGGAAGCCTTCTTTCACACTGATGGAGTAGGGGAGCTTGACGTTCCTATCGGCACCGTGGAGCGCGATGATTATGCCGACAAACCAACTACTCCGACTCCGACGATTGATGATTTAAAGAAGATCCTGGATGGGGATCTTCAGAACAGCACCGGCGACGACTCTGACAAGGATCTGCCACAAACGAAAGTCTCAGGTGACACGCATCTGGTCTTTGGGTTACCCCGGCGTCACTACGCGATCCCGTGCCAGATCGACGCTTTGCTCAACTGGACCGACTGGTTGCCGCTAATCGCGCCCGTTGCTCAGAGTAAGGTCGATACGAACAATACGGCCAGGCTGCCAAAGATCGTCTCGCCAGAACCCTACGTTTATACCTCCATCGAGCTGCCATATCGTCTCAACCTCTCGCCCAGCGAATTGGGTCGCTGGGCCCACTCGATCAAGGCGGTAGAATCACCGAAGAAGGTTGTGGAGCTATGGCACACGCGGCTGGGTGTTTTGCCGAAGCTTGTGCCGGGCAATTATGACAATGCGCGACTTGTAGTCGATGAGGCCAACACTGCGGACCGCACTATTCGCGCTATCTGGTCGCCAGATTTCCAACCGGTCGACTTCCCGAGTTGTACATCGGAAGCAAATCCCAAAGATCCAAAGTTTCCTCCGCACTACCCCGACAACAAAACAGACATTTTTCGCATGTCGTTGGATGGCCGCGACCGCTGTGAACTTGTACACCTGACGTCAAATTACGCAATCACCCAACAAGCGCATTTCTGCGACGATAATCAGTCCATTCCATCGGACCCCAAATTTCTGCTACCTCCTGCTCCGGTGAAGGTAGAGCGCCTGATGCTCACCTCGATGGGAGGTTATCTGCAAGCTTTTGGCGAGTGGAATCCAGCCAAGGTGGACATGAACCACCAGTTCACCATCCAGATGTGGAAACACACGGCTACACTCGGCCGCGATCACTATGTGAAGGTGGTGTACAAGGGCTATCTTGCGCCCTTTGGGCTGCGCGCGTCGCTAGTCAAAGTCACACAGCGCGTCTTCCGCAAGAACTCCAAGGGCAATTGGGTTGCGATCCTTCATCAATTGATGTACATCGTAGTGAAAAACGAACGGCGACAGTTTCCTGTCCTGGGCCATCCGTTTGCCGGCCGTGAGTTCCATTTCAGCTGTGTAGAGCCGGTAACCTTGGTTACGCCATTCCTCAATGATCCCAGCAAGCAACACTGGCCGCGGGACTGTTCCAGGTCGCAAAGCCAATCACTCTTCTGGCCCATGGTTCCGTCGTCCACGCCGCCCCTCTGTGTGGTCACACCTCCAGAACCACCAGGAAGTATCTTTAAATTCCGGCTTCGCTTCACCGATATCACTGGCATTCACTCAGCCGAGGCTTCCATGCCTCTGCTATTTGTAGCCTCGGATGTTGCCCAGCAGGATGGTTTTGGTACTCCTCCGAACTTCGCTAGCCAGGATGCCGTGTATTTTTACAATCGCGGTTCTGTGGATCCCGTCCCCAGTGGAGACGACCCATACATTTCGGCTAATTTTGGCGGAACGAAGTTCTCTTTTGCTGCTAGCGCTAACACTGGCGATACTGACTTCGAAACGGCGGTCCTCAAGTGGCGGGCTGTGCCTCTCACCGCCACCATTACCGGCAAGTTGACCAACACTGCCCCCAATGCTTTTCTCACGTTCACGGAAACAATATCCAATACTACTTTTGTGCAGCAGTCCAATGCTTCGGGAAACTACACGATCGTGGTCGACAGCGGTTCTTACATTGTTACTGTCACCACACCGCAGCCGCCACCGAATCCGGCGCTGACCGTATCCAGCTCGGTGTTCCCGGTTGAGGGAAATACATCGTACAAGCTCGATCTGATGCTGCAAGACGCAACTCACTTCATTTCCGCTCCTGTGCTGATTATAGGCAAAGATGGTAAAGGACCTTCTCCTCTCGACCTCTATCATTACGATCTTCCGTTTTTCTTTCCAGCAGTTGATTATGCGCGGATCATCGCTACGTCTATCAAAAGAGTCACCGGCGACAACGAGCCCAAGAAATTCAATTTTTATCCGGGATACCTCGCGGATGGATTCAACCCTGCCACCAACTCGGGCGAAGTGATTCTGGAGAAGAGCACAGACGATGCAAACGATACGTTGACTCTGGCCTTTGGAGCGAAAGGCAATGTCGACAAGGCCGGAGGCCTAGCGAGCCCGGACACGCTGGTCGTGGGTTTCTCGCGCAAGACCGGGGCAGTAGGCGGCACAACCAACAAAGTCAACGGCAGTAGCGACGGCGGTGCCAGACTTTCTGTCAGCACATTTTCTTCCGGCAGGTTCGATGCAGCCGATTTCTTCGGTGGACTTACCTCCGCCAAACTCCTGGGAGCAGTTAAGCTAAGCGACATCATCGCGCCGCTCGCGCCAGACCTGGCGTCCAACCTCGAGAAAGCGCCAAAGATGCTGGAGAAAGCGCTCTACGCGGCAGAGCAGTTCACCGCGGACGCAACAGACGCAATTGTCAAGTTCCAGAGCCTGCCCAGCAACCCGCTTGCCAGTCACCTTTCCTCACAGGCGCAACAGGTCTTTGCCGCCCGTGATGCGCTGGTCAGTGCCAAAGCGGGCAACAGGGATGCCTTAACGCAGGCCCTTCTTGAAAGCCAATGGATCAGCAGAATTATCGACTATGCAACAGCGCTCCAAGCGGCCCTGCAAAATCCACTGCCATTGATTGAAGATGAGATCATTCAAGTCCTCACAGATGCCGCTCAAAATGTAATTGGCAAACTAAGCCAGACGGTCCAGGATGCCCTTAAACATCTCTCCGAAATGCTTAGCGATGCGCTCGATAAGCAACTGCAAAGTGTTCTTCCCGCGTTGGCTGCGCTACAGACAGCCCTGGACAATAAGTTCACGGATGCTATCACGAAGGCTGAGTATCTGCTTTCAGTGCTGGCACCGGATCTAAACAATCTGCTTGAACTGGGAAAGCTGGTTCAGAGTCTCAACGGGAATGTCACCCAACTCGGCCAATCGATCCAGGGAATCGCTGGCCCGAATCCTCCGCTGCAGCAATTTGCCCGCATTGCCGGCGATGTCAACACTATCACGGCCAATCTTCAGCAGATCTATCAAAAAGGCGGCTTTCTAGGAGTCGTGATCGGCAAGGCGACCGCAGGCTCTCCGCTTGAAACCGCAATCAGTACGGCCCGTGACGGCCTTTTGAAACTCTGGGGCACGGTTGATTATTCCACATTTCAGGCCGATGTCGACGCCCTGCAGGATGACTGTATCAAGCTGGCTTCGGTCTATGAGCAGACCAGGGCTCAACAAATCCTCCAAAACATTCGACAGTTGCAGGCTTCGATAAAGGAGGCCATGGCATATAGAGCAGCAGTTCCTACCGATGCGCAGAGCCTATATCGCCAGTTGCAACTCTTGCAGAAAATGCAGGCGCAGATTTTGCGCGCTCTGAGCGCCTTGCAGTCTCTGGCTCAGGAGACGCTGCCTAGTGACCTCTCCGCTCCTGTTGCAGCCGCTGCAACAAATGCCGTCAATAACATCAAAAAAGCTGTACCGGATCTCGCCGACAAGCTCACCGTCTCCCCACAACTTCTGCAGGTGGGCACAGCAATCGAACAACAGATAGCGGTTGTCGCCGGAGACGCCGATGCCGGCAAACCGCTGAAAGCCTCAGCTGTAGACATTCTGCACCAGCTTGTTACAGTGCGCGCACAAATCATGAACGACCCGCTGAATGTCGGCCTGAAACTCCTCCACTACAACCTCAGCCTCGATTACCAGCGGCCGCTTGCGGTTGCACTGTCTTATATCGCCTATGTTCAGGCAACAGCCGACCGCGTCCTCAACAATCTGTTCGCCATTGTCGAGCCGATTGAGAAGCTAGCGCTGCAGTTGCAGCAGACTCTCTGTCAGGTTCAGACCGTCTGGACGAGCTTCACGGACACGGTAAAAGGTGCGCAAAACATAAACCGTCCTATCCGTACCATGTTCGGCGCCATTATCGTCTCCCAGTTCGGCGATGACATAAAAGCGATCGATACTGCGTTTACCAATCTCTGCGATCCCGCGCAGATCACGCCTTCAGAGTTTTTGCGAAATGGCCAAACGTTGGTGGACGCTTTCGTGGCGTTGGAAAATGATGTACGCAAGAAGATTGCTACTCTTCCCGCAGCTGTGCTCGATGCCTTGGAGCAAACGGTCAAGCAGGAGGCGCAGCAACTCTTGACCACGCTGCTCGCCGGCATTCCAATTCCAACCAGCGTGAACCTGAGCTATACCTGGAACCCTGACATTCAGAGTTTTGAGCCCGTATTTGTGCTGAGGAAAAACGCCGAATTTAAAGTGACGGCATCGGCGCAGGCTGGGCTGAACGCGCAGCTGAACGGCGTCACCGTAGCCGTCGACATTGAAGCCACTCTCACAAATTTCAACATTCAGCTTATCAGCGACGAGCCTTTCATTATCCTGGTCATCGACAAGCTCACCTTCACGTCACACAACGGAAGCAAACCGGACTGCCGGCTCTCTCTGAATACAGTAGAGTTCGGTTCTCAAATGCAATGGGTCCGAGACCTGGCGGCCCTCCTCAATCCGTCCAACGGCCCGTTCATCGAACTTGCCGATGCGTCCATCCGCGCTGGCTTCCGCTTTGCCATCTCAGCTATCACCATGGGTGCCTTCAACCTCATGCAGCTTGCCATTGAGGTGGCTGTCGCTCTGCCCTTTGACGGCACACCGGTTCGCTGCGAATTTGGCCTCTCAGACCAACAGCATCCTTTCCTGATCAGTTCCGGAATTTTCGGCGGCGGCGGCTTTCTGCAGCTTCAGCTCGGCCTTGATGGGGTGCAACTCCTGCAAGGGGCACTCGAATTCGGAGTTTGTGCCGCGATCAGCATCGGTCCATTGCAGGGAAGCGGTTTTGTGGTTGCTGGCATTTATTTCCGCATCACCAAGAACGATGCGGAGATCTGCGGGTTCGTTCATGCCCATGGGCACATGGACATTTTTGGAATCATCAGCATGGATGTGGACCTATATGTGGCAGTCTGCTACGAGAAGCAGCTCAATCGCGTTCGAGGTGTCGCGACCTTCTCCGTCTCGGTCAGCATCGCTTTCTTCAGCGAGACTTTCACCATGCAAGCGGAGTACACCTTTGCCGGCTCCGACCAAAAACCAAAAACCCCCCTGCTTGAAACGGCGGATAAAAGTAGTGAAGTATTTCTCGTCTCTCCCGAAGAGAGTAGCGCCATGGCCCTCGGAACAAATGCCTGGGGTGATCAGGGGCCGAAACCAAAAACCAGGACGGTTTGTCCCGATGCCTCGAAGAGAGAACTCTTTATCGATCCAGAGAAGTGGGCCAAGTACTACAACGCTTTTGCCTAGGAAGAGAACATGCAATCCACCGACCAGCTTTTTCTGACTGCGCTTCCCAATGGGAGAGGGCAAGATAGTTCGGGTAAACTATTCCTTCGCCTTTCCCTGCTGCTCACTCCTTCGTTGAACGACAACACCGTGCTCTCAAAGCCGTTTTCATCCTGGCCGGACACCGCCAAGGATCTGGAATGGACTGTAACCTTTCTAAACCCTGACCACAGCATCATCAGCCAAGCCATCTCCGCGCCTATTCCGGCACAACGCGATCCGCTCAGCCCGCCAGATTTTGACGGTAAGCTGTGGCGTGAAATTTTTGGAACTGACACTGGGGTGAAGAAGCGTACCGCGACGAACCATCTGCATAAAACCTGGAGGCTATCTCACAAGATCACCAAACTTCATTACCGTCACGAGCTCTACCAGTTGGCCCACGCCTATAGACAGCTGTTCGCAAACCCAGAAAGTACCCTTGTGGATGGGATCACCCAACTCCAGCAGCAGACCGTACCGCCTCCGCTGTTTCTTCATCCGGAGTTCCAAAGCGATCCGGACAATAAGAGCGACCTGGCAGTCAAGTTTGAGGACCGCGACGCTGTAATCCGGCAATGGTTGGCCCTGGTCTCCACCCTGCCTAACGCTGACCTGATTCAGAAACGCGCCAACTATGCAATTCAACAGCTTGAAGACTATGGTGACGCGAAACTTTCCGCCGTATCGCTTTGCGCAGCTTATATCTTGTCTTTGCAATCAGCGGGGCCAGCGGGAACACCTGACCCGACCATAACTGCGGCATGGCAGCAAATCATGAACTGGCCTGGCAACGGGGAAATCATTCGCTTAACAGACTACCCGGATATCGAGAGTGTCATTCATTACACGCAGATGCTGCTCTTTCATCGTCGAACTGTGACGGTCGTGGATCCCGGTCCAATTAAGCGGCCGGACTTCCATCAGCTTCTTGGCCTCCTGCACAACTATCCGGCCATCATGCGGAGGCTCGGCCTAGTGTACGACCTCGTTGTAAGCCCTCCAGTGGGCCTGCCCGAAAAGTGCTGCATAACCATCAATCCCGCGTCCGGCGATCTGGGACGGGCACTTGCAGTGTCTCCACTCTTCACCCAATGCACCGTCCGAGCAAACGATTTTTTTGCGACTCCGGAAGATGCGAACCTTATTCAAAACGGCCTGTTGAACCTGCAGACGAACAGTAGCGATGGAACTCCGCGGTTCACTCTGGTTCAGGAAAACGCTGATGGACAGGGGCTGAAGCTTACCGACCAGATCAACAATGCAAGGCGCGGAAAGGAGTACACCAGTTCTGCGGTCACGGCCATCAATCCACTAGTCCCACAGAGCCCACCGGCAGCCTCGATGGTGATGACGCCGCAAGCCACTGCCAACCCAGCCTTACCTCCCCCCGCGCCGCGTACCGTTGGGTTAGCTCTGTTCGATCAGGGCCGTCTTGATCAGCTTGAACAATCAGCCCGTAAGGTACCGCCAACACCGGAAGGCGGTACGCCTGCTCCCCCAAAGGACTTTTTTGCCGAAGACGTGATCCTGGGCTATCGCGTTGACGTGTTCTACAACCAGAAGTTCTATTCGATCTGCCAACGCAAATCGACTTATGATGTCTATACACCTCGAACCGATACCAAAGTAGATTCATTCTGCCCTTCCACTCCCATGGAGCTTAGCGCTGACGAAGGTTTTGTCTCCTTCGGCGCCACCCAGTCCACCGTGGATCCGACAGCAAAACCGGGCGACTCCAGCAGCACGCAGACGCAGATCCACCAATCCGTCTTCACCTGGACCGGCTGGTCGCTCTCAGTACTCCAACCGGACTTTCCCGCCATGAATCAGCAGGAGTCCGACGAGGCGCGCAAAGGCAACAATCCTTTTGACAGCCAGCACCTTGCCATCCGGCCGCAATACGAGTTGCTTCCAGGAACCAAATTACCCCCGCTCCGATTCAATGGCGACTACAAAGTCCGTTGCCGGATTGTAGACCTGGCTGGTAACGGCGCGCCGCCGGAATTGGATCCGGAGAATCTCAAGTACGACAACTTTACTGCGTGTCCCTTAACGCCTTTCAGCCGGCACGAACCCATCCGTGCTCCGCAGTTCCTGCTGCTCGAGCCGATCAACCGGACCGGCGAGCCTGGAACCCACATAGACCACATGGTAGCGCGAGACAATGACAAGAGTTCTTCTCGAATGCTCATTCCTCCGCGCGAATCTTTGCGCCTGGCCGAACTCAGCGGAATACTCAAGAGCGACAAATTGCCGGATGCCGCTTTCGGCCACCAGCAGTTATTGGTGGATGGTTCCTTCCCGTCAGTCGCATGCGCAAAACACGAAGACTGGATCGAAGGCACGATCAATCCAGATGATCCTGGAGACAATGATCCGATCTTCCTTCGAAATATCGAGCACAACACAGTCAAGAATCCGTACTATCCGGATCCCCTGGCAAACTACGTCCGCATTGACATCTTCGAACTCACTGACGACCCGGCGCAGTCGGTGCCTTTCGAGCCAAGGTGGCTGAGTATTAGCAAGGATCAAGAGTGGCCGGATCGCCTGCCAGTCCGTGTACGTCTCAACCCTAAGTCCGCACACAGCGATTTGAAGATTAGCGTGGACGACGAAGGTCCTGTGCGAGAAAACATTGGTTTGATCTTCGCGCCAACCCTCGAGGTTGAACTTCCGGAAGCCCGCACTGTTGTTCTCCGAATCAGCTCAGCTGCAGTCAAGGGAACCTCAAAAGGATCAAATTCGTCCCAAACTGCGGCCGTTTCAAAGGAAGTGGATTTTGCCGATCGTCGGGTCCATTTGTTTCATCTGGCTCAGTTTCACCGGCAGCATCCGGAGGTTCTGGGGCAATTGGTGGGGGGACTCGCCGGAACTACCGCGCAGTCTCTTGGGGAATCTATCATTTCAAATATTCGCGGCAACCCATTTGCATCACCGGATATCTTTGTAGACGGCAATCTGGACCTCGTGACCCCGCAGCGCACCATGACTTTGGTTCACGCGGTCAAGCGGCCACTGGAGCCTCCAGATTTTGCGCCTGCCGGTAGCGACGGAAGCCTTCAGGTAACGCGGGACCCTAGCAAGGCCGAAGCCAACGTCACGGGACAATTACTGGCGCACTGGCTGAGTACCGGGAAAATCACCTGTTATGCCGAGTGGTGTGACCGGGTCGACGACCTGACCAAGCCGGGACCCATCGACGTCCACCATCGCGAAGTTGCCTTCGTGGTGACTGCGGGAGACTTCAAGCCAGAGCCGCCTAACCCGCCGATGCGCTTGCGGACGCTCAAGGACCATCTCCTTGAGCGTTTTCTGGATACACGTGCACAT
Organism: Candidatus Angelobacter sp.; assembly: GCA_035294925.1. Taxonomy (GTDB): domain Bacteria; phylum Acidobacteriota; class Terriglobia; order Terriglobales; family Acidobacteriaceae; genus Angelobacter. Next base: position 3,452 of record DATGJZ010000106.1, on the reverse strand, counting down.
GATGTGACCTACAAACTGGTTGCCTCCACAAATTTCCGTGAATATTATCCGGGCGCCGGTGACGCCAAGACTTCCGATAGTCCGGACTACCAACGTGAAGGCAAGAACCAGGTAGATCGCACGGTATTGAGTTCCGTCCGTCCTCTTGCGCCGTCTGTCCTCTACATCATTCCGGCATTTATCTGGGACGACACCTACGATAAGAAAACAAAGACCTGGTATTCCGGCCGCACGGTTGTCCTCCGCGCATACATGGAACGTCCCTTTCTGCTGTCCGGAAATCGGGAGACTATCGGCGTTGTGCTTTTCCACCCATCGTCCGGCGTTGACCCCGCTAACCAGAATCTTGTTTCGCGTTGGGGAGCGGATCCAGCGCGCCCGATCACCACACCCATCCTCCACAACGAACTCTCTGAGGTCAATCTGTGCGAGGCCGGGTCTGACATTGTGGAGTGCACACTTGCTGAAGGCGATCTCGCACGTATCAAGCCATGCACCATCCATTACTCTGACGAGCGCCAGCTCTGGTATTCCGATATCCCCATCAATACTCAGCATGCTAATGCGCCGTTCGTCCGTCTGGCGTTGGTCCGCTGGCAGCCGGACGCTCTCGCCGGCCCTGGCGAGGCTCGCTCTTCGCAGGTGGTGTTTGCCGAGTTCATGCAGATTTCTCCCGATCGCTGGGTGTCAATTCAAAAACATAATGGTTCGAATTACATCATCACCATCTCCGGAGCGTTTGCCAATGACTCTTCAGCAAGTCCCTTCCAGCTCAAACTCCAAAAGCGTTGGTACGCTCTCGGCAAGGACACGGGGTGGAGAGAGATCAAGCCTAAAAAGCCAATCAGCTTTCACTTTACCGCGCCGGATCCCAACGGTGTTTCTACATGGACCACAGAGTTACAGACGCCGCATTCGGCTTACGTCGCCAAGTACAGAGTTTTCCTCAGCGAACAGGAATTCCCGGGCCAGGAAAGTCGCAAGTCGTTTTCCACATTGATAGATCTTCCTTGAAGGTCAGCTCAAGGAGGTTAGAAACGAGTGGTAGGAATACTAAACACAATCGTCTCAAGAAGGAGAAGCAGATGCCTAAATCCAGAAGCTCATCCAAGAGATATGCTGACAAGTCAATGCCAGTGGGCAGCGAACAGCCGCACAGAATCGAGGATGGTTCCGCCGAACAAAGCGCATGGAATAACGTCTCTGCTACGGCTCAAACAGCATTGAATTTTTGGAACGCCTTTATTCGCCTTCAATCGGGAACCGACCCGCTTGATTCTGGTCAATTGGCACGTTTGCTTTGTATCGTCCGCGCAGTGTCATGGGTGGAATCGCAGCATGGAACAGGGTCAGGCACTTCAGCATCTGTAGATCCCATGCAAGACGGTAATCCGGGCGACTCCTGGTGGAAGGAACTCACTGACTGCAACCAACCACAGGATCGTTTTGTTGGCGGAACGGGAAAGCCAAACCTCAACGCATGCGAACTACCAGATAAGGCCGCCGCCGATCCTGGATTTCCCACAGACGCCCAGCTCTCGAACCTGACTGACCCCAAATTAGGTCACAACGATCCGAACTTTCGGCCAAATGGCAGGCCCCCTCTCATGAGCTATTGCTGGGGAGTTCCTTTTCTAATTCACAAAATTAATACTACGGTCGGAGATCCAACCTATCAATGTGAGAGCCTCGACCGTCCCCGTTTGGTGGCCGGAGCGGTCGCCTATAACGGCGGCGGCGATCCGAACTACGAAACCAAGATTAACAACGCATTGGATATGATCGGCTGTCTTTCTCTGGCTTCTGACTTGATGGCAACCTCAACAGATCCCCAGAAGATTATTGACATATGCGAGCACGAGTATCCAGCCAACAAAGATGACTGCAATAAGTTTGTCAAAGCAGTTTCACAGGACCTTGGAGTAACACTTTTCCAACCTGGTGATGACGCAGACAAAATTGTGCAACGCCTTCTGGATGCTGCGGACTGGGTGCGACTCCAACCCGGAGACGGTGTCGGCGCTAAAGCCAAAGCTGATGCAGGTCTATACGTGATCGCCGAATTGAAAGGCGCCGATCACAATCCGCCGCGCAAGCACGGCCATGTAGCCGTTGTAGTCTCTGGTCCGCTTGCCAAGGGTAAGTATCCAACAGCGTATTGGGGAAGTCTGGATGGAACGCCCGGAAGACGTCAGACGCTAAACTTTGCGTGGACCGCTAATGATCGCGATAAGGTTGAATACTTTGCCAAGAGGTTGCAAACCCAACTTACGGTTGCGAAGCAGCTCGATGAGGAAGTCAACGAATCGCCTCGAGAGGCTGCGGTGGCGATCGTACGAGAATTAGTGCAGCAGCTTCAGGGCGGTGAGCCAGAGAACAAGACGCGCATCTTCTTTCCTAATGGAATTGATCTCATTGACATCTCAATTCAGTACGGCAACGCAAAAGTCGAACTCAAGGTAGCGGGTCCGAAATCCAGTGGCTCTTAATTTAAGGATGTTAGAGCTACACCGCCTTTCGTTTCCTTCGCTTGGTTGGTGAATTCCTCTATTAGGACTAGGTGATGGGAATCCGCAATTGGTGTCCACGCCGGAACGGAATAAAGCTGGACTTGGTGTCCAACCAAACGCAAGCTCTGCTGAAGCGGATGATAGCAGCCCGTGGTAAAAGGTGTTGAAATTGGGCGAAGCCGACAATGTGGTCTAAAGGAATGATTGGGAGCACAAACATTCCCGGCAGCATGAGCTCTGGGTTCCAAACCACGATTCGGAACCTCCACGCAGGAGAAGAAGAAAAAAAGACGCAAAAATAGCATTCCACCTCGGTTCTTCCATTCCCGTGGTGTTCCCGCGCCCAAAACATCTCGCAAGATCAAGCTCAGGTTAAAGGCTCCGACATGAATCAGCTGGCGCTTCAAAATGTTTTCGTGTCCACGCAGATGAGTGCGTCTCATACCTCCGGTCTCGTAGCAGTGGGCAAAGCTGCGTTCCACCAACTCGCCACGTTTTCTCAGTAAGCTTTTGCCATACTCACCCTGCACCCGTCGCCGATTTTGATAGACCGCCTGTTGTTCCGCGGCTTTGCCGGCCCACCTCCGTCGGCCCTTCTGTTGCTTCTCCGGCATGTAGCTTCGCACCCCATATCCCTTCATCCGCTTCACGGCCGCGTTGCTGTGATACCCCCTGTCGGTCACTAACTCTTCGATCCCCGGCACATTCACCTTCGCCTTGTCCTCGGGCCGCAGTGTCACCTCTCGCCCCACTAACTCGGCCACCGCCATGCCGGCCTCGCTCAAGGTTTCATCCAGGGTCGTCGTGTCCCCCTGGTCGGCACCCTGCAAGGTAACCGCCACCACCGCACCCGTATCTAAATCCACCGCGTGCTCAGCCTTGTGGGCCAAGTGCGTGCGCCCATCCTTCATCTTGGCAATGCGCGCGTCTCCATCGCTCGGA
>DATGJZ010000105.1:0-23204 GCA_035294925.1 Candidatus Angelobacter sp. | reverse complement strand
GCTACTCCTTCACCGTACAGCTCTTGCATCTGCTACATCATGCCAGCATGATGCTTCCGGCAGCCTTCCAGACCCTAAGAGTCTGGTACTACATGCAAGCTTGCCTTCGGCATCTGGTTGGCGCTGCGACACGTCACCCATAGGATGGTTGCTGCGCAGTAACCTGCGGTTACTATAGAGTAACCAGTTGAAAACATGCGGGATAAGTAGCAAAAATGCGGGTTTCGCGCATTTCAAGGTTACTGTACGTTAACTTGTTGATTCTTCAGCATCTGGGGCGGTGTTGCTCCGCCAGCCCCGTCGAAAGGAACAGATGCTGGCCTCAATATGGGGCAGGCTGTCCTACGCCGCGGATTTTGTGAATAGGCGTGGAGTCGTGCTGCACCGTGGGCCAGCAATCATCATCGAAGCAGTGAATCCAACCGAACCCATCAAGTTCGGCAAGTCCTTGTCTCTCGATAACATGGCTGAATGGGAACGTCTCAAGTCTGACGGGCACAAACTCTACCCCGACGATAGAAATCACACCATTCAGCCCTCGCTAGAAAGCTGTCGCGCAACACAACTCTACCGGACTTTACCCCACGAATTGGGACACTGGGTGGACTTTCTTCAGAAGGTCGAACGTCCCGCTAATCGGCTTGGCGCTGATGAACAGGTCTGCGGTTACGAGAAATTACTAGTCCGATACCACGGTCGTTCGAAGGGAGAAAAGGAACGGTTTGCCCACTCTTATGCAGAACGATTGCGACAGCACCTTATCGCAAACTGCGATATTCCATTTGACCGAGAACTAGGCCGTGAACAGCTCGCGCAAGATGGACTGCGTTTGCAAGACTTTCATCTTTCCTAGCTACGACGACGCCGGCAACATGATGCGCGACAACAATCGCACGAACCACACCTGCAACCAGAAAAATCGCATCACCGGCGCCGCTAGTTATACGTACACGGTAGTCTGTCCTGAGCTGCCAAGGCGAAGGAATGCGGACGGCAACCGGGTCGAAAAATCCAACGGCAGCACGGGTACAATCTACTGGTACATGTCTCCGGGAATCGTGGCTGAGTCGGATCTGAGCGGGAATCTCAAGTCGGAGTATGTGTTCTTCAAGGGAGAGCGCGTAGCCCGCAAAGACTTCACTGGCACCACAACGCCAGTTTCGTACTACTTCTCCGACCACCTGAAGACCGCTTCTGTGATTACCAACTCAGCCGGAACCATCACAGAAGACGAAGACTACTATCCCTGGGGCGGTGAGCTGCAGTCTGTCAACAGCGACTCGAATCACTACAAGTTTGGAGGCCACGAACGCGACAGCGAGACCAGCCTGGATAATTTCGGCGCTCGCTACTACGCCAACTGGACTGGCAGGTTCTTGACGCCCGATGCACCATTCGCAGACCAGAATGCAGCCAACCCGCAGAGTTGGAATCTCTACTCGTATACTCGCAACAACCCAGTATCTTGTGGCGACGCCGACGGTCGAAAGCGTTCGGTTTGTGATACCGGCGGCAAGAACTGCGTCGGGGTGGAGGACAGTGACTGGAACCAGTTTCTCAAAGATCACAATCTCAGGGACGGGGGCGGAGGTAATCTCTACTACTTAAATCCCGACGGCAGCTTCATCAAGTCGGGGACTGTTGAATATGTGCCGGATAACTCTATCGCCGGGGCAGCGATGATAGCAAACGGCGCAGGGGGATGGATTCCGCCCGCTGATCGCGCCATAGGCCACTTCGTAAATCACCCTGTAGGTCAGGCGATATTCTTCATGTTCGCCTTTGACGCCGGAGGAGCAGCAGAAGGCACGACGGGAGCAGAAGAGGGTGCAGCAGAAGGCGCTGCAGAAGAAGCTCCGTTCATGACGCAATGGGGGTGGAACGGATCAAAGCCATACACCGATGCTGTGAAACAGCTAAAGCAAACCGGAACCCACGAGAGTTTAAGCGGAAAGATTCCCACAAGAGAGGAAGCCACCCGAATGATCCAGGAGGGCGGTGGCAAGGTGGTGCGGAGCGAGGGAGACTCATGGGGAAGGCAGCGTCAGCTCGCATAACTACCCGCATATTGATTACGAAACTTCCTCAGGAGTCAAAGCCACGGTGAGGGTCAAAGAATGACGCAGTCCCTCGGAAAATTGGTCAGTCAGTTGGAATTCTATTTGTCCGAACTGGAGAGCCAACGCTCTTTAGGCACATTCGCAAATGATGTGTTTGAGGCGACAGATGATTTGCTTCACTTGGGCCGGTATATTCTTGCAGGCAATACCAGGGTAAATTACCCGGCCCGCATCCACCAAGAACGGGAACTCTGGAGACAGCTGACAGACCTGCTGCGAAAACGGTCTCCAGAGGATCAACAGCGATATGCGGCAATATTCGGCATGGCAGAACAAACTTTACGATTCGCCGAAACTTTTCAACCGGCAAAAGACGGGCATCTTGGCATTTTGAGAATCATTCGTAAACACTTCGGATTCCTGCAAACCGATTACGGATTTGCGATTGTGAAGGAGGAGCCTATCGGGATTCGCTTCTCCTCGGGCGAGGTCTTCCTTGAACTAGAATGGGCCAAGAAACATAACTCCTCATGCTCGTTCGGCGCTGAATCGAGCGCCGAGCAGCCCTTCTGGATAGACGACCTCCTGTTCATGTACGGAGATGTCAGGTATGGAACGCTTCCGGCTGACCTTGCGCTCCATACCGAAGCTGATGTCGAACGTTGGTTCACATTCCTGGCCGGCGTCTTCAAGCAATATGGCCGGGATGTGTTGAGTAACCAACCTGGTATTTTTGACAAGCTGGCAAAGGCACAGGCGGAACGGGATCGGGAATACGTGCAGAAGATGAATCGCCTTTTACGGTGACCGTTAGTTAGGTACGACCCACCGGTGGAAGAATCCAGGGCTTAGCAGCTATGATCAGAACCTCCCATCTCCATCTCGAAATGCTCGATCCAAACACGGTCGGGGTAATTCAGAATCTTCATCTGCGATGGCCAGAGGGGGCAGGCCGATGAAAAAACATCTCAGACTTCAGATAGCCACGAAGAAACTTGAGCATGGTGGGGAGCGTGTTCTCCGGCTACTGTTCGCGCGCGAGGATCTCCGTGACTGGTGTCTAGGGCTTTGTTTGCTTAAGACACGCCTGATTCAGATGCTGCTCATAAGCGATGAGCGCGGGAAAAAACAACTGGAGCTTCAGGTTCTCGACACAGCGAACCTCGCGGCCAGAACGTCGGTTTTGACCAGGAAAATCGCATCACCGGCGCCGCCGGCTACGCCTACACCGTAGCCTGTCCTGAGCTGCCAAGGCGAAGGAACGCGGATGGAAACCGCGTGGAGAAATCCAACGGCACCACCGGAACCATTTACTGGTACATGTCTCCGGGAATCGTGGGTGAAAGCGATCTTACAGGCTCGCCGAAGTCGGAGTACGTCTTCGATGGTGAGCGCGTAGCCCGCAAGGACTTCTCTGGCAGCACAACCTCAGTGTCGTACTACTTCTCCGACCACCTGGAAACTGCTTCTGTGGTTACCGACTCCAGCGGAACAATCACCGAAGACGAAGACTACTATCCCTGGGGCGGCGAACTGCAATTCACCAACAATGACGGCAATCACTACAAATTTACCGGCAAAGAACGGGACGCTGAGACCGGGCTCGACTACTTTGGGGCACGGTACTACGGGAATTGGTTGGGCAGGTTCGTCAGCGCGGATTGGTCAGAGGCGCCGAAGCCCGTGCCGTATGCGGAGTTGACCGACCCGCAGTCTCTTGACTTATACGGTTACGTTAGAAGTATTCCCACTGCGCGGCTTGATCCGGACGGACACTTCATGCAGCCTGGCGCTGTTAAGTGCTGGATTGCCTGCAAGAGAAAGGAGGCTGACGACGCGAACGCTCGACTTTTGGCTAACATTTTTATCAACACCGCATTGTTCGCCATGACGGCCTACGTACATCTCAGAAACATCTTGGGGCCGCCCTCGCCCCCGAACGCCAACACACACAGTTCACAGTCAACGCCCGCTGATCCGAATCAACAGGGACAAGAGAAAAAGCAGCCGGACGAGCCGGAGCAACAAAAGCAAACCTCTTCGAACCAGATGCAAGAGCAGGTCGAGAGGGGTCAGGCACCTAAATCAGTTGCCAGAGTGGACAAGGGCATCGGGCCCCATGAGCAGAATCACGTGCACTTCAACGACGGCAGTGTTCTCAATTCAGACGGAACCTGGAAGCACGCTAGCCACGACTTGACTAACGCTGAGAGGGGTTGGTTATAACAAAATGGATGGAGTACTCCAAAATAGAATGGTTATGAATACGCCCGAAGCGGTTATTGCGAAATGGATTCGAGAGACTCCAGTAACGGAGGGGTCGAAAGATACGACGATTTGCACGTGAACGAGATTGACGACGGCTGGAAACCGAAGAGTAAATGGTTGCATGGGGCGTTCGAGTCATTTCGATTAGCCTTACGATTGAGGGACCGTCTCACGCCAGGACTTTCCATAGGGCTGGGCTTTCACCTCATTGATGCAGAACGGCCACTGGGGCTAAGCTTCAAAACTCCCTGGGAGTTCGAGCGGAATCTAAGCGTCACCCCTCCTTCTCTCTACCTGATGCACAAAGGTACGGAATTTTGGACCCAAACGCTGGATCCAGACATCTGCGAAACTACCGTTCGGGAGTTTAGTCCGGCCATTATTGGGGCGCCGTTCTCTGATGTTGTTTGCCATTTCATGGAATTTAAAAGGTCAAGCACAGGAGAGTGCACGCGCAGCGTGTTCACACACCAAGCCGGGTAGCTCGATCGTTAATGAATTATCCTGCCATGCAAGTCGACGGTTCAGGACGAAGACCATTACTGCTGAATGGCTAGATCAGCTTCGGCTTACATCCGTTCCCCGAGTAGACCAATCTGTGCGGGCATTTTCTCCCTGGACCAATGCTGCAGGTGCGCTTTGGCAATCAGCGTCGAGACTGCGCGCCGGTCCGCCAACTCCGGTAGTTTGCTTTTGGCGGCCGCTTCGGAAAGCTTGCCGGATAACACTTCCGCGTGATGAATGAATTTTTCCAGTGGCCATGCTCCCGATCGGACTTCGATTAGCAACTCCTTCTCGGGCCGTGGGAGCGTGATGTGCGCGCATTCCATGAGTTCGATGCCTTCATACAAGAGACGCAGTGTGTGCATGGCCGCCTTTGTGTCATACCCGTACTTGCATTCGTACTCCAGTCTCTTGCCCTTGGCTCCTCGCCCTTTTTCTCCCGTGATGCGCTGGCGTTGGTTCGTAGCAAATCCGATGAACTGCGCCGAGGAATTTTTGGCCATGAAGAGGGCGCGGTTGGAAACGATGAGGTCCCATGTCGCGCTTCTTACCTCTTCCGACCTCGCAAAAAGAAAGTGTAGAGCGGTTGGATTTCCTTTAGCCGCCAGAGAAGCCCATTTGCGAAGGGAATAGAGCGTGACGTCGACATCGTCAGGGCCATTCCGCCGCTCCGCTCCCGCCGTTGACCAAACGAAATGCTCCTGATCGTCCAATCCCAGAGCGGCTTCTGGTTCCTCCACGAATACGCCGTAGATATCCAGGTCATCTGTGGCGCCGACCCTTGCGCCGTGTAATTCTGAGCCACCGACAAAGCAATGGATCAGGGTTTCGGGACACCCGAATCCCGAATCTCGAATATGATCAAGCAGCGGACGGCGCTGGGAACTCAACTTGCTCTCTCCTGGGACTGATTGTAGCTTCCTGATTGAATTTTTTACTCTTGCCGATCCCAGGCTGTTTCCTCATGCTATGAATCCTGCCAACCCTGAATGAGGCGTGGCCGTGGTCGCCTTGCCAGTGGGCAAGGCGAAAGGTGCGCGGCCCATGATGCATTCTCTCGTTAGTCCGTAGGTTCGCCTCAGAGGACTCGGACAGCGAACTTAGGAGCTATAGCCCGGGCGGTTTATCGGCGGACTGCTCCTGCAAAGCGGGAGGCTGTTCTTCGGACCTTCATGACTTAGCCGTTGCAAATTGCCATTCGACATAATTTTTTCTGCAAGTTTCCGCAATCGCTCCGTTCTAGGGGTGGAGTACTCTCTTTCAGGCGGCTTCCACCGTAAAGTCTCGGTCGGAACTAAGTGTTTTCCGCTACGGAAGAGCCTGAAAAACAAAGACGTTCGCCGCATTTATTTGCAGGCAGGGAACTGCTCTCCTGCCTCATTACCACGTTGTGGGGTGTCGGTGCTGGCATGGAAGACGCGATAAAGACCCGGTTTGCGGGATTTCCTGGCGAGGGCGGTACCCGTTTTTCCCGGACATGTCATAGTCTCCGCCGCAGTCTATTTCCTGGCCCGGCTCAAAACGTTAAGATGTGTTAAAGTGGAGTCACAGTTGGCACCTGTAAGTGGCGCTTCAGCAGTGACTTCCGTATAATCAAGATTTCCCAAAACATCTTCTGAGGTATGGTATTGCGGTCTCTTAAGGAAAGTAGCCCAAAGCGCATTTCCGGTGTCCGTCTGGCCTTGATCTTGAGTTTTTTTCTATCATGCCTCGCCCGGCCTGGATTTACCCCCGCTCAAGCCGGGAAACCCATCCAGGAAATTGACGTCAAGGGGAACCGCAGAATCCCCAAAGAAACCATTCTCGCCCACGTCTATACCCGTGCAGGCGACATCTATGACGACGCTTCTCTGGAACGCGATCTCCGTTCGGTGTGGAGCACAGGCTATTTTGAAGATGTGCGCGTGGAGCGCGAGGAATCTACCAAGGGCTGGCGCATCATCTTTTACGTGCGGGAAAAACCCACCATCCGCACCATTGATTACCATGGGCTGAGTTCAGTCTCCCAGAGCGACGTTCTGGAGCGGTTCAAGAAGATCAAGCTGGGCCTCTCCTTGGAAAGTCCGTACGATCCGGCCAAAGTAATCAAGGCCAGGGTGGCGCTGCAGGAACTGCTTTCCGAGCACGGCCGTCAGTTCGCCGATATTAAAGTTCAAGTGCAGCAGATTCCTCCGGCTGCCGTGGCAGTCACCTTCAATATCAAAGAAGGGCCCAAAATCAAGGTAGGCAGGATCCGCTTCCAGGGGAACAAGCACGTTTCGAACCGCGAGCTCTTGCGCGCCATGAAGAACCTGCACCCCATCGGGATTCCAAAATCCATCTACCTGGAAAGCCTCTTTGCCAAGACCTTTGACGCTTCCAAGCTGCAGGAGGATTCGGAGCGCGTCCGCGCCGCTTACCAGGAGCACGGTTACTTCAAAGTCGTGGTCGATGATCCCAAGACCCAGCTTCGCGATAAGCCCGGCGGGTTCAAACCCCTTCCGCCCTTCCGCAAGGGAGGTGGAAAGGCCATGGACATCACTGTTCCCATTGAGGAAGGTGAAAGATACAAGCTCAAGTCCATCGTCTTCAAGAATAACAAGGCCATCTTAAACACGGCCTTGCTGCGCAGGCTGTTTCCCATCGCCGATGGCGATACCTTTGACACCAGCAAAGTCTCCAAGGGCCTTGAGAACCTGCGTAAGGCCTATGGCGAGATCGGCTATATCAACTTTACTGCCGTCCCCGAGACTGATATTGACGATGAACACCGCTTGCTCACGCTCAATGTGGACGTGGACGAAGGCAAGCCCTTTTTCGTGCGGCGGATCGAATTTCAAGGCAACACCACCACCCGCGACCGCGTGATCCGGCGCGAGTTGATGGTGCAGGAAGGCCAGGTATTCAACAGCCGGTTATGGGACCTGAGTGTTCTCCGCCTGAACCAGCTCAATTACTTTGATGCCCTCAAACCCGAAGAGGACACCGAGAGAAAGCTGAACGAAAAGGACGGCACCGTCGATCTCCTGGTAAAAGTTAAGGAGAAAGGCAAGAACAGCATTGGCCTCACCGGCGGAGTCAGCGGCTTGGCTGGTTCGTTTATCGGGCTCAATTATCAGACCAACAATTTCCTCGGCTTGGGCGAGACCTTGACCATTTCCGGGAACATTGGAGACCTCTCGCGCGATATCATGTTCGGGTTCACCGAACCTTATGTGTTTGACCGGCCGCTGCAACTGGGGTTCACCGTGTACAACCGCAGGTTCGATTACAACCAGGTGCAGCAGGAACAGCTTTTGGCCGGACAAAAGCTCGCTCTTCCCCAGAATATTCTTGACCAGCTCCAGAACTTCAGCCAATCCAGCACCGGCTTCACCGGTTCGCTGAATTATGTGCTGCATACCTTCAAGCGGGTCGGTATCACGTATAACTGGGACGATTCCAGCATTAAGACCTTTAGCACCGCTTCATCCATCTTTTTCCAGACCATCAACTTCCGCAGCATCTCCGGTCCCAACTCGCTCACCGGCATTATTACCAGTAAAATTGTGCCGGTATTTGGCTTCAGCACCATCGATAGTCCTATCCGTCCCTACAAAGGCACAAGCTTCTTTGTTTCCAGTGACATCGCCGGCCCCGGCGGTAACGTCAACTTCTACCGCCCCGTGCTGAGTTTCACCCACTGGAAGCCGCTCTATCATCGCAACACCCTGGGCATTCACATTCAGGGCAGCTTTATCAGCGGATGGGGAGGACAGGTTGCCCCTCCCTATGAACGGTTCTATATGGGCGGAGAAAACGATCTGCGCGGCTTTGATATCCGCACCGTCTCTCCCTATGTGTTCGTCACCAGCGTGCAGAACGTTGCCGTAACCAACCCTGACGGCAGCCCTGTCCCCATCGATCCCACAAATCCCCGCCGGGGCAATGTGACCGCTCCCGTGCCCCTCACCAACGTGACTTTCCCCGGAGGAGACACCAGTTTTTACAGCAACCTCGAGTACCGGATCAAGATCATTGGGCCCGTGGCCCTTGCGCCTTTTGCCGACTTTGGCATGAACATGGCTCTATTGCAGTCACAATTGAAAATAAATGCCAACTCCCTTGCGCAGCTGAATAGCACCGTTTTCGGATGTCCGGCGATTTCCGCCTTCCAATGCGCTGGAGGCAACCTGATAAATTTTAACGGCGACCTCAAGACCATTTCCGGTACAAACTTTGTCCCCCGCATGTCCACGGGCCTGGAGCTTCAGGTGTTGCTGCCAATCGTGCAGGCGCCATTCCGCATTTACTATGCTTACAACCCCCTGATCCTCAATACCAGCGCGCTCTCTCCCAACCCCATTACGCGCAGCATGTTTCCGCCGGGTGGGGCAGGCGACTTCACCTTCCAGAACGCCGTCGCGCAATTTGCGCCGAATGTTTTGCTCAAGGAGCCCAGGAAGACTTTCCGCTTCACGGTCAGTACCACTTTTTAAAGGAGTTTGACGGTGCCGAAGACCACAACCTATAATCACAGTATTCGTCCTCTCTTACTGATTTCCCGCATCCGAGCGGTCGACCAAGCGTCGCGACGAATAAATAGCACAAAGATTGAAGGAGTCCACCATCCCATGTTACGCAAATCAAAGTTCTATATTTGCGCTCTCGGCCTCGGGCTGAGCATCGTTTTATCCGCATCCGCCCTCGGGCAGGCCGCGGCTGGTTCCGGCCAGCCTGCTGGAGGCGCCGGCGGCAATGCGGCGTCACCCATGGGTGCCAAGATCGGCATCGTCAACATTCAGGATGCCATCGTCGCCACCAATGAAGGCAAGAAGGAGTTTGACGCCCTGCAGTCCCGCTTCGCCCCCAAGCAGAACGAACTGAAGACCCAGAATGATGAGGTCGAAAACATTAAGAAGGATCTCCAGGCCAAAGGTGACAAGCTGAATGAGGAAGAGCGCGCCAGGCAGGTAAAGAGCCTGGAAGGAAAGCAGAAGCTCCTCCAGCGCAATTACGAAGACGCGCAGAATGAGTTTCAACAGGCGGAGCAGGAAGTCGTCAACCGTATTGGCGGAAAGATGCTCAATGTCCTGGAAAAATACGCCAAGAACAACGGCTACTCGGTGATTCTGGATGTCTCCAACCCTCAGACGCCGGTGCTCTGGGCCAGCCAGGGAACCAACATCACCAAGGACCTTGTTGACGCCTACAATACTGAGGCTCCCGTTTCAGCCGCGCCATCCAATCCCGCTCCCAAACCCGCCGGCGCCGCCGCGAATCGCACTCCGGGCAGCGGCGTTACGACACCGAAGAAACCGTAAGGGTTCCAGAAATTTCCAATGGCCGCCCCTCGGGCGGCCATTTTCTTTTCGTGAAAGCAGGAACTTTGCCCCTCCCCGCCGGTGTCTGTTCTTGCACGGAGGGAATTTATGTTTCAGGAAGCTCTGCTTGAATCCTCACCAGCAATGCGCAGGCGCAGTCCCTGGCCCATGGCAACCGCCTTTACCCTGCAGATGATCATAGCCAGCATTCTCGTCCTGCTGCCGCTGCTGTCAACAGGCATCATCCCCCTTTCACCCCGGACGCCCGTACTGGCGCCGGCACAATACAAAGCTCCCGAGAATCCGCGGCCCAGTCCGCCCTCAGCGGGAGGCGGTGGCCCGGCTTTTCACCAGGTCGAAGTCGTCCCGGTTCAGCCCAGCGGTTCCCAAATCATTGACTGGCGTTTAAAGGCGAAGGGCAATGATGAATCGAAACCATGGCAGCCCGGCATCGCTGGCGGTAAAGAGGGGCCTCCCTCAAACCTGTTCGAGAATCCTCGCCCCGTTTTGCAGCCCACTCCGCCCAAGCGCATCATCGTTTCGAGCTCTCTAGAAGCCATGCTCCTGAACAAGGTGGTTCCCGAATATCCGGCAATCGCGAGAATCGCTGGGGTACAGGGTGACGTCAAGTTGCACGCCATCATCGCCAAAGATGGGACCATCCAAAGCCTCAGCGTCACCAGCGGGCCGGACATGCTCAGAGAAGCCGCCCTGAAGGCGGTGGCCCAGTGGACTTACCGTCCCTATAAGCTGAACGGAACAGCAGTGGAGGTGGAAACCGTTATTACTGTCAGTTTCCATAGATTTTGACTTGGCAAAGGCCATGAGTAGTTTCCACAAAGCTGTGGAAAAACCTGTGCAAAGCCTCCCGGCCGGGTGAATTTTGTAACCCGATTTTCAGCCACTTGCAGCGATTTGCATCAGTACAGTTGCAGGCTGTAAGTGGCTGATTTTAATACACTTATTGAGGTTACATTTTGCACAATAAATCTTGCAGCAACGGACCGAAAGCAGACAAATCAAAATTAAGGATTTGCACATTTGGCACTAGCAACCCTGTTGGTTTGGAAGGGTTAAGAGTTCTCGCCCACCTTCAGAACGGCCAGGAAAGCCTCCTGCGGAATGTCCACCCTGCCGATCCGCTTCATCCGTTTTTTACCCTCTTTTTGCTTCTCCAGAAGCTTGCGTTTCCGGCTTATATCACCCCCATAGCATTTGGCCAGAACGTTCTTGCGCATGGCGGGCACGGTTTCCCGGGCAATGATCTTTGCCCCAATAGAAGCCTGGATGGCCACTTCAAACATTTGGCGCGGAATTAACTGCTTCATTTTTGCGGCCAGCGCCCGGCCCCGGTCATAGGCGAAGTCGTGGTGCACGATGATGGAGAGCGCGTCCACCGGGTCACCGGCAACAAGAATATCCAGCTTGACCATGGGCGACTCCCAGTAACCAGCCAGGTGGTAGTCCAGGGAAGCATAGCCGCGCGAAATGGATTTCAGCCGGTCATAAAAATCCAGCACAATCTCATTCAGAGGAAGTTCATAGGTAAGCATCACGCGGTTCGCGCTCACATACTCAAAGCCTTTTTGCTTTCCGCGCTTCTCTTCCACCAGTTTGAGGATCCCGCCGACGTATTCTTCGTTGGTCAGGATCGTCGCCAGAATCACCGGCTCTTCAATTTTCGCAATTTCGCTCTGGCTGGGCCAGCGCGAGGGATTGTCAACGTCTGAGACCGTTCCGTCCGTTTTGGTGATTCTGTAACGCACGCCGGGCGCGGTGGTAATCAATTCCAGGTTGAATTCGCGCTCCAGGCGCTCCTGGATGATCTCCATATGTAACAGTCCCAAAAAACCACAACGGAACCCGAATCCCAGCGCGGCTGAGCTCTCCGGCTCAAAAAAGAAGGAGGAATCGTTGAGCCGGAGTTTTTCCAACGCCTCCCGCAGAGCTGTATGCTCATGAGCATCCACGGTGTAAAGCCCAGCGAAGACCATCGGCTTGATCTCTTCAAATCCTGGCAGCGGTTCAATCGCAGGCCTGTCCTCCTCAGTGATGGTGTCGCCTATCTTGGTGTCAGCAACGTTTTTGATATTGGCGATCATGAACCCCACCTCACCCGCAACCAGTTCTTCAATCTCCACGGGCTTTGGAGTAAGAACCCCCAGCGTCTCAACTTCAAAAGTCTGTCCGTTGGACCAAAGTCGAATCCTGGCGTGCTTGCGCAATGAGCCGTGAAAAATTCTCGTTAGAACAATCACGCCGCGGTAGGGGTCGAACCAGGAATCAAAAATCAAACCTTGCAGGCGCGAGGCGGGATTGCCCTTCGGTGGAGGTAATCGCTTGACAATGGCTTCCAGTACTTCGGGGACGCCTTGTCCGGTCTTGGCGCTTACCAGCATGGCGTCTTTGGTATCCAGGCCAACAGCCTGCTCGATCATCTCCTTGGCGCGGGGAACGTCTGCGCTGGGTAGATCAATCTTGTTGATGACAGGAATAATCTCCAGGCCATTGTTGATCGCGAGATAAGCATTGGCCAGCGTCTGAGCCTCCACGCCTTGGGAGGCGTCCACCACCAGAAGAGCGCCTTCGCAGGAGGCAAGCGAGCGCGAAACTTCGTAAGAAAAATCAACGTGACCGGGAGTATCAATCAGATTGAGCTGATATTCCTGGCCGTCTGAAGAAGAAACATACTTCATGCGTACAGCATGGGCCTTGATGGTGATGCCACGCTCCCGCTCCAAATCCATGGCATCCAGCACCTGCTCATGCATCTCCCGCTGTGTAAGCGATCCGGTGAGTTCGAGCAGACGATCGGAGAGCGTGGATTTCCCATGATCAATGTGTGCGATAATCGCAAAGTTGCGGATGTGTGCGCGATCCATGAAGATGGGCTGTAAGTCTCATTCTAGCATCCATGAGTAAGCACGAGTTTTGAACGGAAACCACGCCACCGATGACATTGATTTGACTGATCGGCCCTGACGCATTAGCACTATTGCGCGATATGCAGCTCTGCCATTATCCTGCCTGCTTCTGAGGTTTCACTTATGAGCAAATTCGCAGTTATCTTGTTTCTCGTGTGCTTTTCGATCCTATGTACGGCACAGCCGCAACTCTCACCTGAGGTAAAAGAGTTTGTGCGGGTCCAATCACCTGTGATAGCTCTGGAACATGTTCGAGTGATCGACGGGACCGGAGCGCCTGCCAAACCTGACCAGACCATTGTGCTCTCAGGTGGCAAGATCGTGGCAATCGGAAACGCCGGCAAGGTAACGATTCCGGATGGCGCCAACCGCATGGACTTCACCGGTTATTCTGCCCTCCCGGGACTGGTAGGAATGCATGATCATCTTTTCTATCCCGCGGCTGGCAGGCTGTATCACGACATGCCTTTCAGCTTTCCCCGGCTGTATCTGGCGGCGGGCGTAACTACGATTCGCACCGCCGGAAACCTCGAGCCCTATGTTGACTTTGAGGTCAAGAAGGCGATTGACTCGGGAAAGACTCCGGGGCCCAAGATCAACGTCACCGGACCTTACCTCGAAGGGGCAGGAACTTTCATCTCGCAACTCCATCAGCTTGATGGCCCTGAGGATGCGCGCAAGACAGTGAACTACTGGGCGGACGAAGGCGCAGGTTCATTCAAGGCTTACATGTTCATCACGCGCGCTGAGCTCAAGGCGGCAGTTGATGCCGCCCACGCCCGACGGTTGAAGGTCACGGGCCACCTCTGCTCGATTGGCTTTCGCGAAGCAGCCGAGCTTGGCATTGATAACCTGGAACACGGCCTCGAAGTCGATACCGAATTTTTTCCGGAGAAGAAGCCGGACACATGCCCGGACGCAACCGAAGCGGCTCGGAGCGCGGCCAAGCTCGATATCGATAGCGAACCAATCCAAACTACGATCCGAACGCTGGTTTCCCATCACGTCGCCGTGACCTCGACTCTGCCGGTTTTTGAACAAGGCGTGCCCACTCGCCCAGATGAACCTCAAAAAGTTCTTGACATGCTTTCAGACGATGCTCGCAGGGCCTACCAGGTAAACCGGACCCGAGTTACCCAGGCCAAGGATTCGCCTCGCCCCGTCATGTTTCAGAAGGAGATGCAATTCGAGCACGAATTCGTGAAGGCCGGTGGCCTCCTTCTCGCCGGCCTGGATCCCACGGGCATTGGCGGCACCATAGCGGGTTTCGGGGACTGGCGCGAAGTCGAGTTGCTGGTGGAGGCCGGCTTTACTCCCGTGGAGGCTATTAAGATCGCCAGCTTGAATGGCGCTCAATTTCTGGGTGAGCAGGATCACATTGGCTCGTTGTCCGCCGGCAAACAAGCAGACATTGTGATTGTGAAAGGTGATCCTTCAGCCAACATTCAAGACATCGAGAACGTAGAGTTGGTTTTCAAGGATGGGACCGGCTATGACTCGAAGAAACTGATTGATTCAGCGAAAGGACAGGTAGGAATTCGATAGCGCGCAGCATCTGCGGACCTTATCACTGATAACGGTGATCGCCACCGAGCTGGCTGGTGGGTGAATTGTTCAACTGAGTCGTACTGACTCAGTTGAGCGCACATAGACGGCGACTGCCATGCCATCGGCCTCATTTGCAAGCGCCTCCTCCCATCCTCCGCCTGGGTGTGGCAGAGGTGCGCCTCCCTGAATGCGCACCGCCACTTTCAATGCTGGCTGCTCCGCGGGAACGGCCATAGCAAGAATGCCATCGTGTAGCTCTGCTTTGCAGGAGTGGGCAGAGCCGGTCCCATACTCTTTGCGCAAAGTGAGCAGTGCGGAATACCAGTCAAGCATCACGTTTTCTATTTGCACTTGACTCCAGTTCAGCTTTGATCTTTCAAAGGTGGCAGGGTCCTGGGGATCGGGTACATCCTGAAAATCAAAGCCCTTGAACTCGTTGTTACGGCCCTCGCTCACGGCCTTCTGCAATGCCGGATCTCCATAGTCAGTAAAAAACTGGAACGGGTTGCTCTCATCGAACTCCTGCCCCATGAATAGCAGCGGCGTCTGCGGCGCAAGAAGAAGCAGCGCAGCGGCCAACATCCGCGCCCCACGGGGGACAAGCACGGTGAGCCTCTCACCCTGCGCGCGGTTCCCTACCTGGTCGTGATTCTGTATGCAGATCACGTGCGTGGGCGCAGGCATGCGGTGGCTGCTGGTTCCGCGCAGACGTCCCTGCCAGAACCGAAAAGGCTCTCCCTGAAAAACAAAGCCTTCATTCAATGCACGAACAATCTGCTCCGGGCGGCCGAAATCCTGGTAATAACCCTTGCCCTCGCCGGTGAAGAAAGAGTGAATAGCATGATGAAAGTCATCACTCCAGACGGCATCCAAGCCGAAGCCGCCGGCAGAGCGCGGGCGCACCAGCTTCTCGTCATTCTCATCGGTCTCGGCGATCACGCATATATGCCGGCCCAACTCCTGCGCCCATTCCCTCACGTTCTGCGCTATCTCAACCAGGATATGCGGGTTTGATTCGTCATGAATGGTTTGCACAGCGTCCAGCCGCAAGCCATCCATGTGGTATTCACGTATCCAGTAGAGCGCGTTTTCGATGATGTAGCTGCGCACACCCTCGCATCCCTCGTGGTCATAATTCACGGCGTCGCCCCAGGGTGTATTGTGACTGGCGGTGAAATAGGGGCCAAAAAGACGAAGATAATTCCCCTCATTCCCGAGGTGGTTGTAGACAACGTCCAGAATCACTCCCAGGTCAAGAGCGTGGGCCGCGTCCACCAGCCGTCGCAGGCTGTCCGGCCCGCCATAGCTGGCCTGCACGGCGTAAGGCGAGACGCCATCGTAGCCCCAGTTACGAACTCCAGGAAAGGCGGCTACGGGCATGATTTCGAGGACAGTGATTCCCAGCTTCTTCAGATACGGAAGCCTTTGAATCGCTGAATCAAAGGTGCCTTGCGCAGTAAACGTCCCGATGTGCATTTCATAGATGACGTAATCTTTCAGCGGCAGGCCACGCCAGTTTGCATCGCTCCAGAGAAATCTTTCGGGGTCGATGATCTCCGTGGGGCCGTGGACGCCTTGTGGTAGCAACCGGGAAACCGGGTCGGGAACAGGCTGGTGGTGGTCCACAACGTAGAAGTATTTGTCGCCGGGGTGGGCGGAGGTTTCCAGAACAAAATGTCCGTTTGCTGTCCGTTCCATGGAAAATTCACGGAAAAAATATTCATGGCCGGCCAGCAACCGGATTTTTACCTGGTGCGCATGGGGCGCCCAGACACGAAACTCGCAGCCCCGTTTGGTGAGGGAGGCGCCCAGCATACCCTGGTCCACTTTGCTTAGCCCGAGTTGTTTCACGTATCTTGAGACGGAAGGTGTGGATTCCGAGGATGCTTGCCCATCGCAAACTAATTCTAGCGTCAGGGTCGCTGCGCCGCCAGGAGCTGCTGCGCGGGGCTGGAATTGAATTTGAAGTCTATCCCGCGGACATCCCTGAAGATCAAAAGCCGGGTGAATCGCCGCTAGAGCATGGGCTTCGACTGGCACGGGAAAAAGCTGAGAAGGTAGCGCGGCAATTTCCCAGGGAGTTCGTGCTGGGCGGAGACACCATTGTGGTTGTGGACGAAAAGGTGCTGGGCAAGCCGGTCGATAAGCAAGATGCGGCGCGCATGTTGCGCCTGCTCTCCGGGCGCTCTCACCTGGTCATTACAGCGGTGAGCCTTATTTCGCCCGGGAGGCCCGCGGAAACGCGCTCCCTGGCCACCAAAGTGTATTTTCGCACGCTGCAAGAAGACGAGATTCAGGAATACGTCAACGGTGGTGAACCGATGGACAAAGCTGGGGCTTACGCTATTCAAGGAGGAGCTGCGCGCTGGGTGGTCCGCTGGGAAGGGGACTACTCGAATGTTGTAGGACTGCCTATGCCCCTGGTTTCAGAGATGCTGCACACCTCGGGATTCCTGCATTCGTGAAAGGGGGCTCTCCAGAAGCTATTTCTTCTCTGCAGGCGCGGCGGGCGGGGCCGGCTGTTCAGGGCTTCCGCTGGTGCTTCCGCTGCCATCCTTCAATGCACCTTTAAAGTTCTTGATGCCTTCGCCCAACCCTTTGCCAAAATCCGCCAGTTTGCCGGGGCCGAAGAACAGCAAGGCAATCGCGAACAGAATTAACAGTTCCGGTAATCCAAGTTTTCCGCCGAACATTTTGAGGCTCCAATCGGAACTGCAATGCTCAAGTTCCGCCAGTTTATCAGTGAGTTAACTTTCGAGTCTGATTGTAGGCCAAACATGGAGGGGAGTCAAAGAATGATTTGTCGGGCCACGCTTTTTTCCGGCCGCAAAGCAGAGAGCTAAGTACTTTGATAATCAATGAGATTGCGAGAAACGCCTCTCCCAAGTAGGCCTTTTGGCATAGCAATAAACTGGTCTTTGGCATTAGCCAAAGGTAAGTCATCTTTGCTTCAGATGTTCTCGATCAGGCCAGCCAGAATGGCGGTCCGTTTGGGGAGTTCATCGAGAACGATCGACTCATTCGTGGCATGAGCGCCCTCACCGACCGCGCCGAGACCGTCGAGGGTGGGAATGCCTAAAGCAGAGGTGAAGTTCCCGTCTGAGCCGCCACCTGTGGCAGATTCTCCCAGATCAATCCCCAGCTCCCTGGCCACGCCCTGGGCAATCTCCAACAAACGCACGGCACCGGCGGTGCGCTCCATGGGCGGCCGGTTCAGCCCACCGGTTACTTCCAGCTTGCAATGCGGGTTAAACGGACGGAGGTTGGCGAACTTCTGCTCTAATTCAGCGGTGTCCGCCATTCGGGCCACGCGGATGTCCACTTTGGCCCAAGCCTCTGCCGCCACCACGTTGCCCCGTGTTCCACCCTGGATCACGCCGGGATTGACGGTGATGCCTCGCGCCAGATCAACGAACTGGATGACCTCAAGAACCTGGCGCGAAAGCTCCACAATGGCGCTCTGCCCTTTTTCGAAATCCACCCCAGCATGCGAAGCCCGTCCCTGAACGCGAATGATGAAATCGCCAACGCCTTTGCGGGATGTCTTCAGGAACCCTTGCGGGCCTTGCGCCGGTTCCAGGACCAGCACGGCTTCACACTCGCGGGCAATGGCTTCCGTGATCGGACGCGAGCTGTCGCTGCCCACCTCTTCGTCCGTATCGAGAAAGATGGTGACCGGGCGATGGGACGCCTGGGCCTCCCGCAAAGCGCGGAGGGCGAAGATCATCATCGCGATTGCAGCTTTCATATCCAGCACGCCAGGGCCGAAAGCACGTCCACTTTCCACGCGAAAGGGCATTCCGGCCAGGGCGCCAAGAGGCCAGACAGTATCAAAGTGGCCGAGCAACATGATTGGCTTTTGACCTGGAGTACCGGTAAAGTCCACCCGCAGATGGTCTCCGTACTCCGATGCGTTGTGGACTTTGACTTCACCACCCTCTTTTTGAAATTCCTGTGCAAGAAACTTGCCCATGTTGTCCACAGCGGCCTTGTTGTCGCTGGGAGATTCGATCTCCACCATGCGCTGGATAAGCTGCAGCATTTCCGGCTGGCGCTGCCGGCAGAATTGGGAATACCACTTGGCGGTTGTGTGGGTTGCCTTGTCGTTCATTTCGCTGCTAATGATAAAACGTCACAGAAGGATTTGTTCTGGTTTCTGATTCGGGACCCTCGGCGTTCTCCGTGGCGGGTTTTATTAATCGGCTGCGAATCTTTTATAATTCGCGGGCAGCCCATGAGTGAGACTCTCAACGCACAGGTCACCGATTCCAACTCATCCACGCCCAGCGGCGGCGGGCTGGACATCAGCCGCATTCAGGCCATTCTGCCGCATCGCTATCCGTTTCTTCTGCTGGACCGGGTGCTTGAAGTTGAGCCCAAGAAGAAGATTGTGGCGCTCAAGAACGTGACCATCAACGAGCCGTTCTTCGCCGGGCATTTTCCCGGGACTCCTATCATGCCCGGAGTCATGATTGTGGAGGCCATGGCCCAGGCTGGGGCGGTGCTGCTGCTTACGGAGATTGAGGACCGCGACCAGAAGCTGATCTTCTTTACCGGCATTGAGCGCGCCCGCTTCCGCCGTCCTGTGGTTCCCGGAGACCAGCTCCGCATTGAAGTAGAGGTGCTGGCGTGGCGGCGCATTGCCGGACGCATGGAAGGAAAGTGCTTTGTGGACGGCAAGCTGGTGACGGAAGCCACCCTCAGTTGCGCGGTGGTAGACCGCGACCGGACCAAGGCGTCCGGGCAAAATTCTTCACGTGAACCGGCAGAATGAGCCGAATGATTCATCCCACCGCAATTATTGATCCTGACGCCAAATTACCTTCCTCCTGCACAGTTGGTCCTTATTGCGTGATCGGGCCGGAAGTAGAGCTGGGGGAAAGCTGCGAGCTGATGGCGCATGTGGTGATTCAGGGCCCAACAAAAATCGGCGCTTACAACCAGTTCTTCCCATATTGCGCCATTGGCACGGGGCCGCAGGATGTAACCTACGCGGGAGAGAAGACGCGGCTGCAGATGGGTGACAACAACGTTGTCCGCGAGTACGTCACCATCAACCGCGGCACGGTGAAAGGCGGCGGATTGACCAAGGTGGGGAGCCATATCCTGCTGCTGGCCTATTCTCACGTGGGTCATGATTCCGTGATTGGCGACCACGCCATGCTGGTGAATGGCGCTACGCTGGCCGGGCATGCCACGGTAGAAGAGTGGGCAGTGATCGGGGCCTTTTCGGCGGTACACCAGTTCACGCGCATCGGCGCGCACGCCTACATCGGCGGTGGCACTATGGTGACCAAAGACGTACTGCCGTTTGCCAAGGCGGTGAGTCCACGCGAAGTGCGCACTTATGGAATCAATTCCGTAGGGCTGGAACGGCGAGGATTCAGCGAGGAACGAATCCGCAAGATCCACCACGCTTTTCACGTGCTGTTGAATTCCAAACTGAATACGACCCAGGCCGTAGAGAGACTCCGAGCAGAAGGCGACCAGGGAGAAGATGTGGCCATGCTGCTTAAGTTTATTGAGCAGTCAGAGCGAGGGATCGTGAAAAGATAGATCGGGGCATCGGAAGATCAAGACCTGCATTTTCACTGGGGCTTAGCGGGGCTTCTTTTCACGCTGCCTTGTCGTTGCCGTTATTATCTGACTCTTCGGGCACGCTGAAGTCTTCCATTTGCGGTAATTCGACCACGCTGCTGAGGGGCTGATCACCGGCGCCCTGGTTTTTCAGATCGTTCAGCAGAACGTCTGCATATGCGAGATAGTGGCCTACGTACATTTGCTCATCCGGTTTGAGATCAGGATCGAGGTCAGAGATTTTGTCCGCTTCTTCAGGCGCGGGCTTAGGCATTTGATTGCCATGGCGGTGAAACTGCTTGAGCCGTTTGATGTCGAAGGGCCAGATTCTTGCCATGGTGAGTTCCCGCGCCGGTCAAATTCTTAAACTCTTATCTGTGGGATGCGAGGGGCAACGATTAGATGCCCTGGAAACAAATCCGGTAAACTTTTGGGAGTGCCTGTCCAAGGGAAACTCGGCTTGATTGCGGGAAACGGCAGTTTTCCTTTGTTGCTACTGGATGCCGCATGCGCTCAGGGTGCACAGGTGATTGTGGCGGCCATCAAGGAAGAGACGTCACCGCTCATTGAGCAGCGGGGAGCTGCGGCAGTTTATTGGATGTCCCTGGGTGAGCTAAGCAAGCTGATTGAGACTTTCAAAAAAGAGGGAGTCGAGACGGCCATCATGGCCGGCCAGGTGAAGCACAAGCAAATCTTCTCCAGCATTCGCCCAGACTGGCGGCTGGCCAAGATCCTCTTTTCTCTCACCACACGCAATACAGATTCGCTGATCGGGGCGGTTGCCAAGGTCCTGGAAGATGAGGGAATCCACCTTATCAGCTCGACCAGCTATCTGGAGCCGTTGCTGGCCAAGGCTGGGGTGCTCACGCGGCGGCAACCCAACCAGGCAGAGCAGAAAAATGTGGATTACGGACGGCAGGCAGCAAGTCATCTGGCCCGATACGATATCGGGCAGACGGTGGTAATCGCGGAGTCAGCCTGCGTTGCCGTTGAAGCCATGGAGGGGACAGACGCCACCATCCTGCGGGCGGGAGAGATCATGAAGAGCACGATGCAGGGACCGCAATCGGGCGCTCCGGTGCTGAGCCGCGAGCTCACGGTAGTGAAAGTAGCCAAGCCGGAACAGGACATGCGCTTTGACGTGCCGGTGATCGGCATCCGGACGATTGAGACGATGAAGCAGGCGGGCGCAACTTGCCTGGCGATCGATGCGGGAAGATGCCTGCTGCTGGACGGCGATGGGATTGTCAAGGCCGCGGATCAGGCGGGAATCACGATTGTGGCTGGTTAAAGGCAGCGGAGCCGCAACCCAATCGCCGCAGATAAAAACCGGTTTGGCCGCGAATCAACGCGAACGGACGCGAATTCTAAAAAAGACAAAGAAGAACGAGAAGCGGTTTCAGCAGTTACTCCTGGCTGAACTGCATATTTTGATCGATGCTGATGGTTCTGGAGGCGGCGATATTGGCAGGGCCGGAGTAGGTGGCGGTAGCGCGAAAGCCGGAGCCGCTCACTTCGACCGAGTAGTTGTATGGCCCACGATTACCGCGTCCCATGGTCAGATCGCCGGAAGAACGCAGTTCGTCCAGAGAGCCGTAGGAGCCGTGCAGGGAGTTGTGCACACGCTCAGCCTGGGCAATGGACATGAGATCATGCCTCACGCCCACCAGATCGACCGTTCCCTGCGGGCTTCCCGCTCCTTCCGCGGTGGCACTTTGCGCCTGCTGCATGTAGATGTAGACGCCAGCAGCCATCACAATCAAGACAGACACTAAGCCGAAAAAACGCCCCATAGCTGGACCTCCATTCGCTGGACCTCCATTCAATGATAGGCTTTGCGGCTTTCATTCGAGTCTGAGAAAATCACAGCTTGCATGACGGAAGGCCAATTCGCGTAGCGGTCGTCGGTGCAGGGGCGTTCGGCAAAAACCATGCCAGGGTTTATCACGAGCTGCAGCAGCAGGGCTACGGAGTGGAACTGGCAGCTGTGGTGGATTCAGATGACGCGCGAGCGCAAACTACGGCGCGGGAATTCGGCTGCAAAGCGTTCAACAGCATTGAAGAGCTGCGCGGGCGGGTTGACGCGGCGTCCGTAGCCGTCCCCACCGTCCATCACCACAGCGTCTCAGCCGGGCTGCTGGCCTCCGGTATTGATGTACTCATCGAGAAACCTCTCACCTCCACCCTGGAGGAGGCGGACGAGCTGATCGCTTTGGCAAACCGTCACCAGCGCATCGCCCAGACAGGCCACCTGGAACGCTTCAATCCGGCAGTCCGAGCCACGGCGCCGTTGTTGACCAAGCCAATGTTTTTTGAGGTACACCGGCTCAGCGTGTTCACGCCGCGCAGCCTGGACGTGGACGTGGTGCTGGACCTGATGATCCACGATATTGACGTGGTGCTCTCGTTCGTCAAGTCCAAGGTAAAAGAGATTCGCGCAGTGGGATTGCCGGTGGTCACAGAAAAAGTAGACATAGCCAACGTGCGGATAGAATTCGAATCGGGTTGCGTTGCGAATCTGACCGCAAGCCGCATCAGCACCGAACGCGTGCGAAAATTGAGGTTCTTTCAGCCGCGTGAATATATCTCAGTGGATTACACGCGCCAGGACGTGCTTCAATTCCGGGTTGCCGAAAGCAAAAAGTTCTCTCCGGAACAACTGCGGAGCATCGCGGCATCTTCTTTGCCGGTGCCGATTCCGGGGGTCACGCTGAATAAGCCGACCATTGAAGCGGAAGAGCCGCTGCACGCCGAATTGAAATCTTTTATTACAGCCATTCGCCGCCAAAGCAGACCTGAGGTCCCACTGGAAGAGGGACGCCTGGCGCTGGCTACGGCATTGCAGATCCTTGCGGCCATTCGGCAACATATGGTGGATGCGAATTTGAATGGTCTCTAACGAGTATTTAGTACTTAGGCTTTGTGCATAAATAAATGATTCAAGCTGTTTGCCCCGATATGGTGTAGTTCCAATCCCCGTGGAAGGAATGACGCACGAGGTTAATGGCGGACAGTTCTACATCGGAGATCTTCCTGCCCTT
>DATGJZ010000104.1:0-71575 GCA_035294925.1 Candidatus Angelobacter sp. | reverse complement strand
CCTTTGACTACTACAGAGTGTAATCAAACCAACTTTGGATTTGAAGCCTGCGGCCAGCGCGAGGTGGTGGCGCGATTTGATGGTGGGACGATCAGTTCTGACGGTGGGGCTGTGCTGTTACGGGAAGTGGATAAGCGGTTGAAGCTGCTGCCGCGTCTGGCACAATGTTTTCTGGACGGTCGGAATCAGGAGCGGGTGGAACATACGCTGGAAGAGATGTTGGGGCAGAGGATCTACGGTTTGGCCCTGGGGTATGAGGATGTCAATGATCACGAACAACTGCGCCAGGACCCGTTGTTCGCGGTGTTAGCGGGGCGTGGGGAAGTGGAGCGAGCCTTGGCGGGCAAGAGCACGTTAAACCGCTTGGAGTTGGGGACGGGGATCGGGGACCGCTACAAGAAGATCACTTTTTGGAAAGACGCGGTGGATGAGCTTCTGGTGCAGATATTTTTGGAATCCTACCCAGCAGCACCGGAGCAAATCATTCTGGACATCGACACCACGGATCTGGCTTTGCACGGGCAGCAGGAAGGGCGGTTCTTCCACGGCTACTATGACCAGTATTGCTATCTGCCACTATTTATCTTCTGCGGGGATCAGATTTTATGTGCGCGCTTACGGGAATCCAACCACGATGCGGCGTATCGCAGCCTGGTGGAAATCCAAAGGATTGTGCAGCAGATACGGGCGGCTTGGCCGCAGGTGAAGATCATCTTGCGCGGAGATGCTGGTTTCTGTCGGCAGGAGTTGATGAGTTGGTGCGAAGAGCAGGAGGTGGACTATGTGTTCGGCTTGGCGCGCAACCGTAGACTGGGGAAGATCATCGGGGCGGAGTTGTGGGAAGCGCAACAACAGTGGCAGCAAAGCGGCCGAGCGGCACGAGTATTTACAGAATTTCAGTACGCGACGCGGAAGAAGCCGCCGCGAGGTGGTTGGGATCGGCAGCGGCGGGTGGTGGCCAAAGCCGAACACCTGGAAGGCAAGACGAATCCGCGCTTTGTCGTGACCTCCCTCAACGCACAAGAATGGCCGGCACAGAAGTTGTACGAAGAACTCTATTGCGCTCGTGGGGACATGGAAAACCGCATCAAGGAACAATTCAGTCTCTTTGCCGACCGCGTGAGTGCCGAGACCATGCGCGCCAACCAGATGCGTTTGTATTTCTCGGTCATGGCCTATGTGCTGATGAGCGGGTTGCGTCGTTTGGGATTGAAGGCGACAGAATTAGCGCAAGCGCAGGTGACTACGATTCGCACGAAGTTGCTCAAGATCGGGGTCCAGATTCGCGTGACCGTGCGTAAGGTGTGGCTGTCGCTGGCTTCCAGCTACCCCTGGCAGAACTTGTATCAGCAAGTCTGGGCCAACTTGCGCTCCTGATTGCGTTCTGCACCTTCCCCGAAAACTCGCTCGGAACAGCCGGATGGGCCGGAGTGGGATAGGTACGTCGTTAAGACAGAAACCGATCTCGATGCAACGCAAAATCCTTCCTCGCAAGTTCCACTGATCCCTGCTTCCTTCGTTTAGCCGCCAGAATCCCCCATCCAACATCTCCTAACCGCCGACCGGAGCCCTCCTCCAAATCACTCGTGAGAAATGCGGGCTAGAGCGTTTTCACGAATCGCCTTGGTCTTTTATCTCTAACCCACGACTCGCCGATCATGATCCTTGCATGTTATTGCCACTGTTGATTCTCCTAATCTTCCAGCCACAGTCTCCAAAGGGGAACCGCGTAGAATTACGCTGTCCATCAGGTCAGGCATTACAGGACAGTTCAAGCCTCTGACACCACGACGGCACTCATTTCGCACTCATTTAACGAACTGACAGGAAACAATTAAGAAAGGACCCAGCCATGGCATGTGCATTGACAAAGACAGGATCCAATTTCACCGCCACTACGGGTTCCGTGGTTACGGTGAACGTGATCGCGGACAACACTACCATCACGGGCGCCAAATACAACGATCAGGCCATCCCCTTTCAGAGCAATTCAACCAGCTTCACGGTTGTAAATGACGGCGCACTCTTGCAACTCGCGCTCGCGGGTCCTCCTGAGACAGTGGAGTTCGTTGAGGACTGCGGCGGAGGACAAACTCAGCATCTCTTTGGCTACCAGAATCAGTTTCAACCGACAGTAAGTTTCATCATCATTGGCAACTAAGAGGAGAATCGAACCATGAAAGCAGCAAGGCTGGTTTGGGCCACAACTGCCGCCCTCCTGATGGCTTCCGTTCAGGCCCTTCCACAGACGGTGAGCTCCACGAATTGCAGCACACGAGTGCAGTGCGCTTACGGGCAGCAGCTTCAAGACCTGCTCGCTCACCCGGCTTCATCAGACGCGCTGGATGCTCTAATCGCAGTCGAACGTGTGCCCGCAAGTTTTGTTACCGCCCTGGCCGCTGATTCAGCGTTCGATAACGTTGTGAACGCCTGGGAGCAGGCACGGGTTGACAAGCAGACTGGCGTCACCGCGCCTTCCAGTGGCACGACGGACCTGGTTTCCAGACCGAGCACCTCCGAACTTCTGGGGCTGGCAGTTCAACTTGGCGCCTTGACGCAGACGGTGAGTGGGAATACAGCAACCTTCCAGGGGAATGCCGATGGCATTTACCGCGCATTGGTCAAGGTCCCGGTGGTCTGCCTTGTGTGTTCCGGCACGCCGGTGCTTAAGAATCTTAACCTGTCCGCGTCATTTGATCTCAGCCAGCAAACCTTCAAGAGCATAAACACAAGCGGCCCGGCGAATCCTTCAACTCCGGCCGTAACAACCGTGCAGTTGCCCGAGAGCAGCCGCCAGTTATCGGTATTCACGGCGCGCTACGATATCTACAATCCTCTCGATCCACGCTCCAAGCAGTTCAAGCAGGCGTGGGCAACCGCCTATACAGGCCATCAGGCGGATTTGCAGTCGGCGGCAAAAGACCTGCTTGATAGCCTGGGTCCCGTTCTAGATGGATTTGCCAAGAACCCTGAACGGAAGGAATACCAGGCACTCCAAGACAAGTACCGCGAGGTTATCAAACAGGCTGCCGCCAAGAATGACTCAAAAGCACTGATCAATGCGTTTGAAGAGTATTTCAACAAAGTGGTTCAACTGGTTCGCGCGAAGATGCCTGATTTTGACCAGAAGGTCTCTTTGGCAGTGGTCGCTCTGGCCCGCTACTCGCAACTGAACTATCAAGTTGTCCAGGAGGCCAGAGGGAAACCCCAATTCACCTTTGAGTATTCCTATCACCGGCCGCCGAGTCAGCCGGACACGCATGACTTCCGGCTCGTGTTTGGCCTGAATCCAGCTCACGGATCAGGACTGTTGACATTGAATGCGGCGGGAACGCTCTACGGTGGTTCGATCCCTGCCGGCGCAGGCTACGGGAGATTTCGTGACTTCCAGATTTCCGGCCAATTCGACCGTCCCCTTGGAGACGACATCAATCACCCGGCCACACTCAGTCTGGCCGGGTATGTGCAATATCAATTCGATCCTTCAGTACTGAATATTGGGACCAGCAACCTTGTTCCCGGCACCAACATTGCCTTACCCGGCAATGCCCAGGTCCTGCTGGGAACCAAAGGGACATTGGCAATTGTGCAGGGCAAAGTTACGTTCAATCTGAAGTCCGGGGTAAATATCCCCATAGGAGTCAGTTGGGCCAATAAAACGGACCTGCTCAATGCCACCGATGTGCGCGGCAACATTGGCATAACCTATGACTTCGCTTCAATCGGTCAATTGTTAACAGGGCACAGTCAATAGACATGCTCTGTAACGTTTTGCCTCTTCGCTTGACTACACTAGGAAGAAATATTTTTACGAGTTCTCCGAAAAAGGGTTAAGCTCTCAAACGTGATTTCCACTTTCATGCGGAGGCGGCAATGAGGCGTTTACGGCTGTTGCTTGGGCTCGTTCTTTGTATGGCGGTCTTTTACTCATCGTCTGAAGCCTGGAACAGTCTGGGCCATATGACGGTGGCCTATGTGGCCTATCAACACCTTCATCCGACAACGAAGAAACGGGTGGCACAGTTGCTCAAGATGAATCCCCGTTATCACGAGTGGTTGAGCAAGATTCCTGCGGATACATCCCAGGCCCGCAAAGACATGATGGTGTTCGTGCTCGCGGCCACCTGGCCCGATGAAATCAAGGGTGACGCTACCTATAAGAACGATGGACCGGCGGGGGGCAATCGCCCTCCGGACGGACCTACCGCGTCGCAAAACATCGGCTATCAGGACCATCTACGGCACAAATACTGGCACTTTGTTGATCAACCGTTCAGCCAGGATGGCACGCCAGTTACTGAAATGCCCCTACCAAATGCGCAGACTGAGATTGCGCTGATGCGAAAAGCGATTGCGTCCGATGCGACGGATGACGTGAAGTCTTATGATCTGGTGTGGCTCCTCCACCTTGTGGGCGATATTCATCAGCCACTTCACTGCGCTACCCGATTTACGACCGATGAGAAGAATGGAGATTCAGGCGGCAACACGGTAAAAATCTGCCAGGGAAAAAACTGTAAGGGAGAGCTACATGCTTTCTGGGATGGCTTGCTGGGCACGAGCGATGATCCTTCAGCAGCCGTAATCGCCGGTAAGAAGCTGGCGCCCGCTGATGCAACTCTCGCCGGCGATAATAACGAGGCGGATTGGGCCAAAGAAAGCTTTGATCTTGCCCAGAGCAAGGGGTATGTTGCCCCGATTCAGGATGGAGATGGGCCGTTCACTCTAACCGTTGCCTACCGCACCAGCGCGAAGAAAATCGGCGCCCAGCGGGTTGCGCTGGCGGGGGCAAGATTGGCAAATCTGCTGAACGATGAGTTGAAATAAACCAAACGGATCTCGCAGGAATCTACCTCACAGTTAGCGCCCCGTGTCAGACCTGCCACAATGTCCCCCAGTGGACACGATTCTCCTCCTTGAAGATCATTTAACCCCATTAAATTCAGTAGCTTGAACTTTGGCTGTTCTAGTGCTTTTTCCTCTGGCAGAAGCAAGCAGTAAGCCTAAAAGGGGGATAAGACGATGCGGCGGCACGTTGAAAATCAGGCTGGAAATGCAGAGCGAGACGGATTAGGAATCCTTGTACTTTTTGCCATGTGGGTGTTGGCGCTCATGGCGCTTTCTGCGGCGGCACGCGGTGAAGAAAAGCAGGAGCAACAGTCCACCACAGCAGTGGCGGCACAGGACAAATTGAGCGAAACCCAGAAAGCTGCCGCGTCCACGAAAGACGACGCTAGAGACAGCGCTCAGCACCATCTCCACAGCAAGCCCCAGCCCGCTGAGCGCGCGAATGCGCGGGATACCGGAGAGGATACGGGCGAACAAGTCACGCTCACGCGCTTTATCCTCGTGAGCATCCCCGACCGTCAACTGGCGTTAGTGGATAACGGTCAGGTCGTCAAGGTCTATCCCATTGCTGTAGGCGCAACCCATACTCCCAGCCCCCAGGGTGAGTTCACCATCAATCGCCGTGTGGCAAACCCCATGTGGTCACACAAAGGCAAAGTGGTTGCTCCGGGAAAAGGCAACCCAGTCGGTTCACGCTGGATAGGACTCAACCTGAAAGGCTACGGAATTCACGGTACGAATGCTCCCCGCTCCATTGGTAAGGCGGCTTCACACGGCTGCTTTCGCATGGGAAAGAAGGACATAGAAGAACTGTTCACACTGGTGCGCGTAGGCGACACGGTGGCCGTCCGGGCCGAGCGGGATGAACTCGTGGCCCAGGTGTTTGGCGGCGACAACAAGGGCGCAGTTCAGACGGCCGCGGCTACGACAGCCACCGTGGATGCAGACGAAGAATGAGGCTTAAGAAAAATTAGCCGCGAATGCAGGCGCATGGACGCGAATAAAGAAACTGGGAGTCAGGAAGTGAAGAGGTTTTGCGATTTCAGTACAGGCACAAAAGCCACTAAGGATATCGCTCTTCAATTCTGGCCCGCCGCAGCGAAGCAGTTATGGCAATCCTGGCAATTGTTCGAGTCGACTTTTAGGCCGTCCACAGCAGAACATTTTGGACGGCGATAAGGAAAAGAAGGGGAGAAGGACATGCTGCTGTTCAAATATTTGCTGATGATTACCGGCTATGGGCTGCTGGGATGGGGCCTGGCCATAACTTTCAACAATCTATACAAGGTCGTCCAGTATCACCGCCAGTTGCGTAGCGGAATTCCGGAGAACCACACGGAGAGGCCGCAACTGAATTGGACAACTGCGAAGCGGGCGCTGCTCGGGGCCTGGCTGCCAATCATTCTTGCCAGTGGGATCGTGGTGGTCCCCAGCGGGATGGCGGGCATCAGAGTGAGCCAGACCTCGGGCACGCGTCCGGGCACGCTGTATCCGGGAGTGCACTTCATTGTTCCCCTGGTGGATTCGGTGGCTGTCTATGACACCCGCGACCAGGTGCTGACCACCTCCACTTCGAAAGCCTCTGCCGATAAAAGGGAAGAGCCATTTTTTGTTCAATCGAAAGAAGGCCTGAGCATCGGTCTGGCGATTACGGTGCGCTACAAACTTGATGCCAGGCGGCTGGACTTTATTCACTCCAACCTGCCACAGCCGGTGGAAAAAGAGATCGTGCCCCCGGTGGTGAGCAGCGTATTTCGCGAGTTGGCCCCGAACTATACGGTCCGCGAGGTCTTTGCCACCAAGCGCGAGGAGATCCGCGGTACGGCAGCCGAGCGCATCGCTAAGAAACTGGCTGAAGATGGCGTGATTGTAAAAGAGGTCATGCTGCGCGATATCCAGCTACCGGAGGAATATGCGCGCGGCCTGGAAGGCCTGCTGTTGAAGGAACAGGAGGATGAAGGTCTGGCGGTGGAGACTGACATGAAGGCCAAGCAGGTCAAGATTGCCGAACTGGAAGCCGAAGCCGCCAAAGTGCAACAGGTCAAACAAGCGGAAGGGGCCGCACAAGTTCATGTTTTGCAGGCCAAATCTGACGCCGATGCCATGCAGTACACGCTGCCTTTGAAGCAAAAGCAAATCGAGCAGACCAAGCTGGAGGCCGAAGCGCGCAAGGAATCTACGGTCAAGAATGCTGAAGCCCAGGCTCAAGCCAAGGTGATTGACAGCAAAGCGGAGATGGAACGCCGCAACCTGCTGGCCGATGCTGAAGCAGGGCGCATCCGCAAGATCGCCTCGGCGGACACCGAGCGCATGCAATCTGAGGCCGTCCTGCTCAAACAGAATCCTCTGCTCATCAACAAAATCATTGCTGAAAGGCTCTCTGACAAGCTGCAGATCATGATGGTGCCCTCCGACGCCCGCATCTTCTTTAACGACGTGATGAAGGGCGGGATCAACGCCGAGGCCATGAACAAAGCTGCCCAGGCGGCAGGTGAAACGGACGATCCCCAAGCCGGCGACGATGATGCTGCCGATGATGGCTCCATGTCACAGCAGCCCCAGCCGCAGACTCTGGGCCGCAAGACCAGAAATCGAAGGTGAACCAAGTTTTCCTGGCCGGTCCCGCAAGCGGGAGCAGCCGAAGGACGCTGGAAATTCACCGGGCGACCGTCTCCGCCGGGATGGTCGCCCGTCCAGCGGAACAGCAGGCAGAACACTCTTGTAACGCGCCGCTTCGTCAAGTCAGTCTGTGTTGGAAGTTCATGCCACTTTGGTAAAGACTCCCGAAGCATGGAAGAATGGAGGAAGAGGTGCTGTTCAGATCAACCGATCAGCGGACCAACGGATCACCCGATTCTTCGTGCTATACTTCGCGGTTCCCTTCCATGTTTAATGCCGCACCCTTGCGATGTGCCGCCCTTCTGGCCGCCTTGTTCCTTGGCGTGCAGTGTGTGGCGCAGCAGGAGCCAATTCCATCGTGGCAACCCGCAGCAGATGATTTTGTACAGCAGGTACTTTCCCGCGCCGGCTCTCCTTCAGCAGTCACCGTGACCTTTGCCAATCTATCTTCACTCCCTGCTGG
The DNA here is from genome assembly GCA_035294925.1 of Candidatus Angelobacter sp. Classification (GTDB taxonomy): domain Bacteria; phylum Acidobacteriota; class Terriglobia; order Terriglobales; family Acidobacteriaceae; genus Angelobacter. The sequence goes on along the minus strand of DATGJZ010000104.1, from coordinate 63,645 downwards.
GGAACAATCGGCAATCAAACAGCTCATCATGACGGATTTCCGCAACGCGGGTGTGCGCCTGGTGAAAGCTGACTTCGCGCTGGCCGAAGTTGAGATTACCTTCTCAGAAGATTGGCAGAGCTACGTCTGGGTGGCGGAGATCAAACAGGGTCCGGGCAGCCAAATCGTGATCAAAAGAGTTCCCCGCCCGCAAAAACCTGCAGCGCTGCGGACAAATACTCTGACGATCAAAAAAAATCTGGTCTGGCAGCAGGATGCCTCGTTCCTTGACTTCTACTCCGATGGACAGAATCTTATTGTGCTGGAACCGGGGCAGGTATCTCTGTATGCCAATGAATCCGGTAAATGGCGGCTGAAGCAGATGCTGGCCATTTCACACGACCGGCCGTGGCCGCGCGACCTGCGCGGCAGGCTCGAAGTCAGCGGTTTTCAGATCACCGCATTTTTGCCGGGCACGCTGTGCACCGGCACCACCACGCCGCCGGTAATTCAGTGTCGCGCGAGCGACGATCCCTGGCTGCTCGACCAGGCATCGCTGACGGCCTTCTTCAGCCCCACGCGCAACTTCTTTACCGGAGTGCTCGCCGGACGGAGTGCCGGCGATAGCGTTGCCCCATTCTTTTCCGCCGCATCTCTGCAGAATGGAAGCGCGCGGCAATGGGTTTTTGCCGGGACAGACGGGCGGGCCCGCGTTTTTCTCAACGATATCTCTGCCGCGGCCATCATTGTGAATGATTGGGGCAGTAATCTTGCGGCCGTCCAGTCAAGCTGCGGCAGTGGATGGCAAATTCTGGCAACCGCTCCCGGCGACCTGAACCGCCCTGATTCCGTACAGGCATTTGAGATTGAAGGCCATCAGGTCGAACCTGTCAGTTCCTCCATTGATCTCACGGGGCCGGTGCTGGCCTTCTGGCCGGGAGAAACCCAGCAGAATGCTCATGCAGTCGTGCAGTCCGTAATCACCGGAAAATTTGAAGCATGGAGTATGAGCGTGACATGCAACTAAGTTTTTGTTTGTCCCGAGCCGGCGGCGAGGGAGCCATATCGTAACGAAGGAACTGTAGGACGACAAAGAGAAGTTTGCTGAATAAGCTTGTAAGACCGGAAATTCATGAATAGGAGAGTGGAACTTTGCCATCCGGAGGTAAATGCGGTGTTTCAAGGAGGCTGATTGTTATCATCTCCACGTTGCTGATAACGGCGACTTTGGCCGCCAGCACGCGTCCGCACTATGGTTCGACGGCTCGCGTCCTGGTCCAACGTAAGATCACCACGCTGGACCCGGTGGTGGAGAGTGATTATCCTGCTGACCGCGATAAGCTGAGCACACTTGTTTTTGAAACCCTGACGGAGATTGACGCGCAAGGTCATCTGCGCCCTAAGCTGGCAAGTTCCTGGCAAGCGGAGGCCGGCCAGCGCTTATGGCAATTTCAGCTTCGCCTGGCCAACTTTCACGATGGAACAGTAGTTACCTCTGCCGCTGTAGTTGGAAGCCTGAAATCGGCAAATCCAGACTGGAAGATCACCATCAACAACCGGCAGGCATTCACCATTGAGACGCCGGTCCCGTCGCCCCACTTGCCGGAGCTGCTCTCGCTGCCAAAATTCGCGGTCGTGAAACGTCCCGCGGACAATGCGCTGGTTGGCAGTGGTCCTTATAAGCTGAGCCAGTGGCAGCCCGGAGAGCATGCTCTGTTTAGCGCCAATGACGACTATTGGGGCGGACGTCCGTATCCTGATGCGATTGACGTCCAGATGGGCGCATCTTTGCGCGACCATCTTCTGGAGCGGAGCCTGGGCCACGACCATGCTGCACAACTCGGCATCGATCAGGCTCACGTGCTCGAACAAACCAGCCAGAATGTAATACTCTCGCGTCCGGCGGAGCTGCTGGTGATCGTCTTTTTTCACGGTAACACCGGCAACCGCAGGAAACCGGTGGACGCGCATATTCGCGAAGCCATTGCCGATGCCCTCAACCGCCCGGCCATCAGCAATGTGCTGCTGCAGCGCAAGGCCGCTCCCGCCACCTCCCTGTTGCCTCAATGGCTCAGCGGATACGCATTTATGTTTGCCGATAAAACCAATCTTGAGCAGGCACGCAAATTGCGGAGTGAAGCCGGCGCTGTCCCACCCGTCACTCTAGCCTACGATTTCTCTGATCCCGTGTCCAAAACGGTAGCGGAAAGAATTGCGGTGGATGCGCGTGAGGCTGGAGTCGCCGTGCAACCCTATGGCGATCCGCACGTGAACGCCAGAGCAGCCCGAAGAAACTCCAATGCTGACGCCGTGCTGCTTAGAATATCTCTGCCGGCCTTGGATCCATCCGCCGCGCTGGCCGGCATGGCAGACGATCTGGATCTATCGCCGGAACTTCTCTCGGCGATTTTGAGTGCAGGCCGTCCAGACGAACTGTTTACCGCCGAACGCCGAATCCTGGAAGACTACCGCGTTATCCCGGTCGCCCATCTTTCCCAGGCACTTTGGTTGAACAGCACCGTGCACAATTGGCAGCAACTGGCTGATGGCGACTGGAAGCTGGACCAGATGTGGGTGGAAGGAGGCAGCCATTAGTACTTAGTATTTAGTAGTCAGCTAAAACCAGTTAAAACTAAGTACTAAGTACTAACTAAATACTGTGTCTTTAAAAACCAAGCTGCTCCTCCTCGTCACCCTCAGCATCGCCGCGAGCGTTGGGGCCGTGGCCTGGCGGATTGAGGTGCATACCCGGGAATCCTTCCGTCAGGTAAACCAGCAGCGTACGGACGCGCTCGTGGCGCAGTTTCGCCACGAGTTCGACCGGGAAGGAGACGAAATCACGCGCGCTGTAGAGGCAATCGCCAACTCTGAACCTTTGCTGGAAATGGCGCTGAAACTCTCGGGTGGCGGCGATTCCGCTGGTTACGTCAATGAAGCTGCATCAGCCGCGGCCGCGCAGCACCTTGATTTTCTTGATTTGCTGGCTCCCGATGGAACCATCATCTCTTCCGCACATTGGCCCGCCCGCTTCGGCTATAAACAGCGCTGGTTCCTGGAATTGGCCCCAGCCATTCCTCACCAGACGTTTCTCCGGCAAGTGGAAACACCTCAGGGAAACGTGTTGGGCATCCTTTGTATTCGCAGCGTACCCACACACGGCGTCAACTTTTATGTTATCGGTGGCAGAAAATTGGATAGCGCCCTGCTGCAATCGCTTGCTACGCCCGCCGGAATGAGAATTTTGATTTACAGCTCTCCGGAACAAGGCCTTTCTGGATTTCTCAGTTCAACCAATGACAGCTTCGATCCTGGCAAGCTGATGCCTCTGGTGCAAAAAGCGCTGCAACCACCGCATGATGAAATTGCGGACACCATCCAATGGGACAATAGCGGCCAGCAGGAAGTTTTTCATGCCATGGCTCTTCCTGGATTTGGAGATAAGCCGGCAGCGGTGCTTATGGTGGGGAATTCACTTCAGCAACAACAGACGCTTGAAGCCAACATCGAGAAAGCCAGCCTTCTGATTGCGCTGTTTGGAGTGGCCTTTGGCCTGGTTTTGAGCAGTGTGATTGCCGCGCATATCACTCGCCCTGTAAAAGAACTGGCGGACGCGGCGACTCAGATTGGGAGCGGTAATTGGCTGGTGCATGTAGAACCGGCTTCAAAAGATGAAATCGGGCAGCTCGCCCAGGCCTTCAATCAGATGACCCAGGAATTGATGGCGCAAAAAGAACGGCTGGTACAGAGCGAACGGGTAGCAGCCTGGCGCGAGTTGGCGAGGCGTCTGGCACACGAATTGAAGAACCCGCTCTTCCCTCTTCAACTCACGGTGGAAAACCTGTTGCGTGCCCGCGAAGCCGGGCCGGAACAATTCGAGGAAGTATTCCGTGAAAGCACTTCTACTTTGCTGGCCGAGATCGCTAATCTGAAAACCATCATCGGGCGCTTCAGCGATTTTTCCAAAATGCCTGCTCCCCAGATTGAAGCGGTTGACCTGAATGAGATGGTCCGCGATGTGGAACAGCTATTTCGCGGACAATTCCAGCGGGAGCAGGGCCGCATTGAAACCGTACTGCAGCTTGATTCTGTTCCTCCCGTCAGTGCTGATCCCGTGTTGCTGCGCCGCGTAGTCGAAAACCTGGTTCTGAACGCCATTGACGCTATGCCTCAGGGCGGACGCCTGACGTTCCGCACCTCGACCGCGGACAGGTACGTCAGGTTTGAATTGTCCGACACGGGAGTAGGACTTACTCCGGAAGAATGTGAGAGGTTGTTCACCCCGTATTACACTTCTAAGCAGCATGGCACAGGACTGGGCCTGGCCATTGTGCAATCTGTAATCAGTGACCACAAAGGAAGAATCACCGTGAGCAGCAAGAAGGAGGAAGGAACAACATTTCATGTTGAACTGCCGTTGTATGCAGACCATGAAGCTGAACCCCATTTAGCCGAATAAACGCGAATGAAAACGTTGGGATTGCTTTGGCAAATTCAAGACTCGGTTTTTGAAAACACTCGAAAGGGGTGCGCGGTGCGTCTCTTGCAGCTCCTGATCATTAGAAAGATTCGCGTTCATTCGCGTTCATTCGCGGCTAAAAAAGGTTTGCCTCGGAAGCCATGAAAGCCAGCATCCTCATCATCGACGACGACGCCAACACTCTGGCCTCCTTGGCTCGTGCCTTTCGCCTGGCAGGACATGAAGCCACGGTCTGCGATAATCCGATGCGCGCGCTGGAGATGGTCCGCACCGAAAAATTCGACCTCATCTTCTCCGATGTAGTCATGCCGGGAATGGACGGACTTGCTCTGTTGGAACAGATCAAAGCCACTGGAGTTAAGACTCCAGTCGTGATGATGTCCGGCCAGGCGCACATTGAGATGGCGGTTCGCGCCACGCGGCTGGGCGCGCTGGACTTCCTGGAAAAGCCGCTCTCCACAGACAAGCTGCTGTTGACGGTCCAGAACGCCCTGCGGCTGGAGCGGTTGGAACAGGAAAACCGCCAGCTCCGGCACAAACTGGGTGACACCGAGATCGTCTATACCGGCGAGAAGATGCGTAAGCTGATGGCGCAAGTGGCGCGCGTGGCGTCAAGCGAATCGCGCGTCTGCATTCTGGGCGAGACGGGTACGGGCAAGGAATTGATCGCGCGCGCCATCCATGAGCAGAGCAACCGCCGCGAGGGGCCTTATGTGACGTTAAACTGCGCGGCCGTGCCGGCGGAGCTGATCGAATCCGAACTGTTTGGCCATGAAAAAGGCTCTTTTACCGGAGCGGCCAACCGGCACATCGGCAAGTTCGAGCAGGCGAATGACGGCACCTTGTTTCTGGATGAGATCGGAGATATGCCGTTGCCCATGCAGTCCAAGCTGCTGCGCGTCCTGGAACAGGGCGAGGTGGAGCGCATTGGCGGAGATAAATCGGTCAAAGTGAATGTCCGTGTGGTTGCGGCGACTCACCGCAACCTTGAAGAACAGGTCCGCCAGGGGGGCTTTCGCCAGGACCTCTTTCACAGGATTTACGTCTTTCCAATTCCTCTGCCGCCGTTGCGCGAGCGAACGGAGGACATCTCCGCGCTGGCCGCTCATTTTGCTTCACAGATCGCGCGCCAGAACGGATGGAAAGAAGTGAGCTTTGCCCCCGAAGCCGTTCACGCATTGCAGGCACATTCATGGCCGGGAAACATACGCGAGTTGCGCAACGTGATTGAGCGCGTCTTGCTGTTCACGGATGGCGACTTTGTGACTGCCGCCACGGTCCGCACTGCATTGCCGGCGTCTACCGTCGCTGCGAATGCAGGGGTTCCGTCTCAGTCGGGCGGCACGCTGGCGCAAAGAGTAGAAGGCTTTGAGCGGCAGATGATTCTAGACGAAATCAAACGCCAGAATTACCACATTACGAACACTGCCAAGGCCCTCGGCCTGGAACGCAGCCACCTGTATAAGAAGTGTCAGCAGCTGGGAATTGATCTGCGTGAGTTGCGAAAGTAAAGAAGCAATCTACTGCCGCATTCAATAGCCAAATCTTTGAGTTGTCACTCCGTCATGCCTGTTCCAAGTCGCGGCGTTCAAGGCCGTGGGCATGCGGCGGAACAGGTATCTACAGCTCAAATTACCCAGTCACCAACTGACTCAATTACCACGTCCCGGGTTTATCCGCTTCTTTCGCGTTAACTTTGTTCCGGCTGGCCATGGATTCGCGACCCAACAGTTTTGCTTTTCCGTAGCAACAACGATCCGTTGACCCGATTCCCCGTCAGTGCGTAATGGTCAAGTTCAACATGATCGTATTCGTGGACGTTCCACTGGTTCCAGTAACGGTGAGAATAGCATTGGTTGGTCCGCGTTGGCCTCCACCCCCGCCGCCTCCTCCTCCACCGCAGGAGCTCAAGCCGGCGACCAGGAATACCGCCAGGAATAGAAACAGGCGCTGCCGCGGTCTTCGTCTCAGCCCGGCCATGGCTGCGGCCAGGACTCCGGCAAAAATGAATGGCAGCCCCTTGAACGGATGCGGCGACAGGCGCGCATTGGCGGTATTGGAAACTGTTACCGTCAAGGGCACGGAGGTAATTGTAGAACTCAAGGTTGCCGGACTCGGACTCACGGCGCACGTTGCGCCCCCGGGCGCGCCAGTGCAGGTAAAGCTGACCTGCCCGGCAAAGCCGCCAACACCATTCAGTGTCACATTGTAAGTTGCGGTCCCGCCCGCCGCTATGGTTTGCGAACTGATGGCAGATGTGAAGTTAAACGGCGAACCCACCGTGACAATGGATGCTGCCGAAGTGGCCGAATTGTAAATGATGTCTCCCGAATAAGCCGCGGTGATGCTGTGCGGTCCTCCTGATGTCAACATGACCTGCACAGAAGCCTGCCCTCCGCTTAACGTCGCAGGCCCGCCTAAAGGAGTTGCTCCATCCAGGAACTGAACTGTCCCGGTAGCAACGATTGTGCCCAACCCGGTGCCGATTGCTGCCGTAAGCGTGGTCGACTGGCCGGCGCCCACGTTCGTTGGAGCAGTCAGACTCACGGTCGGGTTCCCCTTGGTTACAGTGACGGTAATGCTTGTTGCAGTACTTGGGTTGTAACTAAGGCCATCCCCGGCATAATTTGCGTTGACCGTATATTGACCGGGCGGCAGACAGGTCGTCGAGGGGAAAATGCAATCAAGAAACTCGGCAATCCCGGAATTATCAATGGATATGGCCTGAGGCGCATTGCCGCCGAAGGTGAAGGTCACATTGCCGCTGGCGGGAAGAAGTCCGGAAACGCCGGATGTATCCGCATCCACCGCGAGGATATGCTGTGTGTCTCCGTAGGCTACTGTATTGCCAAAAGCGAGTCCATTCGCGGACAGAATTAAGGACTTGAGTGTGGTGGTGCTGGATTCTGCTCCAACCGTAACTTGGATCGGGTTGGAAGTGCTGCCGGCAAAAACACCGTCTCCTGGGAAATTCGCTAGAAGGTTATAGTTTGTGCCACCTGGAAGGTTATTCACGATCACCGGCCCCGCAGTCGCTGTACCGCCGCTGCCGCCGACGAGGCTTGCGAAAGTAATGCCGGCCCCGGAAGAAAGATTACCACCCTGTGCAATCAGGGAAACACTCCCTGTCGGAGTCCCTGTCCCGGCGTTCCTCGCCACGGATGCGCTGATCAAAAGCGCTTGCCCGTGAGTAATAGTGACATTTGCGGGAAGCGGCGTTCCCTTGAATGAAGCTGCAAGTGTGGTTGTGGAACCTGGGAAACTCCCGACAGCCTTCGCCCAGGCATTCACCAGGTTCGTCGCATCTACAGATCCCAATCCGCTTGCCAAATCGTAACCCGTGGTAGTGGGGAACCCGAGCGCGCCGGAGGCTGGATCATTAGTCACGTCATTGCCTGGCACGCCGTTGTTGGCCACGGTGGTGTCGTTGAAGACGCATGCACTTCCTTTGGTGGGATCAATCCGGTTGCTGGAGTTACAGTTGCTGAAGGCCTCCTGTGTCGCCAGCGGATAAAGTACGTAGTTCGCCAGGCCCTGGCGGCCTGCCGTGGTTGGCTGGATCGTTGCCATCTTCTGGTCAACAATGGCCATGATTCCCGCAAAAGCTGGTGAAGAGAACGATGTCCCGCCGGCAAGGTTATTAAAGGTAGTCGCATTCCCGACGGTCTGGCAGTCGGGCGTGCCCGGTACGGAAAAACAGAAAACATAAGGATCGTTCAGCGCGGCAGCCGAGAGCGAGATATCGGGCAGTCCTCGCGGATGGAGCGGCGAGTTTGGCAACGTGAACTGAGTAAGTGCCGATAACCCGGTTACGTTCAGAGTCTGCCAGGACGGCGTTGCGTACAACGTGCTTAGGCCACCCCCTCCTGAAAAGAACAGGAACTGGCCAATTTGAGCGCAGATCGAACCCGCCTGCGATGGGCTGCAGCTCTCATTCCAGACCTTTTCCGGGATGTAACCGATGGCAGAAGCCAATCCGCTACCGTTGGTGGCATTCCAGAAGGTGGTAGCGCTACCACCGCCCACGGTTTCATTGAACTCGGTGCCGCCCACGGCGGTATTAAATGGAGTGGAAGCAAAACCGCTCACTGTCGCGCCACCCGCAGCGGGAGTCGAACTGGGAGCATTGGGATCGCATCCCGCTGCGCCAGTGTCGCCGGATGAAACAAAAGCGCTGATTCCCTGCGCCGCTGCCTGCTCCCACACGGCATCCCAGAATGAGTTTCCTCCGGTTCCCAGCGCCTGCTCGCAATTGCCGAAACTCACATTCATGATCGGGGCCAGGTTTTCATCGACGATAAAGCTCGCCCCTAGTTCAATCGGATCGGTAGTCAGACTACCTCCGCTTACCACTACATCAATCGTGGCGTTAGGCGCCACCGCCCCTGACCACTCTGTATCCAGAGTTGCCTCCGCTCCAACGCCGAACTGGGTATCAACGCCTGGATCGGGACCGTTCAAGATGATGTTGGGCGGATTGACGGGCAACCCGAAGAGATTTCGGAAGATTGCCACATCATCGATCCCGGTTGTGGCTATTGTATTAATGTTGCTGGCAGCCACAATGGCAATCGTCTGACCGGCGCCGTTCAGGTTGGTGGGAGTTGCATTGTAGAGCGGATTGAGATCATAAATCTTGGCGAAATCTCCAGGCACAATACCGTGAGTACCATCGCCAAACGTGATGCCAGGCGCTCCGCGATTATGGGTCGCAGTTGCCTTCAGGGGTGAGCGTACCAACGCCGGCTTGCTGAAAAAATTGTGCAGGGATAGCACGCCTCGGACCACCGGGGATAACGCTGCGGGAATCGAGATGTCAGTCGCGTTGGCTACGTGCACTTCGCCGGCAATCAGGTACTGCCGCATCTGAGTGCCAAACGCAGCTTCCACCTGCTCGGAGGTGCCTGAAAACTCAATCCAGCGTCCGCCCTTGGCAACGCCGCCGATTGCGAATCCCTTCTCCTGCAGCCACGCGGTTACCTGCTGGATGTCCTGCGCGGATGGGCCGAACTTTTGCCCGAATTCCTCAGGCGTAAGCCAACGATGGTAATCGGCCGAGCCTCTGGTCTGCTGGCTGTCCAGAAACGTGCGCAACTGCTGCTCCTGATCGGGCCCTGGACCCACAACAAGAATCATCCGCGGCAAAGCCACGGTAGCTTCCAGCCGCCCAATATCGTAGGCAGCCTTGGCCAACGGATGTGTCGATCCCGGAATCGCCACTCGCGCCGAATCATCAACCACCGACACGATTCGGGATGGCACTGGTGATTCCATCGGCAAAGTTTGAGCTGCTGCAGGAACCAGCAAAGCCGCGATCATGAAAGCGAACGAAGCAAAAACAGGGCGAGCGACGTTAGTCAGCATCAGAACCTCTCAAAAGTTGGCAGTCCAGGTAAGCGTCAGGGCGCTGCGGAGTAAAGGCGGAATTCATAAATGCAACGACGCGATACGGCAAAGGTAAGTACCTGAATTGAAAATCGTATCCCTCGGGCGCCTAACGAGTCAAACAGGCCGGAGGTCTCAAGGTCTCAATCCTTAAGAGCGCCGCTGCCCGTAAAGCTTCAAACCATCTGAATGGCAGCCGTGCCCTTTTACAGGAAGATGAATTCTGGGTCACGATCTCGGCAATGCATCGGGCCGAAGTTAGAATGATCATCCGATAAGCCACAATCCGATGATCTGGCGATCGCTGCGGCAGGATGCACCTAGATTTGGCAACCCTAGCATCCCTGTGCGAGACTGAGATTGCCTCTACGCTCGGGGCCTGTAGCTCAACGGTCAGAGCAGCAGACTCATAATCTGTTGGTTGTAGGTTCGAACCCTACCAGGAAGTTGGAATCTGTTGTTGGCTATGGGTTACCGAAACTTTGAGTATCACATAATTTAGTTACAATGAGAACAGATCTGCTTACCCCAAGAAAGCACAGATCAACTCAGGGCGAAGGCTTGACAGCTCATGCTGCTTCCAGTGGCCCCATAAGTATTCCACTGGGTGAGTGCAGGAGCGTAAACAGGAAGAAATTCCCAACCACAACGTCCCTTTCTGCTGTCGAATGAGCTCCCACATCAGTTTGCGGCGATAACTCCGCAATCCGTCACACACCACCAGCAACTTGCTGCCAATACGGATTCGTACCCGGAAACAGCCGGAAATAAAAGTTCCGCCACGTCACCCCAGCCATGGCCGCGAGCGTCTTCCAGTTGAAGTGGTACTGCAGCACCGGCGTCCGCCCCCGTGGCGCCCAAGTGCGGCAACAATGTGGCCTCTCACTCAATCCACTTTCATCGATGAAGGCGATGGAGCGCCTTTTTTCGGGGCCTTTTTTAATCTCGGCCAGTGCTTCCGCTTCCATTCAGCAATGGCCGCCTCGAAACCTAGCTAACTCGAAATGAGTCAGGTCGATCTTTTCACTTCATTTGGTCAGGATGAAGATAAAAAAAACATCTCACATGCATCCTGGGCACTATTTCCATGACTGCTGCTCGACTAGCGCAGGACAATAGTTCCAATTCGGGAATAGATATGGCGGTGATGAACTATATCCTAGATTCCGCTAGGCAAATACCTGCCCGTCATAGCGGATGAAAGCGGCGGGCTCTGCGATTCCCATGTAGTCCAGCCGCGCGCGGGTGAGTTTCTCAGAATGCTGCTAGGATTATATGAGTAAGCTCGTATTTGTACCTCGGGTTACCAGGGAGTAGTTCAGCATGCGACGAGGCAGCCAGGCCCCTGTTTTGCTTAGAAGAAAACCAAAACAGGCACGCGCGCAAGATACGGTAGAGGTCATTTTTGAGGCCACTGCTCAGATTTTACGGCGCAAGGGACGGGCAGCGCTGAACACCAATTACATCGCCGAGTGCGCCGGGATCAGCGTGGGCACGCTCTACCAGTACTTCCCCGATAAAGAGGCCATTCTGCTGGCGATGGCCCGCCGCGAAATGGCAGACGACGAGGCTTGCGTGATCAAGGCCATGTCTGAGGCTTCACCGGACGGCCAGGCAGGCTTGGTCCGGCATGCCATCCGGGCGCTAATTGCCAGATTCAGGCGTAGCCGTGAGACTCGCCGGATTGCCATCGAAACCTTGATCAGCGCGGGCTTTGGAAATGAGCTGGCAAGCTCGGTACAGAAAATCGCCCAAATGGTTGAAGCCAAGAGCGACCGTTTTCTACCCGGACGTGAGGAGCCGGTCTCGCCAATCAGCCTGTTCGTAATTACCCGGGCGGTAAGCGGGGTGATGCGCGCCGCCTCCCAGGAGCAATCTCCCTTGCTTGATTCATCGGAATTCGAGGACGAGCTCGTTCACCTGGTTCAGGCGTATTTTGCTGTGCCACGAAGCTGAACATGGACTCTTAAACTGCTGAACGGTAACTGCCAAAATGGCCACTAGCTACGAGCTGCTAAATCAGCCACCATCGCCGCTACTGGACGGAGCGGCGCCGTCAGGTTGTCCATCATCCTGGAGAATTCCTCCAGATTGAGGGACTGCGCTCCATCGGAGAGTGCGCGCTCCGGGCATGGGTGCACTTCAATGATCAGTCCATCGGCGCCAATGGCCAACGCCGCCCTGCTGGCCGGGCCAATCAGCTCCCTTTTTCCTGTCCCGTGCGATGGGTCCACAATCACAGGCAGGTGAGAGAGCTCACGCACCAGCGCCACCGCAGCCAGGTCGAGCGTATTCCGCATCTCGGTTTCAAAGGTCTTGATGCCGCGCTCGCAAAGGACAACGTTGGAATTGCCACCCGCAAGCAGATACTCTGCCGCCAGCAGCCACTCCTTCACGCTCGCGGAAGGGCCACGCTTGAGCAGGATGGGCTTATCGGTTTTGGCAAGTTGGCGTAGCAATGCGAAATTCTGCATGTTGCGCGCACCTACCTGAAGCATATCAACATATTCGCATATCAACGGAATGTCCTCGGTACTCATGACTTCCGTGACCACTGGCAACCCAGTCTTTTCCCGTGCCTCACGCAGCAACTGCAGCGCCTCCACTCCAAGCCCTTGAAAATCGTATGGTGAGGTTCGGGGTTTGTAAGCCCCGCCGCGCAGCATGGTTGCCCCGGCCGCCCGCACGCCCCGCGCAGTCGAGAGAATTTGCTCGCGCGATTCCACCGAGCATGGGCCGGCGATCACTACCGCTTCCGGGCCGCCGATGCGCACATCGCCGACGCTCACGCAGGTACGTCCGCTACGGGTCTGCCGCGCCACCAGCTTAAATGGATGGGCGATAGCAACCACGTCCTCTACACCGGGCGCGGCCTTGAGCGCTTCCAGCGCGCTACGGGAGCCACCACTACCGACGGCAGCCACGATAGCTCTCTCCGTTCCACGCGTGACATGGGGTTGGAAGCCGCACTCCTTTACGCGGTCAATTACGTGTTGCAGTTCAGCTTCGGATGCGTTTGCCGCCATATTGATCACCATTGAGATTCTCCTGTTGAAATGAATTTTCCTGGGCACGCCCCATGGAGCGTTCCTCGATCTTGCGCGATTCGCGGATGATGCAGCGGAAGATGCTGGTGAGCCCCTGAGAGTCCAGCGGGCCCTGGTTCTGCTCACAAATCCGGTCGAGGATCTGCTGTTCGCGCTGGCCGTCATAAACCGGCAGGCTGGACTCTTTTTTGATGGAGGCCACTTCACAAGCTATCCGGGCCCGCTGGTTGAGCAGACGCAGTAATTCGCTATCCAGGACGTCGATCTGTTTCCGCCGCTCATGCAGTTCATCGCCATTTTTTGTCATGTTTGGCTCCTAAAAGCAAAAAAGCCGCGACTTTGGGAGTCGCGGCTTGCGGGATTTCTTGATGTGTACTTTATTTATTGCATGTTACTCACACACCATCCGCTACGCCGCTACTCCGAAAAAAGTAGCGGTAAGTAAACCCGTAGCTAAATCGATTGGTGTGCATATAACAAACAAATCATATTGCGGACAAAGGTGAAAGTCAATAAGAGAGATTGTCACAATCGCCCCTTCGGCTGCGCAAGCTCACCTCGAGGGGGAGGCTACATTGCCAAAATTGAAGTGCAGCGCACGCAACAATTCCTTAGTCGCCAAGTGAGCGGGGCATTCTTCCTGGCAAGGTGTGGTATAGGGGTTTATGTCACCGCATGCCCATTTTTCCTTAGGTTGTGAATTCAAGCGCTGACACACGTCTCACGTTGGCGGATGATACCAACGACAAAAATGTTATAAATTCAGATAATGATTGCCGCCAAACCACTCACCATCTCCCGGCCGCAGATTCGCAGCGTGGCTGAAGTTATCAGGCCTTACATCCGCCGCACGCCCACAATGGACATTAATGCATCCGAACTCGGGCTGCATCCCGCCCAGCTCACGCTTAAGCTTGAATTGTTTCAGCACTCCGGCTCGTTCAAGGCGAGAGGCGTCTTCACCAACATGCTGCTGCGTGAGGTCCCGGCGGCAGGAGTGGTGGCGGCCTCCGGCGGAAACCACGGTGCGGCCGTGGCATTCGCCGCGATGAAATTAGGAAAGCCGGCAAAGATCTTTGTGCCTACCGTTTCATCACAAGCCAAACAGGACCGCATTCGCGGCTACGGAGCAGAGTTGGTGGTGACTGGAGAGCGCTATGCTGACGCGCTCGCGGCCAGCGAGCAGTGGGCGGCGGCAACGGGAGCGATGAAAATCCATGCCTATGATCAACCTGAGACTCTGCTGGGACAGGGCACGCTCGGCCTGGAACTCCAGGAGCAGGCACCGAACCTGGATACGGTGCTCGTGGCCGTGGGCGGCGGGGGCCTGATCGGCGGGGTGGCCGCGTGGTATGGCGATCAAGTGAAGGTGATTGGAGTTGAGCCGGAAACCGCGCCGACGCTTACCTGGGCACTCAAGGCGGGAGAGCCCGTTGACGCTCCAGCGGGTGGCATCGCAGCGGATTCACTCGCGCCCAGGCGCGTGGGCGAACTCATGTTTTCGATTGCGCAAGCCCACATCCGGAATGTGCTGCTGGTATCGGACGAGGAGATTATACAAGCGCAAAAAGTGCTGTGGGATGCGCTCAGGATTGTCGCCGAACCTGGAGGAGCGGCAGCCTTTGCAGCGTTGTTTTCCGGCCGCTACCAGCCGGCTACAGGAGAGCGCGTGGGGATTGTGATTTGCGGAGGGAATACGGACAGGGCAATTGGCAATTAGCCGGGTCGCTGCGCTGAGAGCGCAGCTCATAAAAGCCACAGACTTCTGTTCGAGCTTTGGCTTGTGCAGGCAATCGGTGCATCGGATCATCGGTGCATCTGGTATCGGAGGAAACACCCAATGTATCGGTGTGGTGAGGGCCTTACTGATTCCAAATGACTTATTGAAGCAGTCAATGGAGAGCAGAGGGCAATTGGCAAAATCGCCCCTTCGGCTCCGCCAGGTCACCTCGAGGGCAGGCTAGAGCGTTTTCACGATTGCTGTAGTCCTTCCTATGACAGTAGAGCATCTCTAAAATTGCTCTAATTCCTCCGTTCCTCCGGAATCCGCGCCAATCCAGGGATTCCCACACCGGAGGTTTCCGGAGGAAGGGAGGATTCCTCCGAAGTCCGTGTCCATGGCGCAGATGGTGGTTCCTGGCCGAGCGGCATTTCCGTGACGGCCAACAAAGTTGGAAGTGAAAGATGTTTTCCTTGTATTCATGGGGGCAGGATAGCGAATTGGGATTTGCCGCGCAACTTTGGTGCACCTAATTTTTTTCTTCATTTTTCAGTAACTTAGAGGCAAATTTAAAAAAACTGTAGGCGGATCATTTGGCGATCGAGTCATTGCCAAAGCCATTTGCGGGTAGTGTGTCCTGGTATGAATCCGGCCCAACGTCCTGGCGACGCTGCGTTTTTTCGGTCAAAACATGTACGCCGAGCTTGCGACTCTTCCGCGTTGCGGGATCATTCTCGAGGGCAGGCTCCGCGGCAGCAAGGAAGGGCTTTCCTCTGAATCTTTCATGCCCCAAGTGAACCTGGGGGCGGCACGACTGAAGGTCGATGCCGTGATACAGGTCTCGCATCAGTATGGACTACACTACTCTAAAAATGCTCTAGATTGCCAAAATTGAAGAGCGGATGCAAAAGCCTTGAATTTTGCGCGACTGTGTTTCACCTATTTTTGAAACATGCTCTATTCGTTCCTCTCATTTATTCTTACTGTTTATGACAACCACAGCCAAAGCAGACCCGCAGAGCACATGGAAAGAATATGTTGAAGATTTTCGCCGCGCCGGCCATGATGCAGTTGACTGGATTGCGCGGTACCTGGACGGACTCTCCGAACACCCAGTGTTAGCACGGACCAAACCCGGCGAGTTGTTCGATTCTATGCCCCGCTCTGCCCCGCAACAGGGAGAATCGTTCGACGCTATTCTGCGCGATTTCGACCGACTGATTATGCCCTCCGTCACGCAGTGGAACCATCCGCGGTTCTTCGCCTATTTTGCCTGCACTGGTTCCACTCCGGCAGTGATCGGTGAGATGCTGGCGGCCGCCTTGAACACCAACGGGCTGCACTGGAAAACCTCTCCGGCCGTGGCAGAACTCGAGCAGGTCACGCTGGACTGGCTGCGGCAATGGATGGGACTGCAGGAAGGCTGGTTTGGGATCGTATATGACACCGCGTCCGTCAGCAGCATGCATGCCATTGCCTGTGCGCGGGAGATGGTTGCGCCCGAAGCCCGGGTGAACGGCACGCAGCCGAACCTTACGCTCTACACCTCGGAGCAGTCGCACTCTTCCATTGAGAAGGGAGCAATCGCAATCGGAATCGGACAAAAAAATGTGCGCAAAGTGCCGGTGGATTCGGAGTTCCGCATGAAACCGAATGCGCTGGCAGCCATGGTGCAGCAGGATGTGGCAGCAGGCAAGCGTCCATTCTGTGTAGTGGCGACCGTGGGTACAACCTCCACTACCAGCATTGATCCTGTGCCGCAGATCGCGGATATTGCAGAGAAACACGGCATGTGGGTGCATGTGGATGCCGCGTATGCCGGCGTGGCCGCGATCCTGCCGGAATGCCGTTATATTCTAGGGGGCGCCGAACGCGCGCACTCACTGGTAGTCAACGCCCATAAGTGGATGCTCACACCCATTGACCTGAGCGCGTTTTACACTCGCCGTCCGGACATCCTGCGGCGAGCCTTTTCGCTGGTGCCGGAATATCTGCATCTCCAGGATGATCCCCGTGCCCATAACCTCATGGACTACGGCGTGCCGCTCGGCCACCGTTTTCGCTCATTAAAATTCTGGTACGTACTTCGCTATTTTGGACTGGAACGAATCCAGGCCATGCTGCGCTCGCATATCCAGTGGGCAAAAGAGCTAGCGGCGCTGGTGGACGCGCACCCGGACTTTGAACGGGTTGCTCCGGTTCCCTTTTCCGTTGTCTGCTTCCGTTACAAAGGGACGGACGACGAGAACAAGAAAATTCTGGAAGAAATCAACGCTACCGGCCGCATGTTTCTCTCGCATACCGTGCTCCATGGAAAAGTTGTAATTCGTCTGGCAATCGGCAATCTAGCCACACGATGGGAGGACGTGCAGGAAACCTGGGAGGCGCTGCAAGCAGCAGCGAAGAAGAGCAAGTGAGCGAATTATAAGGGCGGCAGAGGTTTTGCTATTCAGTTGGTCCAGATCAACGGAGTTTCCTTCCTAGGCCGTCAGGTTCAAACTCTCTGAGGATCTCGTCCTGTTTGGGGCGCACTCGGGCGCGATTTTTGGCCGCAAAGCGGGGTCAGCTTCGCCGTAATATTCGCAATTCGCGAATAAAGAATATATACTTATTGGCATGATGGCCCTAAAGCCGCAGGACGTAGTTGTGGTGCTGAAACTCCTCGAATTTGAGGGGAGACGCCCACCTCTGGCCCAAATAGCTGAAGACCTATCCATGAGCGTCTCGGAGGTCCACGCGGCAGTCAAGCGGGCCCAGGCAGCGCATCTGTTGCATGGCCCGGAACTCGGGGAACGCCCAAACTGTAAGGCATTGGAAGAATTTCTGGTCCACGGGCTGAAATACGTGTTTCCGGCTCAACATGGAGCAATGACGCGAGGAATGCCCACGTCCTATGCGGCTGAACCTCTTAGCCGATATATCAAGCCAGGTGACGAGCCGTTACCGGTGTGGCCAAGTCCGAGTGGCCCCGTCAGAGGCGTCACCTTTGAACCCCTATATCCCAGCGTGCCCGACGCGGCCAGACGGGATTCTTTCCTATACGAATTGCTCGCACTGGTCGACGCAATCCGGGATGGACGTGTGCGAGAACGCAAGATGGCCGAGAAAGAACTTGTAGCGCGGCTTCGTTCAAAAGAGCATGATTCAAAGCAGAATGGCAAATCCTAATCTTGAGCTGCTCATCAGGGTTGCACGGCTAGTGCGCCCTATGCTTGATGATCTGGTATTTGTCGGAGGCTGTACCACTGCTCTCATGATTACCGACGCAGCGGCGGCCGAGATTCGCTCCACGTACGATGTGGATTCGATTGCGGAGATCAACTCATACGCCGAATACGCCGTGCTCTCAGAGCGTTTGCGACGATTGGGATTTGCCGAGACCAGAGCGAGGGAGCTCCCGTCTGCCGATGGGCCCAGGGCAAAATCCGCCTGGATGTGATGCCTACGGATGAGAGGATTCTTGGATTTTCTAACCGCTGGTATAAATTGGCCATGGAGAGCGCACAAAGGGTGCAGCTCGAAGACGGTCTGACAATTCGGGTTTTTACGGCGCCGCTTTTTCTGGGAACCAAGTTGGAAGCATTTAAAGGACGTGGGAAGAATGATTATTTTGCAAGTCACGATCTCGAAGACGTGATTGCGGTGATCGATGGACGGCCTTCTCTGTTGGTGGAGCTCCAGTCGGAGTCATCAGATCTGGGAGCCTATGTCGCCAGTGAAGTGGGCAATCTGCTTAAACAGCACGATTTTATTGATGCCTTGCCCGGCTATCTTTTGCCTGATCCCGCTAGTCAGGCACGGCTTGGAAGACTTTTAACGACACTCCAGACGATCACTAAGTTGGTAGGATGATCGGTCCGTGTTTCTCTTTCAACTCTATTTCGAACTGTTCTACGTTAATTATTGATCCGGTTATTGCGAGTATGATCCTTGAGGATCTCTTCGATGATGACAGGCCTTTCTCTCCCACTGATGTGCGCAGACTCCAAGTTGTCGGTGCTGAGCAATGCTCGCATTTGCCAATATCTCTTCGATAATCCCTAGTAACCGCATTTATGAGGTTTCTGACTCTGGGGGCCGATATATTTCTTGAATTCTTCAACGGTTCCGACAAATACGGCCATAAGACGCTCCGGAATAAGGGTAGGCAGCCTATTTTTGACATTTTAACGGTAACAGGATCACCGGATTATCTGGCCTTCTCCAGCAGATAAACACCATACGAGAGCAAAGCCAGCGGGGCTTCGAGCACGAGGAATGCCGCCCAGAAGCTGTTGTGCAGGTGAAGCAGGACTCTATTTTCCAGTCCGGCATAATCCTGGATCTTGGGAAGTTGCATGGCTTTGTGCAAGTCTTTTGAAACGATAAAGAACCAGTAGACCAGCAAGGAATATACCGCTAGCCAGAACAGGATCCTGCCGATCGCCCCAATTGCCTCGCTCACCCCGCTCAGGCCATAGGCGCTGCCGCTCAAAACCGCGTTCAGCACGATGACCAGACCGAGGTTCAGCCACAGGCCGCGGCTGGTGACAAAATAGAGGTAATAGCTATCGGCCTGGCCGGCCAATCTGAACCTTCCGTATGGTTTCTGCATGAGCTTTCTAAACAGTGGCGCGGCAAATATCAGCGCCAGGGAAAACACCACGGGCGTGCCGCAAGCTACCAGGGCAAAGGCGTCTCCACCAGCGCGGAGGTTTTGGACCTTGACCGCTGCATGGCGCTTGTATTCTTCCTGGGAATTCTTTGTCTCGTCGATCAGAGCATTCAGTTGCTGGATGGCTTCTTCCCTGGTCAGGTTGGTGGACGAGGCAACGGTAAAACCGGAGGTCTTGCGGGAGGTCTCAACTCGTCCCATTTCAAACTGCGCAGCATCAATCACTGCCTCATCCGTTTTCAGCTGTGATGCCAGTTCGTCCTGAACCCGCGCAATTCTGTCTGCATGCCTTCCTTCGTCTCTGGTTATCAGCCAACCGAATGCGGACAGAAAAAACGTCGCCAGCAAAAGGCCTTGCAGGGCGAACATGAGAGGCTGCTTCCAGCCCTGGATGCGGGCCAGTTCCGCGTATTGAACCAGATCAGGATTCTGAAGGACCAATTTGCGCTGGCGAAACAAGGCCTTTCCCGACAGCTTCGCCCACTCCTCTTTAAAGCGGTCAATAGGAGATTTAACCTCAATAAACTCGGCCTGGCCTTCGACTTCCATGTATGTTGTTGTGTTAACACAGGTAAGCACAGGGCCACAAGGTAGCTTTTGTTCAGGTGTCTTTTGTTCAAACATCCAATGCCGAGTTTGCATCTCGCAGTTCTTCCGGCTTATGGTTAAATCAGGTGCAGCGAAAATGACGAATGACCCTTCTGGCGGGGGAAATACAGCTTTCGGACGCCCGGGAATCCCGCCCACCTGGTCTACGAGTTCCAAGGACGGGGTGGGAACAGCCTATGCCACTTCGAGCCGCGTCTGGTTCAGCCTAGCCCGCGGAATCCTGACCGAAGCTTACTATCCCACGATTGATCACCCGCAGATCCGCGATGCCCAATTCCTGATTACTGATGGCGCGACTTTCTTTCATGAGGAGAAACGCGACCTGGCGACAGAGGTTGCGCGCCTGGAAGCGGAAACCCTTGGCTATCGCTGCACCAGCAAAGACCCAAAAGGACGTTACCAGCTCATTAAGGAAGTTATTTCCGATCCCCACCAAAGCTGCGTGCTGGTCAACACCCGATTCGTGGTTTCCGAAGCGTGGCGGGGCAAGCTGCAAATCTACTTCCTGCTGGCGCCGCACCTCGAGGTAGGAGGCTGGGGCAATTCAGCACGAAGAATTGACGTTGCCGGCCGACAGGTGCTGCTCGCCTGGAAAAGCAATACATATCTGGCACTGGGATCCTCCCACGGATTCCACCGCAGCTCTTGCGGGTTTGTTGGATTCAGCGACGGCTGGCAGGACTTGAACGACAACTTCAAAATGGATTGGGAGTTTGACCGGGCGGAGGATGGCAACATCGCCGTGATGGGCGAAATCGATCTTAGCCGCACAGAGGAGTTCACCGTGGGCATCGCGTTTGGCGATGGCTGGCACGCTGCCACATCCATCCTCACCCAATCGCTGGCCGTTCCTTTTGCGCAGCACCGCGCACGATTCATTGACCAGTGGAAACGAATCTGCGAAACCCTGGAACCGCTGGATAAGGCGAGTTTCGATGGTGGACACCTGTATCGAACCAGCCGCAATCTACTGCTGTCCCACGAAGACAAGACTTTTGCCGGCGCGTTTATTGCATCGGCCAGCATTCCCTGGGGCGACGCCATGGGAGATGAAGACCTGGGTGGCTATCACCTGGTCTGGACCCGCGACATGGTCAACAGCGCTCTGGCCCTGCTGGCTTGCGGGGACAAGGTCACACCTTTGCGGGCGCTGATCTATCTGGCCTGTTCGCAACAGTTGGATGGCGGCTTCCCGCAGAATTTCTGGGTCGATGGCACTCCGTACTGGAAAGGGGTCCAGCTCGATGAGGTGGCCTTCCCCATTATTCTGGCGTGGCGCCTGTGGCAGGCCGATGCCGTGCAAGACTTTGATCCTTACTCACTGGTCAAGCCCGCTGTCCGCTACCTGATAGAGCATGGCCCCATCACACAGCAGGAGCGCTGGGAAGAATGCAGTGGATTCTCACCTTCCACGCTGGCAGCCACCATTGCAGCGTTGATCTGCGCCGCGCATTTTGCCCGCTCTCGCGGCGACGAGCCGCTGGCGAAATTCGTTGAGGAACACGCCGACTTCGTGGAATCTCACATCGAGTCCTGGACCGTCACGACGCAGGGGTCGCTCGTCCCGGAGATCCAGCGCCACTACATTCGTATCCTGCCGGTCACATTGGGCGAGACTTCGCCAATCGAGGATCCAAATCTGGGCACCATCACCATCGCAAACACTCCTCCGGGCGCTCAGTGGCAGTTTCCGGCAAAAGAAATTGTGGATGCCGGTTTTCTGGAGCTTGTCCGCTATGGCATACGCAAGCCCGGCGATCCTCTGATAGAAGATTCGCTACGAGTTATAGATGCAGTGCTCAAGGTCACGACGCCCGGGGGCCCGTGCTGGCGGCGCTATAACCACGATGGCTACGGCCCACACACGGACGGAAAACCTTACACCGGCTGGGGCGAGGGACGCGCCTGGCCGCTCCTGGCCGGCGAGCGGGCACACTACGAACTCGCGGCGGGCAGAGATGTCCGCCCGCTGATTGCCGCGCTAGAGAATTTCTCTACCTCCAGCGGCATGTTGCCGGAGCAAATATGGGACCGGCCTGATATTCCCGACGCTTTTATGTATCTGGGCAAACCTTGCGGCGCAGCCATGCCCCTGATGTGGGCCCATGCTGAGTACATCAAGTTGCTGCGCTCCGTCAGGGACCAGCGAGTGTTCGATCGGATCGCACCGGTTGCCGACCGATACCTGGAGCATAAAGGACGCAAAGATCTGGAAGTCTGGAAATCCACGCGGCGCGTACGCGAAATAGCCGCCGGAAAAGTGTTGCGCATCCTGCTGGCAGGCGAGTTCGGGCTGCGTTGGTCGCTCGATGAAGGGCGAACAGGGCAGGAATCAGTTTCCACGGCGACCGGGCTGGGCCTGGGCTTTGTGGATATTCCCACGCAGAAACATCAAGGTGGCCGTGTGCAATTCAGCTTTACCAAAGCATCCGCCACGGACCTGGAGCAGCAGGTGTTTGAGGTAAAGATCGGGCGGGAAACAGCAACTGGCAAATAGCAGTTAGCAATTGGCCAAACCAACATCAAGAGCAAAACCCCTTAGAGCGGTTTAGGAAATATGTATCCGACAGGGCGCGGCTCCTTCGCGCCAGCGCTAAACTGCATATATTGCCGGAGCTTTCCGTGGGCTTGAAAGCCCACTTCCCCGAACTAAAGTTCGGGGCTTCCACCGGTTCGATGGATACACTATTTCTTAAACGGCCATAGCGAATCATCGGATCACAGTGATCACCCGATTCTTACCGGCTAGTTATCCATGCCGGCGAGCTGGTGATATTGAATGGAGAACCAACGACGTTCTTGAGGGTGCCATTCGAGAGGGAAAAAGCCGTAATGTCATTTGAACCGCTATCCGCAACGTAGACAAACCTGTTGGTCGAATCTATTGTGACAAAGACCGGAGTGGTCCCGGTAGCGAAAGGCGAGCCGGTGGTCTGGCTCAGAGCTCCTGTACCGGTATTGATAGAGTACGCCGAGACACTGTTAGAACCCTGATTGGCCGCCACCAGCAAAACCCCGGTGGAATCGACGGAGAGCGACACTGGCCTGGTTCCTGCGGCAAAGGGCGAACCGCTGATGGGAGCAGGCGCTCCTGTATTCGCATCCAGAGTAAATGCCAGGACCTGATTTGCCGTGGGGGCGGCAACATAGAGAAATTTTGCCTGAGGATCAACCGCGACAAAGGCGGGAGCAGTCCCGAGCGCAAACGGTGAACTTTGCATGGGTGAGAGGGCACCGGTGGAGCTGATCACAAATCCTGCCACTGTCCCCTGGGCCGAATCGGCAATGTAGAGAAACTTCGAATTAGCGGTAACAGCAATGGAGACGGGAACAGAGACGGCGCCCGCAGGTGTCTGGAAGGGCGATCCGTTGATGGCCGTCAGGTTTCCACTGGTTCCATCAACCGTAAAGGCGAAGATACTGGCCTGAACCTGACCGGGATTACCGGGAACCGCAGTGGCCGTCTGAATCAATACATAAAGAAACTGGCCGTTAGGGTTCATAGCCATGGCGATTGGACTGCCAGTTACCGCGAATGGGCCTAGAACGTTGCCGGTGGTTGGGTCTTTGGAGGTTGTGAGCGCGCCTTTGCCGCTATCACGGGCAAAAAGGCTGATATTCTGGCCATTGAAATTGGCGACATAGGCAAATTGTCCGGAAGGATGCACCACAACCGAAACCGGCGTCGAATCTGTGCTGAAGCCAGTGGTAAGGGCGGTGATTGCGCCCGACGGCGACTGCTTGAAACCAAGCACTGAGTTTGTTCCTGGCCCTACGACATAGAGAAAGCGACCCGATCCAGCCCCACAACCAATCGTCCCCAGCATGAGCGCCAGGATTCCGGCCAGGCTATAAACTTTCATCAACAACCCTCCTTGTATTTTTCGTCGCCGCGATGCGGAAATGACCGCGCCAATTCCGAGCTGCTTCTATTATGCCGCATAGCCTTGAAAAATACCGGAGGACCATGCAGTTCACAGCAAAAGTTTTGTAAATTTCCGCGCACGCTCTCTGAATGATATCAACGCACAACGAAGCGCGCAGGCGCAACTGTGGCATGGGCCTCCGGATTGTAGTAGTCGTAAAGGACGGAGGGCGCAGCAGCCGCCTTCATGGCAAACCGCGGCTTAAAGCTGAAATCAAAGTTGCTCCCACCCGCTCTAGGCCATATATAGAAGACAACGCGATCCGGCAACACGTCATACTGAGAGATCGCGGAGCCGTCTTTATCCAGGGCCTGCTGGAGCGATTCACGATCCACGTCAACGCCGGGTGGCAAACCAACCTCGGCCAGCATCATTCCATAACCTGCAAAGCCGATTCGTTCCGCCTCAACCTTACACTGAATGCTCTTACCTGTCTGCGATTGCGTGTGATCGAAGGTCACGTTCAAGCGCAACGCCCGGCTCTCCCCAAGCCTGGAGGCAGAGTTATTCGTGGCTTCCGAGTCCACCCAGGGAATGAAGTGGGTGGAGATAACCTGCGCCTGGAGGGGAGAACTATCTTTTTGGCGGACAATCTCAATTCTGTTGGCGCCGGGCGCAAGCAGGCTGGAAATATCTGCCATGATCGGTCCGGAAAGCTGGTTTGAAGGGGGCAGATGAAGTTGCGGACCTGGTTTTCCATTCACCAGAATTTCTGCTACGCCGCTCTGTGCTGACCCTTTGTCTTCGACCTCCGGCATCGCGTCGATGATAGCTCTCAAGACATTCACAGAGGCATGGGTCGAGTACCAGACTCCGTAACGGTCTTTATGGGCAAGCAGATACAGTAACCCGCGGTTGACGAGGTTTACGTCCTGGCTGTCATGGGTGGTTTGCGCGACGCGAGCCAGCGCCTGGACGACCAGGCCGGTGGTCTCGATGCGTCCGGCAAATCCCCAACTATAGAAGGGAGTGATGTTGGCCTCAAGGGTCCAATAGCTCCCGGTTCCTTCGTTGTGCGCCAGCTCCGCCAGGATTTTGCGGGTCCTGGCAATCTCTTCGCTGCGTCCGCTGTTGGCTGCGGCTCGCGCATACTGTCCAGCCAGATACGGATCTTTCCACTCGGAGATACGCGCCTGGAGGTAATTCAGGGCTTTGGCTACCGCCGGATCAGCTGTGGCCTTATCTTCAGGACCTTTGGGTATAGCACCGAGCGAACCAGCGATAAGCGCCGTCAGGTTCGCGTTGGGTGAAGACTTTCCATCATAGGATCGGGAGGACCATGATCCCTCAGCGTTCTGGCCCGCCACAATGAAGTTGTGTGCCGCTGCCACCATGTGCTGGTCCACATCAATCAATGCTGAAGCTTGAGTAAGAAAATCCAGGATATAGGCAGTAAGGGCGAGATCTGGCTCTCCGTGTGACCAATAGGGGAACCCGCCATTCGAGTTCTGCAAGCTGAGGAGTTGCTGATACGCGTCATTTAAGTACTTGTGCGCTTCCTTTGCCAACTGGGAATTCGGATTTCCGGGCTGCCTGGGGTCGTCCTGGCCGCCTTTGCGTAGCACCTGCAATGCCAGCAGACTGCCAAAGGCAATGGAGGTAACCTGCTCACCGCACCCCGCAGGACGGGCCACCAGGCCGCGAACAGAATCCAGTACATGTGCGGCCAGATTGGGATAGATCTTCAATTCCGTATCAATCGAGCCCAGGATTGCACTTTGCGGAATTGATAAATCGAGGCTGCTTCGCTCTCCGGCGATTACCTGTGCCACCGTCTGAGTTACCTCTTCTCCATCGGGATGGACGTTCACAGTATGTTCAACCGCATCACCCGTATCGCGGTTCGCTGCGGTCACGCGGTCCTTGCCCTCGCGAACGCTATGATCTGCACTGATGAGAAAATGAGCCGCCGTGTCCTCACCTCTCGGCACGGAGACGCTCTGCTGTGACGCGCTTAGTATGGAAAACCATGAGGCATGCTCCAGCTTTACTTCAACCTGCTGTGGCTTATTCATGTAATTCCGCAGCAGGACGGGCAATTCAATCTGATCACCTTGAGTAAGGATTTTCGGCGGCTCATGGTCCACGAAAAATGGCTGGAATGTCCGCAGCTCTTTCTCGGCAATCCCCAACTGGCCATCCGTGGTGGATGCAATCACAGACATCTTCCAACTAGTAATGTTGTCCGCCATGACAAACCTGAGTTCCGCCTTGCCGGACGAATCGGTAACCAATTCAGGCCGCCACACCAGGGTTTCAGGAAAATATTTGCGCAAGCGTGGGGTGAACACCTGCTGTTGAGCCTCAATCCTGGCGCTGGAGCTTTCCGCAACCGTTTTCGACACCATCGCACTTGTGGTCTGAACCGTTGGCGCCGCCGCTGTAACTTCCACTGTCTCT
Source organism: Candidatus Angelobacter sp. (assembly GCA_035294925.1). GTDB lineage: Bacteria > Acidobacteriota > Terriglobia > Terriglobales > Acidobacteriaceae > Angelobacter. The sequence goes on along the minus strand of DATGJZ010000104.1, from coordinate 37,448 downwards.
GAAGCCTCACCCACGCCCAACGTGACATCCACCCTTGTAAGATTGGATGAGGTGACTGGGACAAGACGAATGATGTTCACCCTGAATCCGGGGGATTGTACCTCGACCCGGTATCTGCCAGCGGGCAGATTCCGGAGGAGGTAAGCGCCAGTCTGGTCCGATGTAGCTACGAATTGCGCACTATTCAATTCATCTGTGGCACTTACGCGGGCCGCTGGTATAACGGCACCCATAGGATCGGTAATAGTTCCGGAAATCGCGCCGGATGATCCGTTCAAAGGAACTTGCGCAGTCTCTCCCGGCTCCAGGTCTCTGCTGCTCTGCTCGGCCACAAGCTGGCTGAAACCAGCCACTTCAAATCTGCGGGCAGGGTCATTGTCGGGTCCATAGCTGAAGACGTAAACCCAAGCCAGTTGCTGGGTCACCGGAACCAGTTTAGTGGTTCGGCCCTCGTCATACACGCTGATGTCAATGTGATTCGCATAGCGGTTGGTCCGGCTAAACTGGAAGCGATAGGGATTTCCCCAGGGGTCAAGAAGCGCAGCGGCAGTGATCCCAGCGGATTCCAGAACAGGACGCAATTCCTCCTCATTGGATGGGAAACGTGTATTTGAGAAGAAGTATTCGGCCAGAGCGCGGTCAATCTCTCGCGACTCTTGCTGGAAATAGCGGACCGAGGATTGCCAGACAACCAATCCATTGGAGCGGCGATTGGGATGCAATGGATCAACCGGACCCCGGCTCAAGACATTGGTCCGATACCGTGGTCCATCAATCTCAAAGATGAACGCATACGGCTGCCCCCACGGGTCGCGGAGGGCATCCAGGTCGATTCCGCGGCTCTCAAGTTGTGCCCGCAACGTGGCGAGGTCGCGGATGTATTTCCCGGTGCTCCGCGCGTAATCGGCGGCAACCTTATCCATCACATTGCCAATAGGCTCAAAAAACGGCCAGGCAAAGCTTTTGGCGGTGAACTGCTCTTCGGTTCCTGGCTTCATGCCCGGACCGCCGCTCAAAATCTCCAACACCGCATTGCGGGCGGAGATGGAGAAGCCTATGTGGTAGGGCATGCCCCACGGGTCGCGAAGCTTGTCGAAGTCAATATGGTGATGCGCAAGGAGCGTGCGAAGCTCTTCCGCAGTGGCTGGATAAGCGTGCGTTACGGAGTAGTTTTGTTTCAGGGTTTGCTCAACATCAGCCAAGCTGCGATCGATGATCATTCGAAATACATCCAAAGGATTCTTTTCGTAGTCGTAGTCATGCTGGAGGGCCATCCGCCACTCTTCCCGGTCATCCCTGCCCGCCAGTATGGCCTCGGCAAGCAGCTCCATCTCCGGAGCGACCAGCCCGGTGAGCTTTTGGCTCAAGAGTTGGCGGTAGGTAAAACCTCCGATGGCAGGATATTGGTCCCACTCATAGTTGGAGAAATAGAATCCATAAGAACCGAACTCCTGATCGGACCGGACGCGTTCCGCTACGGCCATGTCATATACCAGGATTCCCAGCGCGCTTTGCGCCGGGCGGCCTTCGGGAGAAAACACACGGAACTGCGCCAGGGCGGATTCACCCGGTTTATACGTTGTGTGGGCAAAGTGCACTCCCAAATCCAGGTCTTGCGGCTCCGGAAACAGCACTTCCGCCCCTGCTGAAAGATTCTTTTCCAGGTGCTTCCGGTCGTGGACCATGTTGTACGCAACCAGATAGAGGTTGCTGCGAAACTCGGGGTCATAAGGAAACTCCACCTGAGCGTGGCCGTGGCGAAGTTCCACACGCCTGGAGCCAAACACGCGTTCATGTCCCAGCAGATCAACAAACACCGTTTGATCGGGCGCGGATGAATCAATCTCAGCGATGATGCTTTCACCCGCTTGCAACAGTCTTTTCAGCGGTTTCACATGAAAATATGGGCCGTCCTCCATCCACATCTGCTCGCCGTGAACTCCATGCCCTCCGCGCCGGTCATGCGCTTCAATCAGCAGCCGGATCTGCGAATAAGAAGAAGAGGATGTGCCCCCAAAGAACTCTTGCGACAATGGACTTGCGTGCAGGTGCGCAACACCATAACGGCTGGTGCGAAGATGGGCAATGTGCAGCCGGTCGGATTCTTCAGGCACTGCCGGAAAGTCGCCGTTGTCTGAAGGCTTGATGGCGCTAACGTCCACATCAACGGCTGCCGGTGTTCCATCAGGAAAAGCAGCGGTCAAATACATGTCGAGCGGTGCGTTGGCCACGCGTGGCGGATTGATTACGTAGAGATGGATCGACTCCTTACTCAGGCGCACCGTAAGGCTCTTTTGCTCGGTGCGATTGGTGGAGAGATCCGTAACGTAGGCGGCAAAGCGTATGTCCCGATAGCGCTCATAGTCGTTGTTGCTGAGGTCTTCAAAATCATCCTTAAGGTCCAGGGTCGAAGTGAACTTGCCGGAACTATCAAGCCCACCGCGCTGAAGATCCCTTTCATCGCTTTCCTGTTTTTTGGTACGCGGACTCCATTGGCGGCCATTGGCGCGCACAATACGGACTGTCCCTCTTCTTACCGGCTGTCCAAACAGATAACTGGCCGTCACGTCCAGGTGCAACAGCTGCCCCGGCAGGTAGTAAGGCTTGTCGGCTACAGGATTGACAGTAAACTCCGGCAGCTCATAGCGGCTGATGCGGACCTCCGACGTCGCTCTCGCCGTTCTTTGCCGGTCCATTTCAACCTGGACCAGATAGCTTCCTGATCTGAGCTTTGCTGGTATCTCCCAGTCGACAGCGGCAATACCGTAAGCAGAGGTGGTTGCCTGCTCTTGAAAGCCGGCTTCGCCGTCTTCATCCGCAACTGAGAACGTGACCTCCTGGTTCGCGGCTACGCGATTGGCGCCGGCGAGCGCCATCACCCGCATGTGCAGGACCTGTCCGGGCTGATAGATCGGTTTGTCAGTGGAGAGCCTCAATACGGGGCGGTCTTGCAGTTCCAGGTCGAGTGATTGCGAAGTGGTCCAGAAACCTCGCCGGGCCGTGACCTCAACGCTCGCTTCAGGATCCACATCAGGCGCAAGCTTCAGGCTGAGCAACGAGTAACCCTGGCCATCTGTCCTGGCCGGGTAGAGAGAGATGGGCTTGGAGTCTTCACTGGAATTCTCGAGTCGCGCCTCCACCACCACGCCAGGTAAGCCTTTACCGGTACGAACATCTTCAACCCGGACCCGTACGCGAAAGGTGGAACCTGGCGCCGGATGGCGAAGACTGACGGCTTCAATGCGCATCAGATCCGACATGATCCGTCCCAACTGGATAATTCCCGCCGGCCCGAGAGAAGCATCGCCGTCGCCAGAACTGATCTGATAGCGCAGCCGCAGCCAATAGAGATCAAAGCCAGGGGGCGTGGCGATTGTCCAGGGAACGTTGAGAACACGGCTGCCCGGAGCCACAGAAGTCTTGAGTTCCATGCTTCCCAGGACCTTGTCGTCCTCTCGCAGCAGTTCCAGTTTTATCTGCGCGTTGAGTACGCGCGGAGCATCGCTATGCAGTGGCAGCTCAATCCGGGCCAGCGGCTCCAGCGTGAGTCGTATCTTTTCCTCTTCGATCGTGAGAGCAGGCAGATCATTGCCCGCCTGTGAGCACAACAGAGGAACTGAAAACACAAACAGAACCCACACCCAGAAAAGGCGTGCACGCATGACTCCCCCCTCTTACCAGCCAATCCAGTGAAGCGGCTTACTATTAGAACGGCAGTTTGGGCAGGAACTTGCGGGAAAAGGAGTCAAGGAATGAGCAACTGCTATTAAGACTTAAGGAGATGCGCATGTACTAAATTGCGGATGTTGGATGAGCCGAATGCTTTGTCAAAACCGTCCGCTTCAACTCCCGGGTATGTTCGTGAGGTGACCTCATCTGGCGGTACTCCCACACTCATTGTGTCTTTGAAACACAATGAGTGTACGTTCCTATCGCATTGATAGTAAATGGGATAAATGGCTATCTGCTCGACCAAACCTATCGCCCGCCAGGCGGGGAATACGGGTCACAGGAACATCAACAGCAAACCGAACGCCCCAAAACTCTTTAGCCGCGCAAAACTAAGGCGAATGAAATCCAAAAACTCATCGCTGATCTGTTCCCCTGGTCTTTTCTTACTGCATATCTTCTTACTGCATATCGAACTGTTCCGGGTGCAGGAGCGGATCGGACTTCACCAGGATGGTTTGCTTGGTGAGCTCTTCCATCTCCTGCAGCCAGTGCGCGTTGCCGGCTTTGAGCGCTTTGGCTACCTCAGGATTTACGCGCAGCATGATGTCGTGATCAAAATGCCGCGCCATCTTGCGCATCTCCACATAGATTTCATTGCACACCGTGGCAACCGACTTGATCATTCCCGTACCGGTACAAATCGGGCACTGCTGTCCCAGGGTGCGCTCCAAAGACTGCTTGACCCGTTTGCGCGTAATGGCAACCAGGCCAAAGTCATTGAACTGAAGCACCTTGGAGGGCGCGCGATCGCTCTTGAGCGCGTCTTCCAGCGCCTGCATCACGCGGTGGCGGTTCTTGCGCTCGTCCATATCAATGAAATCGATCACTATGATTCCGCCGAGGTCGCGCAGCCGGATCTGGCGCACGATCTCCCGAATGGCGTCAATGTTGGTCTTGACGATGGTATCTTCCAGCCTGGCGGTCTTGCCCACGTACTTGCCGGTATTCACGTCAATGGCCACCAGGGCTTCGGTCTGGTTGATCACAATGTATCCACCGCTCTTCAACCACACTTTCGACTTGAGCGCTTTGTTGATTTCATCGGAGATGTTGAATTGCTCGAACAGCGGGGTCTCTTTGGTATAGAGCTTCACCCGCTTCACCAGGGAAGGCTGGAAGCGGCTCACAAAACGCAGAATGCGCTCGTACTCCTGCTCGGTATCAACCCAGATGGAAGAGAAGTTGATGGTGACCTGGTCGCGCAGAATGCGCTCTACCAGATTCAGATCGTGATAAATCAGCGCGGGAGCCTTTGACTGCTCCGCTCGCCCGCGGATTTCATTCCAGAGATTGATCAGGAAGCGAATATCGGCACGCAAATCATCTTCATTGGCCCCGGACGCGGCCGTGCGCACAATGAATCCGCCATGCGCTTCGCCTCGTTCGCTCAGAACAATCCGCTTCAGACGATGGCGCTCTTCTTCCGAAGCAATTTTGCGGGAGACACCGGTATGGTGGACCGTGGGCATGTACACCAGGAACCTCCCGGGCAAGGCAATATGGCTGGTAATCCGCGCGCCCTTTTTCGCGATCGGCTCCTTGGCAATCTGCACCAGAATTTCCTGACCTTCCTTCAACAGATCAGAGATGGCCGGGAACGTGCGCTGCACGTGGGGGCGAGGACGGCCGCGCATGCGGCGTCCAACCCTGCGGTTGGGGCGACGGTCGGGCCTGCGGTCCGTCCGCTGCTGGTATCCTGCAGTGGAACCGGGAGCACGCGCCTCAGCGCGAGCGCCTTCCAGATCTTCGGCTCCTTCCGCTAATTCCGCGCCTTCGCCCTCGCCGTTTTCTTCATCCCCTTCTTCCTCTTGTAGCTCTTCACCTTCTTCGCCCACCTCCAGACCTTCTGCTTCATACTGGCCCGTGGCGCGTTCATTTACGTGCGCGTCACGAACGGCCTCCGTAATGTCACTGCCCAGCGGAACCATCTGGTCATCGGCCGGCGCCAGTTCCTCTTCTTCCAGTTCTTCAAACTCGGCCAGATCGAGGAACTCATCGTCGAACTCCGGCAGCTCGCTTTCTTCCTCTTCAATTACTTCTTCCTCGATTACCCCGCCCACAACCACGTAGGGACTCGCGTCAGGCACCGGGCCCGCGTCAGGTTCTGCTATTTCCGCCAGCGGCGCAGCTTCCACAACTTCCTGTTGTTCAGGAATGGCAAGAGATTCGTCCCCGCTTACAGCGACAGCATGCATAGACTCAGCCTGCTGATTTTCTTCCTGTTCGTCTTCTTCTACTTCTACAGCAAGACTGGCTTTCACTTCGTCTTCGTCTTCGTCTTTGTCTTGCAGCGGATGGGTTTGGACGAAATCGGCCACGGCAGCTACTGCTGCTACCTGAGCGTGATGTTCTTCCGTCTTGATTTCCCGCGGTGCGAAGGCTTCAGCTTCATGGGAGGCAGCGTGCGGTGTTTCATGGTGTTGCGCGACTTCCACCGCAGTTTCAACGGGCGCAGGCGCAGAAGCCCGGCCGTGCCGGTACTTGGAAAGCGACTCGCCCGGCAACACCATGGAGCCAGGTGAAAACTGGGAGGAATCAACGGAATACTCAGTGGAAGGCTTGACCCTGTACTGAGGCGCAGGCGGGGCCTGAGTTCGAGCCGAAGCCGGCGCCGGAGAGTGCGGCTGATACTTGGAGATGGACTCACCCGGCAACACCATAGCCTGATGTCCTGAAGGTTGGTGGCCAGAAGGTGCTTCCGTCCTGGGCTCGTGGACGGGTTCGGCCGAACGCTGTTCACGGCCATGTTCACTTGGCCGCTGGGCATTTTCTGACGACCGCTGGACGTATTCGGACGGACGCTGGGCATTTTCTACCGACCGCTGGTCACGGTCGGAGTGTTCGCCGCGTTCCGGGAAACGATCACGGCCTCGCCCACGACGGCGGCGTCCCTTCCATCGGCGCGCGCCCTCGCGCTCCGGATCGTCACCACCGGCGTCATTTTCAACCGCTGCTTCAGCCGCAGCAGGCCCGCCGCCCTCGATTCCTGCCACAGCTGGAAACACTTCCTGGGCTTCGATTGGATGCTGGTGAAATTCGGCACGTGCTTCCGGCGCTTCCACTTCCGCAGCAACACGCGAGGTTACCTGCTCCAGCACGTCCGCATCTTCATCTTCGTCCAGGAGGAAGTCGGAAACATAGAGAAAAGCGTCGCGCTCGAGCCCGACGTTGACGAAGGCGGACTGCATTCCCGGCAACACACGGGTGACCCGGCCTTTATAGATGGAACCTGCAAGCGTGTATTCGTTTTCACGCTCAAAATAAACTTCAGTTAACTGGTCTTCTTCGACAATGGCTACTTTGGTCTCACTCGGGGTGGAAGAGACAAACAATTCCTTTGACATGGATTCTCCGGTCTTGCCGGCACTGGAGAAAGGAGCGGGATTCAGAGCGTCAGCCGGGGTACACTCGGGCGGACCCGGCCTGGACCTGGGGTGCTGAGAAATTCAATTTCGTTTTTACGCAGAAAAAATACACTAGCCTCCGGGAGGATTCTCCCGGCTCTTGGAATCTGCCTATTACCTGTTTGAAAAATCTTGGCACCTTCGCACAACCGGGTTTGTGGCCACTCAGCAGGGCACCAGACATGCACTATTTTTGCGCGCGCTGGGCAGAGTTGCGGGGCCGTTACCCGCCCGGAAATGCTCTCTCTGAATACTTGCTCCGGCACTCTCCTTGATGGCCGGCTGCCCTAGTTAACCGTCAGGGCGCAACGTTAATCTTTGATCTTCTAATTCTGAATCTTTTTCAACTGCGCGTTGAAGCGCCAATTCCCACAATACTTTAGTTTACGAAGCGGCGCATGCGGATGTTCATAACAATTCCCAGCGCCAGAAACGTAAACAACAATGATGAGCCGCCATAGCTCATCAACGGTAAAGGGATTCCGGTGACCGGCATAAACCCGACCACCATGCCGGCGTTCACCAGGATGTGAAACAGGAGTACTGCCACCACACCCATCACCACAAAGCCTCCAGCGCGGTCGGGCGCTGCTTGAGCATTGTGGATCAGACGCACCAGCACCATAAAGTATAGCAGCAGTAGAGCAATTGCGCCGACAAACCCGTGCTCCTCGGCCCACGCGGCGAGGATAAAGTCAGTATGCGGTTCGGGCAGAAATGAGCCCTGGGTCTGTGTTCCCTTGCGTATTCCCTTGCCCCAAACACCTCCGGAACCCACGGCAATTTTGGATTGCTCAAGTTGATACCCCTTGTTCTGGGAATCTGCGTCGGGATGAAGAAACGTGGTAAGACGCTCCCTCTGATAGGGTTTGAGCCCGACTTTCCAGACGGCGGGCATCAGAACTCCGACCACGATCAGGATCACGGCCGCGTGCCGGAACTGAATTCCCCCAAGAAATAGCGCCATGATGGCCACGGGAACATAAGTCAAAGCCGTGCCCAGATCAGGCTGCTTGAGTACCAGCAGCATGGGAACGGCGGCGATCAGTCCGGCCTTGGCGATATCGGAGAGCGAAGCCCGCTCATGCGCCTCACTGAAATATTTTGCCAGCACCAGGATCAGCACGAGCTTGACCCACTCCGAAGGCTGAAAGTGCTGGCCTCCGGGCAGTTGAATCCAGCGGCGCGCGCCCAGATATTTCTTGCCGAGGAAAGAGACGGCCAGAAGCGAGATCACGGCCGCCAGGTAGAGCCAATGGGAGTTTTCCAGCAGGACCTGATAGTTAATCAGGCTGACCAGGAACATCAGGCCCATGCCGGCGACGATCCAATAAACCTGCCGTATATGGGCGCCGGCAAATTTTGTGCCGTAGGTAGTGGAGTAAACCTCCACCACGCTGCACGCGCAGATAATCAGGACAAAACTGAGCAGCACCCAATCAAAATCACGGAAAGAAATCATCCGTCGCATTACTGCCCACCAGGAAGAATGGCAGCCAGGGCCCGCGACGATTGCCTCGAGGCCATTTTGCCAGCTGTGCCCATCTTAATGCGCATGGTTCCACCTTGCAGATGATCGGCGGCGGCATTCTCAGCATCGAGTTGCCCCGGGCGGTCATGATCGCGATCTGGATCGGCGGTGTTCCAAACGGCGGCCATGGGCACGGAACCGGGATCACCCTTGTCACTGAACAACATGGGATTGTTGTGGACGCGGCGCTGCTTCTCGACGAAAGCCTTGATGACTTTGGAGGCAAGCTGGGCCGCTATGGGGCCGTGTTCGCCCTGTTCAATCAACAGGGCCACCACAATCTCCGGGTTGCGGCGCGGCGTTACACCCACGAACCAGCCGTTATCTTTGAAGATGCTGTTAGCGCCGGCTTTGCTCTTGCGGAACGCATTGCTGACCACCTGGGCACTGCCGGTTTTTCCGGCGAAATCCACACCTTGAAGATGAGCGGCGAAGGCCGTGCCGATGGGGCTTACAACTCCACCCATGGCGTCCGTAATGGTGATCCAGTTCTGCGGATCAATGGGCAGATGCGTCACAGCCGGCGTACCGTCATCTGAAGCACTCTTGTAGTCTGGAGGCAGTTGGCCGGGCGCGACCACATGCGGACGCACAAGCGTCCCGCCGGTGGTGATGGCGGCAATGGCGTGCGCGAGTTGGATGGGAGTCACGGCGACTGCGCCTTGTCCGATTCCAACTGAAATGACCTCTCCCGCATACCACTTCTGGTGGTAGTTCCTGATTTTCCATTCCTCTGACGGCATTACACCGCTGACTTCGTTCGGCAAATCGATGCCGGTCTTCTTGCCCAAGCCCAGCATCATCGCCCACTTTGCAATCTTCTCGATGCCCAGGCGCTCAGCCAGGGTGTAGAAAAATGTGTCGCAAGACTGGTAGATTCCTTTGGAGATATCCACGGTACCGTGGGATCTGTGTACGTCCGAAATCCAGCATTTAAAGTAGCGACCATAAAAAGTTCCACCGCCGGGACAATTCACCCTCAGCTTCTGGGCAATCCCTTCCTGCAAGCCGGCCACGGACATGATGATTTTGAAGGTGGAACCGGGCGCAAGCTGCGCCTGTATGGCTTTGTTCATCAGCGGGTGGGCCGGATCGGTCACCAACCTGTTCCATTCCTCGCGTGAGACGCGCACAGCAAAATCGTTTGGATCAAAAATGGGGCGGCTAACCATGGCCAGAATCTCGCCGGTGCGCGGGTCCATGGCCACCACAGCTCCATTCCGGCCTTCCAATGCCTGCTCCGCCGCAATCTGGATATCCAGATCAATGGTGAGCTTGAGCGACTTGCCTACAACGGCCGGTTCAGTGCTCTGCCGTCCGACTTCTTTTCCTTTGCTATCCACCAGGACGCGGCGGGAGCCGTTCTTGCCCATAAGAAGGTCGTTGTATTGGAATTCGATTCCCGACTGGCCCACAATGTCACCGCGCTCGTACTGGTCATACTTATCGGAATTGAGCATATCTTCACTCACCTCGCCGACATAGCCGATGAGGTGGGCCATAAAGCCATCTTTGGGATACAGCCGGCGGTGGACCATGAGAGTTTCGAGTTCGGGATACTCATCCTTATGCGATTCAATGAAGGCGCGCTCGTCGGGAGTGATGTCGTCCTTGATGATGATGGGCTCAAAGGCCGCCTTGTGGGCAAGCTGATACTTGCGGACCTTTTGACGAATCTCCTCCGCCGGAATGTGCAGGCCTTCGGCAATCTTTTCCGAGTCAGCGTTGAGGTCGCGCAACTGATCGCGCAACAGCAGCGCGGAAAACGAAGGATAGTTGTCCACGATGACGTTGCCGTCGCGGTCCAGGATCTTTCCCCGGGGCGCGAGAATCGGCACGCTGCGGACGCGGTTCTGCTGCGCCCGCACTTCGTATTCATCGCTCTTGCGAATTTGCAGGCTCCATAGCCCGTACGACAACACCAGAAACACCGCCAGCGTGACGTACTGAACCACGGTCAATTTGGACTGCGGAAGTTTTTCGTTACGGCCGAGCATGATTGCCTGGATTGGATTTGTGCCAGAGGAATCCTGCACTTAGAGTACAACATTTTTGCCCGTTGGAGGCTAGGACAAAGGCCTGAAGGAGGTTACTGAAGGGTTACGAGAATTGTGTAATCGGGTAATTTGGCGATTGGGTAATTCAAAGTCAGAGGCATCGACGCAAAGGCACGGGAATTTCGTTCCGGCTGAGATGACTGCCTGCACGAACGCTTTTTGCGGATTCATTTACTCTTTTGCGAAGCACGCCACTGCTTGAAGTCATCCAAGAATTCATCCTCCGAAAGACCCATTGCAGCAATCTTCTGATCAAGGCAAGCGGCGGCCCGATCAAATTCGGCCCATTCCTCTTGTGTCCGCCGGGCAGGAGCGTGAAGATAGAAGCCGACCGTTTCCCCGTGACGCGTGATGGCTACAGGAGCGCGGCTCTCCAGAAAAGTCGCCAGGTTTTCCCGAAACTCGCGAATACCCACTTTTTCCATACAACCTCATTGTGTACACATATGTACTTATTTTAACAGAAGGTGCGGGCGGACCATCCTTGCATATATCATTGATGATCCGAGGCTTAAGAGGCAGGGTTAATTTATGACTATCGAACTAAACCCCGAACAGGAACGGATCATCCAGGAAGAAATCCAGAGCGGCCACTTTCGCACTGCCCATGAGGTCCTCAGTCATGCGTTGGCTGCATTGCGCGAGAAAAACTCTTGCCCTGAGTCTGAGCCGAAGAAACGTCGCAAGAACTTCGCGCAGTTCCTCATGGAATCCCCTCTAGCCGGTTCTGGATTAGACTTGGAAAGAGATAGAGACCGAGGCCGCGATATCGAGCTATGAATGGTTTTTTGCTCGATACGAATGTGCTCTCAGAGTTTGTCCGGCCAGACAACAAACCCGATTACCGCGTTCAGCAATGGCTTGAGTCAGCTGATCCGGATTCCCTCTACTCCAATGTCCTGACCTTCGGCGAGATCAGGAGAGGGATCGAAAAACTTCCGCTGAGCAAACGGCGCACCCATCTGGAAACCTGGCTGGAGAAAGATTTGCACGAATGGTTCGAGAATCGCCTTCTGGTGATTGATGAAGCCATTGCCAATCGCTGGGGAGTGCTTGCTGCCGCAGCTCGGCGAAAGGGAACACCCCTGGCAATCATTGACGGCCTCTTATCAGCGACGGCATTGGAGCACACGCTCACGGTCGTTACCCGAAATAGCACGGACTTCGTTAATGCGGGGGTGCCGATTCTCGACCCGTGGCGGATATAGGGATTGACATGGTTTGCTCGTACCAACGAACTCCCAGTTAGGGCAGCTGTTTGACGCATCCAGCAAGGAGAAACCCGGGTCGGAAATATTTGTCGACCCACAGACGCATGCCGCGGTCAGCCGCTCGGGACACTTGAGTGGGAGGTCATTTACGACGATCACGATAATTGGACGGAACGACGGCTCTGGTTCACGCCCGCCGACGGAAGTCCTCGTATCTTGACAAGGATAATTCGACAAGACATCACTTATCGGTAGAAGGCCGGTATTCGTTGCTTCAGTAAGGATCACTCCCGCTCAGGCCCGCAGCTTGAGCTTGTCCAGCGCCACAAAGAGCACTACGGCCAGCAGGCCGTTGGCAATTGCTGCCACCAGGGTATGGCCCCAAATCCACGACTCCCTGGTGCCCACCAGCAGGACATCTATGACGGTTCGGATAACCTGGTGCAGGAGATAAAAACCGAAGGTCATGATGAAGCGCGAGCCGGGGTTTTCAACATCCAGCCTCACGCCCAAGGACGAAGCCAGAAACCCGATGATGGTTTTGGCAATCCCGTTCAGTCCAATGTAGTGGTGGCCAAATGCATCCTGGACGGTACCGATGAGAGCACCGGTAATCAAACCCGGGATAGGACGGCGGCGGGCAACGGCAAAGTAGATGGTGACCAGCAAGGGCAGATCGAAAACCATGAGAAACCGCAGCCGGATAGGGAAAAACACCTGGATAAAGATGGCCAGGAGCGGAATGCCCACGGAGACAGCCCAACTAAATTTGTGGACTTCAATCTCTTCCCGCGACGTATAGGAAACAGCCACGCTCATTGAGGCGGATTCTCCGTCTTCTTTTTGTCTGACGGCGGCTTTTCAGGTGTGCTATCGGCGCCCGGTGGCGCGGCCGGCTTTTTGGGTTTGACTTTGGCGGCGGGAGCACCGCCATTCGGAGAATTCAATGCAGGGGTGGCATTTGCGCCTGCTGGGATCTTCTTCCCTTTGTCTTTGTCCAGAGCGGCTTCCGGTTTCTTTTTCTCGTCGTTTTTATTTTCACCCAGGTTCTTTTCACCCGGCTTCTTTTCGCCGGGCTGTTCGCCGGAGACGACCGGCCCGCCCGTTCCGGTGGCGCCCGGCTTCTGCTGATCGAGCTTTTGTTGATCAGACTTCTGTTGGTCAGACTTCGGCACTGTGGGCAGACGCTGGGCCAGAATGTCCGCAGCGCGTGACCGGCCCTCATTTTCAGCCGCTGATGGGAGCTGTTCCGCCATCTTCGTAACTACCAGAACTTCTTCCAGGCGGTTCAGGTCGGCTGCCGGCTTGATTTTAATGGTCAGGAAGGTGCCGGTTTCGCGGTCTGGCGCGACGCTGATCACCGTCCCTACGGGCAGGCCTTTGGGAAAAATACGGTCTCCTCCGCTGGCGATAACCTGGTCGCCTACGTCAACGGTTTGATCGGCCATCACGTCATCCACCAGCAATTCGCCCGCGCTGTTGCCGTGAAGCAGGCCATGGAGCCGCGATTTTTCCAGGAGAACGCCCGCTCCGCTATCGCGATCGCTGATCATGAGCACCTGCGAGCTTAAGGGAAACACGTCCTTCACTTTTCCTACAATACCGTCCGGCGTGATCACTGCCATGTCCGTCTTGATTCCATCGTGGGAGCCTTTATCTATATAAATCACGCGCGATTGTTCGCTGCCACTGGTGCCGATAACCTGGGCAGCCATGGTCTGGGAGATGAATTTTTCACGAAACCCGAGCAGCGTTTGCAGCCTGTGCGCCTGCTCGGCATCTTCCTTCATTCGCGTCTCGTCCATGCGCAGGCGCGTGACTTCAGCTTGCAATTCCTGGTTCTGCCTGCGGATCCCCTGCACATCCACATAGTTGTGCCAGCCATTGCGAAAAAAATGGCTCGTGCCGACAAACGCGCGTTCGAATGGAGTGAACGCAGTGACCGTCCAGACACGAATGAGGCGCGTGCCGGGTGAGTTGGGCGCTTTCGGGTCCGAGGGACGTTTCACCTGCGTAGCCAGGCCGATGATCTGAATGAAAAGCGCCGCCATCAGCACCAGCGGGTTCTTATAGCGGCCAAAAAAGCTTTCCATGATGATGGGTTACGGAGGGGTGGCAAAGGCGGGGCTGGCTTTGATTTGCCCCGCCTTGTGAATTCTATTCAATCGAAATCTTCCGCAAAAGTTTGAAGTCGCTGAGCATTTTTCCCGTGCCCAGCACGACGCTGGCCAGCGGATCATCGGCTATGGAGACCGGCAATCCGGTCTCTTCCCGGATTCGCTTATCCAGGTTTTTCAGCAGCGCGCCGCCACCGGTAAGAACAATGCCGCGATCGCTGATATCGGCGCTCAACTCTGGCGGCGTACGTTCCAGCGCCACGCGAATGGCGTTCATGATGGTGCTGATGCATTCGCTGAGCGCTTCCCGGATCTCGCTATCGTCAATGGTAATGGTTTTAGGCACGCCTTCAATCAGGTTGCGACCCTTAATCTCCATGGTCAGCGGCTTATCCAGAGGATAAGCGGATCCAATCTCAATCTTGATTTGCTCCGCGGTGCGTTCGCCGATGAGCAGATTGTATTTGCGCTTCAGGTAATTCATGATGGCTTCATCCATCTGATTGCCTGCCATGCGCACGGAACGCGAGTAGACAATGCCGCTCAGGGAAATCACGGCAATGTCCGTGGTGCCGCCGCCGATGTCCACCACCATGTTGCCGCTGGGTTCGGTGATCGGCAGGCCGGCTCCAATGGCCGCCACCATGGCCTGCTCCACCAGGTGAACTTCGCTGGCCTTGGCGCGATAGGCCGAATCCATCACCGCGCGCTTTTCCACCTGAGTAATCTCAGAGGGCACGCCAATCACAATCCGCGGATGCACCAGCATCTTGCGGTTATGCGCCTTCTGAATGAAATAATTCAGCATCTTCTCCGTAACTTTGAAGTCGGCAATCACGCCATCCTTCATGGGCTTGATGGCGACAATGTTTCCCGGCGTGCGGCCCAGCATCTCCTTGGCCTCTTTGCCCACCGCCTCAACCTCTCCGGTGTTTTTGTTGATGGCCACAATGGAAGGCTCGTTCACCACAATGCCTTTTCCTTTGGCATATACCAGAGTGTTGGCCGTGCCCAGGTCGATGGCAAGATCACTGGAAAAAAAACTGAAGAGCGAACGCAGACTGTGAATCCGCGAAGTCTCTGACTTAAAACCGTTTGACGACATACCTTCTTCTTTCCTTCTAAGCTCTTTGCAAGAACTTTGTTGTCCGGCGACACAACTCACCGGCCATAGACCACGCCGAGGGTTCCCGGCGGACGCACCATGAACCTGTTATCGGAAAACACACCAGATACTTTCGAACGAAAATCAAGCCGAGGCAATAGGAGATTTTACTGGATTACGACCTTTCTGGTTTCAGTATGTACTCCGCCTTTGGCATTTTGTGCCGTAACAGTAATTATATTTTCCCCGGTCGGCAGTGGAGGCGTGAAGTGATGAAAGCTGCCATCGCCGGCGATCAGGGCAACCTCCTGGCTGTTGACCATGACCCGGGCCGACGGCTCCGTCCGTCCCCTGACCTCGATCATGTGCCCATGCTGGGGAAAAGGATCGTCCAGCTCCAGTGCAACCTTGGAATCGTCCTGCCCCTTGGGAATGACGGTAAACCTGTTCTTTTCGCTCTCGACGGACTCCTTGCCCTTCTCCCCGATGGACTGCACGGACCAGTAATAGGGCCCTTCCGCCAAGTGTGTAAGCTGGATCTGCGTGCTTTCAACTTCAGTGGCCGGGATCACCAAGGAAGAAAAATACGGGTTTCTTGAGATTCTGACCCGATAGCGCCTGGCTCCATCCACCGGCGTCCAGGAGAAATCCACCGGTTTGGAGTCATTGCTGACAAACACGGGCATCATGTTGGGCGGCTGAATCAGGGTTGGCGGGCCAATTTCCTTGGTCTTTACCATCTGTGAATCAGCGGTAAAGGCCACTCTTTCGAAGTTTGCCAGCTTCACGACCTCGCCATTGCGGGCCACCTCGCCCGCGCCATTCTTGAGCAGGATTTCATGCTCATCCTTGCGCGGATCGTTCAGTACCTGGGCCGAGGTTTCCGGAGCCAGGGTTGCCGTGGCTCCGGCCACGATCACCTGCGATTTCGAGCCCTTGCTCAGCGTGGTAGTGGCCAGGTCTACGGTCCCGGTTGTAACCTCTACCGCGACCTTGGTCTGCTGGGATGAATTGACTGAGCTCTCCTGCACCACGATCAGCGAGTCCGGCTTGATGGTGTAGTTGGTCCCGTCTGCAAACACAATTTTGGAGATACCCTGCGATGAAGTCTGGATCACATCGCCTTTCTCCAGGACCACATTGTAGTCCGCGTTGATCCAGGAGTTGCTGCTGATCTTCTTGACGCGCACACCGCCGTCAATATTGGTGAAGTGAGCCTGCTGCGGTCCGGCTTCGCTCGTGGAGCCACTGACCGTCTGATTGCTGACCAAGCCCATCTTCACCAGCAGTCTCTCCAGCAGCCGCTCGCTTCCATCCGAGATTCTGGTGGAAGTAGCTGGAAACGCGAAATAGATGACGACTGCGGCCAACATGATGGCACCGAAGATGCCCGCAAAAACACTGCGATACGTAACGGTGATGTAGGAGATGTGGAAGCCGGATTTTCGCGATTGTGCCACAGCTTGCAACTAGGGGTTGATTGGGTACAGAGTACCACAATCTTAATTGATCAAATTTGCGTGGCGGGCCCCAGCCTAAGATGTTCCAAGGTGGTTTTCGGCATTGCAAAGCGCTATCACACCAGGAATCCAGGGCAAAAGACCGTTCACACACCAATATAATGATGGATTCTTAGGTAACTACGGTAGTTACTCAGGGATGTGGTCGTCTGGGGGAAAGATACCGTGAGGGTCCATCCCGGGCAATCGGGGCCACTCCGCCCGCGCTCAAAAACCGGCAGATCGGGACATCAGTAAAAGGCTGATCTGCCAATGGCTGCTCTCCTACAACGAGCTCATATTGGACAGGAATTCTCCGTTGGACCGGGTCTTGCCCAACCTCTCGATCAGCAGTTCCATGGCTTCCACGGGTGAGAGCGGGCTCAACACTTTGCGCAGCACCCAGGTGCGCTGCAGGTCTTCCTTGGGAATGATGAGTTCTTCCTTACGCGTGCCGGAGCGCTGGATATCAATGGCCGGAAAGACGCGCTTGTCAGAGAGCTTGCGGTCCAGGATGACTTCGCAGTTGCCGGTGCCCTTGAACTCTTCAAAGATCACATCGTCCATACGCGAGCCGGTTTCAATCAGGGCGGTAGCGATAATGGTGAGCGAGCCGCCTTCTTCGATATTGCGGGCGGCGCCAAAGAAACGCTTGGGGCGCTGCAGGGCATTGGAGTCCACGCCGCCGGAGAGCACTTTGCCGGAAGGCGGAACGATGGTGTTATAGGCGCGGGCCAGACGGGTAATGGAATCCAGCAGGATCACCACGTCGCGCTTGTGTTCCACCAGGCGCTTGGCTTTTTCGATCACCATCTCGGCCACTTGCACGTGACGGGCGGCAGGCTCATCGAAGGTAGAGGAGATGACCTCTCCTTTGACGGAGCGCTGCATGTCCGTAACTTCTTCCGGGCGCTCGTCAATCAGCAGGACGATCAGGACCACTTCCGCATGATTGGTAGTAATCGAGTTGGCAATGTTCTGCAGAATCATGGTCTTGCCTGCGCGTGGAGGAGAAACAATCAGGCCGCGCTGCCCCTTGCCGATGGGAGTCAGCAGGTCCATGACGCGGGCGGTGACATTCTCCCGCACCGTTTCCAGCTTGATGCGCTGTTGCGGGTAAAGGGGCGTCAGATTGTCGAATAGGATCTTGTTGCGCGCCTCTTCCGGCGACTCAAAGTTGACGGCCTCGATTTTTACCAGCGCAAAATATTTCTCGCCCTCATGCGGCGGACGCACCTGTCCGCTGATGGTATCTCCAGTTTTCAGATCGAATTTGCGGATCTGGGAGGGAGAGACATAAATGTCATCCGGACCGGGCAGGTAGTTATAGTCCGGGGAACGCAGGAAACCGTATCCATCGGGCAGGATTTCCAGCACTCCTTCGGCAAAGATGTGCCCTTCTTTTTCGCTCTGAGCTTGCAGGATCTTGAAGATGAGATCCTGCTTGCGCAGGCCGCTGGCGCCGGGGAGGTCCAGGGTACGCGCGATTTTTGTAAGCTCAGTGATGTTTTTTTCTTTCAGTTCTGCAATTGTCATATTCACCTACGGGATTTTTGGGATAGATAGGGGGGATTACGCCAGTTTGATTTCAGGGGCGAGAACGTTCACTTGCCCTTCGGTATTTACCCGAAGGACCCGCCAAGCTCCAAGCCTGGCGGGATTTTCAGGAAAGTTTATTATGCAGCCTGACGTTGCAATTCCGCAAGCTTTCCCGGAGGCACGGAAATTACAGCTTCCTGCTCATCAGCCTTGCCCACCCGGACGAGAACGTCATTCATCGTATCCTGGATGCGCGTATTGGGCCTGTGAAATTTGCGAGTTGCCTTGGACACAAGCTGGCACAACATATAGCGGTTGGTCACCGGCTTGAGTGAGTTATAAATGAGATCAGAACGCATGATCGCCTCCTAAATTTTTTGTGGTCTAAACTTATGATTCCAGAATTGCTATTAAGTTCCGGATAGAAAATCGCCCGCGGCCGCTGAAACGGGCCGTACTGCCTTTAGGGATTAACCAGAGACCAGTGCGTCGTATTAGACGCACATAGCAGCTTTTCGGTTGCGCAAAAATTTTTACTTGTCAGGGGCCCCGCAACTCATGCCCCTTCAGTTGGATGTTCTACGGTACCCGCAGACGGCCAGAACGTCAAGAAAAATTCTGTTAAGGACGTATCTGTTTGATAAATATGGCTCTTTCTGGAATCCGGAACGGCCCGCGACCCCTGTACGTGGTTCTTTCGGCCAAAACCAGGACCACTTAAACGGCAATTTGCGTGTAAAATCATAAGTTTGCATGTCAGACCTTCGTTATCCCATCGGCCCTTTTTCTGCGGATTCCAGCCCTACACCTGAGCTCCGGGCAAAGCACATTGAGGAGATTTCCTCCCTACCGAAGCGCCTCCGCCAGGCCATAACGGGCCTGAGCCCGGATCAGCTCGACACCCCCTACCGGGAGGGTGGCTGGACAATAAAACAGGTGGTACACCACGTCCCGGACAGCCATTTGAATGCCTACATCCGCTGCAAGCTGGCGCTCACGGAAAATGTTCCCACCATTAAGCCTTACAACGAAGATGCCTGGGCCAAGCTCAAAGATTCCGAACTGACGCCGATTGAAGTTTCCCTTACCCTCCTGGAATCAGTCCATACGCGCTGGGTCACGCTCCTGAAATCACTCCAGCCTGGCGATTTTGAACGCAAGTTCAACCATCCCGAGGCCGGCGTGAAGAGCGTGGACTGGATTGTGGCCCTCTACGATTGGCACGGACGCCACCACACCGCGCATATTTCTTCTTTGAGAGAGAAGATGAAGTGGTAGAAACCCCAGGTTACAGGGGACGGGGAACCCGTCCCAGCCATTGGGCTTTGACCGGATTGAATGTTCTGTGACAGGCGGCAGGTCAGGTACGGCAACGCTCACGAAACCATAACTGTCTGAAATCCACGTCATCTAGCCGAATCACTCCTCGGGTGCACATTGCGTACGTTTTTTCGCTTTGTGCCGAGACAAAGAGCTAGTCCCGAGCCAAGCCGCAAAACCAAGCAAATTTTTCTCCCATGAACCGTGTCGATTTCCTCCCCGCCCATTCGTCTTTGAACTGAAACAAGCAAAACCCAGAATTCCTGAGGAGGAAATCCAATGAAGACACTTTGTTTGACGATAGCAGGACTCTTGCTCACCTCTGTAATGTGCGGGGTGAACCCGCCAGCCAGCGGCAACACTGACTCGGCAGCGGCTTTTGCGCGGCTGAAAACCCTGGCTGGCGAATGGGAAGCCAATACAGATAAGGGCAAAATTCATCTCACGTATGAGGTGATTTCGGGCGGAAACGCCATTGCGGAGCATGAATCCAGCGACCAAATGCCGGAGATGCTCACCGTCTTTTACCTCGACGGCAACCGGTTGCTGCTCACTCACTACTGCATGGCCGGCAACCAGCCACGGATGGAAGCCAGGGCCTTTGACCCTCAAACCGGCGAACTGCGCTTCCAGTACCTTGACGCCACCAACCTTGCCAGCCCTAACGCCGGGCATATGCACAATGTTACCCTGCGTATCGTGGACAATAATCATCTGTCCGGGGAGTGGCAGTTCTTCGAGAACGGCCAGCAGAAATTCACAGAAAGGGCGCATTATACGCGCGTACGATAAGGAGAACCATCATGGCCCAATTCATGCTTTTGCTTTACGACGATCCGTCCGGGTGGGAGAAGCTCAGTCCCGAGGAAATGCAAAAAGCCATCGAGAAGTATACGGCTTGGAGAAAGAAGGCGATCGACAGCAACCGCCTCGCTGGGGATGTGGGAAAGGTGATCCGTGCCCAGGGTGGGAAACCACGGGTAACGGACGGCCCTTACAGCGAGACCAAAGAGGTGCTGGGCGGCTACTACACCATTGAAGCCGCCAACTATGAGGAAGCCGTGCAAAAGGCCCTGACTCATCCGCACGCAGAGTACGGAAATACGATCGAGATACGGCAAGTCTACGGAACGTGAGCACCGCGGCAGAACCCGGCGTCATACTCGAACACCTGTTTCGGCACCAGGCCGGACGCATGGTGGCGCACCTCACGCGCCTCCTGGGTCCGGCCTATCTCACTGTGGCGGAAGAGGCGGTGCAGGAAGCCATGCTGCGCGCGCTGCAGACCTGGCCTTATCAGGGCGTGCCGGAGAATCCTGCTGGATGGCTCTTTCGCGTCGCTCACAACTCAGCCATTGATGCCGTCCGCCGGAACAAAATCTTTGGTGACAAGACCGATGCCATGGTGGTCGAGCTCTCGCGGGCCGCTACGGTCCTGCCCAACGACCCCGGGATTGAAGAGAAGCTCCGCGATGACGAGCTGCGGATGATCTTCATGTGCTGTCATCCCGCGATTCCACATGAATCCAGCGTAGCTTTGAGCCTCAAGACCGTGGGCGGCTTTAACGTCCGGGAGATTGCGCGAGCATTTCTCGCCGATGACGCTACTATCGCCCAAAGGCTCGTCCGCGCCAAACGCCTCATCCGCGAGCAAGGCCTGACGCTCGATATGCCTCACGGGGCCGAATTGCAGCAGCGCCTGGACGCCGTGTCAGAGGTGATTTACTTCATGTTCAATGAGGGATACGCGGCGCTGGAAGGCGAGTCTCTCATCCGGCAAGACCTTTGCCAGGAGGCGCTGCGGCTTGGCCTGCTCATCGCCTCGTCTTCCATCGTCACGCCGTCCATTCACGCCCTTGTGGCCCTGATGGCGCTGCAGGCAGCGCGGCTATCTGCCCGCACAGACGATGCCGGTGATATCGTGCTGCTCGAATCCCAGGACCGGGCGCGCTGGAACCAACGGCTGATCGCTCTTGGCTTTCATCATTTTGACCGCTCCATGTCCGGGGACCACGTCTCCGAATATCACGTTCAGGCTGCCATCGCCGCTACCCACGCTCGCGCTCAGTCCGGCTCCGTGGACTGGCACACGATCCTAGAGCTGTACGACCAGTTGATCGCTATCAAGAATTCTTCAGTGATTGCCCTGAACCGGGCGGTTGCCGTCCGCAAAGTGTACGGGGCGGCACAGGCTTTGGCTGCCATCGAGCCATTGGATCGCAGTCCAGACCTGAGAAACTACCATCTGCTACTGGCTGTGCGAGGCCAGTTCCTACTGGACCTCGGCCGTAACAACGAAGCCGCCGACTGCTACCACGAAGCGCTCCAATGCCGTTGCTCTGAACCGGAACGCCGGTTCCTGCAACGGAAGCTGGCTGAGTGCGGAAGCCATGCCTGAACTTTCTGGCCCTGAATCACCGTTCAAAAATCAATGCTCAACGCTCTATGATCAACGCTCACTCGCACGCGGATCAAGCAACGCGGCGCCTCGGACTAACTGAGGCGCCGTGGAAGTACTGGTGCTGGCTTTATTGCAGACTGATAGCACATAGGTTGGTTTTTGCCACAATCACCGCGGAGTCAGAGCGGCTGGCGCCGGTTGGCGAGACGCTGCCGGTCTTGCAGTCCTGCGGCGGATTGGGTTTGTGCCAGGATGAACCCGCGTTCTCCACCTCGTTGTTGCCGCTCACGGAGTAACCGGATGAGCCGTGGACAACACCGGGATAGAGTGCCCCATACCTGGGACGGCCAATCGTAGTGTAACTGCCAACCTGCACTCCCGAAGGAACAGCCGGAATTCCCAGGGACATGGGATCGAAGCCGGTAGTAGAGCTGAGAACCCAGTTTCCGCCGGTGCCGCCCATCACGAACGAACAGGAATTCGACTGCTGGCTGCAGTCCACCGTGTGTTTGTCATTCCCATTGGCCACGTTGGTGAATACCAGGACTGGGGTAACGGTGAAGCTGGAATTGTAGGTCCCCCCGTCCGTGCCCGCCGTACGGGTGAAGCTTGCCGAGCCGCTCCCGGCAAAGGCCAAGCTAACAGTGATGTGGAAGACCCGCCCGTCCTGCGTGGTAAGGTCCGGGCTCGATGCCATGCTGAGCGCCTCAAGCATGAGCGTGGCATTGTTGGTGCCGCTCGTGACGTCCACCTGACTGGTCTGCACGATGGTATCTGCCGAGCCTAGCTGCGAATTCAGGGGCACTCCTGAAAACGTGACCACTGAGTTGGTGGGCGCTGAACCTAATACAGTTGTGAGATTGACATTGCCGAACTGTGAAAAATTGATCTGCGCTCCGTTGCCCGTGACCCAGGCATTGTCCTGAGCAGGAATGATCTGCGCGCCGGCTGAAATTGCGGCCAACAATAATGCCGCAAGAACCAGGCACGGAACCTTGGAATGGTTCATAGATGCCTCCTTGAAGTATATGCGCGAGTGTACCCATTACCTGGGTGCGAAGGCTTCTCCGTAATTGCTCTTTTTTAACTGGTTTAGTGGCTTGCGGTTGATAGGTTCTGGATTCTTATGTTCACCAGGTATGGGCTGCCAAACTCGGTCAGGTCGCCAGCGTGTTTGCCGGCTACCGGCAGGAGCCGCGCCGACAAAGGCTTGTGCCACTTCACTGCCAGGCTGGCCATATCGGCAATGATGTTCTCCAGGTCGCGGTCGGAGATGTCGCCCGGCAACGGAATAGCATCCAGTCCTGTACTGCAAACCGATGAGTACGACATGAGCGAATCCCGGCTGATCGTGCCTGCCTCCCAACGCTGGGCAAGCACGGAATCTTCCAGCACAGGCAGCATCAGGCCGCTGTAGCCCGCCTGCTTTACCGGGACCTTGTGAAGAGCAGACGTAATGACGAAAGCAGCGGACAGACTCCCAGCAGACCCAATCTGGTTTTGGATGAGCGACTCCATCGCCGCTCCGATGGAAATTTCCTTCAGCGGCACCGGCGTGATATCGATGCCCTGATACCGCCAGCCACTGCTGGTTTCGATTTTCCGGGCAATCGCCTCGACTCTTTGTGCTTCGCTGCCGAGCGCCCCTGCAAGCTGGTCCGCGGCCGTGGTGAAGTCAAGTTTTCCCGCCAAGAAAACCTGCTGAACGATGTTGGCGGATTCCATCCCAATGGCAAATTCGTGGCCGGCGCCGGAGGTATACGAGACAGGATAAAAGGGAGCAATGGCCGGCGGGAAGGCCCCGGAGGCAAAGCGGAAATTGCCCTCGCTGTGGGTGGTGTGCTCTTCGAGATACTTGATCACACGGGCCGCTGCCTGTACCGCATGCCAATGAATGCCGGAAGAATCGGCCACAACGATGAAGCCGTTGATAGATTGAGTGGTGGCAATGATCTGCGCCAGCAAGTCGGCGCGCGCCGGGTCATCGCTGTCCGCGGTCATGGCCGGCCCAATATCGGGCGTGAAACCTTCCTGCTGGGCCAGCTTGTCATAGTTGTGAAAGAAATCCAGCGATTCCTGCGCGCTCAAGCCCTTGATGATTTCCGGGAACGGCTGCGTGGTGATACGAATGGTTTCCACTTCGTACCCGGCATGAGTGAATTCCTCTTTGGCCGCCCGCAACATGGTCAAAGCATTCATGACCTGGGAATTCCAGTTTTGCCGATCGAGCCTGATGAACGCCGTGATGGTCCTTATCTTGGGCCGTGAATTTGTCGGCAGCGGTTGTTGCGCCTGCACTGGGAAATGCGTCAGACTCAAGGCAAGAACAATCACAAGGTGGATGAATCGTTGCTTCATTTAGACTCCATTAGGTCACAAGAATCTATCACGGAATCGGGTGATCGCCGTGATCCGGTGATCGGGGCCCGACCTCTACTATCCCCGTGGTAGATTTTTCTCTGCTGCTCAAATGGAGCCCGAATGACACTACAACCTTTGCAGGGCACAAAGCTGGTGACCCTGGCGTTAAACGTCCCCGGACCGGTGGCGGCTGCGCGCCTGGTAGATCTTGGAGCGCAAGCCACCAAGATCGAGCCACCCTTTGGTGATCCGCTCAAGTCTGCAGCCCGACCCTGGTATGACTCTCTTTCGCGGCAACAAACCGTAGTGGCGCTCGACCTTAAAAATCCCGGGGACCGCGGCAAGCTGGACCAATTTCTGGCGGACGCCGATCTCTTGCTCACTTCCTTTCGTCCGTCGGCACTACAGCGTCTGCAACTTGATTGGAAGAGCGTGCACGAGAAACATCCGCGATTGTGCGCGGTAAACATTATTGGCTTCCCACCGCCGGATGAAGAGCTTCCGGGGCACGATCTCACGTATCAGGCAAGACTGGGTTTGCTGCGGCCGCCGCAATTGCCCATCACCTTATATGCTGACCTGGCGGGCGCGGAGCGCGCGGTCGGCGTCTCTCTGGCGCTGCTGATGAATCTTGCCCGCATCGGACGAGCGGAATTCGCCCACGTATCGCTATACGAAGCAATGCGAGATGTGGCTGGTCCGTTCACAGCCGGACTCACGATCCCCGGCGGCAGTCTGGGTGGCGGATTCCCTTTTTATGGTGTGTATCAAACCAGTGATGGATGGGTCGCCGTGGCTGCTCTTGAACCGGCATTTGTGCATCGCTTCAAGACAGAGCTGAAGTTGACGGCCAACACCCATGCGGAGTTGGAGGGCATCTTTCGCGGCCGGACGGCGAAGGAGTGGGAAGAGTGGGCCAGGGAGCGTGATTTGCCCCTGGAGGCACTCGCGGGGTGAATCAACCCGCTGCAGTCGCCAAGCCCTGGACCCTGATTTCCGTTCAGGGAACTGCCGGAGCCGTGTTCGCGAATTCTTACTTTCTGCTTGCTCCAGACACTGTCCTGTTCTACATTCGGCCTCCTATGGCCTCTGATTCTCAAGATTTACAGGCAAGCGTGTTGCGGCTCATCGACCAACAAGACCAACTGCTCAAGCAAGTCGCTGAACTGAAGAAGGCTGAGGGCAAAGACACATGGGACAAGCTGGGTGCTCTCAGCGGCCTGCTCATCGCCCTGGTGGGAGGTTATTTCTCCTATCTCTACAGCTCCCAGCAGTCGCGGCAGTCCCAGATATCGGAAAACCGGCAGACACAATTGAACAAAGTGCAAACCGTGGGTACCTTTATGCCGTATCTGGTCGGGAAGGACGATGCCGCAAAAGACATCGCCCTCTCTGAAGTGGAAACGCTGATTGACGCCGAAACCGCAAGCCTTATAGCGGAACACATGAACTCGGCCCAGACATCCAGCGGCAACGCTTCCGGGGACCAGGCGGCAGTCAGGTTTCTGCAACGCATGGCCAACAACGGAAAGACGCAGGCAAGCAAGGACGCTGCCAACAAGGCCTTATCCAGAATTCGTGCGGCGCAGGAAAGAAGACAGTAAAGAGCGCTCAGCAAGTTCTTGGGCCCGGGTCTGGGCATGGATACCAGAGGCAACTCCGGAGCAACAGCCGGCGCCAATTCCGGAAGATCGCGCCTGGAAGACCCTGCCCATTCCCGGCATTCTCCATCCGCACATAAGTAAAAGAGCGAAAAATATCTTTTATCCGGTCAGGGATCGCGGAATACGTTTCGTTCTTAATTTATAGAAGCCTCAAGATCCAGAGGAACGTTATAGTGTGACAAATGGCACGAACCAAGCGAGTTGAGCAATTTTCAAACTGGTATACAGATTGAAAACGCATTCATTTGATTTTGCTTGCTGGATCAAGTTGTTCAGCTTAAGCTGCCCTGTACGAAAGGAACCTGCCTCCATGAAACGATTCTGCTTACTCTTGTTGCTCAGCCTTGGGCTGGGTCTTGTATCTGTTGCTCAACAGGCCACACACACCCGTAGCCATCACACCAAAACTCAGCCGGCGGCGGACACCGTCGCCCACCAGGATTTTTCACAGTCCTGCGACACGCCTTCTTTCCCGTCGCAGGATCCCCTGCCGGTTGACGCAGGCGACACCGCTTGCGGCCTGGAGGGTAGCGGACGAGCGGAGACAGCCCAGAACAAGGCCAAGAACGATTTTTGTGCTTCAGGCGATCCGCAGTCCACCAGCTTTGACGACCTGCAGAAGATGCAAAATCAGGTCGTGAACGATAACAGCATTGACTGGGGAAATAAGAACACTGCGACCCATAAGAAAGGACCAACCACCGATCGCGCTCCATTGGAGCAAATAGGCGAAGGCAAACTGGTGGTGGTAAATGGTTTTGTTCTCATTGCCCGCCAGGAAGGCGCAGAGAGCGTGAATTGCGGCGCCAACGTTCCCAATGATCCCCTTCATCACGACATCCATATTTCCATCGTCCCCTCCGCCGATGAGACCAACGAATGCAATGGCATCGTGGCGGAGATGAGTCCGCATCACCGTCCGGCGGAATGGACTGCGGCCAACGTGAACAAACTCGGTAAGGCACACCTGCCTGTTCGCGTGACCGGTCATCTCTTCTTCGATTCGAGCCATGTTCCATGCACTGGAGGCCAGCCGGTTCCGAGTAATCCCAAGCGCTTCTCATTATGGGAGGTCCATCCGATTTACAAGCTCGAAGTGTGCACGGGCAATTGCGATGGCGACGGCACTTGGGTTGCGCTATCGGACTGGGTGCAGAGCAATCAATAGCAAAGTGAGGAGAGCCACACATGAGCAACGGAGTCGCCCCCGAGTTGGCGGGTAAATTCACTCGCGACCTGCAGCCTGTTCGCGACATTCCCGGCGACAAGGAAAAGCAACCTCAGCCGGGGATGGCCTTGTGTCTATCCGGTGGCGGATACCGGGCCATGGTCTTTCACCTGGGAGCCATATGGCGGCTGAACGAAGCAGGGCTCATGCGAAAGCTGAAGCGCATCTCCAGTGTTTCCGGAGGCTCAATTACCTCCGGAATGCTGGGCCTCCAGTGGAAGAATCTGACCTTTAATGCAAACGACGTGGCCACCAATCTGGTGGCCACAGTCATCGACCCGGTGTTGAAACTCGCCAGCCACACGCTGGATCTCTTCACCATCGTGGAAGGAATCTTGTCGCCTTTCAAGAGCGTTGCCGATGAGGTGGCGGACGGCTATCGCAGCCATCTCTTCGGCCACGCCACGTTACAGGATTTGCCCTCAGACAATGAAGGGCCTCGCTTTGTGATTAATTCCACGAACATCCAGACCAGATCGCTTTGGCGTTTCAGCAAGCCATTCATGGGCGATTGGCGCGTAGGGCTCATCAGAAACCCGAAGCTGGATCTGGCAGTTGCAGTGGGCGCGTCTTCAGCCTTCCCACCCGTACTCTCGCCCGTGGAATTAAAGTTGCACCAGGAAGACTTCGACAAAACCACGGCCGGCACCCTCTTCATGCCTCCCTATACCACGGACGTGATACTCGCCGATGGAGGCGTTTTCGATAATCTGGGCCTGGAAACAGCGTGGAAGAACTACCAAACCATTCTGGTCTCAGATGGTGGCACCACCACGCCGCCGGAGCCACACCCGCATAAGGATTGGGCGTTGCACTCCTATCGCATCCTGATGCTCCTGTATAACCAGGTTGGCAGCCTGCGCAAGCGCTCAGTCATAGGCTCCTTCGAAACCAATCTGCGCAAGGGCGCTTATTGGGGCATCACCACTGACATCAAGAATTACGGGCTTGCCGACTCGGTGCCTTGCCCGTTTGACCATACAACTGCTCTGGCCGGCACACCCACACGCCTGGCGGCATTGGGAGACGTACTGAAACAACGATTGGTGAACTGGGGTTACGCAGCTTGCGATGCCGCGCTCCGCAGGCACGTTGATCCGACTCTGGCGCCTCCCAAGGCATTACCGTATCCCGTGGGTGTGTGAAGGTATCACTTCCCCTATTCGGTATACTTGCAGGCCAAACTCTTATGAATACCATTCTTACCAGCTCACAGGGCCCGGTATATGAAATCCTGCTCAACCGGCCGCAAAGCCTGAACGCGTTGAATGAAGAAATGATGCGGGAGTTCTCTAGCGCTCTCGACCTGGTCGCAACGGATGCAAAAATCCGCTGCGTTCTTTTGAAGGGGGCGGGCGCGAGTTTCATGGCCGGGGGCGATATCAAGATGTTTCACCAGGAACTAGGGCGGCCACCGGCACAAATTCGGGAACGCTTCCAGGAGTTTGTCGGCGCTCTTCACCCGCTGATTGAAAAGCTGGCAAATCTGCGAGTGCCGCTGGTCGCAGCCGTCCAGGGCGCGGTTGCGGGCTTTGGTGTAAGTCTCACTATGCTCTGTGACTTCGTGGTAGCCGCCGAGGACAGCTATTTCACGCTGGCCTATATTCATCTTGGAACCACGCCCGATGGATCATCTACCTGGTTCTTGCCGCGCCTGGTCGGTTTGCGCCGCGCCAAGGAGATAGCCATGCTGGGCGAGCGCATTCCCGCCGCCGAAGCGGTCCGGCTTGGCCTGGCCTATAAGGCTGTGCCCCGCGGCGCACTGGAGGCCGAAGCGGCCAATCTTGCTGCCCGGCTGGCTGCTGGTCCCACCCGGGCCTATGGCAATACCAAAGCGCTCCTGCACGCCTCCTTCAGCCGCAACCTGGTAGAGCAGATGGATGCTGAAGTTGCCAGCTTCGCCGAGTGCGCTTCAAATCCCGATTTCGCCGAGGGCGTAAAAGCCTTTGTGGAGCGCCGGAAGCCTACCTTCAGCGGAACCTAAACCGGCACTTCCTCGCGCGAAAACAAGCGATCCCCCGGACGGACCCTGCTAACAGAAACCCCGCGGCAACGTCTGAACTCTAGAGCTCTTGCCGTTGTGGGGTGTGATTCGCGTTGGTTCGTGTGACTTCGCGGCTACAAAGTCTTTGCCGTTGCTTTTGGTGTTGGGGTTTAGCCAAAGGCCAAGAGCCAATGGCCAAGGGCTCCAAGGGCTGCGTGCTCTGGCAAAAGAGTCCGGACGCTGCTAACATCAGCAGAATCCATCTCCACAAGACCTTTCCTTTAGCTTGCGCAAAGGCTTTGGCCAAGGCGGAGGGACCGGCCATTCATTTCAAGACCTTACCGGCCCACCAGAAGCGGTTCGGCTGGAAACAAACTTCTACGATTTTTTGATGATTCGGAGGCAAACCTTGAAATCCAAGCTCAATTTGCTCAATGTTTTCAATTTTTTCAATGCTTTAAATGCTCTCAATGTTTTGAAGACGCGTGCTGCTGCCGGCCTGCTGATTGGAATCTTGATGTCGGGTTCCATTGTCGCCGGGGCGCAATCCAAGCCTGTCCAGAAGGCCAAAACGTCCACCGTTGCAAAGGGCGTGGACATTCCCATCCCTGATATTCCCTATACCAAATTCGTGCTCAGCAACGGTCTCACGGTGCTCGTCCACGAAGACCACAAAGCCCCGATCGTGGCGGTCAATACCTGGTACCACGTTGGCTCGAAAAATGAGAAACCGGGAAAGACGGGCTTTGCTCACCTGTTTGAGCACCTCATGTTCAGCGGCAGCGAGAACTTCAATACTACTTATATCAATGCCATGGAGCGCATCGGCGCCACCACCCTGAATGGCACCACCAACAACGATCGCACCAACTACTTTGAGAATGTGCCCACCTCCATGGTTGATTATGTGCTGTTTGCGGAGAGCGATCGTCTGGGCCATCTCCTGCCCGTATTGGACCAGAAGAAGCTCGACCTGCAGCGCGGCGTGGTGCAGAACGAAAAACGCCAGGGCGAGAACCAGCCTTATGGCGTGACCGAGCAGATTGTCACCGAAAACACTTACCCTCCCGGCCATCCATATTCGTGGACCGTGATCGGCTCCATGAAGGACCTGGACGCGGCGTCTATGAGCGATGTTCAGGAGTGGTTCAAAACTTATTACGGGCCAAACAACGTCACGGTCGTGATTGCAGGAGACATTACCCTGCAGCAGGCGCGAGAGAAGGTTGAAAAATACTACGGCGACATTCCTGCCGGCCCACCCACTGAGAAACAGCAAGTTTGGGTGGCCAAGCGCACCGGCACACATCGTGGATGGGTGCAGGACCGCGTCCCGCAGGCCCGCCTCTACCGCGTATGGAACGTGCCGGAGTTCGGCTCACCGGAAACGGCCTTGCTGGATCTGGTCGCGCAGGTGGTGGGACGGGGCAAAACATCCCGCCTGTACAAGCGTCTTGTTTATCAGGACCAGACGGCCACCAGCGCCACGGCCACAAACGATGCCAACGAGATCGCCGGGCAATTCGACTTCACGCTCACAGCCAAGCCCGGCGTAGAGTTGAAAAAAGTGGAAGATGCGGCCGACCAGGAGCTGCGGAATTTCCTCAAGAACGGGCCCACCGAATCCGAACTGGAACTGGCCAAAACCCAGATCTTCGGCACCTACGCCAGGATTGTGGAGCGCATTGGCGGCTTTGGCGGCAAGAGCGACCTGCTGGCCCGCTGCCAGACTTACACCGGCAACCCTGACTGCTATAAGGACTACCTCAAGGGCGTAAGGGCAGCAACCCCGGCCAGCGTGAAGAAGGCGGCCAATGACTGGCTCAGTGACGGGGATTACGTTCTGGAAGTGCAGCCCTATCCCACGTTCAAGACGGCCACAGCAAAGCTGGACCGTTCCAAGGCGCCGGAGCCTGGCTCTCCAGTGTCACTGGAGCTTCCAGGCATGCAAAAGGCCACGCTCTCGAACGGCCTGAAGATCGTGCTGGCTGAGCGCCATACCGCGCCTGTAGTGAGCTTAACCCTGCTGGTGGATGGCGGATACGCCGCCGATCCAGCTTCGGCTCCCGGAACCGCCAGCTTCGAGCAGCGCATGCTGGAGGAGGGCACACCGGCGCGAGATTCGCTGAAGATTGGCGAAGAACTGGAGTCTCTCAGCGCCAACTTCAACGCCGGAGCCAATCTGGATTGGATGGTGGTAAGCCTGAACACCCTCAAGGTGACCCTGGATAAGTCGCTCAATATTTACGGGGACCTGATCCTGCATCCGGCCTTCCCTAAAAAGGAGTTTGATCGCATCCAGAAAGAACGCCTGGCCGCCATTCAACGCGAGAAGGTGACGCCCCAAACCATGGCTCTGCGCGTTGTTCCTGTGCTACTTTATGGAAAAGGACATCCATACGCAGTTCCTTTCACCGGAACCGGCACTGAGGCCAGCGTGAGGACCATGACGCGCGAGGACCTGATCAAGTTCCATGCGACTTGGTTCAAGCCGAACAACGCCACTTTGCTGATCGTGGGCGATACCACCCTGGCGGAGATCAAACCCAAGCTGGAAACTCTCTTTGCTTCCTGGAAGCCGGGTGACGTGCCGAAGAAAAACCTGCCCCAGGTCCAGCAACCGGAAAAGACCGTTGTCTACCTGATTGACCGGCCGGGTTCCGGGCAGAGCGTGATCTTTGGCGGCCAGCTTGGACCGCCGCGCAATGATCCGCAGGACATCTCACTAGGGCTGGTCAACGACGTTTTCGGCGGAAACTTCAGCTCGCGCATCAATATGAACCTGCGCGAGGACAAGCATTGGTCGTACGGAGTATTTAGCTTCATGGCGAACGCCGAGGGCCAGCGTCCATACCTGAGCATCTCGCCGGTGCAGACGGACAAAACCAAAGAGTCTCTGGAGGAGCTGGTAAAGGAATACAACAACGTGACAGGCTCCAAACCCATAACGGCGGACGAATTAAAGGACGCACAAAACAATGCGACGCTCAGCATGGCCGGCAACTTCGAAACTGCGCAACAGCTTGCCTTCGCCTACACCACCATCCTCCAGTACAACCTGCCCGAGGATTACTACAACACTTTCACTCAGAAAGCGATGTCCCTTACCCCGGACAACGCCAATGAGGTTGCCAAGCGCTTCATCCAGCCCAACCATCTGATCTGGGTTGTGGTGGGCGACATGAGCAAGGTAGAAGGTGGAATCCGGGAACTGAACCTGGGCGAAGTCCGCAAGATTGACGCGGATGGGAACGTAGTTCAGGAACAGAAAGCGCAGCGGTAGACTCAAGTCCCTCGTGCAAGCTTGCTTGCACGAGGGATGATTTTTCAAATGATCGCCATCCACGCGCAGCTTTCCACCAATACTCTGGTCCAAAACTGATTCAGCATTGGTCTATACAGGCTGCGTAGCATGCGCACTGAGCGCCGCCCTGGTTCCCGAGGCAACAATTTGTCGGGCTTCCGCAACATTGGACGCCACATGCACGAAAACACGACAAAGCGCCAGAATTGGCTTTAGCCATGAATTTGGGCTGCGCTGCCGCTGTGATTGCCACAAAGGCCAGCACGGTCAGAATTAACGACGTTGAACAACTCTTTTATAGACTCGTAGCATTCGGATCTCCTTATTGGATACAAGCCCCCATAGCATTTCGTCACCTGAGTCGGCGAAGAACGCAATAGGTTTGTCCTCTGAAGAATAGTGATTCTGTGGGCACGAACGTTACAAGGTTTTTTGCATTCCGCGACTTTGTTTTCCTTCACATTCGCCCTTACACGGAGCTACGAAAGAGAGCGAGACGCGCCACTGCTCGAACAGCGACGCGCCTCTAACCATATCGCCCTACTACGGAGGCAACAACGGATTGTATCGGCGGGAGGCTCGCCATCTATCGCAAGCTTTTCCTGCTCAATCGCTCGTTCGATTTCATCCTGCAGCGATTGCACGAACTGGACGAAAGCCACCTCTTCAACCAACCGTAGATGAAGGAACTGGGTGGACTCACCCTGGAACTCCAAGCCGAAGTGAATTTCCACCTGCTCCAGGCGCTCTATGCTGCGGAACAGGAAGAATGGCAGATCTACGGCAGAATCCGCAATGCCCGGACCAAGGCTGTCCCGCAGGAACCCGCTCAAAAGTGAAGCAACCATAGGCCCTAACTCAACCCGCCAAAGATCTAAAGATGAAAGATCAAAGCTGGCGGTTTTTTATTGCATCTCGAAAGATGGTCACAATTGACCAGTTGGCCCGCTCGAGGCTGCGTATGCTTGAAGTGGTTGTAGAAACTTTAATCAGCAACCTGAAGGGCCCACGCACCGAGTTGGGCTGTGGGGAGGTTTGAATGTCCGCGAAAATAACGAATATGCGCAACAAGGCACACGAAATAACCGGCACCGTCTCCTTCGATGAAGGCGCGCACTCCTGGCGCATAACTTCTAAGGCTGAATCCAATTTCCAGAAGACATTTCCCAGCGCACACACGGCGTTTTATTTCTGGTACTCCAGGTTCGACCAGCAAACCGGCAAGCTGAGGCACTTCCCGCCCGAGTAGAGAATTGACCGCCGCAACGATTTTCTTCCGTGCCTCCGTGGTAATCCTTTGACTTGCTACTGTCCACCGAGATGTTCTTTAAAAAACCGTACCTCTTCCACCGTGGAGCGGATGCGATTCGGGGTCTTCCGCCAGCCATGGCCTTCGTCGGGGAAGAGGATATATTCCACGGGCACGCCGCGCTCTTTTAAGGTTTTCACGATCTGCTCGGCTTCGATGACAGGGACATTCGTATCATTGGCACCATGCTGGACCATGGTTGGCGCCTTGATGCGGTCCAGTTTGTAAATCGGTGACAGACGGTCGAGCATCTCTTTCTGCGTGTTCGGATCGCCGTACTCCACCGTCGAAATGGCCGCCATCCACGGTTCTGTATGCTGGAAGAAGGTGGCAAAGTTCACGATGCCAAAGAGGTCAACACCGGCGGCAAAGAGGTCAGGATACTCAGTCAAACCCGCCATGGTCATGTAGCCGCCATAGGAGCCACCCGTGATTCCGATCTTCCGCGGGTCAGCGATGTGATTGTTCACCAGGTAATCCACGCAGGATTTAATGTCTTTCACGGCATTGAAGCGAAGCTCGCCATTATCCAGGTTCACAAACTTCTTGCCAAAGCCGGATGAGCCCCGGACGTTAGGAGCAAACACGCCAATGCCCTGGGAAAGCAGCGCCTGGTAATCACTGCGAAACGACGGGCGCTCCTCGCCCTCCGGACCACCATGAAAGCTGATCACGTATGCTCCCGGCGCACTTTGATTTTTTGGCCGGTAGAGCCAGCCGCTGAGCGGCAGGCCGTCATGCGCGGGAAATGTAACCAGTTCCGGCCGCACCAGTGCAGCCAGATCAACCCCCGGATGCGGGCTGAAGGTAAGTTGGCGAAACTCTTTGGTTTTTACGTCCATCACCCAAACGTCCTGGGGCTGGGCGGTGCCGGAGAAGTTCATTGCCAGTTTTGAGCCATCACGCGAGAAGCTCATTCCCCCGCCGATCTCACCGGGAAGCTTGGGGCCTGGTATTTGCTTGTTGTGAACCAGGTCATAAAAAGAAAGCTCGTTCCTGCCTTGTATATCCCATAGGAGGGCAGCCAGAGTGCCCTGCTTGTTCACAGTCAGGCTAACCAATTCACCATCAGAACGCTCAGCCAGGATCTCGATATTTCCAGGAGCGCCATCCGCAGCCATGCGTATACGCCCAAACGCGCTGAGATCGCGGTCCTTGTTGCTGCTGACGTAGACGGTGGAACCATCCAGGGTCAATTCGCCAACGAAAGTGGCCAGCCCCTCATGCCGGGTGAGCAGCGTGTCTTTTCCTGAGGCAAGATCGAGAAGGTAAAGATTGTCATCGCCGCGGCTGCGCAGGCGAAAGAGGAGGGCCTTTCGTCCATCTTGGGAAATGGTCCCGATGCCGCCGACCCCTGGATTCTTGCTGACCAGATTCACCGCCCCGGATTTCAAGTCGACGAGGAAGCTGTCGCGCGAGGCGGGATCGAGCCGGCTGGAATTAATGGCAATCTTTGTTCCATCTTCCGTCCAGGCATCAAAGCCGTTGTTGTCCTTCCCGCCATTGGTGAGGAGCCGCAGCCCGGTGCCGTCCGGCCGGACAACATAGACCTGAGAATTCAGGCCGCCGCCGGGAGCCACGGTCAGCGCGAGCCAGTCTGAAGCCGGCGACCAGTCAGCGCCGATGACAGGATCATCACCGTTGGTGACCATGCGCGGATATCCGCCCTCAGTGGGCACAATCCAAACCTGGGGCACGCCGCTCAGGTTGGAGATAAAGCTGACCCACTTCCCATCGGGAGAAAAGCTGGGACTGTTCGCGTTACCCACACGGGCCATCCGGGCCACTGAGGCAGCAATTTCGTCCTGCTGGCTTTTTCTGGCAGCAGGAGGATTCTGCGGCGAAGCTGAAATACTCAAGCAAACAGCCAGAACGAGCATTAAAGCAAAGCGACGAATCAACAAGGTCTCTTCTCCTTAATAATCTGTCCTACGTCCAATACGTCCTATCCAGCGTCCGATATTGAATCGCCTCAGCAATATGTTTGCTCTCCAGCTGCGGATTGCCTTCCAGATCGGCAATGGTGCGCGCCACCTTCAGGATTCGGTCATGGGCGCGGGCGCTCAGGCCTTGCTGCTGCATGGCGCGCTCCAGCAGGCGCTCGCTATCGGCATCCAGCTCGCAATACGTCCTGATCTGGCGTGAGCCCATTTGGGTGTTGGAGTAGATGCGCTCTCCGGCGGCGGCAAAACGGTTGAGTTGCACCTGGCGGGCGCGGATCACGCGCTCGCGAATCTGGGCCGAGCTTTCCGCGTTGCTGTCACTGCCGCGCAGCTCCTTGTAGTTAACCGCTGGAACGTCGATGTGAATATCGATGCGGTCCAGCAGCGGGCCGGAAATCTTGGAGACGTAGCGCTGGATCATGGTCTCCGTGCAATGGCACTCGCGGGTGCGGTCGCCCCAGTAGCCACATGGACATGGGTTCATGGCCGCAGCCATCATGAAACGCGCCGGAAATGTAAGCGACATAGTGGCCCGCGCAATACACACGTTGCCATCTTCCAGAGGCTGGCGCATTACCTCCAGCACATTGCGCGGGAATTCAGGCAGCTCGTCCAGAAACAAAACGCCATTGTGGGCCAGTGAAACCTCTCCCGGACGAGGAGTAGCCCCGCCGCCAATCAGCCCAGCATCGGAG
Organism: Candidatus Angelobacter sp.; assembly: GCA_035294925.1. Taxonomy (GTDB): domain Bacteria; phylum Acidobacteriota; class Terriglobia; order Terriglobales; family Acidobacteriaceae; genus Angelobacter. The sequence goes on along the minus strand of DATGJZ010000104.1, from coordinate 1,044 downwards.
ATGGTGTGGTGCGGAGAGCGAAAAGGACGCACGCCCACCAATCCGGCGTTGGTGTCCAGCACCCCAGCCACGCTGTGAATCTTGGTTGTCTCCAGCGCCTCTTCAAAGGTGAACGGCGGCAGGATGCTGGGAATACGCTTGGCCAGCATGGTCTTGCCCGAGCCGGGCGGGCCGATCATCAGGATGTTATGCCCTCCGGCGCAGGCAATCTCCAGAGCGCGTTTGGCAGTGAACTGTCCGCGAACCTCTTTAAAGTCCGCAGCGCCATGAATCTGCGAACCCAGCAGCATCTGTGCTGTGTCTACCTGCAGAGGGGCGATTCCGTTGCCGCTGTTCAGCAGGGTCACTACATCCATGAGCGATTTCACCGGATACACGTCTACGCCCTTCACCACCGCGGCCTCGCGCGCATTGACCTCCGGCACAATCAGGTGTGGGATTTTCCTGGCGCGGGCCGCTATGGCAATGGGCAAGGCCCCACGCACGCCACGCACGCCGCCATCCAGCGATAGCTCGCCCACCATCACGTACTCCTGCAGCTCTTTTTTCTTGAGACCGCCATAAGCGCCCAGAATTCCCATGGCCATGGGCAGGTCAAAACCCGAGCCTTCCTTCTTGATGTCAGCGGGAGCAAGGTTGATGGTGATGTGGGTCTGTGGAACATCGTAGCCGCAATTCTTCAACGCGGCTTTAATGCGCTCGCGGCTTTCGCGGACCGCGGCATCCGGAAGCCCTACTGTCTGAAAGTTCTCTTTGTCCAACTGGCGTGAGCCAACGTCCACTTCTACCTCGATGATGTTGGCATCAATGCCATACACAGCAGCGCTCTGGGTCTTGAAAAGCATTCGCGCAGGTTCTCCGGATGAGACCGCGATTGTAACAAAACCAGCTCTTAGTAATTAGTACTAAGGCGGCGTGCATAAATAAGTACTTCAACTGAAAATTACAATGTGATAGCGTTTGCGAATGGTGATGTCTGCGGCAGGCATTCGGCGGCGTTACGCGGAATTATCGCCTGTTTTGGATGAACGCGGACGGCGTCGG
>DATGJZ010000103.1:0-10273 GCA_035294925.1 Candidatus Angelobacter sp. | reverse complement strand
CTGTTTCTGCTTCCCCTCTCTCCATCCGACTGTGAGCCCACCAACCACTTGTCTCGAACCGACACCCTCGCTTTTCGGCCCACTCACGCACAAAATCTGCAGCACTTATGGTCAGTACACAGCTTACGGACGGATTACGGTCATTCACCCACCATTAACACTTCTGCGAGACAATATAGGTACGCAATCCAATATGCTCGGATGAGGAAAACGATGACTCAATCAGTACAAATATGTCTGGATTCGCGCCAGAGGGTTTTTGCCCTGGTAACTGCCATGGCCGGGATGGTGGAAAGCTCCATTGATCAAGCGATCGAAGCTCTTCTCGCCGGTGACTGGGGGCTGGCGCATACCCTGCTGCAGAAAGAGATCGTGATCAACCGTATGGAGGTCCACATTGATGCTGCAGTGTTGGGGCATCTGGCCCAAAAGAACCTTTCCCCGTGCGATATGCGCTCCATGGTTTCCATCCTCAAAATCAATAAGGATCTGGAAAGGATGGGAGACCTGGCGGCAAATATCGGCCGAAAAGTGATCGAGTTGGGGCAGGGCCGGCAGGAGTGTGAGAACTCCGATCTGCAGCGAGCCGATCTGCAACCTCTGGCCATAGCTGTCTCCCACATCTGTCGCAAGACGTTGCGTGCCGTTGTCAGGCAGGATGTGGTTCTGGCGGAAAGCGCTCTGGGCAGTGAGGAAGCCGTGCACACCTACCGCGATTATGTTTTCCGCAAAATCCGGGAGAGGTTGAGCAGCGGTTCCTCCACAGCCAACTCGGATTTGGCCCTCCTGCTGGCTTCCCGATACCTGGAGCAAATAGCTGACCACGCTGTCAACCTGGCAGACACCCTGGTCTTCTGGATGCGCGGGACGCCCAAAGAAAGGCTGCTGGCATAAGGAGTACGGGCAGGTATTATTAACTCCTATGGGCGAACCTCTCAACAGGTTATGTTGTCCGCTTTGCGGAGCAGATAATCAGTGCACCGGAGTAATTCCATCGGAGCCACACCAGCCCTGCTGGTGCACCTCGATCCACATTTCCAGCGAGACGATATCACAGGTTCCGCAAGATCGCCTGGGGATATGCATCTGCCCGCGATGCGCGGGAGTTACCGCATCCAGTTCATCTGGTTCTCAGTAATCAGTAAGACGTTGCCCGCCAACCCCTGGTTTTCCATAGAATTTCACTCACGTTTAATGCTGTATTCATCTTGATTCGCTATAAATTCCGAATAGCAGGGCTGAGTTTCTCACTTTTTCCTCCCTCGAAACGAGAAACAGAGTTGCTGTGTTGAGGTGCGTGCCCATGAGTCTTCCCGCTTTGGCTCTTTCTCAGGACTTTTCCTATGCTCCTGATCTCCTGACGATCACCAAGGAAGCATTTACTGTTGCTAAAACTGCCGTCTCTCACGCCATAGATGGCCTGGTGAATGGCTCCGCGGCGGCATTTCGAGCCGTCAAAGAATGTGAAGAGCAATTGGACAGCTTTGACCGCGAGTTGGACCAGCGGCTTGGCCCGGCCATTACTCAGGTGAACGCAACCGAGGCGCAGGAACTGCTGGCCTGCATGAAGCTGATGATTGACCTGGAGCGCACCGGCGATCTGGTTGCCGCCTTCTCCGAGCGTACGTCAATCGTAAGAAATCGCATCGATATGCAAGATGTGGAGTACCTCACCCGCATGGCCTGCCTGCTGGAAAACATGCTCATTCAGGCGAAGCACGCATTCTGCGAGCGTGACGTAGACCAGGCGCTGAAGGTCTTGCGGGCGGATTCCGAAATGGATCGCTTCCGTAATCTCCTGCTGGTGCGCCACACCGAGAGTCCGGATGGTCCTCCAGGGCACGAAAGCCTGCACGTTCTCCTGATGGCTACCGCCCTGGAACGTGCCGGAGACCACGCTAAGAACATGGCAGAGGAAGTATGCCATCTGGTGACCGGGCAGACCATTCGCCATCTGCTGAAATGCAAAGATAAGCCGGTGGAGCAGCTCTACCTTGACTGGCTGGCGGCAAGGCAGCGGACCGAGCCGCAAGAGGAATCGCCGAAACTGCTTTAACCCCAAGGCCCGGATGAGACAGGTGGCAAGATTGCTGAATTGAAAAGAATCAAGGGAACGTGTAAGGAAATGTGTGCGATAGGGATGACGAATCGCGAGGAACCACAATCTGAAATTACAAATTACAGAATTTGGGATTTTTCATCCGATTTTCACTCAGTTTTAACCTCTCGTTAACAATTGAAAGCTACTACTGGAACGAAAACAGATACGAAAACATAAACATAGAGGGGGAGTATGTACTTGACACGAATTCTGCGTGTAACACTGCTACTGATGCTTTTGGGGAGCATCGGCCTGGCCGAAACCAAGCTCAACGGCGCAGGCGCGACCTTTCCTAACCCAATTTATTCAAAGTGGTTCGACGAGTACCACAAGCAACACTCTGATATTGAGATCAACTATCAATCCAAAGGCAGCGGCGCCGGCATCCGCCAGCTTACAGAGGGCACGGTGGACTTTGGCGCCTCCGATGGGCCGATGACAGACGAGCAGTTGCAGGCGGCCAAGGACAAGAGAAAGGCAGACATCTTTCACATACCCACCGTACTGGGTGCAGTGGTGCCAGCTTACAACGTGCCGGAAGTGAAGACTGAGCTCAAGTTCAGCGGTGAAACTCTGGCCGGAATCTTTCTGGGGCATATCACCAAATGGAACGCAGCGGAGATTGTCAAAGACAATCCAGGCGTGAAATTGCCGGACAAGAACATTGCGGTTGTGCACCGCGCTGACGGCAGCGGCACCACCTACATTTTTACCGACTATCTTTCCAAGGTGAGTCAGGAGTGGAAGGACAAAGTGGGTAAAGGAGTGTCCGTGCAGTGGCCTACCGGGCTCGGCCAGCAAGGCAATGAAGCCGTGGCCGGAACGGTGCGGCAGGTGGATGGCGCGATTGGATATGTCGAGTTGATTTACGCGCTCAAGAACACTATTCCCTATGGCAGCGTGAAGAATGCCGCCGGACAATACGTAAAGGCCAGCCTGGAGTCCACCACGGCGGCCGCTGCTTCGATGAAGGAGATGCCGGACGATTTCCGTGTCTCCATCACCAACGCGCCGGGAAAGACGGCATATCCTATCGCCAGCTTTACCTGGTTGCTTGTGCCCAGCAAATGGGACGATGCCACCAAGCAGAAGGCCATGGTTGATTTCCTGAATTGGATGTTGAATTCAGGCGAAGGCATGGTTGAGTCGCTGGACTATGCTCCGCTGCCCAAGAGCGTGGCTGCGAAAGTGAAAGCAAAGATCAAAGAGATTAAGTGAACGCTAAGTTTAAGCAAAGTTGTTCATTAGGAATTCTTAGAAAGCGGTAACAGCAAGAATGCTGTTACCGCCAAGCGGCTGGTCTGTTTAACTCGTGGGCATCGGCGCTAACTTGCTTTGGGAACATTGAATATCTTTGAAGCTTAAAAGCGGGTTTTGCTTTACAAAGCATGGCTATAGAGCGGATAACTCGACTCATTCGGTAGCCTAGCGGTGTTTTAACACATTCTTAACAATCTTCTGATACGGTTTTTTGTAAATGCAAGTGCTTCCTAAGCTCAAAATAAGGAAAGAACCAAAAGAGGCCGACCCAGCGCCGGGTGAACGGCCTGCAAGGAAACTCGCCATTGTTTCCCGCGGCGCAGCCGGCAAAGCCGAAGGACGTCTTGCAGATACCACATTTCGTACGCTGGTATTTGCGTGCGCGGTTTCGTTGCTGGTGATTGTCGTCCTGATCGTGTTTCAACTGGCTAAGCAATCTAACCTCTCACTCCACAAATTTGGTCTCAAGTTCTTTTTTACCAGCCAGTGGAACCCGGTAAAGGGCGATTTCGGCGCCCTGCCCTTTATCTTCGGCACCCTGGTTTCGTCATTGCTGGCACTGCTTCTTGCCGTCCCTCTCTCCATGGGAACCGCCCTCTTTCTCACTGAGCTTTGTCCGCAATTCCTGCGCAAGATTCTGGGCACAATGGTGGAACTGCTGGCGGCGATTCCCAGCGTCATTTATGGGCTGTGGGGCATCTTCGTGCTGGCGCCGGTATTACGAACTTACGTGGAGCCCTGGTTAGAGCAGCGGCTGGGGTGGACAGGATTTTTCACCGGCCCCACTTACGGCATCGATATGCTGGCGGCGGCAATCATTCTGGCCATCATGATCCTGCCCATTACTGCCTCGGTCACGCGAGAGATCATTAAGGCGGTGCCGCGCCAGCAACGCGAGGCGGTACTGGCTCTGGGCGCTACCAGGTGGGAGGTGCTGCGCATGGGAGTTTTGCGCAATGCTCGAGTTGGCATCCTGGGCGCGATTATTCTGGGTCTTGGGCGTGCGGTGGGAGAAACCATGGCTGTAGCCATGGTTATTGGCAACCGTCCGGAGATCTCACGCTCGCTTCTGGCTCCCGGATACACCCTGGCCAGCGTCATCGCCAATGAATTTTCTGAAGCCGCGGATAATCTTTATTTGAGCTCCATCGTAGAAGTAGCCCTGGTCCTGTTCGTTATTACTCTGATCGTGAACGCTCTCGCACGCCTGCTGGTATGGAGCGTTACACGGGGTACTCCCTCGAGGACCCTTGCCTAAACTCTTGCAATCGGCAATCAGCAGGCGGCGCAGGCTGAGCAACGTGATCGCACTCAGCGCCATTACCGCGGCCGCCCTGGTGGTAACCCTCCCGCTGTTCTTGATCCTCGGGACGGTCGCGTATCGCGGAATTGCCGGCCTGAACTGGGCGTTTTTTACCCAGATGCCAAAGCCTCCCGGAGAAATCGGTGGTGGAATGGCCAATGCCCTGGCGGGTTCGGGAATCGTTCTTATGGTGGCCAGCGCGATTGGGATTCCGTTCGGAATCGGGACGGGCATCTTTCTGGCGGAGTATGGTCGCAATACTTACGGCGACATCGTGCGGTTCACGGCAGACGTGCTCAACGGCGTGCCATCGATCGTGATAGGGCTGACGGCGTGGGCTCTGGTAGTTGTGACCCAGGGACACTTTTCCGCCCTCTCGGGAGGAATCGCGCTGGGCATCATGATGGTTCCCACAGTCAGCCGCACGACAGAGGAGGTCCTTCTGATGGTCCCACAGTCGGTGCGCGAAGCCGCTCTCGGGTTGGGCATTCCCCGTTGGCGCACCACTCTTTCCGTGGTCATACGCACTGCTATGTCGGGAATTGTGACCGGGATCATGCTGGCCTTTGCCCGTGTGGCCGGGGAAACCGCTCCCCTGATGTTTACCGCGTTCGGCAACCAGTTCTGGAGCACAAACCTGAATGAGCCGATTGCCGCTTTGCCGCTGCAGATCTACGTTTATGCGATCTCTCCGTTTGATGAGTGGCACCGCCTGGCCTGGACCGGCGCATTTGTGCTGATTACCTTGATTGCCGGGGCCATGATTCTTTTCCGTTTTGCAACCAGCCGGGGAGTTATGAGGGAGACAACCTGATGGGCGTAGGAATTCACGTCCGCGAGCTGAATGCCTGGTTCGGCGCGAAGCAGGCACTGTATGACATTAACCTGGAGATCCCTCCCAACCAGGCCACCGCCGTGATTGGGCCTTCAGGCTGCGGCAAGTCCACATTTGTGCGCTGCGTGAACCGAATGCATGAAACCATTCCGGAAGCCCGCGTCCAGGGCAAGATCCAGGTGGGCGAAACGGACGTTTACGGGAGGGGCATCTCCCCGGTTTCAATCAGGCGGCGCATCGGCATGGTATTCCAGAAGCCCAATCCATTTCCTACCATGTCTATCTATGACAATGTGGCTGCGGGGTTGAAGTTGAATGGGTTCCATAAGCGCCGCGAGCTGGATGAAGTAGTTGAGCGCTCCTTGCAGCAGGCGGCCCTCTGGGAAGAGGTCAAGGACGATTTGAGGAAGAAATCCGGCATCAGCCTCTCCGGCGGGCAGCAGCAACGCCTGTGCATTGCCCGCGCCCTGGCTGTGCAGCCGGAAATCATGCTCATGGATGAGCCTGCCTCCGCCCTGGATCCGATCTCCACGGCCAAGATCGAAGATCTGATTTTTCAACTGAAGCAGGAATACACTATTGTGATTGTCACGCACAATATGCAGCAGGCGGCGCGCGTGGCGGATTTCACCGGCTTCTTCCTGATGGGGAAACTGATAGAGTTCGATAAGACGGAAAAAATGTTCACCAATCCCACAGAGAAGAGGACGGAAGATTACATTACAGGCAGGTTCGGATAATGCGCACACGTTTTCAAATCGCTCTGGACGAGCTCAAGCAAAAACTGCTGGCTATGGGCGGACTCGCCGAGCAGGCCATTGACCGCGCGACTGAAGCGTACCGCAAACGCGACATAAAACTCTGCTATGCCGTTCTCGAGGGTGAACGCGCCATCAATATGGCGGAGCGTGAGATCGATGAGCTGGCCCTGGACTTGCTCGCCATGCAGCAACCCCTGGCCGTGGATTTGCGCTTTATCACCGCCGTCATGAAGATCAATGCCGATCTGGAACGCGTGGGCGATCAGGCGGTTAACATCGCCGAGAGAATCATGGACACCATCAAGCTACCCTCGGTGGAACTGCCGGTAGATATTCCGCGCATGGCCTCAACCGCCGCCGGGATGGTGCGCCGGGCGCTGGAATCGTTCATTGAAGGCAAAGCTGAATTGGCCGAGGCGATCCTGAAGATGGACGACATTGTGGACCAGATGAATGACGAGATCTACATCGTCCTGGTGGAAAAGATGCACGAGAATCCGGCGGTTGTGGAGCAGGCACTGGACCTGCTTCTGATCGCGCGCAACCTGGAGCGCGTTGCCGATCACGCTACCAACATTGCTGAAGATGTAATCTTCTGGGTGCGCGGCGCCGATGTGCGGCACCATGTCGGCCTGCAGGAGAGCCCTGCGCCGCCCGTGAGCTAATCTTTACCAGGCCTTCGGCTATAATCTTCGCCGTGAAAAATCTTACAGCGTGTCTCCTGGTGACGATGCGTGCCGTGGTCGTTGCGGCCGTCACGCTCCCAGGGGTGTCGGCAGCGCAAGGCCAGACTCCGGGCGACCTGCTCAAGTCTTTGGTCGATCAAAAGCTCCTCCTCCTCCACGTGGCAGACCGGCAAGAAGCAAAACTGAAGAAGGAAAAGCTTGGTCGCGTGTCCGGTACTTGCGACGTTGCCGTTAACGTCCAAGAGGCGTCATGGAATTCAGGCACTGCCCGATTTCGCTTTGAAGTTATTGGCACACCCAATTTGCCCGGCAAGCCGGCGGGCCAATGCAAGATGGTCTACTCGAGCACCACATTGGAGATTTCCGGGTTTGCCCGAGATGAACAGTCGGATTCAGTTTCGGCGTCCATTGGGCAGCTTTTGCAGACGCCCGAGCAATACATGGCAGGGCACGGCATCTCATTCAATCCGACATCCGGACCGAATGATGCTAGCCCGGTTAAAACTACCGGAGGTTTCTCGCCGCCCAGGGCCCTGCTTAGCGTTGATCCGACCTTTAGCGAGCAAGCGCGGCGAAGCAAGTATCAAGGCAACCTAAGCGTGCGCGTGACAATAGGCACTGACGGACGCATCCAAAGATCCCAGGTCGTTAACAAACTCGGCATGGGGTTGGATGAGATGGCGCTGAAGGTTTTACCGATGTGGCGCTTTCAACCGCCAACCCAATCCGGCAAACCGGTGGCCAGCGAGGTCACCATTGAGATGAGCTTTAATCTCTATTGAGCCACAAGCAGTCAATGGAGAGCGTGCTCAGATTTAAAATCAGCCCATGGCAGACGCGTGGAAAAACTGACCGCCGACGTTTGCAAGCGTCCCGATGCAGGCTGCGCGTTTCTCTATGATTTACCGTAGCGTACTCCGCACTGCCATAGTCATCCCTACAGAATTCGAGACACTGCGTTGTTGACAAATTATTGACATCTATTGTGCGCTCAGACTGAATCTTATTAGGGTATCCTGTCATAAGTCTTATAAGAATAAGATTGGAGTCAGTTGTATGGTTTCCCAAGTAGCCCGATCACGTTTTCGCTCTTCAAGGATGTTGCTTCTGGTTGTCTCTATCATCCTGCCTTTAATTGCAAGTTCAGCCCTTCTGCTGGTGATCAATGGATGCGGAAGCATGGGCAACAGCACCATGATGATGAACCAGTCATCCGCGATGAGCCTGGCATTCGTTTCCAATTCGGGCTCGGGAACGGTTTCAGTATTCACAGTTAGTACCTCGGGCAGTCTTACTCCTGTCTCCGGATCACCGTTTACTGCCGGAGCAGGGGCAGAGTTTATGGCCTTCGACTCTGTCCACAATTTTCTCTTTGTGAGCAACCAAAGCGCTCACTCGCTATCAGTATTTTCCGTGAACACCACCTCTGGCATGCTCACCGCGGTTCCGGGTTCGCCGTTTACCACCGGCTCCAGGCCGACAGGAGTAGCGGTTGCTCCCATGGCAGGGCTGGTATTTGTGGGAAATCAGAATGACAGCAGTGTCTCTGTCTTCAGCCTGAATACCACCACCGGCTCTCTAACACCGGCCGCCGGATCGCCAGTCACCGGGATTGCAAATCCTTTTGGGTTGACTGTTAACCCTGCGGGAACATTTCTATTTGTAAACAACTTTAAGGATGACCCTACGGGCGGCGCTAATGCAGTTTCTGTGTTTCAGATCAACGCCAACGGAACTTTGAGCGCAGTTGGTTCTCCGTTCCCGACCTCCAGCCCTGCAGGACTCACCTCTCCGGTCGGACTGGTTACTGATGGCAAGCAGCTTTTTATCGGCAATCACATGGCCGAATCGGTTGTTTCCCTTCAGATCGGAGCAACTGGGACGCTAAGCGCGTCGTCGCTGCCCATGCCTGGATCAGGATGCAGTGCCTCTTGTCACAATAACCCGTTGCGTCTGGCAGTGGATCCCATGGACAAGTTTGTCTTTGCCACCAATGTTCAAGCAGGCACCGTCTCGACCTTCAGTATCAACAGCGGGTCTTTATCTGCCATGTCGACCGCAGCTACCGGGCAGCATCCCTTTGGAGTTGCCACCGATCCCACCGGGACGTTTTTGTTTGTCGTGAATAAAGTTGACAATACGATATCTGTCTTCTCGGTCAACACCAGTTCGGGCATGCTCACGCCGAATAGCGGATCTCCTTTTTCAGGCGGGAACCTGAATGCTCCTACCGATGTTGTGGTCATCACCAAGATGTAGAAGCGCACGCCGGTGCGGCTTGCCATGTAGGAATTTTCGCATCCTGTTCTTACCCGTAATCCCGAGTTTCACCCAAGCATGTAAAAGGTGCATCCCTGGCTGACGGCCAGAGGCGTTCTCGAGCCGGGCCAGCCGTTGGAGTGAAGCGGATTCCCTTGAGCTAATTGCGAAATTTGCTATTACACTGTTATCGTGTGCACTGTTTTAGTATGAAAAACATAACATTGAGCGCCGATGGAGACCTGATTGAACAGGCGCGGCTGGTGGCTCGAATCGCAACGCAAGACTCTCAATGCCGCTTTTCGGGAGTGGTTGCTGCAGTTTACCGCATAGTCGGGAAGCGGGCAGGAGTTTGATTCTCTAATGCGACGATTGCGACACATCAAGGCCGGCCGTCACTTTACCCGGGATGAGATGAACGAACGGCAGGTTTCTTTCTCGACACCAACATCTTCGTGTATTGCTTCGATCGGAATGCTGAAGCTAAAGCACGTCGCGGCGCGAAACTGATTCGTGAAGGGGTTGCAACCCGCAAAGCAGTTGTAAGCTATCAGGTGGTGCAGGAGTTTTTCAATATCGCTCTTCGTCGATTTGAACAGCCGATGACTACCGTTGAAGGCGAGCAATACCTCACCACTGTGTTCCGTCCGATGCTGTCTGTCCACTCTTCGCAGGCGCTGTTTGCGCAGGCGCTTCAATTGAACAACAAGCACCGCCTTGCCTGGACGACTCGCTCATTGTTGCTGCAGCCATCGAGTCTGCATGCAGCATTTTGTACAGCGAGGACCTTAACCATGGCCAGCAATTCGGGCCTGTACGGATTCAGAATCCGTTTGTTTTAATAAAAATGCTTACCAGACCTGTGCAAACAATCCTATGGCCGTGGCCGTTTAGAGAATACGTGATTTCATCGGCTGTAGACGGCAATCCGTAATCCGTCCGTAGATAATGATGTGAAAGCGGGGAGCGAGGCGGGGAGACCAGAGATTGTCATCGAAAAGGGACTTGATGAATTTCACCGAATGGGTGTTACATTGCACTCACGATGAAAGGGAAACGTAAACCCAG
>DATGJZ010000102.1:0-159614 GCA_035294925.1 Candidatus Angelobacter sp. | reverse complement strand
GCTTCAAATCCAAAGTTGGTTTGATTACACTCTGTAGTAGTCAAAGGCCGCTCCTGTTGTGTATTTAACTGCTTCTTGACAAAACAGTTATGCCACAGGTCGCGGCCTTTGCCTATTATCTTCGTGAGAAATGCGGGTTAGAACTCCTTCTCCTCCCGCTCCCCATCCCTTGTGACTTATAGCTTGTTCCCTGATCATGGTAGGATATTCCTACCAGAGGGCAGTCAATATGCCATTACCCGATTCCGCGATTGAATATCTTGTCACCACCCGGATTGGCGAGAAAGGCCAGCTTACTGTCCCCAAGCAGTTCCGTGAAGATCTTGGCTTAGCGGCAGGCGCGCCCTTTGCTGTGTTGCGGATGGGCGATGCCCTCCTTCTCCTCCCCGAGCAGCAACGCTTTGAGCGGCTCTGCCGGCAGATAAGCAAAACCCTCGCGCATGCGGGGATCACTCAGGAAATGGCGCTTGCGACCTTGCCCGAAGCCCGAAAACGAGTCTTCGAACGGCGATATCGAAGCAAGAAGCGATTAGCCAAGAAGTCCGGCTCGCGTACCTAGTGAAAACTCAACACAAAAGACTTCACACCGGCGGTTGCGGAGCGTTGTGGGCTGCGCATAGCGACGCCGATGGATTTCTTCCGCACCTTGTCCCGGCTATTAATGTAAGCCCAGCAGTTTCTAACCGCTAGTGGAACAGAACACCTACTGCCAACCGTAAATCATTCTGGACCTGACGGGCGCCATTGTCGTCCCGGCCCACCCAGCTTGGATTGAAGTCCAATGATGTGCGAACGCTGAATCTGCGCGTCAGGCGCACATCCAGTCCACCGCCAACGGCCATTGCAAATCCGGTCTCGGTTATTGTTTGCGACAGGTTAACCGCGCTTCCCGAGGTTTTGAATGTGGCTGTCGTATGGGCAATGCCGAAGAGCGCATGAGTAAATGGAGAAAACCGCCAGCCTGTGTTACCGAGCTTGACTTCAGGCCCTGCGAGAAAGCTGAACAACTTCGGATTCAGTGCAGCGTTTTGCTGGACGGGAACACACGGAGTCTGGAGGCATACGTTAGCGGGAAACGTATTACTCTGGAAATGTGCGGAGAAGTCCCCCTTAATGCCAACACGCCGGTTCAGGGCACGCATCACTGAAACCTCCAGTCCGTGACGGGTGCCAAAGTCGCCGGGCAGGCTAAAGCCTTTGAACTTGAATTGGGTATACGGAAATTCACCCGAGTCGAGATAACCGCCAAAGAACTCCAGCTTGGGGAATTGCGGGGTTTGCGTCTGCGCCAAGGATCGCGAAGAAACAAGGATAATCATGAGAACGGCCCAACCACAAAAACGCAGCATGAAAGAATCTCCTCTTGAAGGCCAGCCGGCAAATAGGAAGGAAAGCAGCTCCTGCTGCCGGGCGGTATCGGTTTCGAGCCTAGCGGCTCACAGCAGAAGTAGTCCCGAGGAACTGCCGGACTTCGCACGAGGTTTGGCGGAATCAACCCGCGTTAGTTCGACAGGGGCCTTAAGGCTAACTTTTTCCAGGGGAGCACGTACAATTGTCTTGTACTGCTTAGGAGAGGCCCCTGTGGATGGCGACTTTCGGCTGGGTGACTGGCTGGTTTCACCCAAGCTCAACAGCATGTCATTCCAGGGCAAGATAGCGCGCCTTGAACCCAAGGTGATGCAAGTCCTGGTCTGCCTGGCCGATACCGGGGACGTAGTCTCCAAAGAGACCTTGATGCGGACGGTTTGGGCTGACACCTTTGTCACCGATGACGTCCTCATCCGCTGCATTTCAGAACTCAGAAGGACCTTCGCCGACAACCCTAAGCGCCCGCGCTACATACAGACCATCGTCAAAGGGGGCTATCGCCTGATCGCCCCTGTCACCCCGATGGCTGGCAACGGATCAGGCGGCAGCTTACAGGCGACGGCGCCGATTCCTCCCAGCCCTGGCATCAGCGCCGCGCTCGAAACCCCCACTCCCAAGATCAGAAGGGCCTGGCCAGTCACGGCGCTACTCCTGGCGGGCGGAGCAGCGGTGGCGCTGCTTATTTACATGGGCGTCAAGCATCGCCTCATCCCTCCTTCCGCGGCCCGGCAGGACGCACCTGCAGTCTCGGTACCTGCCAACCTCCGCACCTCAATCGCAGTCCTCCCTTTCAAGTCAGAGGGTTCATCGGGCGAAGATGACCTTAGCGTTGAAGTGGCTGACGCCCTGACCACCAAGCTCAGCGAGACCACCCGGCTGGCGGTGGTCCCAACGACCGCCGTGCTCCACTATTCCGATTCGAATCAAGATCCCGCGGCCTTAGGCAAAGCTCTCAAGGTAGACTACGTGCTCTCAGGAAAAATCGACCGGTCACGCCATAATGTGACGGTCCAATTGGTTCGCATACGCGACGGCGTGGCCCTGCTCGCCGCCACCCTGAACCAGAAGTTCACTGACATCTTCGAATTGGAAGATTCGCTTGGCCCCAAAATTCTGCATGACCTGCTGGTCACACTGGATCATGAAGACGTCCAGCGCATGCACAAGCGCTATACGGACAACCCGCAAGCGTACGAAGCCTTCCTCCAGGCCCACTACTTTATGAACAAGCCGGAAAAGGAAGACAAGACCAAGAGCATCCAATATTTTCATAAAGCCATCGCTCTGGATCCCACGTACGCCATGGCTTATGCCGGTTTGTCCGATTGTTATATGAGGCTGGCTGCCTACGGTGTGGCCCCCGCCGAGTTTGTCCCCAAAAGCCGGGCAGCCGTGATGAAGGCCCTGGAACTGGATGACACGGTGGCCTACGCTCACTCCATGCTGGGGAGGATCGCATTTTTCTACGACTGGGATTTCCCCCGGGCCGGCCGTGAATATCAACGGGCACGGGAACTCCATCCGGCCCTGGTGCACCAGTGGTACGCATCTTATCTGCTGGCGCTGAACAGGACGCGTGAGGCTGAGGAGGAGAACCGGAAGTTCTCCGAGTTCCTTCCCTTTGCTCCTGGACTCTATTTTCCCCAATACTATTTCTGGGTTCGCCGCTATGATCGCGCGGCGGAAATGCTCCAGCAGAGGCTGGAAATTGATCCCGGATACATCCCCGCACATGCGCTGCTGGGCGCCATCTACGAGCAGCAAGGACGAATCACGGAGGCCATTGCTGAACTTCAAAAGGCATACCATCTGTCTGGCGGAAATGCCGCAGTATCCTCGCTCGGCCACCTGTATGCGGTCACCGGCAAGAAGGCCGAGGCGCTGGCCATGCTGCAGAAGCTCGAGCAGGTCTCGCAACACGAATACGTTTCCCCATATTCCAAAGCGCTGATCTACGCCGGCCTTGGGAGGAAGAACGAGGCGATTGACCAACTGCAAAAGGCTTATGAGGAACGGTCATTGTGGCCGCCATCGCTTTGCTGCGACCCGCGCCTCGACAACCTTCGCGAAGAGCCGCGTTTCAAGGACTTCGTCCGGAGTGCCGGGCTTTCTCCATAGTTGCGCAATTGGTAAGCTGCAATCCACAGGGTGAAAAATTGACCACCTCTGCATGCCCTTATAGACTCGGGGCGGAGGTTGGTCAGGTGGCTCTGTTCATCATAATACTGCTGGCCATGTTCACCGCCGCGGCCCCGTCCATGGCGGGCCAGGATCATCAGCACGACCCACTCACGCCGCAAGAGCTTGGGGCAGTGCACTTCCCCGTCTCGTGCTCGCCGGCGGCGCAGAAGGACTTCGACGAAGGCGTGGCATTACTCCACTCGTTTGCGTTCGACACCGCCGAACAGGTTTTCCGGCAGCTGCTGAACGATGATCCGCACTGCGCCATGGCCTATTGGGGCATTGCCAAAAGCATGTGGCGATGGGACACACCGGACGCATCCAGACGCGAGCAGGCCCTGGCAGAAATCAAGATTGCGAACTCGCTGCATCCCGCCACCAGCCGGGAGCGCGACTATCTCTCCGCCCTCAACCGCTTCTATGTCCATCCAACAAGTGATAAGTACGAGCGCGAGGCCGCTTTCACGCGGTCCATGGATCGGCTGCGCCATAAGTATCCCCACGATTTGGAGGCTTCCGCTTTCTACGCGTGGGCTCTCATCGCTTCCGATGACGACTCGCACGCCAACCGTGAGAAAGCAGCTCCCATTCTGGAAGAACTCTTCAGGCTGGAGCCTGACCACCCGGGCGTGACGCACTATCTGATCCACTGTTATGACGTTCCTGGAATGGCCGCACAAGGCCTGCCCGCCGCGCGCCGTTACGCCAAAATCGCCCCAGCCGCCCCGCACGCGCTGCACATGCCCTCTCATATTTTCGCTCGCCTGGGATTGTGGCAGGAGGATATCGATTCGAACCTGGCGTCCATCGCCGCCAGCCGCAATGCCGCTGTCGTGCACATGGGAGACGCTGGGCACCAGTATCATGCCATGGAATTCCTCATCTACGCCTACCTGCAAAGCGGCCGGGAGGCGGAAGCACGTCAACTGATCGAGGAGGTCAAATCCTTGCCGAAAATGAAAAACATGTACGGCACGGATTTCGATCCGCAAGTCGCGGCTTTAGCAGCATTTTCAGCTGCCTACGCTTTGGAATTGCACCATTGGAAAGAGGCTCAAGCCTTGCCTCAGATTTCTGCGGCTGACGACTCTGATTCCTCCATTACCTACAAAGCTCGCGCCATTGGGGCTGTCCGTAGTGGAGACTTGGCGGCAGCGCGCGCAAATCTGCAATCGATCCAGGACCTCCATGCAACGCTGGTGAAAGAAAAGAAACCATCCGGCTTCATTAACGCGGTGGACGAGGATGGGCGCGTGGTTACCGCCTGGATCAAGCATGCCGAGCATAAGGACGACGAAGCTTTTAAGATCCTGCGCGCCATGGCAGACAAGGAACAAGGAATCTTCCAGCCGGATGGAGGGACAACCGCTCATGAAATGCTTGGGGACATGCTGCTGGAAACAGGCCGTCCGGACCAGGCGCTCACCGAGTATGACGCTGAGCTAAAGCTCAGTCCCAACCGGTTCAATTCGCTTTACGGCGCTGCCCAGGCTGCTGAGTCATCCCGGCAACCAGAAAAGGCAATCACCTATTACCAGCAACTTCTAAAAGCCTGCGCTGGCGGACACTCAAGCCGCCCTGAACTCGGCCACGCCCAGGAGTTCCTTTCGACCGTGGCGAAGGGGAACTAAAATAGTTTTGGCTCTAGTGATGCTGGCTCACGGAGAGAATATTGCCGTCCGGGTCTTTGAACCAGGCTACTTTGTCACCTGTAGGCGTTGTCCAGATTCCGAGTTCACGATCTTGGACGAACGGATATTTTTCCGGGGTGACGCCTCGGTCCTTGAGCCAGGTGGCCGCAGCTTCGATGTTCTCCACCTCCCATCCAAGAATGGTGCCCTGGAGTGGCGTGAAATCCGGGATTTTTGCAATCCGGACATTGTGCCCGCCAACACTCATGACTAATGCATATTGATCGAGGCTCACAAACTCAAATCCTAGCTTGCCTTCATAAAAAGCGCGCGCTTTGTCGTAATCCTTTGTAGGAACAAAACCAACCATCTTTCCTGAAGCCAGCATGTTTTACCTCCGCGATAGTAGTTTTACCCTGCAAGGAATAGCACTTGTCAGGCGCAACTTCTCTCGCTAAAGTGACAAGAAATGTCGCATAAGTGCCATAGCATACTCCGTGGTCGGAACGGCCGCCCCTTGGCCGACATTGCGACCGTCTCCGCCGACCTCAAGGACGGTCACACCATCCCGGAACATTCCCATCCGGAGGACCAACTTCTCTTTGCTTCAACAGGCGTGATGACCGTGCGAACTAAGCAGGGCGTCTGGGTGGTGCCGCCCCTGCGTGCCGTCTGGATTCCTGCTAATACGCCGCACTCTGTGGCCATGTCCGGCAAGGTTTCCATGAGAACTCTGTACTTTCTGCCGAAGCTTTGCAGCGGCCTGCCGGGCAGATGCTTCGTTATGAACGTTTCGTCCCTCCTGCGGGAACTGATCCTCCATGCGTGCCGATTTCCGAAATTGACCAGGAGAACTGCCGCTGAGAGACGGATTGTCGAGATTGTTGTCGATCAACTGGAGGCGGTTGAGTGCGTGCCACTACAGTTGCCCCATCCCGCAGACTCCCGGGCCATGAGAGTAGTAAGGGCCTTGTTTGCAAATCCTGGCGACCAGAGAACTCTGGAAAAACTATGCAAGGACTGCGGCGCAAGCAAGAGGACGATTCAGCGCCTGTTCCTTGAGGAAACAAAGATGACTTTCGGCAAATGGCGTCAGCAGCTTCGACTCCTTCACGGCATGCAGCTGCTTGCCCGCCGCGAAAAAGTCACCGCAGCTGCCCTAGAGTCGGGATATAGCAGCACCAGCGCTTTCATATCGATGTTCCGAAAACAACTTGGCGCCACACCCACGCGTTACCTGCGGATCGGAACCGGGCGGCATAACGGTTTTGATTCGTAGCCCGCTGATGACGATCTCGTCTTGCACCTCACCAAGAGCTTGTGAACGCCGCACAATGCATCAGCTTAGCGTGTGCTTCATTCTGGTTTCGGCGCCTCACTGGGTTGGCCGGCGGCCGCCCTCGCTATAATGAATGAGCGCAATGAGAATCCTGACCCTCATCCTGATCTTCTTCGTCGCCTGCCTGTTCAGCAGCGCTCAAGAGCCGCAGATTGCAAAGCCTTCTCCCGGCAGCGGCGATCAATCTCCTGGGACCAAGATTGTCACGCAGGTCGATGTGGTGAACGTGGTTTTTACGGTCACGGACGATGATGGCAGGTTTGTGAAGGACATGAGGCAGGACCAGCTCAGGGTTCTGGACAACAACAGGCCGCCAAAGGAAATCACCAGCTTTGAAGCGCAAACAGGCCTGCCAATGCGGGTCGGACTGCTCATTGACGCCAGTAACTCGGTGCGCGACCGCTTTAAGTTCGAGCAGCAGGCGGCTACCGAATTCCTGCAGCAGACTCTGGCCCCCGACTCCGACAAGGCCATGGTGCTCTCCTTTGATGAAGTCTACGAGGTGGTCCAGGATTTCACCAATGATGTCGACAAGCTCTCAGCTTCACTCCGGAAAATCAGCCCCGGCGGGAGCACAGCCATGTGGGATGCCGTCTACTTCGCGTGCAGGGAAAAGCTGATGAAACTGCAAAATACGGGGCCGGTACGGAATGTCATTGTTCTGATCTCCGACGGCAACGATACCCAGAGCCACGTCTTCCGCCAGGAGGCCATTGATATGGCCCAGCGCGCGGAAGTGACTATTTACACCATCAGCACCAACTTGGGCTTCAGCCGCAGCGAGGGTGATCACTACATGAAGGTCCTGGCCGAGTCTACCGGAGGACAGGCATTTTTCCCTGGCACGATCGAGGACGTGGAAGCGGCCTTCGTCCACATTCAGCACGAGCTTCGCTCCCAGTATTCTATTTCCTACAAGCCGGACAACTTCGTGCCCAACGGTCAATTCCGGACCATCTCCATCAAGACTATCCACGGTGGTTTCAAGATCAGGGCCAAGAAGGGTTATTACGCACGCAAGCAGTGAAGAGTAACTCACCTTAACCAGGCCACGATAATCAGGCTTCCCTCCACCAGTAACTGGCCTGAGTGCTGAATGCAAAGCCTGAGCACGTATCAGTGCCATCCGTGTGATCAGCGGTAAGGTTTTTGCGTCTCGCTAGCAGCTAGAGGCTAGGAGCTGGAAGCTAATCTAGCAGCTGTCTTTCTCTGCTCCACCACCGCAAGCAGATAGTTCCTTATGTTGTCGCTGAGGCGTGAGGTGTGCAGAACATCTTTGACCGCTTGCACTGGCAACTCGCCGGCAAACTGGAGGACTTTGGCCAAAGGTGTTTTCTCCTGGCGCAGCAAAGCCACCTTGACGTCATTACGCCGCGACCATTTCTCATGATGGCAAACCGCGGATATCAGAATCTCCGTTGCCTCCAGTGACCTTACGGCATTCACCACCATGATTTCCGTCATGTGAGGATTTGAGAGCGCGGCGCGCATGATGCGCTCTTCCTCGTCCAGTAAGAGCGCGGCAGCCACGCGCCCAGGGCATTGCTTGGCCAGCGCAAAACGCTCGCCGGAAGAAATCGTCTTCAATCGTCCGATCAGCGTCTCCTCCGCCGCCCTTTTCACGTCCGCAGCGGCGGCGGGAAAGAGCGCAACCTGCATTAATTCATACGCATAAAGATGGCGGATGGCAGGAACGGAGACATGGCGCGGGGTGCGCGGGTGCATGACAATGGTCAGCCGCACCTTGCGGTGTTTGATCACCGCGCCGTTCCTGTTCAACTCTTCCAGGGCCTCGCGCGGCAGGTCGCGGCGATTCAGCAGGGACAGGGCAAGGTCTTCCGTCAGCCGGAAATCGGCGGCAACAGCAATTAGTACTTCGGCAGACTGTTCATGGACGAGCTTTTCCAGTTGAGTGTCGACTGGAAGCGAATGTCTCCCCGTCGCTCTCGCTGGAGATTCTTTCACTTCGCAGCCCCCTGCTGGGCAGCGAAAGCCAGAGCGCCGAGCACCGGGCGAACATAGGCAAGACTGAGAGCCGCATTGGGATAGCCACTCTGGATGGCGTCCTGAAAGGCGCGCCGGATAACGCTGGAACCCTGGAGCACGCCTCCTGCCATGGCAACGCGTACGGTGGCATCTGCGTGCCAGAGCCGCGTAATGACCGCTCCAGCCAGGGCGGCCAGTTCTTTGCCGGCTCGGGTGATGATCGTCTGCGCGGTTGTGTCGCCTGTTTCCCCGGCCGCTGCAATTGCGGCCGCCAACTCCGCAAAGTGCGCGCCAGGATCAGCATTGGCCATCCGCACCACCTCTTCCGGTGATGAAACTTTCCAGCATTGGGCAACGGTGGAGAACAGACCGTTCGACTTTGCCATGTCATGAAGGCGCAGGGCGGCTGAGACCGCCTCACGTCCGATCCAGAATGCCGATCCTTCATCGGAAACGGCCGGTCCCCAGCCACCGGCGCGGGCGGTCTCTCCTTTTTCATTACGGCCGTAGGCGATGGACCCGGTTCCGGCAATTACCAGCACCCCCGGCATGTCTCCAAAGGCTGCCCGGTGCGCGATGATGTGGTCGCCAATCACCTTCACATCGCCGGGCACCAGCTCATGAATCACCTTTTCTGCCCAGGACGTGGCGCCCGCTACAGACGCTCCCGCCATGCCGATGCAAACTTGATTGATTGCCTGTGGACTAACTCGGGCGGCTTCGCAGCTCTTCAGGATGGCCTGGCGCAGATTGCCACGAGCTTCTTCCTCACCCACACGCGATACCTTGCTGCTTGCGCACGTGGCCTGGCCCAACAGTTCAGCTCCATTGCTGACTGCGCTCTCTGTCTTAGTGCCTCCGACGTCAATTCCCAGATAGAGCGGCATAACTAAGAAAACTGCCTTGATTTCCAATGACTCAATTACCAAATTACCCGATTACCAAATTCTCCGCCACCACAACCCCGCATTCATCGCCAGCGGAACAAAGTTTCTCAGTAGCCCGCATGACGGCGCAATTTGCGTTCCACCACTTTTGCTGATACTGATATTGCCGTGCGTCTTAACCAGGTTGATGGCGCCATTATCGCGGTCTATCTGATCTGTATCACACTCTTTGGGCTGCGGTTTCGCAAGTCACAAAGGTCCCTGCGCGACTATTTCCTGGCCGACCGCAACATTCCCTGGTGGGCCATCGCGCTCTCCATTGTGGCCGCGGAGACCAGCACGCTCACCATCATTGGCACGCCGGCCATCGCTTACGGCGGCAACTTTGGCTTTCTGCAGTTGGTATTCGGCTACCTCCTGGGCCGCATCATCATCTGCATTTTGTTCATACCTCAGTACTTTCGCGGTGAGATGTTCACCGCGTACCAGTTGATTGACCGCCGCTTTGGCAAGGTGCTGCATCGGGTTACCGCCGCGGTATTTCTGGTATTACGCGCCGCCGCTGAAGGAGTCCGGGTGTGGGCCGTCTCCATCGTGGTGGTAACCGCCTTTCACATCAGCGATGTGACCTCCGTAACCATCATCATGCTGCTGACGCTGCTTTACACCTTTGAAGGCGGCCTGGCGGCGGTGATCTGGACAGACGTAGTGCAAATGGTGATCTACGTCGGCGGGACAATTGTCGGTTTCGTTACCTTGATTCATCTGGTTCCCGGTGGATGGCCGGCCATCCATGCGGCCGGGGTGAGCGCGGGAAAATTCCGCGTGTTTGATTTCTCCTTCAACTTCTTCCAGACCTACACCTTCTGGGCCGGCTTGATTGGTGGGACGTTCCTCACCACCGCCAGCCACGGGACAGACCAGCTTATGGTGCAAAGACTGCTCGCCGCGCGCGGTGAGCGGGAATCCAAGCTGGCGCTCCTCTCCAGCGGGGTTGTGGTCCTGGCGCAGTTCACTTTGTTTCTCCTGGTGGGCGCCGGTTTGTGGATGTACTACGGCCTCTATCCTTCCCAGGCCCGCTTTACTTCACCGGACAAGGCCTTTCCCACGTTCATTGTGGACCACATGCCGCATGGTATTTCCGGGCTGCTGATTGCCGCAATTCTGGCCGCCGCCATGTCCAACCTGAGCGCCGCGTTGAATTCACTCTCTTCCACCACCATGGTGGATTTTTATCTGCGCATCAGGCCGGAGACTTCAGACCGTCGCCGGCTTTTGCTTTCGCGCGTCGCCACAGTCGTCTGGGGGATTATTCTCTTCGGCTTGGGGCTTGCCTCCCGTTACGGAGGGAGCGTTCTGGAACGGGGACTGACCCTGGCTTCGCTGGCTTATGGCGGCTTGCTCGGAGTATTTCTCCTGGGGGTGCTAACCCGCCGCGCCAAGCAGACTGGCGCAATTATTGGTATGCTCTGCGGGCTGGCGCTGAATATTTATATCTGGGGATGGACCACGGTCCCATACACCTGGTACGTCACCATGGGCTCGCTCACTACCTTCGCCGTGGGATATATTGCCAGTCTGTTAGAACCTGATGCAGGCACCTGAGAAATCCCGCAGACCCGAGTTAGTGCGCGACCTGAACGTGTGGCATGCCACCGCGATCGTCGCTGGCACCATCATTGGGAGCGGCATTTTTCTCGTACCCAAGGAGATGATGCAGGCGGTGGGCTCGGCCGGCCTAGTCTATCTTGCGTGGATCGTTGGCGGTTTCCTTTCCTTCTTTGGCGCACTCACATACGCGGAACTGGGCGCAGTCCGCCCCTTTGCCGGCGGAGAATATGTTTACGTCCGCGATGGATATGGTCCCCTCGCCGGATTTCTCTATGCCTGGACGTGGTTCCTGATCGCCAAGCCGGCATCTATCGCTTCTGTTACCAGCGGATTGGTGCGGGTGCTGGGAAATTTTTCTGCCTTCAGCTTCCTGCCCCACTCGCTCGTCACCTGGCATATCTCTGTAGACCGGGTGTTTGTGGTGACCTACGGGCATCTGGTGGCAATCCTGGCGACCATTCTCATTACTGGGCTCAACTATGTCGGGGTACGCAAGGCCGGAAATTTTCAGCTTGTGTTGACCGCGCTCAAAGTCGTGATGATTGCCGGCATCGCCTTCGTGGGCTTTACCGCCGCCTCCGGAACGTGGAGCAACTTCGGGACTGAGTTTCTGGGCGCGAAAGGCGGCATGGCCGGATTCATGGCTGCGCTGGTAGCTGCGTTATGGGCTTACGATGGCTGGAACGACCTGAACATGGTTAGCGGCGAGATCAGCAATCCGGAGCGGAGCATCCCTGTGGCCCTGATTGCAGGTGTGGCCCTGGTGGCCGTGCTCTATATGGGAATGAATGCCGCAATTCAATACGTTATGCCGGCCACCTCGATTGCCCAGTCGGATGTTCCCGCTTCGGCAGCCACGCAGATTGCCATTGGACGCTGGGGCGCGGCGCTGGTCTCGGCGGGCATGGCGCTCTCGATGCTGGTAACACTCAACGGAACCATCATGAGTGGAGGCCGCGTGCCGTTCGCCGTGGCGCGCGATGGTTATTTCTTTCGCGCCCTGGCGGAGGTCCATCCGCGCTTCCACACGCCATCGCTCGCTCTGATCATTCAGGCGGTTGCAGCCATTGCCTTGCTGCTGGTGGGTGGGGCCTTCAAGGAGCTGTTTTCTCTAGCCATATTCGCTGAATGGCTCTTCTACATGGTGGCGGCCAGCACCATCTTCATCTTCCGCCGACGAGAGCCGGATGTACAGCGGCCCTACCGCACCTGGGGATACCCGGTGGTTCCCGCGCTCTTCATTCTCGCGGCCACCGTGCTGCTCTACTATACGTTCAAAGAAAACCTGAGAAATTCGATAGCCGGGACGCTGGTGATCTTGGCGGGCATTCCGGTGTTCTATTACTTCGCAAGATCAAAATCTGCCACTGAGGCACAGAGACTCTGAGGAATGCCTTTACCGGACCACCAGATTTCCAGCGGCCCTGTGGTCCTCTGTGCTCTCTGTGGTTAAAGGTTCTCGCGGTGTAGGCCGGGGAGGCTTCAGCCGCTCGTAGATCTTCACATACTCCCGGGCCGAGGCATTCCATGAAAAATCTTTGCTCATGCCGTTGAGCATCAGCTTCTTCCATCCCACTTTATCGCGAAACGCTTGTATGGCCTCGTGAATGGTCTGCAGCAGCGTGACGCTGGAGTACGCGGTGAACTTGAAGCCAGTACCCCGCCCGGTGGCCGGGTCCCAGGGCTCGATTGTGTCGTCCAGCCCGCCGGTAGCGCGCACGATTGGGACAGTGCCGTATTTCAAGCTGTACATCTGGTTTAAGCCGCATGGCTCATACCGGGATGGCATCAGAAACATGTCCGCTCCCGCCTCAATCTTGTGCGAGAGCGGATTATCAAATCCAATTTTTACCGCAAACTTCTCCGCGTGCTGCTTGTTCAATTTGCGAAACATCTCTTCATATTTCTTGTCGCCGTTGCCCAGTGCGGTCACAATCCCCGGCATCCTGGCCAGGTCATCCGCAATTTCAGCGATCAAGTCAAAGCCCTTTTGCGCCGCGAAACGGGAAACAATGCCGATCACCGGCAGCTCTAAATCTCCGGCGGTGATTCCAAACTGCTGTAGCAGGTCGCGTTTGCAAGCCTCTTTGCCCTGCAGATGTTCCGGCGAATAGGGCTGGGCGATGAATCGATCCTTCTCCGGGCTCCACTCGTCGTAATCCACGCCGTTGAGGATCCCGGCCACCGTGCTGGAGCGCTCCCGCAGCACGCCATCCAGGCCAAAACCAAATTCCGGCGTCTGAATCTCCTGGCTGTATTTTCTGCTCACGGTGGTTACGTAGTCGGCAAAAACCAGCGCGCCCTTCAGAAAGCTCACCTTGCCCCAGAACTCCGCTTTGTCTATGGTGAACAGGTCCCAGGAAAGCATGAGCAGCGGCAGAATGTCCGCTGGAAAGAGTCCCTGATAGCCGATGTTGTGGATGGTAAATACCGTGGCCACATTCTGGAACACAGGATCACTGGCATAGCTGCTTCTCAGCAGGATGGGCACCAGGGCCGACTGCCAGTCGTGGCAATGGAAAATGTCCGGCGGGCCCAGGATCTTCGAGGCCTCCAGGACCGCCCGCGAGTACAGCGCAAAACGCTCGGCGTTGTCGGGGTAATCGCCCGCGGATGTGCCATACAAAGCGTCACGCTCGAAGAACGCCGGGTAATCGATAAAATAAAATTGCACGCCAGATTGCTTGCCTCCATCCAGGATGGAGCAGAAGCGGTACTGGTCATCGAAAGGTATGGTGACGCTCGGCAGCAGCGTCCTGGCATTGGTGAGTTTTGTCTGTTTATATTTAGGCAGGTACACGGAAACGGTGTGCCCCAGGCCGGCCAGCGCTTTGGGAAGTGCGCCCACTACGTCGGCAAGACCGCCAGTTTTGGAAAATGGAACGCATTCTGAAGCGGCAAAAATGATGTTCACGGGGCCCTCCGAAGTTGGGCGGCAGCCACCATTTCAAAAGTCTAAATGGCGAAAAGAAGCAGGGTCAATTTGCGTAATGGCAAAAAACCGAAGCTGGGCCAGAATTTTCTGGCCGACCGCGCGGCTGCGCAAAAGATTGTAGATGCGCTGGGGGATATTTCAGGATCGCTGGTAGTGGAAATTGGCCCCGGACGCGGTGCGCTTACGGATGCCCTGCTGAAAAAAGCAGGCCGCGTGATTGCCATTGAGCTCGACCGCATGCTGGCCACTGAGCTGCGCGTGAAGTACTCGCGCGAACCCAGAATGGAGGTGCTGGAAGGTGATGTACTCACCGTTGATTTCCGCACCGTATTACATCGCACCATTGGGCCGTTGGGCGATCTCCGTCCGGAAAAGCCCGAACGGGCCCGCCTGCTGGGAAATCTGCCTTATTACATTACTTCTGACATTCTGCTGCATCTATTCGACTTTCATGACCAGTTCGATCTTATCGTAATCATGGTGCAGCGCGAGGTGGCGGACCGTATCGCCGCAAGCCCCGGATCGCGGGATTACGGATTGCTCTCCGCAACCGCCCAACTCTATGCCCAGGTGGAAAACCTGTTTACCCTGCCTCCAGGCGCTTTTGTCCCGCCGCCAAAAGTGCATTCCAGCGTGCTTCGGCTGCGGGTTGCGCCACGCTTTAATGAGCTTGGAGTAGCGCCAAAAGATTTTATTGAGTTTCTGAAAATCGCTTTCGCCATGAAACGCAAGACGCTGGTAAATAACTTCAAGAAAGGCTATGGCGAAGAACAGATCCGCGCAGCCCTGAAGCACGCAGGCGTCCGCGAAGATATCCGCGCGGAAGCGCTGTCATTGGAGAAAACGGCGGAAGTATTCCGGGAACTCAAGTGACGGACACTGTGCAGTAGCACAGACTTACTGAGACTGGCGGAAGAACTTCAAAACACCTCAACTCGCCAAGAATTCGTACGTATGCATTCGGGGTTAGCCAAGGGCCAAAGGCTAAAGGCCAAGGGCCATGCCATTCAGCAATCCATCAATGGTGCGATCCGCTATGCGCTGCCGGGGCTGCGGCCGGCGCTGGCGGTGGACTGTAGGCGCGTGGCGGCGGACTAAACGTCTGCGGCCGTGAAACCGGCGGCGACGAGACGTGCACCTGCGGTGGTGGAGCGTTCATTACCCGGGGCTGCTGCACAGCCCCCATCGGTTGTGGCGGTTGCACCGGCGGACGGACTCGAACCACTGCTGGCCCTGGCTTTGTCGGTGCAGGACCCGCTCCTACAGAATTGCCCGCTTGGCCTGTGAACCCGGCGGGAACGTGTTCGTTGGAAATCACCTCTCGATTACCCTTGCCAATGGTGGTGGAGAGTGCGGGGTTGTTCACTGTCAATCTGGCCGGCCCGCCATCAAATTTGGTCACAATCCCGGGTTTGCCCGAAGTTACACTGGCCACTGCTCCCGCCGCAGCTGGCGCCACTGGCGGCCTGAATCCCGCCGGAGGATTGACCACGCGCGGAATCGAAACCCAACGGTTCCACCATCCCGGCTGCCACAGCCAGCCGAATCCAGGCACAAACACCCACTGGCCGAATCGGTACGGCATCCATCCCCACGGATACGCTGAAACCCAGGCATATCCATAAGACGAATTGTTCCAGTACCCGTTCATGAACGGGTCCCAGCCGAGTCCCACACCGTAAGGTTGCCAGCAATAATTACAGCCCACAACGTTGTAATACTGCCCGTAATAGTTCAGGTCGCTCATACCGTACTGATACGGCGATTGCGCGGTGTTGTTGTTCGGGGCATAACTGCTTAGATATTGGTCGCGCTCCGCGCTCCATTGGTCCAGGTCGTCCGCCTGCACATCTTTTTCCAGGTCATAGTGCCCGGCATCTTCCGGATCCAGCATAAAGACTTCGTGCTTTTTGACGGCAACTTCCTGGCCGCTATCAGAACTAAAAACACCCACTTCACCCTTCCACACCGTAATCTCGAGTGGATCGGCTTTAAGTGTCGTTACACGGAATCGGCTGGAGTGCTTGAGAGAGATAACGCGTTGCCGGACATTGATCCGAAATGGGCCATCATCGTCGCCGGCTGCAACGGCGAATTCGCCTTCGCCCGAGTCGAAATTGACCTCAGTGGCAGTCGCGCCACTGGGAAACCGAGTGAGCGTCACAAATGTGAGCTCACTCTCGGGAGCCAGGCGAATGGTGCTGCCGTTTTCAAGCTGCACTTCAACCCAGCCATCGTTGCCCGTTCGCACCTGGTCGCCCTGCACCAGCGGCACATTCATGGTGGCGTTCTCGTATCCGCCACCCTGCTGGTGGGCAATCTGAACATGGCCCACAACAAAACTCAGGCGAACAATGCGCGCATGGGAGCCGGGCTCATCCTCGCCGTGCACAAAGGGAACCAGCAATAACGCCAAAACAAGAAGGAGCAGCAAAATGAACCCTTTGTCGCGAAGCATGGTGGCCTCCTTGCTCAATACAAGTATATAGATGAAAAACCCGGTACAGGGGCTACTTATTTTGCCTTTACCAAATTTGATCTTTGCTTACCCCGCCTTAATGGATGCCGTCCCTCTCGGCTGGCAAGCCCCAAAATTCGGTCCCACTCTCCCGGTCCCATTCTCAAAGAGGCCCGGCTGCGGCCAGCAATCGTTGCGCCCGCTGCCGGGCCATGTGGAGCACAGAAGTATCATTCGCTATGTTTTGCAAAAGCGGGGCGATAATTTGAATTTCAGCCAGAAAGCCGCGCTCCGCCATATCCTCCATGCCTTTCAGCTCGGTGTCCAGGCTGAGCTTGTCAAAGCGGCGCATGAATTGCAGCTTCCGTCCGTGCTCAATGGTGCCAGAGATGCCCTGAAAAACCTTGGTGATCTCGTCAATATCCTTGTTCTCTGAAAAGTTATACGTAGTTTGGAAATGGCGGGTGGGATCACCGTAGGCCAGCGTTTTCTTGCCGGTATTGGCGACCTTGTGTTTGTAGTCAAAGTTGCCGTCAAAATAGTTGGCCTCTTTCGCCAGGATGAAGATGCGGTCGCGGCTGGCCGGAGACATGGTGAACTCAAGCACGTAGTCCGGATCAGGGCCGTCGGATCCCTCTTCCGGCCTGGTAGGGTTGCGGGAAACGTATTTTGTCTTGCCCGATGATTCAACCGTGACGGTGTAGCGCTGCGGAGTGGCCGCCTCCCAGAAGAGATCAAATGTGATCGTCGGCTCTGAGGGATGCAACGCCTGGTCTTTATCCTGCGCATCCTGACCACGGGCGGAAAGACAATAAAAACACAACAGAGCCACCACCGCCGTCTTAAGAAACGACAACCAACCATGCCGGGAACTCCGCGTCTCTTGAGCCCAAAACGCTAAGGCGTCGAGGTCTGAGTGCTGCGTGCTGAGTGCAAGCTTCATATCGTCGCCGTCTGATACCTCTTCATGGTTGAGGCCGTATGAATATGGCAGATCGCAATGGCCAGGGCATCGGCTGCGTCCGTAGGCTGAGGCGGCAGCGAAAGCTTAAGCAGGCGCATGACCATCTGCTGTACCTGCTGCTTCTCTGCCCTGCCGTAACCCACCACGGCAGACTTAATGGATAGCGGCGAGTACTCGGCAACCTGCAATCCACAAGACGATGCCGCCAGCATGGCCACTCCCCGCACCTGCCCCAGTTTCAGCGCCGACTTCACATTGACCGCATAGAACACATCTTCAATGGCAACCACCTCCGGCTGATGCTCTGCAATCACCTGGGTTAGTTCGACAAAGATTTTCTGCAGCTTGGCTGCCATGGCATCGCGTGACCTGAGCTTGATTGCCCCGGAGATACAGCAGACCAGGGCGCGATCATCCATCTGTTCCACCACACCGAAGCCCGTGTACTCGCTGCCACAGTCAACGCCCATCACCCGCATGAACAGAGTGTAGCCTAGAATCGGGTGATCGGTTTATCTTCCAACTCCCGAATTCGCGTGCATTCGCCTAAATTCGCGGCTAAATAAGGTTCTGCTCCTGGGGTTGATTGGCTCGGCCATTGACTGCTGGCTAAGTCATCAGCAAGGCACTTACCACCTCGACACATTGGGTGTTCCTTCCGATACCCCGATGCACCGATATCCCGATCACCCGATTCCTTCAGCAGCACCTCGGCTTTCGTGCCATGCTGGTCTCGCGTTCCTCCATAAACGCCCGGTAGCTCTGGACGGAAGCCGTGCTGCCGGTGCGCAGCAGAAAGCGCTGGTAGGCATTCTCGTCAAAAATCTCGCGCAGCGTAGCCAGCAGTAATCGGAAGAATGTGCGTGCGTGCTTCATGCTGCCTCCTCCGCTGCGTAACGCGTCGTGACAAATGGCGCTTCGCGTGTCGCCGCCTCTTTTTTCCCGGATAGCACGTTTACCCACTGCATCGCCGATTCCACCACCACCACGGCAACCAGCACCACCAGGAAGCCGGCCACCACGGCATCAAGACGATCATTGAAAACCTTCCGCGCCAGGTCTGCGGACACAGGTTTGGCTGCCAGAAGCTGGTTCGCATGCGCCAGAAAGCCAATGAGCGGATTCGCGTGAAATATTTTTTGCCACGCAGCAGTGAACGTGACCGCCACCAGCCAGGAAAGAGGAAGCAGCGTCACCCACATATAGCGCGCTCGCCCCATCTTGACGATGATGGTGGTTGCTACGCACAAAGCTACCGCCGCCAGCAGTTGATTGCAGATCCCGAACAGCGGCCACAGCGAGTTGATCCCTCCCAGTGGATCACGCAGCCCTTGCCATAAGAAATATCCCCAGGCCATCACCACCAGGGCGCTCGTAGCCAGAATGCTGGGGTAGGAACTGGTGCGTCCCAGCGGCGCCCACACGTGTCCCAGGGCATCCTGCAGCATGAACCGCGCCACGCGGGTGCCTGCATCGAGCACCGTCAATATGAAGAGCGCCTCAAACATGATGGCAAAGTGATACCAGATTGCCATCACTGCCGTCCCGCCCAGGCTGTCGGAGAAAATCTTTGCCATACCCAGGGCGAAGGCCGGAGCGCCGCCTGTGCGGAAAAACAGTGTGCTCTCGCCTACGTGATTTGCCAGTTCGCTCATCTGGTCCGCCGTGACCGGAAACCCCCACTGGCTGATCGTGGCCACAGCGGCCTGGGGCGTCTGCCCTACCATTCCTGCGCCGCTGTTTACGGCAAAATAAGTTCCCGGCTGGAGCGTGCAAGCGGCAATCACGGCCATGATTCCCACCAGAGACTCCGCCAGCATTGCACCGTAACCGATCATGCGCGTCTGCGGCTCGCGCGCAATCATCTTGGGCGTAGTGCCGCTGGAAATCAGGGAATGGAAGCCGCTGATCGCCCCGCAGGCCACCGTGATAAAAGCAAACGGAAAGAGACTTCCGGCAAACACCGGGCCGCTGCCGTCAATGAACCGGGTAAGCGCGGGCATCTGCAGGGTAGGCCGGATCAGGATCACTCCGCACACCAGAATGGCGATGGTTCCCAGTTTTACGAAAGTGCTAAGGTAGTCGCGCGGGGCCAGCAGCAACCAGACCGGAACGGCTGAAGCGGCGAAGCCATAAACAATAATCAGGATTGCCAGCGTGGTGCCGCTCAAGGTAAAGACGCCGGAGAGCGTAGCCGAGTGCGATACCCACTGCCCGCCAAAAACCGCCAGCATGACCAGTACAAATCCAATGATGGATGCTTCCAACACCTTTCCCGGACGCATATAACGCAGGTAAAGGCCCATAAACAGCGCAATGGGAATTGTCATGCCGATGGTGAATGTGCCCCAGGGGCTCTGTCTCAGAGCGTTCACCACCACCAGCGCCACGACCGCCAGCAAAATAACCAGAATGCTGAGTACGGCAATGAATGCGACCGTCCCCGCCACTTTGCTGATTTCATCCCGCGCCATCTGGCCCAGTGATTTGCCATCGCGACGCACTGAGAAGAGGAGAATCACAAAATCCTGCACGCATCCGCCAAAGACCGCGCCCACCAGGATCCAGATCGTGCTTGGCAGGTAACCAAATTGTGCGGCCAGCACCGGGCCAACCAGCGGGCCGGGCCCGGCAATGGCAGCGAAATGATGCCCGAACAAGTACCACTTATTGGTGCGGACAAAGTCGCGGCCATTCTCCAGACGCTCCGCCGGCGTGGCCCGGAGGGCATCCAGGGTAAGCACTTTGGCGGCGATGAACTTGCTGTAAAACCTGTATCCCAGCGTGTATGTGCATAAGGCCGCCACCACCAGCCACATGGCGTTGATGCCCTTCTCCCCGCGGTGCAATGCGATGGTGGCCAGCGCCACCGCGCCCGCGGCGGCTATCGCCAGCCACACCAGGACCTTGGCTATTCGCTTCATCAGATTTTCCCCTCAGGATTCCGGAATAATCGTGCGTTATTCTGCCGCTCGCTATTCTGCCGCACGCTATTCTGCCTAAGCCAAGAGCATTGTGCAATGTGCCAGGCTTCAACATTTGGAGACGTCAAACATTAGGGAGGAGGCTCGGAGGTCGTATAACCTTGCCCCTGTCATCTGGAGCAGAGCACCACATTTCACACCGGAAGCATCCAACATAAGGATGGCAAACATGAACCGAATGCTTTTGGCACTGACACTGATCATCAACCTGGGCGCATTGGGCCTTGCGCAGACAGGAACCGCGCAGGACCAGGTAACCGAAGCAGTAAAAATCATTCATGGACCTGTGGTGGAACTGATCACGGATTCCACCGCGCAAATTGCCTGGTCCACCAACGTGAACGCCGGCACGCTGGTGCGCTATGGAACCGATCCCCAGAATCTCAATCAAAAGGCAAGCATGCCGTGGGGCGGACTCACCCATCGCGTGGTCTTGAACCACTTGAGTGCGGGCACAACGTACTATTTCAAAGCGGAGTCGCCGCAGGGCCAGGACACCGGGACGCACGCGGAAGCGGACCAGTCATCGTTCAAGACCGTAGCTCAGGGCGAGCCGGCGATCCGCAACAAGCAGCCTCAGTAACCACTGCTGCCATCCACTTACACGAACCTTTGCTCCGCCAAATTCATCTCGCCGCAACATGATTTGGGTATGATGCAAGAATCATGACCGGCCCGGAACTGTTCCGTGATCAGAAGATAAGAAGATAAGGGAGCTTTCTGACGGGAACCGCAGGGCGGAGGGTCGCAGCGGCAGCCAGTTGTCCGCATGGTCAGAATTCAATATATTAAATTGATTTAATAAATTGCGATGGGAACGGACGAAGAGAGATGAAAATCGGCATTCTTACCGGCGGGGGCGACTGCCCAGGACTCAACGCAGTGATCCGGGCAATCGTTCGCAAGGGCATTTTTCACTACAACGATGAGTTTGTTGGTTTCATGGAAGGCTGGCGCGGCGTGCTCGAGAATATGGTCCGGCCGCTCGATCTGGATGCAGTGGCTGGAATTCTGCCTCGGGGCGGCACGATCCTCCGTTCCTCGCGCACCAATCCTGCCAAAAAAGAGCACGGTCTGGAACGCTGCATTGAAAACTTCAAGCAGCATGGCATTGAAGCGCTGATTGCCATTGGCGGCGATGATACTCAGTCTGTCTCCCAGAAGCTTTTTGAGCGCGGGGTCAAGCTGGTAGGTGTTCCCAAAACCATTGATAACGATTTAAGCGGCACCGACTTCTGTTTTGGTTTTGACACCGCGGTCACCATCGCCACAGAAGCCATTGATCGCGTACATACCACGGCGGAGGCCCACAACCGGGTGATTGTGGTCGAGGTCATGGGACGGGATTCCGGCTGGATTGCCATCTATAGCGGCGTTGCCGGCGGCGCGGACGTGATCCTGATCCCTGAAGTGCCTTTCAATGTGGACGAAATCGCGGACAGCCTGAAAATCCGCCACAATCGCGGACGCTACTTTAGCGTAGTCGTGGTGGCCGAAGGCGCCAGGCTGGCCGATGATGCTCAGGCGCAGGCTGGTCAGAAGAAAGATGAATTTGGACACGTGCGCCTGGGTGGAATTGGAAATGCTCTGGCCGTCGAAATTGAAAAGCGCACAGGATTCGAAACCCGCGCCGTCGTCCTGGGACACATTCAACGCGGGGGCTCGCCTACCGCCTTTGACCGCATGCTGGCCACACGCTACGGCGTGGGCGCCATCGACCTTGTCCATCAGGGAAAGTTTGGTGACATCGTGGTGCTCCGCGGAAACCACATCCTCTCGATTCCCATTGTGGAAGCCATCTCCAAAATCAGCAAAGTCGGTCCGGAACTGATTGACGTGGCATTGAGCCTGCAAGACCGGCGCGGAAATCACAACAACAAGAAGACCGTAGCGTAAGGTGCCGGGTCTGTTACTGACCGCTTGCTTTAGCAGAAGCTGCGCTATTTTGGAGGGCTGCGATGCGTTGCTGGGCCAGAACATAGTTTGAGGCTGGACTTTCCACATTCCCTTTTTCCACCCTACTGTACATGGCTCGTGCCGCGTCAGTCTCTCCATATTGTTCGGCGATGCTGGCAAGCCCGAGCCAGATTGCGGAATTAGGCTCTTCCATCTTGGCTTCGCCCATTGCCTTCAATAGGAATTCGCGAGCTTCTTTTGTCTTGCCAACTGCTGCGTGCAAGCAGGCCAGGGTATGCAAAATCGAAAAATCTGAGTTCTTCGTCAGTTCGCTGGCCCGATGTGCGGCGTCGAGAGAATCCTGATCAACCTGCCCTGGAATATAGAGAGCGTCCCAAGCGTAAAGGTTGAGATCGTTTGCACTGCCTTTGCCTTTATCAATCAGCCCTTTCATCAACTCTCGCGCCTTGCCAAACTGTCCGCGATAACGTGCTAACGTCGCCGCAGAACGTATGTACTCAGGCTCATCCGGATGCTTTTGCAACCTCGCCTGGATCAGACTGTCACACTCATCAAACTGCTTCAAGCCGACGCAGGCGGAGATGGCAAACCGAAAGGCCATATGCGAGTCCGGTGACTCTTTCATCAGTTCTTCCGCAACAGCGTGAAGATCGAGCCATTGTTGCTGGGCCTCGTAAGCGTATGCCAAAACCAGATTCAGATCGGTCCGCGCGGCATCGTTTTTCACTTCGTTGCGGGCATCTATCAGAGCAGCCAAATTCTGGCCCTTGAGGCTTTTAGAAGGCAGCAGGATCAGGGCTGCAGTCCGCGCAGTGGTCTCGTCGCCTTCTTGTCCTTTGGTCCAGAAATGTGGAAAAGGCTGGCCAGAAAGTGGATCGTCGCCGGCATTGATGTGAACCTTCTCTCGCGCCCAATCGAGCCATTTCCTCGCTCCAGCCAAGTCTTTCCTCTGTAAGCGAGCAAGCACTTCCCATCCCATGTTTTCGGGGATGCTCTTCGAGTCCCCGGAGTATTCCGCAATCTTATAGTGACCGTCTTCAGAAGTAACAAACGCTTCCTGGGTCAAGCCGCCAAGCAGTTCCAGGGTTACTTTGTACCCCAAGGTGTCGTTTCCTTCACTGATATAACGCGTGTTGGAGAGGGACAGGTCGGCGAGAACGTCCAGCGTGAGATTGCTATGGTCGGCACTTGACCGCAAATCGAACCTCACACTCTCCAATTCCTTCTTGTCATCGTCGGACCCCTTGAATTGCAGGCTAGCCTTGCTCACCAATCCCTTAATCCCCTCAATATCCGGGTTGCCGCCAAGAAAGAGACTGAATAATCTCTGAATCACGCCGGTTGGACTTGAATCCTCAATTGCCAATTCTTCATGGCGTTTTGTCTTCTTGAATATGGCAGCTCGAGACGCAAGATCGCTTTCATTGGTCTGACCATGGGCTCCGCTGGCCAGCAGTTCAGCCGCCTCCGGATATCTTCTGACCCGGATCAACATCCAACCGGCGTTGACCAGAGCTTTGCTTCGCTCCTCTTCCTGGGAAGCGATTTCCAGGGATTTCTTGATGGCCGACTCTGCGCCGTCTGTAGCGGCAATGGCGCCAAGGATCAAAGCCTTATGCAGATCGCTTGTGGGAAGACCGGAAAGATGGTCGTTCAACTCTTTGTATTTGCCCAGGTACCAAAGATCGTATGGGATGAAATCATCATAAGACCGGGCATAGGTCTCATCCAGTTTTTTCAGTTCCCGGAACTCCGTAATTGCATCTTCGAGGCGTGCCTTCTTGCTGTATCTCACCCCGTCCTCGTCATATTCCAGCAATTTGGCCAGGTTGGCGCGGACAGCATTGTTCTTAGGATCGAGTTGCTTAGCCTTGCGATAGGCCGCCACCGCGCCGCCATGGTCAAAACCTTTACCGAAGCGACGGCCGATGAGGTCATGTTCCAAGATCCACCCTTGTTCACTGAACACCTGAGCGGATTTTGGGTCCAGACCAGCGGCTTCTTTTATCACCGTGCGGGCCTTCTCGCCCAGTCCTGCGGCCAGAAACACCCGCGCAAGCCGCACGCGCTGTAGAGCGTCCTTGGGGTGCGCGTTCACAAGCTGACGGTCAATCGCCAGCGCCTCTTTGATCTTTCCGGCGGAGAGCAAAGAATATCCCATCTGGTCGAAAGTAATGGTGATCCCGTCCGCCCCGCGAGCTTTCAGAATCGCGTCTCGCAACGTCTTGGCTTCGTCCACAGTCAGCCGGCTCTTGCCGCTATCAAAGCGCAACGTTGCCTCAACGACAGTGCCTTCCTGGTTGGATGAATACTTCTGGACAAAGTGCGCGGTGCCCAACCCTTCATCCTTACTCGCCGGAAGCGCGCGGATCTTGAATCCAGGGGGCGCCACGATCTTGTAACGCCACTCGGTAGTAAAAGGGTTGATGACCCAATCCACGGTGCGTGGCTTGGGTTTGTCCTCGTCGGATTCCTTGACAGCTTTCTCCGGTGTGCGGAAGTATCCGGGAAGCTCATCAAAAATGGTAGCGTACGGAACGTAAACACTGGCATTATCAAGATCAGTAAATCCCCGGCGGCCCTTTGCGGTGAGGGTAACGATGAATGGCTTTTCGAGATCGGCAGGATCCGTTTTCTCGAGAGAGATCAGTGCGTCCGCTAGATATGCGTCTTTGACGTAACCTTCACTGTCTTCCCTGATTTTCTTTTCATCGCCGTCATAGAAATCGCGATAGCCCGCATCCCAAGGTCCCGTTTGTTCGTTCTTTTCGACTATCTTCGCGGGACCATAATCCGCCAGCGTGAACTCCCGGGTTTCAACATGCACATTGTTTTCCGCCGTAAGTTCAGGAATCTTCTTCAACGCGGTCGTGTTCTCATCCGCAATCAACGCCAGCCGGCCATAGTCTCCATCCGGGAGTTCACCCACCCGCGAATGTTGGGCCGTGGCGTCAATCCACAATTCTGGGCTGGTGGAGGTTGCCGGAACGTAGACGATCGCATGGTCAAAGCCTCCCATCCCTGGCAGTTCCGGGTTCGTGTCTTCGCCCGGGCCGGCGGAGAGCAACGCCAGATTGGCCGGAATGCCTGCGGCACGCAGCATGGCAATCAACAGCGTGGCCTTGTCCTTGCAGTCGCCATACTTGCGCTTGAGGGTCTCCCCGGGAAATTGGGGAATCAGTCCGGACTCTCCAAACTCAACTCCGGTATAGCGGACGGTTTTGTGCAACGCAATGACGATCCGGCGGATCGTTTCGAGATTGGAACTGGTCCTCAGTTCCAGCTTCGCAACCAGCGGTTGTACATCAGAGATACGTAATTTCTCGCTGAGTTGGTGGGCGTACGCTGAGGCGACTTGCTGCCAGGAACTGCCCGTCGCAAGTTCCAACTCTGGGTAGAGCGGTGCATCGGCAGGTGCATGCTCAGGCTCATCGTTGTACGCCTCCATCGGGCCATTTTCAATGGTGATGGTCTCCGTTCCTTCAGTGCTTGCCTTCTTCACCACGGCGTCTGTTAAGAGATGCAGCACGTAGCGCACAGGCAACGATGCGGGATGGGCAAGGACGAAACGTGTTCTACTGACTGGGGCACTCCAGGCGAATGCGAATCTCTCGACCATTCCTCCCGAGAAAAATACTGCCGTATCCTGGGTCGTGACTTCTTCTTCGATGATTGCCCCGGGAGCGAGTGCCGGCAGTGGGCCCCCATAAGCCTTCCGATCGGTATAGACATTCGGACCGTCGTCGTAAACAGGAACATCACCTAGAGTTTTGAGATCCAGAGAATGGACAGCGCCATCCGTGGTAATTACCCGGGCATCAATTTTCGGCTTGGCTTGATACCATGGGTCCCAACTGCCGCGTACTTCAGACCAGCCCTCTACCGCGTCCTGGGTCTCAATTCGATAGATCATGTGGTGCTTCTTCAGCATCCTTCCTGCAGGATCCAGGCTGACATGGTATTCGTTGAGCAATATCGTGACGTGCGCGTCCTTAGCTGGCGCTACTTCCGCCGCTGCATGACGCAACGCCTTGGGATCAGCAGAAAACGCTGGACCGCTCCATACATCCTGCGCATGCACACAACGAGCCGACACAAGCATGCAAAGAAGCAGAAAAGTTCTGCCTGGAAGGGAAAAGCAACGACCTGGACGCACCGATTGACCTCTCAAAAACGGAGTAATGGATACTGTTCTACTCTGGATAGTGACTTAAGACAAGGATTTGTTACAGTCTCCGCCAGTGAGGCAGCAGAAATTTTACAAAATTGGCCTGGCGACTTTATACGCCTGCATTGCTGCATAACTTCCCCATATCCAGTCCAGATTGAATATTGAGCCCTCCCAGACTGCTTACCTTGGCCTGTTAAGATCGTCAAAACTAAAACCCCAGCTTCTTCGGTCGTGACACCGGCAGGATTTAAGTGCAATTTACTGGCCTTCTGGTGCGTAAGTGCTTAAAGGACAAAGCATGGAACTTCGAATTGAGAACCTCTCAAAAACCTATAAGAACGGCGTAAAAGCGCTGGATAACGTTTCCCTCACCATTCCTGCAGGCATGTACGGCTTGCTGGGACCCAACGGCGCCGGCAAATCCACGCTGATGCGGACTCTGGCCACCCTGCAGGAGCCGGATGGCGGCAGCGCCATGCTGGGTGACCTGGATATGCTCAAGCAGAAGGACGAGGTACGGCGGCGGCTCGGCTACCTGCCCCAGGAATTCGGGGTCTATCCTCGCACCTCCGCACAAGACATGCTCAGCCACATCGCCCTGCTGAAAGGCGTCACCCGGGCCGGAGAAAGAAAGGATGTGATCGAGTGGATGCTCAAGCGCTGCAATCTTTACGACGACCGGAAGAAGGCCCTCACCAGTTTTTCCGGAGGCATGCGGCAGCGCTTTGGCATTGCCCAGGCGCTCATCGGCAACCCGGAACTGTTGATTGTGGATGAGCCCACCGCCGGACTGGACCCTGGCGAGAGGAACCGCTTCTACAACCTGCTGGCCGAGGTCGGTGAGCAGGTTATTGTGATCCTCTCCACCCATATCGTGGAAGATGTGATGGACCTGTGTACCAATATGGCGATTATTCATAATGGCCAGGTGCTCTATAAAGGCAAGCCGCAGGATGCCATCGCACAATTGACCGGGCGAATCTGGCAGCGCTCCATCGCTAAAACAGAGCTGGCCGACTACGAAACGCGCTATAAGGTCGTTTCCAGCAAGCTGGTCGGTGGGCGGCCATTTCTTCATATCTATAGCGAAGCGCCGCTGTCAGATGGCTTCGCTCCCAGTTCACCCGACCTGGAAGACGTCTTCTTCACCAAGATCCGTTCGTGGAATTGAGGAGCACCTATGTTCCGGCATATCGCATGGTTTGAAATCCGTTTCTGGCTCCGCTCATGGATGCTATGGATTTTCTTCTTGATCATTGGCCTGATGATCTTTGGCGCCGTCAGCACCGATCAGATCACGGTGGGGTTTAGCCTCTCCAACACCTACCACAATGCGCCCTTTGTCATCGCCAACTACTACGCTTTCATTGGCCTGCTCACGCTATTGATGTCCACGGCCTTTGTGAATTCCGCCGCGCTCCGCGACTTCAGCTACAACACCCACCAGATGGTGTTCTCCACCCCAATTCGCCGCCGCGACTTCCTTTTCGGGCGCTTCATCGGGGCGGTTCTGGTTTCGGTCGTGCCCATGTTGGGCGTTTCTCTCGGCATCTTGCTGGCCAAGTACATGCCCTGGGTCGATCCCGACCGCTGGGGGCCCGTAAGCTGGAGCGCGCACTTGAACAGCATTCTGGTGTTCGCCCTTCCCAATGCCTTTTTCATGGCCGCCATTCTGTTTGCGGTCGCTGTATTGGCGCGCAGAGACATTATCTCTTTCGTTGCCGCGCTTCTGCTGCTCACCGGGTACATCGTGGGGGCTACCCTGCTTCAAGACATACAGCATGAGCAGGCGGCGGCGCTGCTCGATCCGTTTGCCATCAGAACATTTGCTATGGTCACGAAATACTGGACTGTAGCCGACAAGAACACTCAAATCGCGGGCCTGAGCGACCTGCTGCTCTGGAACCGCCTGCTTTGGATCGCCGTCGGCTGTGTGGTGTTCGCCTTTGCCTACTTCCGTTTCAGCTTTGCCGAGAGGCGCACAAAGAGCAAAATCGTAGAACGTGACGAGCACCGGGCGATGGTTCCGGTACCGGCTGCTGCTCCTCGCCCACAGCTGCGACATTCGTCCTGGGCAAAATTCCTGGGATCGCTCAAGATTCATTTTCTGGGAATGGCCAGGAGCACCGTTTTTATCGTGGTGGTGCTGGCCGCCCTCTTGAACTGCGTTCCCAGCATGGCCTTGAGCGCCACTGAGTTCCAGAGCAATCAGACGTTCCCGGTCACCTACTGGGTGCTCGACCTCATTCGCGGGACTCTTTATCTCTTCATCATCATCGTCATCACCTATTACGCCGGCGTCCTGGTGTGGAAGGACCGGGACGAACGCATGGACGAAATCGCTGACGCAACGCCTGCACCGGAGTGGATCTCCTATTCGGCGCGCCTGGTCACCCTCGTTGCCATGGTGATGCTGATCCAACTTGTGGCGTTGTTGAGCGGTGTTGCGGTCCAGGCCTGGCATGGCTACCACCGCTTCCAGATCGGCCTTTATGCTCATGAATTGCTGGTCCGGGATGGCTCGGGCTTCGTCTTTCTCGCGGTTCTGGCCTTCTTCATCCATGCTCTGGCGCCGAACAAGTATGTGGGATATTTCGCTTATATCGCCTTCCTTGCCGCCAATATTTTTATTTGGCGCCCCCTCAATGTAGCCACCAACCTGGTCCAGTTTGCCGGCACGCCCAACGTGACCTATTCAGACTTCTTCGGCGATGCTCCTTATCGCTCGGCTTGGGACTGGTTCACCTTGTATTGGCTGCTCTTTTGCGCCTTGCTGGCCATCGCCACCGTGATGTTCTGGCCTCGGGGCCGGCAGGAACGCTGGACCACGCGTGGGCGCAATGCCGCTTTGCGGTTCCACCCCGGCTGGAAAGCCGCAACTGCCGTCTGCCTGCTCGCATTCGTAGGTTGTGGCGCATGGGTCTGGTACAACACCAAGGTCTTGAACCCGTTGTTGGGACCCAAGGACCTGGAACGCCGCCAGGCCGAGTATGAGAAGACCTACAAGCCATTTGACAAGCTGCCTCAGCCCCGCGTGCGCAGCGTCAAGTACAACATTCAGGTGTTTCCCCAGGACCGTAATATTGACATGCGCGGCGATGAAGTCATCTACAACCCTTACTCGCATCCTCTCGATGAGGTCCATTTCACGCTCGATCCGAATTACGACGTCTCCATCGATCTCCCCGGAGCTTCTCTGGCCAGGGATGACTCGCGCCTGTTGTATCGTATCTACCGCTTTACCTCGCCTTTGCAGCCCGGTGAAGAGCGCGCCATGCACTTCAGCGTGAAGAGCAGGAACCGCGGCTTTGAGAACGACGTCAGCAATGTGCAGGTTGTCCAGAACGGCACATTTTTCAACAACACAATCGCCCCTGTCATTGGTTACGATAGCCAGCGCGAACTGCCTGATCCGGTGGAACGTAAGAAATATGGCCTGCAGGAAGTCGACCTTATGCCCGCGCTGGAACGGAACTGCACTCAGGATTGCAGTGAAAATTAACTGGGCGGACATGCCGACTTTGTAGACATCAGCACTGTCATCAGCACCACGCCCGATCAAATTGCAATCGCTCCCGGTTCCCTCCTTCGCGAATGGCAGCAGGATGGCCGCCGTTACTTCGAATACAAGCTCGACCATCCTTCCCTCAACTTCTACTCTTTCATTTCCGCCCACTATGAAGTGGCGCGCGAAGAGTGGAACGGCATCAAGTTGGAGGTTTATTACCTCAAGGAGCAGCCCTGGAACGTTCCACGGATGATGAACTCCATGAAGAAGTCCCTCGACTACTACATCAGGAACTTCGGGCCGTATGAGCACCAGGAAGCGCGCATTGTTGAGTTTCCTCGCGTGGCGCGATTTGCCCAGGCATTTCCCGGAACCATGCCCTACTCCGAATCCATTGGCTTCATTGCCAACTTGAACCATCCTGACGACATCGATGCCGTTTTCTATGTTGTCGCGCATGAGATGGGGCACCAATGGTGGGCGCACCAGGTGGTCGGAGCCAACATGGAGGGGGCCACTTTGCTCTCTGAGACCCTGGCCCAATATTCCGCGCTCATGGTCATGGAGAAGGTATTTGGCCGGGACATGATGCGCAAATTCCTGAAACTTGAAATGGACCGTTACTTGCGCTCTCGCGGCCAGGAGCGGCTCAAGGAACGTCCCTTGCTCACCGTAGAGGCCAATCAGGGTTACATTCATTATCAAAAGGGAAGTGTGGTGCTCTACTACATGAAGGAGATGATCGGGGAAGAAGCCGTCAATCGGGCGCTGCGCAAAGTCATCCACCAGTATGCCTATGCGCCTCCGCCCTATCCTACTTCCTATGCCCTGGTGAATGCGTTGCGGGAAGAGACCCCGCCCAACCTGCAATATCTCATCAAAGATTTGTTTGAGGACATCACCCTGTTCTCAAATCGCACCCTCGAAGCCACCGCCCGGAAACGCGCAGACGGAAAGTATGACGTCACCATCAGCGTGGAAGCCCGGAAATTCACCGCTGATCCCAAGGGCAACGAAACGGAAGTCCCCGTCGATGACTGGATTGATATCGGCGCCTTTGCCAGGCCTGCCAGTGGGAAAAAATACGGCGATACCCTCTACCGCGAGCGCATGCATATCACACAGCGCAATTCCACCTTCACCTTTATCACAGCGCAATTGCCCGAGAAGGCGGGAATTGATCCTTTCGCGCTTCTGATTGACCGGGTTCCCGATGACAACATGAAGAACGTGACCCTGCGGTCTGAACCGGCGCAAGCAGAGCTCAAGCCGGCCAACAGCCCGCCACAGCAGGCCTACAATAGTGTTCGCTAGCTGACATTGCACCGGAAGTAAAATCGGCTGTGGGACGTACTCATTTGAGGGACGGTACATATTCAGATAGAGCAGTTTCAAGGCAATACTAACTTTCTTCCGTCACTGCACCGCCTGCAATAGAGCACGGCTTGCCCGCTTTCTGGCACGCAAAAAAGGACGTGAGCATGGAACTTCGAATTGAGAACCTCTCGAAAACTTACAATAACGGCGTTAAAGCGCTGGATAACGTTTCCCTCACCATTCCCGCAGGCATGTACGGCTTGCTGGGACCGAATGGCGCCGGCAAATCAACCCTGATGCGGACCCTCGCCACCCTGCAGGAGCCGGATGGCGGCAGCGCCAGGCTGGGTGACCTGGACATGCTCAAGCAGAAGGACGAGGTGCGGCGGCGGCTCGGCTACCTGCCCCAGGAATTTGGCCTCTATCCCAAAGTTACCGCCGAAACGCTGCTCAGCCATTTTGCCGCCCTCAAGGGAATCGGTAACCCTCGTGAAAGACGTGAGCTCGTCCAGGCCCTGCTGCAACAAACCAATCTCTTACAGCACCGCAAAAAGCCGCTGGGAAGTTTCTCCGGCGGCATGAAACAACGCTTTGGCATCGCGCAGGCGCTGCTGGGCAATCCTCAACTGATCATTGTCGACGAGCCCACCGCGGGCCTGGACCCCGAGGAACGGGCCCGCTTCCACAATCTGCTCAGCGCCATCGGTGAACATATCATCGTCATTCTCTCCACCCACATCGTCTCGGATGTGAGTGACCTCTGCCGCAACATGGCCATCATTCATCAGGGCCGCGTGGTCGCCGCCGGCGATCCCACCACCCTGGTTCGCAAACTGAATGGAATGGTCTGGCGAAAATCCGTTGATGGGGCTGCCGTGGCTGAATTCGGCAAACAGCATCAGGTAATCTCCATGCGGCTGTTTGGCGGGCGCACCATCGTGCACGTGTTCAGCCCGCAACAGCCCGACGCCGGCTTTGAACCGGTGACCCCTGATCTCGAAGACCTGTACTTTGCCACCATCAAGGGCGCCGCATCTCCACAATCGGTGGGGGTGAATTGATCATGGTAGGTACCATTGCCGGGTTCGAGCTGCGCCAGCGCTTTCGCCGCATCTCCACTTACGTTTATTTCGTGGTGATGTTCACCCTTGGGTTTTTTTTCGTGCTGCTCTCCGGCGGGACCTTCGCCAATGCGAGCGTGGATTTCGGCACGGGCGGCAGAGTGCTCATCAACTCTCCTTATGCCCTGTTTGCGGTCGTCGTCTACATCAGCACATTCGGAGTTGTCATTACTGCCGCGCTGGCCGGTCAGGCTACCTATCAGGACATTGAGAGCAACTCCACCCCATTCTTTTACACCGCGCCCATCAGCAAGTTTGCCTACCTGGGAGGCCGCTTTCTGGGCAGCCTCGCAGTTCAGCTTGTCATCTTTTCCGCCATCGGCCTCGGTGCGTGGATCGCTGCCCACACGCCCTGGGTCGATCCCAGTCGCGTTGGTCCCGAACGGTTATTCGCCTACTTTGCGCCATACCTGATATTCGTGCTGCCCAATCTGCTGATCACCAGTGCCGTCTTTTTTGCTGTGGCTGCTCTGACCAGAAAGATGCTGCCGGTTTACATCAGTGCCGTGGTCTTTTTGATTGGCTACCTGGTTGCGAACCTGCTCGCCGGTGATGTCACCAACTCCATGATCGCATCTCTGGTCGATCCCTTCGGGGGAAACGCCATCGACTATGCGGAGCGCTACTGGACGCCTTTTCAGCGCAACACCCAGATGGTTCCATTCGCCGGACTGGTCATCGTTAATCGCATTCTATGGCTGGCGGTTGGGATTGTGGTTTTAATATTCACCTGGTCGCGCCACAAAATGGCCCATGTTGCTGCCGGCGGGAAAAGAAAGCAGCAGCAAGTACTGGCGGACGAAGCGCCTTCACTTCCCCAGATAACCGCCGTCCGC
Source organism: Candidatus Angelobacter sp. (assembly GCA_035294925.1). Lineage (GTDB taxonomy): Bacteria > Acidobacteriota > Terriglobia > Terriglobales > Acidobacteriaceae > Angelobacter. The sequence continues at coordinate 126,400 of DATGJZ010000102.1, read as the reverse complement.
GTCCTGCATCCCATGTTCTCATTCCCCGCCTCCCTCGCCCTGTTCTTTTCTATGGCCTGGCTGCAATTCTCTGAAATCGTGCGCAACGTCTTTTTCGGTGTGATCGCAATTGCCGGTTATAGCTTTGCCTTGATTGTCTGTTTCAACCTCTCGAACCCGTTCACCACTCCCGTCTATCCGGTTACGTATCGCATGATTGAGCTTAGCGGAGGCGCATTCGGGATCTTCGCTTTGGCCATTATTACTTTCTATGCCGGCGAACTGGTGTGGCGCGAGCGGGATGCCGGCGTCAACCAGATCGTCGACGCCCTGCCCACCCAGCGCTGGGTATTATTTGGCTCCAAGCTTGCCGCATTAATGTTGGTGCAGGTAGTGTTGCAATTGATTGTCATGGCCGCCGGACTGACCACCCAGATCAGCCTCGCCTATCACCGTTTTGAGTTCGGCCTCTATTTACGGGAGCTCTTCGTCAATCGCCTGCTGATCGCCTGGGTTCTGTGTGTTTTCACCCTGGCCGTCCACGTCATCGTCAACAACAAATACGTGGGCCACTTCGTAGTGGTTTTGTATTATCTGGCCGTCTTTGTGCTTCCCGGAATGGGATGGGAAGATCTGCTATACCGGTTTGGGCAGCTTCCCGCTTTTCTATACTCTGACATGAACGGCTACGGCCCCTTTGTCTCACCCCTTCTTTGGATTCATCTGTATTGGGGATTGGCGGCCATCATGCTGGCCATCCTCACCAATACTTTCTGGGTCAGGGGAACAGATATAGGCTGGAAGCAGAGGAGCGCTCTCGCCATGCAGCGGCTCTCTCGGCCTTCAGGCATGGCCTTCGGTGTCAGCTTGCTGCTGTTTATCGCCCTCGGCGGCTGGATTTTCTACAACACCCATGTCCTCAATAAGTATTCAACCGCCAACCAGTTTGCCGAGCGGCTGGCTCAGTACGAAAAGAAGTATCGCAAATACCTGAACGTCCCTCAGCCGAAAATCACTGACGCGAATCTGAAAATTGATCTGTTTCCGGAACAGCGAAAAATGAATTTTGCCGGAACAATATGGTTGGAAAACAAGACCAGCCAGGATATCCCTCAGGTTGCTATCACCCTCTGGCCGCAGGAACTGCAGGCCATCCGGCGGCCGCAAATCGTGATTGACAGATTGGAATTTCCCGGTGGGCAAACGGAGGTGTTGAAAGATGACCAGCTCGGATTTTATATCTATCAGCTTCCCTCGCCGCTGCCGCCGCACGGCCGCATAGGGGTGAAATTTGCCCTCAAGTATGCCTTTCAAGGCTTTGCCAATAGCAACGAACAAATCGACCTGGTGGTCAATGGTACCTTCGTCAATGACTCTTTTGCGCCCCAGGTTGGATACCAGCCGTCGATCGAACTGGAGGATCAAAGCATCCGGCGCAGGCACGGCCTTACGCCCCTCAAAGATACCCCTAAGCTGGATGATGTTGCCGCTCGTCAGGAGATCTACGGTATCCCGTATGCCGATTGGATCAATTCGGAGACTACCGTCAGCACCAGCCTCGGCTAGACCGCCATCGCTCCAGGTTATCTGGAAAAAGAATGGGTGCAGGATGGCCGGCGGTATTTCCATTACAAGATGGATGCGCCCATCCTGCCCGGAATCTCGGTCAACTCCGCCCGCTATCAGGTGCTGCGCGACCGCTGGCACAACGTGAATCTGGAGATCTACTACGACTCAAAGCACACCTACGACCTGGAAAGAATGCGCCAGGGCATGAACGCCACTCTGGACTACTGTTCGAAGAGCTTCAGTCCGTACCAGTTTCGCCAGCTCAGGATCATCGAATTTCCGCGCTACCAGACCTTCGCCGAGTCCATCGCCAATACTATTCCCTATTCTGAAGCCATCGGCTTTATTACCCGTATCGACCCTTCCAATCCCGAAGCCATTGATCTTCCGTTTTTTGTCACCGCGCACGAAATCGCGCATCAGTGGTGGGGCCACCAGGTGATCACCGCCAATACTGAAGGTGCTACTTTGCCGGTGGAGAGCCTGGCCGAGTACACCGCGCTCATGGTAATGAAGCACCACGTTGCTCCTGAGGCAATCAAGAAATTTATGCGCCGGGAACTCGACCGCTACCTCTTCGGGCGCAGCCAGGAAAGAAATGAAGAACGGCCCTTGATGCGTGTCACCTTCAACCAGGCCTACATTCACTATGCCAAGGGCGCCATGGTGATGTTTGCGCTGCAGGATTACATCGGTGAAGACAAAGTGAACCAGGCCCTGGCGGCCTATGTGAAGGATTTTCAGTTCAAGGGACCGCCCTATCCTACCTCGCTCGACCTGGAAAACCATCTGCGCAAAGTAACTCCGCCCGAATTCCAATATCTCTACGACGATCTTTTTGACAACATCACTCTGTACGAAAACCGGGCTAAATCCGCAACCTATACTCGTCTTCCTGATGGCAAATACCAGGTGAATCTGGCCGTGGAGCTGAAGAAGTATCGCGCCGATGGCCGCGGTGAAGACCATCAGGTTGCCACTCACGATTGGGTTGATATCGGCGTAGCCGACGCGGACGGCCATTACTTGTACCTGCAGAAACACAAGCTCGATGCCGAGTCAGCCGACATCAAAGTGATTGTAGACAAATTGCCCTACAAGGCCGGCATCGATCCCCTGAATAAACTGATTGACCGCAAACCAGACGACAACCTCGTAAGAGTCAGCGAAAGCACCTCTCCCTGACGTCTAGCAACTAGCGTTCCGCGAGCTTTTAATTAGCGGCCAGGACGACTCTCGTGGTACACGTTTTGCCTTTGCTGTTGTCTTTGGTGTTGCCTCTGCTCTTCCCCGCCAAAGGCCACTCCTCTGCGTACTCCTTTCCTCTGCGTTTCAAAGGTCTTGGGTTTGGTTTCGCTAAATACTAAATACTAAGTACTAAATACTCGCTCCTATCCGTAGTGGATGTTTCCCCCGGATTCCGCTAGAATCGGGTAAATTTTGCTCATCCTTCACGGAGACAATCCATCATGGCGCTGATCCAGTTCACCCGGAACCACACCGACCATTCCACTGATAAAGGGTTCCAGTTCGAGTTCTTCTGCGATCGCTGCGGCAACGGCTTTATGAGCGAGTTCAAGGCCTCCGCCACCGGCATGGCCGCCAGCGCCCTGCAAGCTGCCGGCAGCTTTTTTGGCGGCGTCCTCGGCCGCGCCGCCGGAAGCAGCTATGAAATTCAGCGCGCTGTCCTGGGGCCGGCGCACGATAAGGCTTTCCACGACGCCGTTGAGGAAGCCAAGCCTAATTTCCGCCAGTGCCCCAAGTGCACCCACTGGGTCTGCCTGAATACCTGCTGGAACGCCAAACGCATGCTCTGCTTCGCCTGCGCCCCGGACATCGAAACCGAACTCGCTTCCGCGCAGGTGCAGGCCACCGTGGATCAGATGAAGCAAAAGGTCCAGCAACAGGACCTGACCAAAGATTTGGACGTGACCAGCGAAGCGGCGGCGCTCTGTCCCGCATGCGGCGCCCGAACTCAGGGAGCAAAATTCTGCCCTGAATGCGGCAAGCCCCTGCGCCCCAAGAACGAATGCTCCAAATGTGGCACCAAGTTCGAGGCGGGCACAAAATTCTGCCCGGAGTGCGGGAATAAAATCGTCTGATCCTTCGGTGGCGCCTCAGGACAGGCTTATGGCCGACTTCAACGGAAAATTCCAATACCTCAACTCTGGTGGCGCTCCCGCCCAGGAAGGCGCTTGCCGCGCGCAGTTTGACGCCCAGACGTTCACCCTGATCCCCGAGTCAGGCGCGCCCATGGCCTTTGATCTGGGCGACCTGGACGCAGTTCTGGCAGCGGATTATGAAATCCGGCTGCCGCTCTACACTGGCAACACCCTTCTCCTCCGTCAGTTGGGCAAAGCCTACGAGACCCTGGCTCACGATCTGCTCGATGCCCATCGCAACCGCGTCCTCCAATGCCTGCTGCTGGAAGACATGCAGGAAGTAGCGCGATTTAACGGAACGTTTGAGCTGGCGTCAACTTCCGGCCCGGCCGAGATTCGCCTGTTCAAGAGTAATCTCGCCGTCCTGCCCGTTGCTTCGCAAAGTTTTCAGTGGCGTCTGGCGGATGTAGATAGTGTCCGCTTCGATCCGGACAACTGGGTCGTAGTGCTCCAATCCGGGCAATCCCAGCTTAAATTCACCAGGCTGGCCAAACGCACCGAGGAATTTGGCGCCAAACTGCGTGATGCAATCAGCGCCCTGGCTGCTCAGAGCGCCCAGGCCCTGCACACGATCTTTCCTTTTCTCAATCCCGACCAGCTCCAGGCGACGGCAGCCCTGTTGCGTGAAGGCCAATCAGCGCCTGTCTCCAGACTAGCCGCCATCAATCCAAAAATCCCCGCAGCCCTCACCGCCAATGCCGTAGATAAAGACCTGATGCCCTATTACAAGGATCTGGTAGCCCGCAACGGCAATGGCATGCTCTACGCCGGATTCAAGATGATAAGGCCAGAAGATCAACAGAGTGGCGAAGCACAAGGGGATGAAGACACAGTTGCGCAAAGCGAAGCAGCCGACAGCTCTGAAATTACCCGATTACCCGATCACCCGATTGCCAATCTCTCTTCCGATGCCGACAGCAGCTCCCAGGAAACGCTCCATTGGTTTTTCTTCCCTATCCCCGGAAACGTGGTCGCGTGGGAGGCCAGCTCCCGCTCCGGACGCGCCACCTACTTCTTCCGCCTGGTCGATCCTGCTCAGGCCGCACAGCTGCGAGACCCGGCGCAAGCGCAGGGATTAATTGATTCTGCTGTGAGTCGCCTGAACCGCGTGCTGGGCATGCTGAATTTCCGCCGCCGGCCTATTTATCTATCGGATGACGATCTGGAGCGCGATCCCAAATACCACCGCTACGCGATTGCAGCCCGTCGCCTCCCCGAGCTGCGCCAGCTCCGCGCCAGCTTCCTCGGACGCGCAATTCATAGCTCGCATGAAGCATGGCTGGAACAGGTGAAGGCCATTCTGGAGAAAGCGCGGCTGTAGGGGATGTCATTTGGCTCCTGGGCCGCTCCAACTGGCCAGGCAAAGGCGAACCTTCAAGCCGCGAGAAAACGCTGGACGACAGCGAACACAGGAGAGAGAAAATCGTGATAGCGAAAAAAGAATGCTGCGTGTGCCAACAGAGACGTCAAGGTTTTTGCTTGCTTGTTCATGCTACTCATCCATTCCTGGCTTGATGCTCGGCGCCTCCATGCCGGAGTCCTCCATGATTCGCGCAACCATCTGGTGAAGGTCCTCTACTTCATTAGCCGACCGAGATGTTCGTGTCTCTCTCATGCCTGTGGTTTCGCCGCTTGAAAGTGCCACCTGATTCATCCCCCTATCCCTGCACGGCTGGCATATTCGCCAGAACGGTTCAATGTCTGTCTTACAGGTAATAACGTCCCTGGCCCTTGAAACCCTGATGGACTACCAGAAAAACCGGGAGGCTCTGGTGAGCTCTGACAAGGGGTGTATTTCTTTCGCGCAGGACAAAGGACAAAGGAATTCGTTCCGATATTCGAACCGGCCGGCTGCGCACGTAGCGCTCCCCCAGCCTGGCCGGCTCGATTTCGGACCCTACAAAATTAAGAAACGCTAACCTGTGAAGAAACCCTTAGATTCAGGAAAAAAGATTCAGGAAAAAAATATCGCTGCAGCGTTCACGCCCTTCCCACCTCAGTCAGGGAGATTACGCCGGGCTTGACAACAGAGCACACAAAGACAAAAAGACAAACGCATGGCGCCAAATGCAGAAGGCCATGCAGCCAAAGCGGGCTTCAGCAGCAGAAAATGAAATATGGCGGTTATTGCGTCAGTTGGCTACAGTTTTTCGTAGAACTCGCAAGCGGAGCACGATATGTAGACGCCGCCGGGGACATTGCGTTCCCGGTCTTTCACGCGCTTCACAATACGCGTAGCTTTGCCGCACTTGGGACAATCCGTGCTCTTGGTAGTGTCCATCTCTCTCTTGCGATCAGCCGTCTTGGCGATCTTGGCCATGTGGTAAGTGCTCTCCTCTTTGGGCGGTAATCTAAATTCTACACGGACATGAGGGTTTGTGCACTTACGGCGAATTGGGTTTTGTGGGAATCAGGAAACAGAACGAACTCGTGGCCGCGCATGAGCACGAACAACGCGAGTCAAGCCAAAGGCCAAAGGCTACCGGTTATCGAAAAACCGCATTCTTACGCCTCACAAGGTGCCTCGAGGTTTTGATCGCGCCTTTCAATTACCAAGTTACCAACTTACCCAATTACCAACTTCGTGGGCAATCACAGATCCCTTGATTTTGAGATGACCCGATGCACCGATGACCCGATTCCCGATCTCTCTTGCCCCTTCCCATCCGCTCTGTTAGCGTTTAGAGTCTCCCTGACCGGGACAATTACCGCCCATATTTTCTAAATTCTTAAGAAGAGAGAACTAATGCCCGCCTTTAAATTCAAGGGAGTCGACTTCATGGAAGTCGATGCTTTGCTGACGGATGACGAACGGCTGGTGCGCGATAACACCCGCAAATTCATTGAAGAAAATCTGGTCCCCATCATCGAGCTCTGCAACCGTGAAGGCCGTTTCCCGCGCGAGCTGGTCAAGCCCATGGGCGACCTCGGCTTTTTCGGCGCTAGTCTTAAGGGCTACGGCTGCGCCGGCATGTCCAACGTGGAATACGGCCTCGTGATGCAGGAGTTGGAACGCGGCGATAGCGGCGTTCGGTCGTTCGTAAGCGTGCAGTCGGCGCTCGTCATGTACCCGATCTTCACCTTTGGCAGCGACCAGCAAAAAGACAAATGGCTTCCGGCCATGGCTAAGGGTGAAAAGCTCGGATGCTTTGGCCTGACCGAACCTGATTTTGGCTCCAATCCCAGCGGCATGCGCACCCGCGCCCAAAAAGTTGGGAATGAATACGTCCTGAACGGCGAAAAGATGTGGATCACCTCCGGCTCCATCGCAGACGTCGCCGTCATCTGGGCCAAGTCTGAAGCGGACAACAACCGTATTCGCGGCTTTCTGGTGGAGACCAACCGGCCCGGCTTCAAGGCCCAGGATGTACACGGTAAGTGGTCGTTGCGCGCCTCCGTAACCTCCGGCCTGTCGCTTCAGGATGTGCGTATCCCGGCGGAAAACGTCCTGCCCAAATCAGACGGCCTGAAATCCCCCCTGATGTGCCTGAACCAAGCGCGCTATGGCATTGGCTGGGGGGCGATTGGCGCCGCCATGTCCTGCTACGATACGGCTTTGCAATATTCCAAAATTCGCAAGCAGTTCCGTGACCAGCCAATTGCATCTCATCAGCTTGTCCAGGAAAAGCTGGCCTGGATGATCACGGAGATCACCAAAGCCCAGCTCCTGGCGCTCCAGGTTGGCAGGCTGAAAGACGCAGGCAAAGCCGGCCACCAGCACATCTCCATGTCCAAGCGTAATAATGTCTGGATGGCCCTGGAATGCGCCCGCATGGCCCGGGATATCCTGGGCGGCAACGGGATTTCAGATGACTATCCCGTCATGCGCCACATGATGAACCTGGAGACGGTAAAAACGTACGAAGGCACGCACGATATTCACGCATTGATCATCGGAGAAAGCATTACGGGTATAAGCGCATTTTAGAAAGAGTAGTGCCAAATTGGCCTTATCAGTGAGATCAGTGTGAATCAGCGGTGAGATAAAGCTTTGGCAATTTGCCCGCCGCGGCGGGCCAATTGCCAATTGCTTCCAAGGAGACGCACCATGGCGACTCATATCGTAGACAAGACAAATCACAAAAAGGGTGGTTTGGCGGCGGCTTTGGAATTTGAGCTGGCGCTGGAATTTGTGCGCGTCGTGGAAGAAGCGGCCATAGCCTCCGCGCAAACCATGGGACTGGGCGACCGTCACAAGGCTGATCAAGTGGCCACGGAAGCCATGCGCACCTGCATGGACACTGTGCCCATGCGCGGGACCATCGTGATCGGTGAAGGTGAGCGCGATAAGGCGCCCATGCTGTACATCGGAGAACATGTGGGCGCCGGCTGGCATGATGGCGAATCCTTCCCTGAAGTTGATATCGCTGTTGACCCGCTGGAGGGGACAAATCTCTGCGCCACCGGCTCGCCGGGCTCGATCACGGTGCTTGCCGCTTCCGAAAAAGGCGGGCTGCTGAACGCCCCGGATTGCTACATGGAAAAACTCGTCGTCGGCCCTTCCTGCAAAAACGCCGTAGACCTGGATGCTCCCGTCGCCCAGAACCTGAAAGCCATTGCCAAGCGGCTGGACCGTGACGTGAAAGATCTGGTGGTCGTGGTGCTGGATCGTCCGCGCCACCAGAAGCTGATTGATGATATCCGCAAAGCCGGTGCGCGAATCCGGCTGATCACTGATGGCGATCTCTCTGCCGGCATCGCCGCCGCCATCATCGGAACCGGCGTCCACGTGGTCATGGGGACAGGCGGCGCACCGGAGGGCGTGATTACCGCCGCCGCCATGCGCTGTCTGAATGGTGAAATCCTCGCTCGCCTGGTCATCGACAGGCCTGACCTGGAAGCCCGTATAGAAAAAATGGGCATCACCGACAAAAAGAAAATCTACACCGCCAAAGATCTCGCTCCCGGCAGTAACCTCATCTTTGCCGCTACCGGAGTCACCGACGGCGCATTGATGAAAGGCGTCCGCTTCTTCGGCGACGGCACCCGGACCTCATCCATCGTCATGACCCGCCAGAGCGGCAAGGTGAGATTCGTGGAAAGCATCCACCTGGCCAAGCGGCCGGACGTAAAAGTACGATTCGCCTAAAGCCACCGGCAAATGGCAGTTAGTAACCAGAGCATCTTTGAGGTGAGATCGGAGAGGTGAGATTGGGGAACGGGAAGCCTCAATGGCGTGTCATCCTGGGCCGACAGGCGAAGGAACTGCTCCGCGACTGTCATCATCCAGAAGGATCTCCCGATTCAGAATGATCTCCCGGTTTTCTCATGAATCGCGATTATGTCAAAGGCCCTAGGTGAGTCTCTCCATTGACTGCTCGATAAGTCATTTGGATAGTAAGGCTCTTACCACATTGAAGCATTGGGTGTTTCTTCCGGTGACCCGATGCACCGATTGCGTGCACGACCCCACTCCCGGCCGCAGTCAGTCGCTTCTATGAACTGCGCTCTCAGCGCAGCGACCCGGCCAAGGGCCAAAAGCTAGCAGCTTCTTCATCTTTTCCGCTCCCTCGGCATTGGCGGCCAATCGCTGTGCCTCCCCTGGTAAAGCGCTTTGCAGTTTTCCGCGCGCTTGGTTCCATCGTGTACGGCAAAGCTCGTGGGCCTGCCCTCCGCCCCTGACCACATGCTCACGCCGGCATAAGCTCCATCCTTACGCAGGATGTAATACACCATGCTGACGTACTTGATCTTGGCCATGTCATTGTTGTAATTGCGGACAATCCGCTTCAGCGCATCCATCCCTGCCTCTTCCGGGGACATTCCTCGGCGCATATTTTCTACAATGGTGTGCGCGCCCGCTACCTTGATGTTCTCTTCGCCATTCCCCGTAGCCCCGGCCGCGCCCACGTCCTGATCGCAATAGCATCCTGCGCCTATGATCGGTGAGTCGCCGCAACGGCCCGCGATCTTCCACGCCAGGCCGCTTGTAGTGGTCACGCTGGACATCTCGCCCTTTTCATTCAGCGCAGAGCAATTGATCGTGCCCGTGGGTGGATGAAGTACTTTATAGATGGCATCCATGCGGTCGGCGGGTGGAATTCCTATCTCGGCAGCCAGCGCATAAAGCTCTTGGATCGGCTTCGGCTGGTCCTCCAGGCCACTCTCTTCCAGGGAAGCAGGCGGCTTCCAGCCGGGATCAGCCATTCCCGGCCCCCACCAGTCCTGGTTGGAGTGATATTCCTTCCACAACTGCCAGATCTTCCGCGAGTGCTCCGTCAACAGGTTTTCTTTGGGAAAGCCCATGAGCAACCCGAAGCGTGTTGCTCCTTCACCCACCAGCATCACGTGTCCGGTGTGCTCCATCACGGTCTTCGCCAGGGATGCCACATTCTTGATGTCGTGCACCGCGCCCACTGAACCCGCCCGGCGTGTTGGACCATGCATGCAGCAGGAATCCAGCTCCACCACGCAATCCTCATTCGGCAGTCCGCCCAGTCCCACGCTATCGTCATTGGGGTCATTCTCCGGGCCGGAAACCACAGTGATGGCGGCATCCAGCGTGTCGGCTCCTTGCCGCAGGCGGTCATAACCGGCATCGATATAGTTGAGCCCGTTTCTGGCGCAAACAATAATGTTCTTGGCGCCGCCCGCCGCGGTTGGTCCTGATGGCTTAGGCTGTTCACCCGCCGCCTCTGCGCCCCTGGCACCTTTTCCCGCCGCCCCAGCCGCCAAAGACGCGGACGTTACCGCCACTCCCGAAAGAAAGTCCCTGCGTTTCATGAATCCCTCACTTTTGGCAACACACAAAACCCGCAAGGATATCACTGAGTAGAGGCCACTGGCCACTCTCTGAAACACCCCTTGGGATTCTCCTCGATCCCATGAGAAACTGCTTCCATGGAAATTCACAACATTCAGTCCTTCCTCTCATACTTTGAAACCATTCGTGAGCGGACGTTGCGTGTGGTCGAGGCGGTACCCCGGGAAAAACTTGAATGGCGTCATACGGACGGAGTATTTTCGCCCGGCGATCTGGCGCGGCACATCGCCGCCACCGAGCGTTATACGTTCGCGGAAAGTGTGCTCGGCCGGCCAAGCCGTTATCCGGGTTGTGGCGCCGATCTGGCACAAGGCATGGACAGCATTCTTGCGTTCATGCAGCGAATGCACGCTGAAACCGTAGACATGTTAAAGAAGCTTAGCCCTGATAATCTGGAGGGAAAAGGAGTAGGCCCGCAGGGCAATCCCATCACTGCCTGGAAGCTGCTGCGCGCCATGGTTGAACATGAGGTACACCATCGCGGAGAGATCTACGTCTATCTGGCGCTGCTAGGTGTGCCCCGCCCGCCCCTGTATGGCCTAACCGAGCCGGAGTTAAAAGCCCTCTCCCCCACCAGCGCCGCATAGGGCAATGAGCGCTCCACAGAAAGATTATCGTCGTCAGCGCGCTAAAGTTTATAAAGCTTCCACACATTCGATCCGGTGACCATCAATGTCTTCGATTACAGCTCTGCGCCCCCACGGCGATGCCTGGGCAGGCGAGACAATACGCCCTCCCGCCGCTTGGATGGAGTCTACAGCTTTGTCGAGGTCATCAACTGCGAATCCAAGCCTCAACTGGGTCGTTCCTTCAGACCCTGGCTGGCGAGGGTACAGTTCAAGAATCGTTCCTTGAATATCAGCTGAGTAGTGCTCCGGCCCTGTGCCATGGCGCTCCCTAACCAACGGTAGGCCTAATGCACGGTAGAGATTTGCTGCGCGTTCAAGATCGGCCACCCGAATCACGACAAGATTGAGTTTCATTTCAGCCGGTTGGTCTCACTCAATGGATTCTTCAAACCGTTCTCAGCGACGCAACCGAAGCTGTGGTTGTGTGGTCCGCTCGGAACCGTAACAGCGCGCCTACGCGTCCTGCCTTCTCAAGATCAGCCTCGCCATCTACAAACTTGATTTCCGCTCCATTGCGCAGGGCCAGATCCACCAGAGCATCCGAAACATCGCTCATCTCTTTGGTGTCATGGCCGCACAGAGCGCAATTGCGGACCATCCGCGTATCCAGATGGCGGCAGTTCACGCACTCAACCGCTTCAGCCAGAAAATCGCGGCTAACCAGCAGCGTTTGTACTTCCTGGCGCTCCAGCGCGTTCAGCACATGGCGCAGCCCCAGTGCGCCGCGGCCATTCCGCTGTGCCTCTCCAATCACCTCGCGGACCAGTTCCTGTTCTTCCTCAGCAAGAAACTTGGACAGGATGCCCTGCGCCCGCTCGCGCACCTCTTGCGGAGTGGCCTGCCCGGGATCAATCAAAAACCGCTCTACCAGTCGCCGTTTAACGTCGCTATGCAGGTGCGGAAGTATTTCCGGCCACGCCTCGTCGCGGCAACCAATCAAAAGCAGCTCGAAATGGTCCATGTCCAGCAGAACATGCAGCGAGTCGGCAAATTGCTTGAAGTGGTGCATCACCTCGTTTTCAACGTGACGCTCGCGATGACCGGCATCGTAGCCTCGATACCCATCGCTCTTGCCGCCTGGCGGCAAATTCCCAAAGTACAGGTCGGGCCTCTCGATCAACTCTTCTTCCTGCAAGGCAAAGATGCGCGCTTTCTGCCTGTCGACCAGGGCAATACAGCTCTTCGGTGATCCGGAGTAAGCCGCCACCAGCGGCCCCAGATGAAAACGCGAGTTGACAACAATGGCGGACCTGACCAGCTGCGGAGGAGCATCCATCTCTCTCCAGATCCCCTGCTCCTTGCAGGCAAAAATCACCCTGCCCCGGGAATGGTTTCCGTGCAGCTGTTCTGCTACTGCCAGGATCTTCTGCAAATCTTCGCGCAGGGCCGCGTGGTTGCCATTGCGTTCGGCCTTGCGCAGGCTCTCGCGTACCAGGTCTTTCACCAGGATTACTTCTTCCCGGTGTGACTTATCGTGAGGCGTCTGTGGCTGAAAATAAAAACTTACGGCGCATGCCGAGGGTGATTCAATCTGGGAAAGTTGACGAATATCTTCGCGTGTAATCATGCGTTGCTGGCTCCCTTGGCTGATTGGGCGCGGATTTCAAGCCACTCGCGAGTGGCGCAACAATTTCTCTCGCAGGTCATTCTGCGGAGGCAAATCCTTTTGCACCCGCTCCCGCGCACGGTCAATACATTTGCGGATGCCTTCAGGCGGGAGATCTGTGATGCGCGCAATCTCTTCCACAGTGAAACCTTCCAGCGCAAACAGGACGAAAGCTTCGCGGTCCTGAGCGCTCACTTTATGCAGCACAGAGTCGAGTTGCGCTGCCATTTCTTCGCTGGAGACGATCTCCTCCGGCGTCCTGACGTTTTGGTCAGGAATCACGCTTTCCTCCGGGAGTGAATCATCAGGCTGGTGGTATTGCAGCACGTTTTCGTCGCTGCCGGTCACGTTCTGTACTCCGGCCGGAGCATCCAGGGAAACGTTGGCCGTATCCGCATTGGCCTGCGCCAGCCGTCGGATGGCGCTCAGCGCCAGCCGGTATAGCCAGCTCTCCATGGAAAGCTCATCCGGCTTTTCTTCCTCGCCGGAAAGCGCGCTTACCATCACTTCGTCAATCACCTCTTCCCGCGAAATCTGGTCTTCACGAATCTGTCCCGTGGCCACGCGATAGCGGAGCTCGCGCTCAACAAACTTTTCCAGCCGCGGCAGGTTGGCATCGATCCAATGGCTGATGTCGCCATTGTCCCCTGCGGTTTGAGACGGGGCCTCGGCGGGCTTCACGCCGCCCTTCACGGTCGCAACTTTCTGCTTTAACTCAACACCGCCCGTAATCTCTCGTTTTCCCGGACTCCAGCGCCGTTTCCTCCACTCACCTCGCAATTGTTCCTTATGTTTCTTCACCTGGGATAGCAAGTCGGCAAACGCCGGCTTAATGGCCGCCAGAACGCTTTCCCCGGATTTTTCGGCCGCCATCTGCCCTGAAGGCAGGCGCAGGTTCAGCGTCGCCTTCACACTGTGCCCGTTCTCCGGTTCAACCATGGCATGGAAGTGGACCAGATCAGGCTTAAACACCTGCAACCGGCGCTGAAGTTTTTCAATTTGATGTTGAAATTCACGTTCTACGTCTGGGGTCTTGTTTGCCTTATAGCTGATCTGAACGTTCATGTGTGCCTCGGCATTTGGGAGAAGGTCCCCTTGAAGGTCCGTAGGCCCCCACTATCTGTGCAGATTTTACACCTGTAATGTAAGACGCAATCGTAAATTTTTGCGTTGCTCTGAAGAGATCAGTACAGAAATTTTGCGCCGGTGTGGAGGAACAGTACAAAAGAAATGAATTCATTATGAAAATGCTCTTAAACCAGCAGAAAAATCTGCACCCAGGACCTCATCGCGAAAGCACAGGCAAGATTTCCCATGCCTCCGCGCGGAGATGCTGAAGCAGCTTTTATAGATGCTGTAGACGAGTTACCTGACCGTGCCCCTGTCACATCGAGACATTGCGTGTTTCTTCCGATGTCTCGATGCACCAATGCACCGATGACCCGATTGTTGTTCAGCGGCTAGTTGTGATCATGATCGTGGTCGTGGTCATGGTCATGATCGCGGTGGTGGCAGCGCTCGCGCGTCTCCTCCAGTTGATGCCGCCTCTGTTCCGCCTGCTCGCTATGCTCGCCGTGTCTGCGGATGGCTTTTTCCAGCTGCTCTTCGGCCTTGTGGATCCGCTGCTCGCACTTTCTGTCGTCGCGATCATCGGCCCGCACTGGCATCGTACCGGCGACAAAGCCGAAAGCTACCAGAGCCGCAATTAGAAGTTTGCTCTTTAAGAAGATCTGTTGCATTGTTCCTCCTGGTTACAACATAGGAACATTCTATCTGGCTTAGAGTTGCCACGTGGACTGAAGTGAGACACGAAAGGTCTATACGGAGATACTGAACGAAGTCTCTGTTCGTGTAACCGGACGATACATGGTGTCGCGCTCCACCGGTTCGCGCCCGGCCTCTGTAATCAAGCGCATCAGTTCGCCGCGGCGCATTCCCTGGGGTGTAGTGGCCCCGGCGTCGTGATAGATCTTCTCTTCAATCACGGTGCCGTCAATATCGTCTGCCCCAAACCGCAGCGCGATCTGCGCCACCTTGGGTGACATCATCTGCCAGTACGCCTTAATGTGCGGGAAGTTGTCCAGCACCAGGCGTCCCACGGCAATGGTCTTTAAGTCCGCCATTCCGGTAGTAGTGAAAAGATGCTGAAGCGGCGTGTTGGCCGGATGAAATGCCAGTGGGATGAATGTCTGGAAGCCGCGAGTCTCATCCTGCAGGCTGCGCAGCCGGATAAGATGGTCTGCCCTGTCTTCTTCGTTCTCAATGTGGCCGTACAGCATGGTCGCATTGGATTTCAGGCCGATCTGGTGCGCCGTGCGTGCAGTCTCCAGCCACTGCTGGCCATCAATCTTGTGATCGCAGATCACCCGCCGCACGCGCTCGTTGAAAATCTCCGCGCCGCCCCCGGGAAGCGAATCCAGCCCTGCGCCCTTCAGTTGGCGCAGCGTCTCCTCAATGGACAATTTGGCCCGTTTGGATAGGAACGCAATCTCCACCATGGTCAGCGCTTTAATGTGCACCTGCGGAAAGCGCTCTTTCAATCCCGCGATCAGGTCAAGGTAATACTGAAACGGCAAATCCGGATGCAGCCCGCCAACAATATGAAATTCGGTTACCGCCTCAGAGTATCCTGAAGCCGCGGTTTCATAAGCCTCGTCCAATGCCATGGTATAAGCGCCGGGAGCATCTTTTTTCCGCCCAAAGGCGCATAGCCGGCAAGCGGCCACGCAGACGTTCGTAGGATTGATGTGGCGGTTCACGTTGAAATACGCCACATTGCCATGCATGCGCTCGCGCACCTGGTTGGCCAGCCATCCCACGGCCAGAATGTCGGCCGAGCGGTAGAGCATGACCGCATCCTCAAAAGTCAGGCGCTCGCGGGCGAACACCTTTTCTGCAATCGGCAGCAGACGCGAATCATCCGTCTGAAACCCATGCCGTCCCGTAGTTGGTATAGCGGTGGCCATCACCTTCAATGATAAATGATAACGGAATTCGCTGACTTTGCTAATGACTAATTGCCAATCCCCAGCTGCCTGTTCCTCACCAGAATATCAATCGCCACAAACACAAAAAACACAACCGCAATCACCCCGTTCATGGTGAAGAACGCGGCATTTAACTTGCTCAAGTCCTTGGACGAAACCAGGGAGTGCTCATAAGCCAGCAAAAGGGCCACAGCCAGCACGCCGAGCATGGCAATCTTTCCCAGCCCAAAGCTCAGCACCAGCGCGATCAGGAGCGCCAGCATCAGCAGGTGAAGCGCTCGCGCCAGCCATAGGGCGGAAGGTATGCCATACGCTTGTGGAAGTGAATTCAAGCCATAGGCGCGGTCAAAATCAACGTCCTGGCAGGCGTACAAAACGTCAAATCCGCCCACCCAGCACGTAACCGCAGCCGTCAGGATAAGGATTCGCGCATCCAGCGCCCCGCGCACCGCAATCCATGCTGCAGCCGGCGCAATTCCCAGCGCAAAACCCAGCAGCAGGTGCGACCAGCGCGTGAAACGCTTGGTAAAGGAATAGAGGAGCACCACGGCCAGGGCCACCGGCGAGAGGTATAAGGTGAGGTGATTGAGTTGGGCGGCGGCCAGCACAAAAATCACGCAGGAGACCAGTACAAACATCATCACAAACTTCTGTGACAGCGTTCCCGCGGGAATGGCGCGCGTGACGGTACGAGGATTGGCAGCGTCAATCTGCGCGTCAGCCAGGCGATTAAAAGCCATGGCCGCGGAGCGCGCCGATATCATGCACACCAGGATCCATCCCAGCTTCGCCGCCGTGGGCATGCCCCCGGCAGCCAGCATGGCAGCGCACAGCGCAAACGGGAGCGCAAACACAGAGTGCTCCCACTTGATCATCTCCAGCGTAACGCCAATGTTGCGAAACATTCGCACTCAATATTCTATAGCACTCATCAACCGGGAATTCACCCGCCCGCACTCCCGGCCTTTTACCTGCGCAAATTGGCCGGATCGCCCCATAGCCCAACGGTTCGCCCGATCTTTCCCAAAAAGAACCAGCCGAGTAACCCAGGTTACAAAACTCATTGAATTTGGCCACAGCGTTCGGATAATATCCCCGCAACTGAGGCAAAAAACTATGAGCAATTCCGCCACTGGACTGGCACAGCACGTCGAGGCGACGAACCATGGGGGCGAAACACCGCGCATGGAGCCGCCAAAGTCGGGGCTGGACCGGTTCATCAGATTCGTAACTTACATCTATCTCCGGCGCGTTCCTATCCTGGTTGGCGCCACACTCGTACTCTTTCCGGTTGCTGCGCTATTGCCTTTCTCGCCCGTCTCCGCTTTGTTGCAGAACTTGTTCTTTCTATCAACTTGGGGCGAATTCTGGGTGACCACGGTCACCCTGCTGGTCGCTTGGAGTATCTTGCTCACCAACCGCATTGTGGTGCTGAACGGAGAAGAACGCTTCGGAGTGGCGCAAGAATATACCGCGGCAGAATTGGCCAGATTCAAATCCTCTTTTTGGCTGATGATCCTGGTAGCGCTGCCCAATATTTTTGCGCCTCTCACGCAGAAGCATGATTTTGGGTATAGCTGGGGTGATTTGGGATGGCGGCTTCTCGCCGCTTTAGCAGGCTTTGCCTGCGCCTACCTGGTTATGTTCCTGGCGCTTTTCTTTGCCGTTTGGATCGCTCCCAAGTGCACGCAGACGTCCGTTCTCACATTTCCCTGCCCTTCATTCATGCACAATTGGCTGGATTGCGCAAATGAACACGGCTTGATTCCCGCCGGAGCGCTCAACCTGGGCAAGTGGGTGCGTGCCCATTGGCCCCAGTCTCTATGGGCTGGCTATATCAGCCCTGACGGTTTTTTGTGGGGCGGTCAATGGTTGGCTCTTATGTTCTCCCTGGCTACGCTGGGCGTTTATTTTTCGATAGACATCCTGACCCGCGCCTGGAGTGGAGAATCCACCGTGGTTCCGGCCCTGGTGTTTGTCCTGCTTCTCCTGCTGAACATCAACTGGATCTTTTCAGCATTGGCATTCTTTCTCGACCGCTACCGTGTCCCGTTGCTCATTCCCGTCATCGTTCTGTGCGCCGTGGATGCCTTGATTCCGGCTTCGGACCACTATTACACGGTAAGCCGTGGCGTGACGGTGGAACCGGTGCGTCCGGCGGACATCCTGGCCGCTCGCGCCGCGCAGAATAAGCCGATTGTGATCATCGCCACGGCCGGCGGCGGAATCCAGGCTGCGGCCTGGACCGCGCAAGTTTTGGCAGGCCTGGAGCAGCAATCGCAGCAGTGGGGTGGACGCGCTTTTTCTGACTCCGTTACCCTCATCAGCTCGGTTTCGGGTGGTGCCACCGGCGCCATGTTCTACTTGAATCTCTATCATCCCAACGAGAGCGAGCCGTTTGATCAGAATGGCCTGAAGAACCTCACCCAGTTGGCATCTCAATCCAGCCTGGACGAGGTCGCGTGGGCGCTGGTCTATCACGATATTCCCAGCATCTTTGCCGCGGCTGCTGAACCCGGTGAAGAGCCGGTGTTTGATCGCGGCTACATGCTGGAAGAGACATGGCGCAATCGCGGCAACATCCAGGCAAACCTCTCCAACTGGCGGGCAGGCGTGGCGCAAGGGCTTCGTCCGGCAACCATTTTCAACGGCACCATCAATGAGACCGGCGAACCTCTGGTCATGGCCACAACCGACATGAAAACCGGCAGCGAACCGGGCCTGCGCACCTTCTACCAGCTCTACCCGGATAGCGACCTTCCCGTGGTCACCGCCGTGCGCCTGGGCGCAACCTTTCCTTATGTCACGCCGTCGGCGCGCGCTCTCTCCACCAAATCCGAGTACCACGTGATTGACGGCGGATACTACGACAACTATGGCGTCTCCAGCGCTGTTTCATGGCTCGATGAGGGTTTTTTCGATTTGACGGCCAGAGGCCAGAAAGTGCCGCCGGTGCTCATCATTCAGATCCGCTCGTTTCCGGATGATGCCTTAAACGGCCCCACCACGAAGGGCTGGTTCTTCCAGACCTATGCGCCTATTGATGGCTTGCTCAATGTGCGTACAACCGCGCAACTGATGCGCGATCGCCAGGAGCTGGAGAACTTTGCCAGGCGCTGGGAAGACCACTCCGGCTCCCGCAAAGAGAAAGACAAAGACCTGTCCGAGTTGTATAGCGGCGCAGATCACATCCACTTTGCGACTTTTGAATTCAAGGGTCATCACGCTCCGCTCTCCTGGGCCATGAATCCCCGGCAAATCAATGAAGTCTCTGCCAAGTGGGACGAGATCGTCAGAGCCAACGAGTCCGATCTCCTGGAAGTGCACTGCTTCTTCAATTCCGCATACCCAGGATGCAAGGATCTGAAGAAGGGCCCATGGTAATACCGTGGGAAGAAGACATGGGTAAAGAGAAACGGATGTGAATGGCAATCACAAATCAAGACTCAGAAATCAAAAATGCTCAACCCCTCCTCATCCGATTGGCGGAACAAAATGGCGACGGGATTCGCGGCGCGGCTATCTCAGTGCAATGGACAGCATAGAAAGACCCTCAAAAACCTCTGGCAATCGATTTCATAAAGGGATAATATCTATGCCATCAGATTCCCAAACGTGCCCGTCTGTGTTCGCGATGAAACACATAGGCGGTCGTCATGAAGAGTAACACCAAGGAGCGCACCGACTCTGGATCTCCAGCACGAAGGAAGCAGTTCAGATTTCCGCTGCGCCCCATCCTAAATCTCGTATTCTTGTCCGTTCTGCTCGGGCTAGCTGTGTACTTCGAATTGCCACACAGTCATCAACCTTCAGGCAACAAATGCGAGTTGACTGATCGACCTGACTCTGAGAGTTCGACCGCTACCTACGCGGAAACCGTAGCCACCGGATTCAGAGACGTGCGAAGCCGACGGGTCACAATGGTAACCCTCGGTGAGAAGACTCCAGCCAGAATACTGAATAACGTCTGCGAACAGCGCTGGTATCTCGCGAGGCTCATTCAGCGGCTGGCTGAGCATGGCGCCGCTGTTATCGTGCTCGACAAGTACTTTGGCGCGGACTCCTGCGGCCGCGACGATCAAGGCACATCGGACCTCATCCGCGTGATTCAGGAATCACAGGTGCCGGTCGTGGTAGGAAGAGCCACCCACCCGCCCGCCAGCGATCCCAACAACGCATGCTTGATTGTGAGCGGCTCTCTGGACTTCGGCAACAAGCGAGACTCACAAGGCAATCCAACTTCCAAACCAGCCGTCGTTTACGGCCTGACGCGCATGAATTCCGATCTGCGCAGGATACCCCTGAACTGGTTTACGTACCGGAGCGACGAAGACTTCAGCACCCACAAGGAATCGACAGATGCTGAAATAGAAACGATCTCCTATGTGGCGGCAAGCCTCGTCGATAAGAGACTGAAAGATGACTACCGTCTGCAATCCCTCCGTGAAAGCGGAGAGCATCCTTTTACCAGCTTCATCAATCCGGATTCTCTCTCTCAAATTGACGCCTCTACAGTGGTTTGTTCCGGCCCGGACAGGCAGAAGATGGAATCGCGGTACTCCATGAATTGCACAAACGATTCGAACGATGATATCGATATTCGCGGTCACGTCTTAATCGTCGGCCAGGAATCCACCGACCGGGACTGGCACCAACTGCTTGGGCGAGGGGTCTCTGGCCTTTACCTTCAGGCTAACTATATCGAATCGCTCTTGGACGAACGCTATTTGAGACCGCTTGGAACCAAGTGGAACTTTTTCGTCTTCGCCGGATGGCTGATTGCTTTGTATCTTTTGTTCTGGATCCAGCCCGAGATTGCCCTGGTGATTTGCTGTGTTGTTTGGTGGGTGATGCGATACGCGGTCACGCAGCTCGCTCTTTCCAAGGGGCTTTACTTGGATCTGTGGGTGGCGGAACTCGGCCTAGCCGCCATATTGTTGAAATATATCGACAGTCGAGGTCACCGAGTCGCTGAATGGGTTCAGGAGCGCCTCGCACGCAGACATGCGGGCAGCACAGGACAACACCGGTCGCACGCCTGAGACAAACGCTGCCCGGATTTAAAAGAAAAGAAAGGGGATTTCCGTTGACGAAAAAAATTCGAACCCTGCTTCTCCTGCTTGTACTTGCAATCGTGGGTTTCTTTGTCTGGTACTTTGTGGCGGCACGCAAAGAGAGCAGCAGGGCCCTCGAACAAACGCCGACGCCAACTGCGGCCCCACCTGAGAACGCGCCGCCTGCATCAGAGCCCGCCCCAGCCGGCAGTGCGGAACCTAGGCCACTTTCCATCCCAACAGAGTCCGCACCGATGCCACAGCCCGCCCCGCGCCGTACCCGCAAGCAGCCATCGGCGCCAGGAACGGAGGGTGCCACGCCAGGTTTTAAGAAATGAGGATGCCAATTCCCAGCGCGCTGGCCCGCCCTTCGAGGCTAGCCGGAGCAGCGAACTCCATATTCCTCATCTCACGCCCTGCTTGCCGGGCATACGGTAAGACCTTACGGTCGTTCTCCTCGACCGTTCAATACCTCTGTTCATTCAGGATCAATTTTCCTTACGCCCCAAACCCTGCCTGCCCAATCAACGGAACAAACCGGCAGCCTTCGAGCTCAGTCTCCGTGATTCCATCGGCAGACTTACGCACCAGCTTCAGCACTTGCTGATCGGTCTGCCCGATCGGAACCACCATTCTTCCTCCAGCCGCCAACTGCTCCACCAGCGCCGGAGGGATTCGTGGTGCGGCCGCGGAAACGAGTATCACATCGTAAGGCGCAGCCTGGGGCAATCCCAGAGAGCCATCCCCTGCTACCAGCGCAATGTTGTTATAACCCAGCCGCTCCAGCGTCTCGCGTGCAGCTTGTACCAGAGTCGCATGGCGTTCAACCGCAAACACCTGGCTGGCCAGCTCCGCCAGCAAAGCTGTCTGGTATCCCGATCCGGCGCCAATTTCCAGTGCCCGGTCCGTGGGCTGGATCATCGCCGCCTGAAGCATGGCTGCAATGATGTACGGCTGCGAGGTCGTCTGGTGCTCCGCAATCACAATCGGATGGTCCGCATAGGCTTCCGGCCAGTCATTGCGGCTGACAAACTCATGCCGGGGGACCGTTCGCATCGCCTGCAACACGCGCTCATCGTCAATGCCGCGCCTGCGGAGTTGATGCTCCACCATGAGATTGCGCTCATCGCTGAACAGCTCCCGTTCCGGCGGAAAAGCATGATCGTTTGGCAGCATTGCTGGGAGTCTTTATGCAGATCCCCTGAATTCCAGCCACGGATGTGTTCGCTGGCAAGAGCCACAACACGGCTCGCGCTCTGCCAGGCCCTCCAACCCGTGTCATCCTGAGGGCGCGCGGGGTTTGCGCCCGAAGGAACTACTCTGTTATTGCTTCAATCCCGATGCCCCGATGACTTCTATTTCTTCCTCTTCCTCACTCTAACTTCAAACGCCAGGATTCCATTCTGGTCGCGCACCGCCACAATGGAAATACTTCTGGTCAGGTTGTATTCCACCTGGATCACCTGCTCTGACGATGACTGCGCCAGGTTCGTGATGTAAGTCAGCGTGATATTGTTCTGGATCTGTTGCTCGATGGTCACCCGCGGGCCCAGGTTGTTTTCCGCGCCGATCACCTGCGGGTCAATCTTAACACTGCCCACTCCAAACAACTTTTGCACCCGGCTGCTGGAGGCCGTAGTCAGAGCCTGTTCCAGCATCGTGTCTGAAGTGGTGAGCGTGCTGGTTGTCTGGTTGCTGTAAATGTCTTCCTGTTTGGTCCGGCCGAAGGCAAGCAAAGCAATAATGTCGCTGCTGGGCAGGGGCGGGTCAGAGCGGTATGTAATGTTGAGCCTGTCGACCGGGCCGTGAAACCCAATCGTTATGTCGTAATCCCGGACGCGGCCCGCCATCTCAACATTGATGATCGGCTGGATCAGTTGCGGGTTGCTGAACGTCACATCGCCGCGCTCCAGCCGGTACTTGGTGCCATTGAACGAAACATTGCCCTCTACAATAGTCACCCGCCCCAGCACCGCGGGATTGGCAAGAGTGCCGCGGATGCGCAGATCGACGTCGCCGGAAATCTTGGCCAGCGACGTCTCCACCCTCAGCTCCGGTGCGGAAGCAATGTGAACATCCAGGCGCAAATTCTCCAAAAATGGATTCTGTGTGCCTCCTCTGCCCGTGCTCTTGGCTCGCGCCAGGTACTGCGCAAAATCAAAACGCGGGTCCACCGCAAAGCGGGTGATGGTCACATTTCCGGAAAGCAATGAGCTTTGCGCCGATCCGGTGTAGCGCAGGCTGGCATTGCCGGAGGCGCTAAGCCCCGGTGGATAGCGGAGACGCACGTCGCTGCCTGTGGCCGTCACATCAAAATAGAGGCCGCCGCGCACGGTGATAAAACCTGCCAGATCCAGGTCTCCGCCTCCGCTATGCGCGCGCAGGTTTTCGATCTGCATGCGGTCCTGGGCAAAAATCAGCCGTCCATTGATCTGGCTCAGCCCGTTGGGCAAATCAACCGCTGAGATTGCGCCATTGGTAATGTCTATGCGTCCGCGCATCTGCGGCTGCCCTATGGTCCCGGTCAGATGCACCGCCAGTTCCGCCCTTCCTGAGGAAGTGAGGTTCGGCTGAAAAGTCTCCAGCAGCTTCATGTCCACTTTTCCGTCGGCGCGCACATCCAGAGCCTGCGTCCCGCCCATGCTGGCGTCTCCCGTCAGGGAGATATCCATGTCCGTTCCCGTCAGGTGAAACTGGTCCACATGAAGGGCCTGATTGCTGACGGAAAAACGCAAGGGCCCGTCATTTTGCACCTTGATGTTCTCCACGTTGGCCGAGAGTTCGCTGATGTTCGCCACAATGGAAAGGGCGCGCGGCGTCTTCATGGGCCCCCGCACCTCAATATAGCCTTGCATGGACGAATGGCCCGTGACGGGCGCCTTCACATAAGCGCGAATCAGCGGATCAAAGTCCAGGTGCTCGAACTTCAGGGTCATCTGGGCGGGATAGTTGTCCCGCAGCCGCATGCTGCCATCCAGGTTGAAAATAGCATTCTGAAAGTTCGAACTGGCGTGCAACAGCATGTTCTCGCCATGAGTCTCGGCAGAAGCCGTTAGGTCGCCCACCAGTTCACCATTCAGCACCAGCCCGCGAACGTTCAACTGCGCATTCACTACCGGCGATGCCAATGTTCCACTGGCGGAAATGTGGAACTCGGTGCGCCCTGCCATCGTGAATCGCTGCGGTTCGAAGCGGCTGAAGTTCTTGAGTTCAATGCCCGTGCCGCTCAGGTCAAACCGGAACAAACGAGCCGATGCGTTCACGGCAGCCGACCCCTTCACTTGCGCTCCGTTATGGGAAAGCAGAATGTTGCCGAACTGGGTCTCTTGTCCGGCAAAGTTGATGTTGGAGTGAAATGAGGTAAACGGTTCGCCGTAGATGGTCAGCCGGCTGGCAGCCAGATTTCCGCTCCCGCGCAGGTTTCCCAGCGTTCCCGTCGCCCGCACATTGGCATTCAGGCTCCCCGTGACCGGAGGATTGACGCCGACCCCGGCGCCAAAACCGAAGCCGGTAAGTGTCTCTACATCTTCTAGGCTGGCATTCTGCACCTGCAGGTTCACCGTCACCTGGCTGGTTCTCGCATCAAACTGTCCTTGGTTCAAGCTTGCGCTGCCGGAAAAAATAACCTGCGCTGCGCCTCGCTTCAACAGCCCATTCTGCGCGCTCACGCTGGAAGGCGTAAGCAATACATCGGTCAGCACCGAATCCCAGTGAATTCGCTCAACCGCATTTTTCGTCAGCAAGGAGTGAATCGGGCCCATCAAGGTATCAAAATCCTCCAGGTCGAGCCGCCCGCGCGCGGAAATTGCGTCGAGCTTCCCAAAAAGTGTCCCGTTGAAGGAAGCTCGCCCGTGCACCTCCATGGGCACTCGCGCATCTGAGCTCCAGGCCGCCAGCACCGGCTGAATCTCCTGGAGACTATTGGCGTTGAATGCAATCTTGAGCTGGGCCGTGCTTGAGCCAAGAGTGCCGGTTGCATTCAGGCGGATGCCGCGTGTAGCAAAGCTCAGGCCGCCCACGTCCAGGATCCCGCTCCCGTGATGGTAGGTCCCCTGGAAGCTCGCCGTAACCGGAAGCTGCCGCGGGGCAGGATTAGCAGGTGGGTCAACCTCCAGCTTCATCGCCGCAGCCATGTTTCTTGCCGCTCCTGCCCACGTGCTCTTTACATCTCCGCCAATCTGGCCCACCAGGTTGATCTTGTCTAAGGGAAGCCTGCGCGTGGAAAGCGCCGAGTCAAGTTGCGCTGCCTGCATGCCGGAAAGCCGCAGGTTCAATGTGCCGCGCTCCTGCGCCTTCTTTTCCGTCGGCGGAGAATTCCAGTTCACAATCTCCAGTTCACCCTGTGCGCCTCCGCCAAAGGCCCTCGCCTTCAACGGCGCTAGGGAGATCTTTTCCGGCGTGAATAGAAATGACGATGCCACGTCCACTCCCGTAAGGTTCCAGCCGGCCTCGTGCCAGCTCATATTGCTGGCAGTCAGGGTGCCCTGCGCCGCATATTTTTGGTTCTGGTAATTGGCCTTGCCATTCATGTCAAGATGACCGGCCTGGAGCTGTGGAACCCTGGCCACCCGCCCTGCCTCCGCCAGTTCGAGAGAGGCGCTATATTGGAGGTGCACTTCCGGATGGATGTAATTGCTGATCCCTCCACTCGCTTGAAGGACAGAATGGTCCATCGTGAACTTGAGCGTCTTCACCTCCAATTGCGAGGGATGCATCACGAAATGCAATTCCAGGGTGCCATGCAGTGGCTCCAGTCCCTGGTAGTGGACCGCGCGCAACTCGATGCTGAAATTTCCTTCGTAGTCTTTGCCGGCTTTGGCGTAACTCATTCCTCCGGAAAGATGGTCCCCGGCAAAATCAAATGGAATCTTGCTGTCGTTCAGCCGCAGCTCCGCGCTGTGAATCTCCACGCTGTTCACCGCCAGGTCAAACAAGCGCTGCACCTGGCTGTTGTCCTGCTCGCGGATTTTGGGCATCGGCTGATTCGTAGTGCCGTCCGGATACAGAATCAGGTGAATCGCAGGATGATCGATCACCAGCGAGCGCAGTCCGATGCCCTGCCCGAAGAATGAAATGATCTTCGCTTGCCCCGCGATCCGGTCCACTTGCACAAATGGCGTCTGGTCCGCTGCCTCCCGCCCATGGATGGTCACTCCTTTGGCTTCAAACTGCAATCGCGAAAGGTTCCATGTGAGCGACTGAATTTCAACCTTGCCGCCTGTTACCAACTCCAGTTCGGCAACCACCTTTTTGCGCACCAGCTCTCGAAATGCGTCGCTCCGCAGGTAGAGTCCCAGCCACAGCACTGAAACCAGTAATAGCGTGCCCAGGATGGCCTGGCCTCGCCTGAATCGCCGTTTCTTCCTGCCAGGCGGAGCTTGCTCCTTCGATTCAGGCGTCATTGGGTGGCCCCGGCAGCCGCTGTGGAATCAGGACCCATCTTTTCAATATGCGCCTGCGAGCGGAGCGCCTGCAGCCACGAGTTCAGCAGGTCGTTAATGCGCTGCTCGGTGAGGATCTCCTCGATCTTTCCGGTAACCTGGCTCAACGGTGGCTCGGCCGCGCCCTGCTTGCGCAGCTCCGGCAACAGCTTTTCCTGGTAGTAACTGGCTATGGACGCCCTGTCCACGCGGGCCACCGTGCGAAAGCGCAGGTCGATAAACTTGAGAATGCGCACCTGCGATGCGATGTGCATCTGCACATCCTTCTCGGTCACGCCATAAGCGGCCAGGATCGCCTGCCACTTTTCATCCACCGCTGCTCCTGGAATCTGCGCTCGTATCTCGCGAACCTGGAAAGAAATCTCCTCCGCGGTCGGCTCCAGCACGTAACTGTTCACGATCTGTTGTTGCAGGAGCGCTTGATCAATCAGGCGGTCCAGCACGGAATCTATTTCCGCCTTGGTCGATTCGCTCAGCGGCTTGCCTTGCAGCAGAAGCTCCACGTGCTCCGTCTCTTCCAGCTCACTCTGCAAAATCACCTGCCGGTTCACCACCGCCACCATCCGGTCAACGACTTCCCCCGGCCAGGCCACAACCGCCGCCAGCAGCAAGAGCACGAGATTGAAAAACACCTTCATCAGTTAAAGAATTTCTGATCTTTGATTTGTGATTTTTGATTTCCGCTTCGCTAAAGGTCACCAAACCACCAGAGCCCGGCTGATCTCTAAAATCACAAATCAAAGCTCAGAAATCAAAATTCCCTTCTCTTTGTGGTAAGGTTCGGCCGTAGCCGTTGCTCTTGTCTTTGCCGTTGCTCTTGCCGTTGCCGTTGCTCTTGCCGTTGCTAAGTACTAAATACTAAATACTAAGTACTAAGTACTTAGCACTAAGTACTTAGCACCAGCTTTTGCTAGCTGCTAGCTGCTAATTGCTAATTGCCAACTGCTGCCCTTCAGAACGTCTGCCCTATACTAAAGAAAAAATTAAACTTCCCCAGCGTCTCAAACCGGTTTTGCTGCGCAATCGGGAATACCGGCGGATTCAAGTTGTACCCCACATCGAAACTCACCGGCCCAATCGGTGTGCGATAACGCACGCCGCTGCCGATAGCATGCGAAATGTAGTTAAAGCTGCAATTCGGTGTCACCGTGTTCTGGCATGTGCTGCTGTTCGGCTGCGAGAAGTGGAGCAGGCTGTTGAGCATGTCACCGCCCGTAGCGAAAACATTTCCCATGTCATGGAACAGAACCGCGCTCACATCGTTGCCCACAAACGGCAACGGCAGAGGTGGCGTGCGCAGCTCAAGGTTGTTCAGGAAAAGGGACTCGCCTCCCAGCGGAAATCCGGTCTGCAGGTCGCGCGGCCCCGCCTGATTCAGGCCAAAACCGCGGAAAGAGTTGCTGCCGCCGGCAAAAAACCTTTCCGGCAAAGGAATAAAGGTCGTGGAACCGTACGGTGCCTCAACTCCAATTCGGGTGGAGCGGGCAAAGACCCAGCGCTTCTTGTGAAATCGGTAGTAAGTGGAGTTTTGCAGCAGCAGCCGTCCGAAATTCGACTCTGACCCAACCCCCCCGGAGGCCAGCCCGGTATCCACCGTCGAGAAAGCCCCTTTATGCGAGTCCGTGGGATCGTCCCGCGTGTCGCTAATGTAAGTGAATGCCGGCATGCCCACGCGCACCGGCTGCGAGAACAATGGAATCAGGTTTGGGTCAATCACCAGCGTGCCGGAAGGAATACTCACGCGCCGGTAAATAAGACGGTAGAGCAGCGTTGTCGCCTTGTCCAGCCGCTGCTTCACCTCCGCTGCGCCTTCCAGGCGTTTCGCCTCAAAGGTGCGCACGTCGAAGGTATCGTCATAGAACGCGGTCAGGCTGAACGTAAAATTCTTGAAATCAAACCATCGTGGTGATCCATAGCTCACCAGGATGCGCTTTTGCAGATTGCCGTAGCGGGTCTGCAACGTAATGGTCTGGTCCCGGCCTCGGAAGTTCAGCCGCGTCACATCAAAAGAAACTCGCTCGCTCGCGCCGGCATGGCCTTGAGGATTACTCACGCCCCCGGCCTGACCGGTCTGCACCTCAAATCCCACGCCGTACGTGAACGTATACCGCCTCGCTTCCGCCAGTTGGAAGACAACATTTTTATGGCTCTCATCTCCCTCAGGATTTTGCACCGCCATGTCCACGGCATTGAAGATGCCCAGGTCATAAAGCCGCTGTTGTGAATCCAACATCTGTTCATGGCTCAACGCGTCGCTGGAATGGACCGCAATCTCACGATCCACCACAAATCCCTTGGTGTAATTCAGGCCTGAAATCAGGACGTGGTCCACAAATACCTGCGGGCCTTCCGTGATTTTGTAAATCAGGTCCATGCGCTCCGGCTTTCCCGGCTCAGCTTGCACCGTGGATTCGAAGCGGACCTCCGGAAATCCATGATTAAAGTAGTAGTTGGTGACCTCGCTCTGGTCCGCCGCGACATTGGCGTCCGAGTAGGGCTGTCCATCGGTTGAGACGATCAGGCCGCGCAGCACATTGTCCGGCACCGCCGAGTTGCCTTGGATGGCCAGCTTCCCCACCAGCGTTTGCGGGCCCTCGTCAATGTGGAAGAAAATCTTGATGTATCCGGCTTTGCCTCGGTCCTGGTCATCCACCCGGGAAACAACTTTTGTCTGCAGGAACCCGTTGGCCCGATATAAGCCTTCGATCGAACTCACGTCTCTCGCCACCATGGACTGGCTGTACAGGCCATGGAGCAGCAACCCGCCCGCCTGCTGCAGTTGCATGCGCTCCCGCAGTATTTCACGGGGAAAATACTTGTTCCCTTCCAGTACGATCTGCACCACCTTGTGGGACGGTCCCTTCTCTACGGCAAATGCCACGTCCTGGCGGTCTGTCCCCACGCCCTTCTGCGTGTAGCTCACCTTCACGTCAAAATATCCTTTGGTTTGAAAATAATCGCGAAGGTTGCGGCTGCCTTCGTTCAATAAGTCTTCATCCACGGCATTTTCCTGGTAGATAGGAACGTACTTTTTGACCAGGCCCGTGCGCAATGCCGCCCCTTCAACTCTAACCTTCACCGCCGGTCCCTCGACTATGTCGAAGGTGTAATCCACGGTATTGCTCTTTGGTTGGTAGTCGCGGTGAGTAATCGCCACCTGGGCCTCGAGCCTATCGTGTCTCTGGTATTTCTTGCGCAGCCGTTGCAGGGCACGGGTCGAGTCTGCGGAGCTTACATAGTCACCCGGCTCGATTCCCGTAGCTCTCAGGATCTCTTGCGTCGTGAAACCAGGCGAGCCGGTGATGTTTACCTGGCCGACCCGTGCGCGAATGCCCTTGCTCACCACGAAACGGACCATGACCTGCTGGTTTTTCGCATCCCGTTGATACGATGGATTGATTTTGGCTTGATAGTAGCCGTTTCCCTTGAGGATGCGCTGCATGCCCTCAATCGCGGTAGCGATCTTCTGCTCTGTGAACTGCTCGCCCAGGTTCAGCTTGCTCGCATTCACAAGCTGGTTGGCGGTGGGAGAATCCGGCGCCCCGTCCACCAGGATTGAGCCAAAGAAAAAATTCTCCTCTGCATGAAAGATCAACTCCACCTCGCCGTTTGGGCTCCGTTGCGCCTCAACCCGGATGCTGGCAAAGCGGCCCGTGTTATATAGGGCCTGCACGCTTTGGCGGACCTTGTACTTGTCCAGCGGCTCATTGCTTTTTTGTACGATCAGGGGTTGCAGCCATTCAGGATGCTGGATGCCTTCACTGCTGATGCGGATCGCCGCTACCCTCGTCCCTTGCAGGCTGTTCAGCCCGGCGGATATCGTGTTGCTGGAGGGGTCTGCTGCCGGAGCGGACGGGACTTGGACGGAAGGAGCACCCTGTTGGCTGGCCGCGCTCAAATGCGGCACACCCGCCCATAGCAGCAACGCCAGATAAACTGGTCGAAAACGCAAAAATGATCCCCTTTGATTCAGCGATGCTGTTGGAAGGTAGCAGCAGCCTGGTTCTTGCAGTAGCTCACCCCTGTGGTTGCACGCGCCGGAGTAAGCCCTGCTTCTAATGATGTAAAGTTCTCTCTATGTAAAGCTCTCTTCTATAAAAAAGTTTCGCAGCCCCCACCCAAAACAACAAGTGCCACACTGAATTCCTGTGATCAAAGGCTCCTGCGATTCCTGCGCCCCGTCTTGCCTCGCCTGAGAACTTACCCAATCAGCGACTTGTCCGTGTCCTCCGAAGTTCTCAGTGTTCGAAAGGTTTTTGCCTTTATTTTCCCTTGCCCTTCTCTCCGTGCAATCTCCGTGCCTCAGTGTCTCCGTGGTGAGGTCCTTGCCTTTGCTGTTGCCTCTGCTCTTCCCTGTTCCCTGTGACCTGTTCCCTTTTCTCTTGGTTCTGGGTTTTGCTAAATACCAAATACTAACTACTAAATACTCGCTTTGGACTCTTCCCTGTGACTCTTTACTGGTCGCTCGCTAGACCTTCTAGAATCAGGCCAAGAATGTCTTTAGCCTTTGCCTTTCAATTTTGGCCCGCCGCGGCGGGGCAATTGCGGCGATTTTGGCAATCTCCCTGTGACCGCTCGTTCAATCCGCTCAAAACCGGTGGCGGGGCTGTCACCTGATCTTTATTCGCGTTCATTCGCGCAAATTCGCGGCCAATGGGCTTTGCCTCTGTTTTCCGATCACCAGATCACCCGATCACCAGATCACCAGATCACCCGATCACCAGATCACCCGATCCTCCGCTGGCCGACTCGCTAAGCTACGTACCGAGGCCTGCTTCTATAATAATGACAGGTGCCACTCCCTGACCGTTACTCACGGCAAATACTCTTCCCGGGCATAGGTCCTGAAGGCCAAAAGAAGCTCGCCGGAGCCACTGTTGTTATTGTAGGCTGCGGGGCCACTGGGGCGTGTGTCTCCAGCCTGCTGGCCCGCTCGGGAGTTGGCTGCCTGCGGATCATCGATCGCGATTACGTGGAGCCCAGCAACCTGCAACGCCAGGTGCTCTTTGATGAGGCGGATGCCGCCGAGTCCCTGCCAAAAGCCGTAGCGGCCGCCCGTAAAATCTCCGCATTTAATTCAGAAATCCATGTCCAGCCGGAAGTAGCCGATCTCACCCCGGAAAACGCTCAGCACTTGCTCGGTGAAGCAGACCTGATTCTGGATGCCACCGACAATTTTGAGACCCGCTATCTAATCAACGACTTTGCCGTAAAAAATGGACGGCCCTGGATCTACGCCGCCGCCGTTGCCTCCTACGCCGTTACCATGAATGTCCTGCCGGGCGAAACCGCGTGCTTGTCCTGTGTCTTCCCCGCTCCACCGCAGGGGACAGTAGAGACCTGCGATACCGCCGGAATCCTGAATGCGGCCGTGAACTTTGTTGGCTCAATCCAGGCCGCCGAAGCTCTGAAATTTCTGGTAGGCGCCCGCGGCAAAATGCGGCGAACCTTGCTTTCCTTTGACGTCTGGACCAACGACCACGCCGAAGTGGCCGCCACTCATCCCCGCGCAGATTGTCCCACCTGCCGGCAGCACGAATTTCCCTACCTGGCCGGAAAGGCCCGCCCCCAGATCACCCTATGCGGCAGAAACTCCGTCCAGATTCACGAACGCCAGCGCCCCGTAAACTTCGATGAAATGAGTTCCCGCCTGCAACCCCACGGAAAGGTCAAGCACAACGATTTTGTCCTGAAGTTCTGGCGCGACCCCTACGAACTGACCCTATTCCCCGACGGCCGCGCAATAATCAAAGGCACCACAGACACAGCAATAGCCCGCAGCCTCTACGCCCGCTTCATCGGAAGCTAAAGCACTTTTCACGTTCACAGATACCATAGCCCGTCGCCATAAGCCGGAAGCTGATTAACCTGACTTTCGCAGTTCGACGGTTATGCCTTGGATAAGTCCTTCAGAATCAGTTCCAACTTCACCTCGACGGAGTTGCGTACCTTGTGCCAGGGCAGATCCAGCCACTTCTTTTCATGTTGCTGGATCCTCCCCTTGGGTGTGCCCACCAGATAAAAAGTTTGTCGTTCCGGCGCACGCATCGCCTGCAGGACTGCCTCGGTCGGAATCCCTCGATCCATCACCCAAATTCGTCGGGCTTACCGTATGCATCCTCGATGCGGTTGGAGAAATCCGCGCAAGGTCGTGCAATCCGCCGTATTGCCATTCATCACTTCGTAGGCCAGGGGATATCCGTCTGGTGTCACTACCAGGGCAATCACCAACTGCACGCAATCCGGTCTTCCATCCCGACTGTAGCCCCGCCGGGCTTTAGGATTCTGTTCCATCTCTCCTTCAAAGTACGTGCTGGTCAGGTCGTATAACAAAACCTCGAAATCAGCGGCAAACAGCTCGGCCCACTTCCGTTGCAGCCACACGAACAACTCCTGTTTGTGGGCCAGCACCCGATCCAGACAGCGATACAAACGGTCCTTTTCTGCTACCGCGAAATTCGTCTCCAGCAACTCATCCATGGCACTGTCGACAAACCATTGGCGATGCACGCGAAACTCGCTGCCAGGGTCGAGCAGCCGGTTCACCACCAACAAGCGCAACACTTTTTCCCAACTTACGCCTTCGCGACCTTCCGGCAACCGCTGCTGCCAAAACTCATCCAGCCCCAATTGCTGCCACAACTCGCACGCCAACCAGCAGTTGCCAAATATCCGCGGTCGGCGTAATTGCAGTTCACTTAATTTCACCTGCCCGCTATCCAACTCATCGGCAGGAATCTCCCGGTCCGCGGGAAACAGACTCAGGGTGACGTAGCGCTGTTCGCCTTCATCGAAAATCTCCAGCCGCTGGCGCCACGCCGCTTGTTGCTGGTCGTTGATCTCGCCCAGATACAGAACCGTACGCTGTACCGTCTTTCCTCCGGGCAAGCGACGATTCTCGACGATGCTGAAGTAGCGATGATCCTTGCCATCTTTTTTACGATTTGTGCTGCGCAGAAACATCGTTCAGCCGCAGCATGCCAGAACTCCAGCCGAAGAGGAAGAGGGTAGGTCTTCACTCAGCAGATTTTCGAAAAGTGGGATTGCAAACACAAGTACTTTCGACCGCCTGCACCGGCAAATCACTCGCGAAGTGCGAAAGTCAGGTTAGAGCCGGCTCTGACAAGATGCGTTCGGTACTTTGCCGGTTCGTGGCCTACCACGGAGGCAATCGTTATCACGACACTGCAACGCGGTTTTGGATGATCCAGGTGGAAAAACACATTGACCGAAGTCTGTGTCTGCAAGCCTCAGTCAAGCTGGTCGCCGAGGCTTTGGCGAACAAGGATCTCATCTACGAATACTATTCCCGTGAACGACTGGATTCACCGGAGGCGAAACAAGGCTGGATTCCATCTGACTTACGCGATTTCAGCAGTTGACACATAGCACTGAGCCAGCCTTTACCTGCACGCAAGTTTATGGTCAGGGCGTTTG
This sequence comes from Candidatus Angelobacter sp., assembly GCA_035294925.1. GTDB lineage: Bacteria > Acidobacteriota > Terriglobia > Terriglobales > Acidobacteriaceae > Angelobacter. Next base: position 92,773 of record DATGJZ010000102.1, on the reverse strand, counting down.
AAGGGCTAGTGCGGAATGCTACCGGAGATGCGTCAGGCTCCCGGAGGGCCGTCGCAAGAGGAGATGTTAAACTAGTACACAATGGCTTCCATTCAGCGCAGAAAGAGCGTTACGACCAGGATTGGCGACGTCCGCGTGGGCGGCGATATTCCCGTGGTGGTTCAGTCTATGACTAATACGGATACCGCCGACGTCAAGGGCACAATTCAACAGGTGGCCCAACTGGCACAGGCGGGATCAGAGCTGGTCCGGGTAACGGTCAACAATGACGATGCCGCCAAGGCCGTACCGGCCATTGTGGAAGGGCTGGCCAAACGCAACCTCCACGTACCGATCATCGGTGATTTCCACTATAACGGCCACCTCCTGCTCACCCGCTATCCTGAATGCGCGCAGGCACTGGCCAAATACCGCATCAATCCCGGCAACGTAAGCGTGGGACGCAAGGATGACAACAACTTCCGCGCCATGATTGAAGTTGCGGTAAAGAACATGAAGCCGGTGCGCATCGGCGTGAACTGGGGATCATTGGACCAGCAGTTACTCACGCGCATGATGGATGAAAATTCGCGCAGCGAGAATCCCAAAGATGCACGCGAGGTCACCATGGAGGCCATGGTGGTAAGCGCGCTACACTCGGCGGAGCTGGCGGAACAGTTCGGCTTGCCGCATGATTTCATCATCCTGAGCGCCAAGGTCAGCGGAGTACAGGATCTGATCGATGTTTATCGCAGCCTGGCGGCGCGTTGCGATTACCCTCTGCATCTGGGACTTACGGAAGCCGGGATGGGCAGCAAAGGCGTGGTGAGCAGCACGGCGGGATTGGCTGTGTTGCTACAGGAAGGGATCGGCGACACCATCCGGGTTTCGCTCACACCGGCTCCCAACGGCGATCGCGCGGAAGAAGTGTTTGTGGCGCAGCAGATCTTACAATCGCTCGGCATCCGCAGTTTTACGCCGCAGGTTACGGCATGTCCGGGTTGTGGCCGCACCACCAGCACTTTCTTTCAGGAGATGGCCGAGCAAATTCAGTCTTATCTTCGCGCCAACATGCCTGTGTGGAAAGGGAGATATCCCGGCGTCGAAGAATTGAAAGTCGCGGTAATGGGCTGCGTGGTGAATGGTCCGGGAGAATCAAAACATGCCAACATCGGCATTTCCCTTCCCGGAACCTTTGAAGAACCGAAAGCGCCGGTCTTTGTTGACGGGCGGTTGATGACTACCCTGAAGGGTGACAGGATTGTGGCCGAATTTATTGCAATCCTGGATGAATACGTCCAAACCCGCTACGGGGCGGAACAGGGTCGGCTGGTCAGTGCATCGGTTGAGTGAGCTGGATCGAATATTTCCGAAGCGCGACTCATCCGACACCGCGACAACGAGATACCCTGATTCTCTACAGAGCCAGCAAGCTATAGCCGATCGCGAACCAGGCGCCAAAACCCAATGCCAGCAGGGCTGTCCGCACGGACAGCTTATCAATCACTTTGTTCCATCTTGCATCCATGATGCCCTCCAAAGATTCCTTTTCGCTGCTGTTCCTTTTGACCCAATCAGCAGCCTTCGGTTAGTAATACGCATGAGAAAAGATTTGGTTCCACGAATTTGTTAGTTTTGATTTTTGATTTGACATCTGGGAAGACTGCACCGACGGCCCGCTTCTTCAGCCATTCATACCGAGCACTGAACGATTATCCTTGTCACAGGCATGAGCCTTTTCAAATTCAGCCATCGAGTCCAGAGGAAGTCAGTGGAAACAATAATGGAGAAGACATCTCCCTGGAAGCTGGGAGGGTTGACTGCCTCTCAGCTAGGGAAACGGGTCTGGCACGAGATTCAGCAGGATGAAGTTTTCACGCGTTCGGCGGCGCTTTCTTACTACTTCTTTTCCGCACTGATTCCCATGGTGTTTTTCCTGTTGGCCATTCTGGGGATTTTTGCCAGCGAAAGCGAGTACCTGCGTGCCAGTCTTCTGAATTACTTTGGCCAGGTCATGCCTCCCGCTGCTTTTGGCCTGGTGGAACAGACACTAAGAGAAATCAGCAGGAGCAGCACCGGCATAAAGCTGATTTTTGGATTAGTGCTATCACTGTGGTCGGGCGCCGGTGGCGTAGGTTCCGTCATTGATGCGCTGAACCGTTGCTATCACATCAAGGAGTCGCGTCCCTACTGGAAACGGCAACTACTTTCTCTCAGCCTGACCATAGCCATCGCGACGCTGACCATTTGCGCGTTGACAATGGTGCTCTATGGCGGCGAGATTGCTCAATTCGTGGGCAGGCACATCGGTTTGAGCAACATCACCGTGCTGGCGTGGAAAGGGCTGCAATGGCCTGTGGCCTTGTTCTTTGTGATTTACGCTCTTGCTCTTATCTATTACTGGGGGCCAGATTCCAAGAAGGATTGGCAGTGGATCACGCCCGGATCACTGGTAGGTATGGTGGCATGGATTGCGGCTTCGCTGTTGTTCCGCATCTATTTGCATTTCTACAATAGCTACAGCAAATCCTATGGTTCATTGGGCGCGGTCATGGTGTTATTGCTATGGCTATACATTACTGGCCTGGCAATCCTGGCAGGCGGAGAAATCAATTCAGAAATTGAGAATGCAGCCAGAAGCGGTCATCCAGCCAAAGAGACGGGTGAACGGGTTTCTTGACTTTGACCTTGAGAGGGCTGGCTTGGCGCAAGAGGGAGGCGGATGGTAACTACCAACCCGTCTCCAGCATTCCTGGCCTCAATTGTGCCGCCGTGGAGTTTAACGGTACGTTCGGCAATGGAGAGTCCCAGACCGGCGCCGCCGCTGGCCCGGTCGCGCGCTTCACTCACACGATAAAAGGGCTCAAAGATGCGCTCCAGGTCCGGTTCCGGGACCCCGGGGCCATGGTCGCGAACCGTAAGTATGGCGGTATCCAGCTTCCAACGCAGGCTGACTTCGATCGCCGTGCCTTGGGAGGTGTAACGCACCGCGTTGCGCACAATGTTCTCCACCGCGCTACGCAGCAGTTCGGCAGAACCGCTTACCCGGCATTTATCCAGTTGCAGGATCCTCACTTCCTTGTCCAACGGCTTGGCCTCAAAATTGGCATCGTCCACTACTTGATGGACCAGATCTTCGAACATCACGGTTTCCGCAGGCACACGCTCAGCTCCACTTTCAAGCCGGGTGATGGCCAGCAGTTGTCCCACCAATTCATTCAACCGTTCTGCTTCCTGCTCAATCCGGTTCAGCGGAGCGCTGGCGGTGGGCGGGCTATTCTTGCGCGCCAGTTCCAGGGCCACTGCGAGCCTTGCCAGAGGCGAACGCAGTTCGTGGGAAATATCCGCCAAAAGCCGCTTTTGCGAATCAATCAGAATGGAGATGCGTTCAGCCATGTGATCAAATTCATGCCCAAGGTCCGTCAATTCGTCCCGCCGCTTGCCCAATGCAGGAGTCGCTCGGACGTCCAGATTTCCCTGGGCAAAGGCTTGCACCGTGGTTCTCAGCTTCTTCAAAGGCGAAGTCAGGTACAGCGCCAGAAGATAAGCGATCAGCCCGGCTACAACGATGGCGCCAATGATTTGTGGGGCTGTCAATCGCCGGGGCTGGTATGGTTGGCGAAGCCGGGTGACGAAGATATATGGTTTGTCGCTGGGCGCCACTACCATCCTGCCCCAGGTAATGCGGCCTAACGGTGTTATGTGGGAAACGTGGTCCTGCGTGGTTCGCACTTCATCGGCAACACTGGCAGCGTCCTCTGAATTTTGGGACGTCAACGGCTTGCCATTGCCATCAAACAGGAAAATCTCCGAACCGGCTTCCTGCATAGACCGGTTGACGTACTGGACAAATGCCTGCGTGCCCTCGCGGTCATACACCTGGACGGCCGACTCAGCGTAAAGGTTGAGAGCTTCGCCAAATGCGCCGTGATTTTTCTCTGGGTTGGGGTCGGTGGCAATGGTGAGCCAAAGCCCCAAATTCAACGAAGCAATGATGCCGGCTGCCGCCAGCCAGAACCAGAGAAATATCTTGAGGAACAGACCGCGAGGCATCACGATTGCTCTCCGGGCAACAGGTAGACGTAGCCGCTGCCGCGAATGGCTTTGATTCGTTCGTGATTGCCGTCATAGCCACCCAGCTTGCGCCGCAAATTGCTTACATGCACGTCAATACTGCGGTCCATTGGCGACATAGGACGGCCGAGAGCAGCCTGCGTAAGGTCCTCGCGGCTGATGATTTTTCCGGGATTGCGCAGGAACGTGAACAACAAATCAAACTCGGCTCCAGTCAGGGTCACCGGCTTTCCAGCACAGGTAACGCTGCGCGACTCAGGATGCAGTTCAACATCGGCGAGATGAACAGGCTGGCCTGATGCGGTCACTCCACCGCTTGTGGTTCGCCGCAGGATCGCGCGCAGACGTGCCACCAGTTCCCTGGGATTGAACGGCTTGGGAAGATAATCATCCGCGCCCAACTCCAGCCCGAGAATCCGGTCCAACTCGCTGCCGCGCGCGGTCAACATCAGCACCGGAACAGTGCTCTTCTGGCGCAGCTGCTTCAGGACGTCCAGGCCGCTCATACCCGGCAACATCACATCCAGAACAACTACGGCATACTGGTTTTTTAGAGCTTTCTCCAGGCCGGTAACCCCGTCATGGGCAGCTTCCAGGTGAAACTGCTCTTCCTCCAGATACTCCTCCAGCAGCTTGGTAAGTTCGGTATCGTCGTCAATGAGAAGTACAGAGGTCATAAGCGTACAACATTAAATCACGGTAATGGCGTCTTGCGTTAAGAACTGTGAAGAGGCGTCACTGCATAATTAACAACTCCTTACCTTCGGTTTGTCCGTCAAGGAGGATACTGAATGGAGTAGTCGCATCAACTACTTGTATTGTAGAAGATGCAGGAGCACTAAGCATGTTCTAAGCCTCCTTCATACTCCCTCCTGGTTAGGGCGGCAGAAATGCCGCCCATTTTTTGCTCATCGTTAATCACAGAGAACACGAAGGTAGAACTTGGTAAAAGGTCTCACGAATTATTTTGCATTTGTGCGCCTTTGTGTCCTCTGTGGTTTTCATCGCTTCGAAAGTTCCTCACTCAGCCGATCTCTGTTTAGTCTCTTTTGTGTCTCTCGTTTTCCTCTGAGTTCCTCTGTGCCCTCCGTGGTAAAAACCCCCTGTTAAAATGAAAAGACAATGCCAACCGGCTCAGAAATTCGCGAGATGTTTTTGCGCTTCTTTGAAGGCAAGGGGCACCGGCGCGTGCATTCAGCGTCGCTGGTTCCAGCAAACGATCCTACTCTGCTCTTTACCAATGCGGGCATGAACCAGTTCAAGGACGTGTTCCTGGGGCTGGAGAAGCGGGATTACACGCGGGCTACGAGTTCCCAGAAGTGCGTCCGCGCCGGAGGCAAACACAACGACCTGGAGAACGTCGGGTTCACCAAGCGTCACCATACATTTTTTGAAATGCTGGGCAATTTCAGCTTTGGCGATTACTTCAAGCGCGAAGCCATTGCCTATGCATGGGAACTCGTGACCTCGAAAGAATGGTTCGGGATCGACAGGGAGAAGCTCTACTGCACGATCTTTGCCGGGGAGCAAGGCATCCCACGCGATGACGACGCGGAAAAATATTGGCTGGCGGTAGGTGTGCCCAAAGACCGCATCTTTACCCTGGGCATGAAGGACAATTTCTGGTCCATGGCTGATACCGGCCCCTGCGGCCCATGCAGCGAGATTCATTACGACATGGGTCCGGCAGCTTCCGAACAGGGCCACAGCGATTGCAAGTTTCCCTGCGAATGCGGGCGCTACGTGGAATTCTGGAACCTGGTGTTCATGCAGTTCGACCGAGATTCCACCGGCACGTACAACCCGCTGCCCAGGCCTTCTGTGGATACCGGCATGGGATTGGAGCGGGTATCTGCGATTCTGCAGAACAAGATTTCCAACTACGACACTGATCTGTTTACGCCGTTGATTCAGGCGGCTTATGGATACACGCGACCCGGGAACGTTGATATAGACACCTTCAAGGTCTTCGAGGAATCGCAACAGCAGGCAACTCAAGAAATTCCACTGGAACGTATGCAGGCATCTTTGCGCATCATTGCGGACCACTCACGCGCATGCACTTTCTTGGTTTCCGACGGTGTTATTCCCGCCAATGAAGGTCGCGGATACGTGTTACGCAAGATTTTACGTCGCGGAATTCGGCACGGTCGGCTCCTAGGCGCGACCGAGCCCTTCATGTGCGAAATGGTGTACGCCGTTCGCGACGTAATGAAAACAGCATATCCAGAGCTGGTTGAATCTAGTGAACGCGTTTACAGAGTTCTTCATGAAGAAGAGCGTCGATTTGCAAATACTTTGGATGTCGGTCTGCAAAAACTAGAGCTAACGATCAGAATTGCGAAGAGTGCTCACGAGAGCCGCATTGGGTCTGTTGCTTTGGAGCGGGCACAGGCGGAACCAGCATATAAACTGGCGTCGGTGGGCGAACAACCGGGCTTGACGGAGCAAATCTACACGGAATATTACGACCAGGCTCGTCACGATCTGGGATATCCAGAGTTGTCAGGCCCTGAAGCTTTCAAGCTCTACGACACCTTCGGCCTTCCTTTTGATTTCATCATGGATGCCTGCCGAGATGCAGGCATCAAGCTGGATGTTGAGGGCTTCGAGCGCGCCATGCAGGAGCAGCGCGAGCGCGCTCGCGCTTCGTGGAAGGGCGGCGCCAAGCAGTCTGCTTCACCGGTCTATCGTGACCTGGCTAAGACGGCATTCGAGGGCTACCGCCAAACCGAATCTGACGGATGCGAGGTCCTGGCAATCGTGAAAGACGGCCAAGGAACTCAAGTTCTCAATCCCGGCGAGCAGGGCGAAGTCGTTCTCGATCACACGCCCTTCTACGCCGATTCCGGCGGCCAGGTTGGCGATATCGGCGTCTTCTACAACGATGAGCGCAACACCATCGTTGCCGACGTGACAGGCTGCTATATACCTGTGCAGGGCGTGCGTGCGCACAAAGTTATTGCCAAACAGCCGATCCACGTTGGTATGAAGGTTGATGCGGTGGTGCGCACCCAAGTCCGTCTTGCCACCATGCGCAATCACACTGCTACACATCTGCTCCATGCGGGGCTGCGAGAGGTTTTGGGCAAGCACGTGAAGCAGGCCGGATCTCTGGTTGATCCCGTCCACCTGCGCTTCGATTTTTCTCACTTCACCGGCGTAGCTGATGAAGAACTCCAGGACATTGAAGATCTGATCAATCACGAAGTGCTGAAAAATGAAAAAGTCCAGACCATTGAAGACGTCGTCATTGACGTGGCCATCAATGAATACAAGGCAATGGCGCTGTTTGGCGAAAAATACGGCGAGCGGGTGCGGGTCGTCAGGATCGGCGACTTCTCCACGGAACTTTGCGGCGGCACGCACACTGCGGCCACAGGCGAGATCGGATTGATCAAAATTCTGAATGAAGGCAGCGTCTCTTCCGGCGTGCGGCGGGTGGAAGCGGTGACCGGGGAAGGCTCGCTCCAGCATTTCCGCAGGGACCATCAGCTTGAGAGCGTGGTCGCTGCACTGGTTCCACAGGCACAAAAATCCGGCTCGCCCGCCGAGGCGTTGCGCTCGGAGTTGGAAAAGCGGGAATCCGAGATCAAGAAATTACAAAGAGAGTTGGAGCAGGTACGCATGAAGTCAGCCGCTTCTACTGTAGCCACCGTGGACGAGAAGGTGCGCGACATTCGTGGGGTGAAAGTGCTGGCCCATCGCGCCGACAACCTGGAACGCGGGCAGATGCGCACCCTGGTGGACAACCTGCGCAACAAGCTGGGCTCCGGTGTGGTGATTTTAGGCTCGGCCCAGAACGAAGACGGCAAAGTGGCCATTGTTGTGGGCGTTACCAAGGATCTGGTAGGCCGGGTACAGGCCGGCAAAGTCATCAAGCCCGTAGCAGAGCGGGTGGGCGGCTCCGGGGGCGGGCGCCCCGACATGGCCGAGGCTGGCGGCAGGGATCCCGGACAACTGGATGCAGCGCTGGCAGAAGCCTACGCGGTGGTGGATTCCCTCCTGAATTAGCGAAAACAAAGCGGTTAGCCACACGAAGAACAAGAAACATGGCAGATTTGGGAGCATATCCTCCCATTCTCCTTGGCTTCCTTTTGGTTTTTTGGGGTTAGATCCTGGGGTTTATACCTAGATACGGCCCGGTTTTCACCGATTGCTACCACGTCTTGAACCGTCATATAATCCAGATACTCTGGCAGTTTTCGACAATCTCAGGCAGGCTGTGTCAAAGGTGTCTGGTACTTCGGTCAGTAGCGGCGGACCGGAGAAAAGGTGATAGTAAGAGCTGTTAACACCATGAAAAAACACCTACTTACCTTCCTGACGACCGCTTTAGTTATGGTCATGTGTCCGCAAGGCCGAGCGCAAAACATGGTGGCTGTCCACGATGAGAGCGGCCGTACGGTCTGGGTGAACAACGAAGAGCAGAAGTCCCAGTCTCCCTCTTCACTTTCTTCCAAACCAACGAAAACAAACTACCGCAACCTGGTCTACTGGAGCCAGACGGAACGTCGCTGGAAGCCGGTGCCGCCGCCTTCGCTGGCCATGATGAAGGCCGCGCGCAAAGCCGCGCAGGAAGTCACAGACCTGGTGGCAGCCGCTCCGCTCAGAAACGCATCTTTCAGAGCATCCGGCCCAACGTCGCCGGATACCGCGGATCTAATGCGTGGACGTCAAATTACGTCGGAATCTGTAGACAACGCCATCGAGTCATCGGCGTTGCGCCATGGTGTGGACCCCAACCTGGTGCGGGCGATTATCAAGGTGGAGTCGAATTTCAATCCCCGCGCGGTCTCGCCCAAGGGGGCCCTGGGACTGATGCAGCTTATGCCGAGCACGGCGCATTCCATGAACGTGACCAACGCATTCGATCCCAACCAGAATGTGGATGCGGGTGTGCGCCACCTGAAGTCCCTGCTGGACAATTACAATGGAAACTTGGAGCTTTCTCTGGCGGCCTACAATGCCGGCAGCAAGGCGGTGGACCGGAGCAACGGCATCCCACCCTTTCGTGAGACCCGCGATTACGTGAGAAAGATTACCGGGTTGTACTGGGGTGGATCGCCATTTTCCCGACCGATGGGACCACAGATTCGCATTTCGCGTGATCCGGAAGGACACCTCGTCTACTCGAACGAGTAAAACTGCCACCGTCCGGGTTCATTCGATTATGCGCTAGAAAGTTTTGAATGGAACCTGGAAACCGAATTTTGACCCGGACCCTCTATCCCATCACGCGCAGCACGGGCGCGTGCCTGGGACGCCGGACCTTGATCACCGCCTCCCTGGCCTGCATGTTGCTTGCGCTTGCGCCTGCTTCATACGGCGCGCGCACGGTCAAAGAGAAAAAGCAAGCTGCCAGCGTTCAATTTAACGTAGCCGAACGGTTGCGCGAGTCGTTGAACGGCAAGCCTGAATCAAAGCGCAGCCGGGACGACTATCAGCGCGTGATGGATGCGTACCGCAAGGTCTATCACACCGCGCCCAACTCCAATAAGGCCGATGCCAGCGTGCTGGCCGTGGCTGAACTGCTGGATGAGCAAGGCCGCGTGCTGGACGATCCTAAAAGCTTCAAAGATGCGATCGGGCAACTGGAGTTCCTGCGCCGCGAGTATCCGGGCAGCAAATTTCGAGGGGAAGCGCTGTTTACTATCGCGCAAATCTATCGTGATGATCTGGATGACAGCGCCCAGGCAAAAACCACATTTCAGGACTTCTTGAAACACTATCCCAACAGTCCGATGGCTGCCCGGGCACATGACGAAATTGATGATATCGATACCCAGGCGCAGAAAGAACAGATCGGCAAGGGCAAGACGCTAAAGGCCGATGCTAAAGCCAAACCTTCCGCGGAGGAAAAACCGGCGCCGCCAGCAGCCACGAATGATCGCCATCATCCGCCGCTTCTGACCAGCATCCGCCACTGGTCTACTCCGGATTACACGCGCGTGGCCATTGATCTGGAGCAGGAAGTCACATATGAGGCCGGGCGCGTGCCTCATCCTGACCGCATCTTCTTTGACCTGCACGGCGCAAAGGTGGCATCCAGCCTGGTGGGCAAATCATTTGCGGTGGATGATGGCTTCCTGCACAAGATCCGCGTTGCGCAATATAAGGCCAACCTGGCGCGCGTGGTCCTGGACGTGGATGACGTGGCGGAATACTCGGCTTTCCTGCTGCCCAATCCGTATCGCCTGATTATTGATATTCATGGCAGAAAGACGGCAGCGAAGGTTTCGGTGAAACATTCGACCCCGCTGGGCAAGAGCAACGGTAAGCCGGAGGTCACGGATACCACCGAAGAAAATCCAAGTGTGACTGCGGCTTCTACGGCGAATCACGAGCCTGCTCAAGAGAAACCAGCGATCCAGAAAACTACAGAGCTGGCCAAGGCGGAAGAACCAAAGCTTGAAGATTCGAAGATCGACGAAAAGGAGAAGGCCACCAGCAAGCCGACCACCGGCCCTACTTTCCAGGCGGTAGCGCCAAAACAACCGGACCCGAGCAGAACTCGACTCAAGACGAAAGCGATCGATCAAGCTACGCATGTGGCCTCGCCAACTTCTTCGGGGGAGCGATCTCTTATCCGGGCGCTAGGGCTGAAGATTGGCAAGATCGTGATTGATGCCGGTCATGGTGGACACGACACCGGAACCATCGGTCCCAACGGCCTGATGGAGAAGGATCTGGTGTTGGACGTCGCCTTGAAATTGGGCAAACTGCTGGAAGACCGAATGGGCGCGGAAGTGATTTACACCCGCGATGATGACACGTTCATCCCGCTCGAAACGCGCACTGCCATCGCCAACAAGGAACAGGCTGACCTGTTCATCTCCATTCACGCCAATTCAAGCAGCGACTCCACGGCGCGCGGCATTGAGACTTATTATTTGAACTTTACCTCCTCAGCCGATGCGCTGGAAGTGGCAGCGCGAGAGAATGCAGTCTCAGAAAAATCCATCCACGAGCTGCAGGATCTGGTGAAGAAGATAGCCTTGAAGGAAAAGATCGGCGAATCGCGCGAGTTTGCCCTGGATGTGCAGAAGTCGCTCTACAGCGGGCTGCTCCTCAAGAGTCCCGGACTGCACGATCGAGGAGTCAAGAAAGCACCCTTCATCGTGCTGATTGGGGCAAACATGCCCTCGATCCTGGCGGAGATCTCGTTTGTGAGTAATCCTACGGATGAAAAAAAACTCAAGACTGGCGAATATCGCCAGCGGGTGGCTGAGTCACTCTACAAAGGCATTTCTAAATATGTAAGCGGGCTTAGTGGAGTGAAGGTGGCTTCCAGGCTGGAGGACGCCGAACATTCGGCGCTGAGCAGCCAGCATCCCGCTCCGGTGCATGCCGGTGAGAGTCAATAACAGTTTGTGAATTTTGATTTGTGATTTGGCAGGCTATGACGGGCTTCAAATCATGAATCAAAAATCTTCGATCACAAATTCTCTAAAGATGGCTATTTCCGAACACAAAGAGGATCTCCTGAATCTGGCCCGGGCTGCCCAGCAGAATGCCTATGCTCCTTATTCCAACTTCCGCGTGGGCGCGGCGGTATTGCTGGAAAATGGCAATATTTTTACGGGCTGCAACGTGGAGAATGCATCCTATGGGCTTACCAACTGCGCCGAACGCTCGGCTATCTTTGCAGCAGTTTCGAAATTGGGCGGCGCAAACGTGAAAATTCGTGCGGTCGCCGTAGTCAACGATCATGATGCTCCCTGTTCGCCGTGTGGCGCATGCCGCCAGGTGATTGCAGAATTCGGCCCGGAGGCCATTCTCTGGTACCAGGGCCGCAACGGCATTCAGCAAAGCACTATGGAGCATCTGCTGCCGGATTGCTTTCGTTTCTAGCACATGGCAGTCAGGGTCAGCCAAATCACGTTTTTTGCCGCGCCTGACCACCTCTGATGAATGGATGGCCGTCTGAGTACTATTGCGAAAAGCGGTAGAATCTTTGGAGACGCTACCGGTGTCTAATACACGAGGGCATTTGCGCCATCCGCACTCATGAAGAACCGCCTTTTCATTCTGTCAATCGCGCTATGGATAGTGCCGCTTTGCCTTGGCGCCACAGACAAGGTGGCAGCCATTCTGCCCTCTTCCTTCAATGGATGGGAGAAAAACGCCGCCAGCGCACAAACCAGCACTGATCCTGCCAGAGCCGACCAGGCTGACGCGGCGGTGCTCAAGGAGTACGGCTTTTCTGATGTTGAGCTGGCTACCTACGCGCGTAATGAACGCAAAATGCAGGTGAAAGCTGCGCGCTTCAAAGACGCCAGCGGGGCCTACGGCGCATTCACTTTTTATCAGCGGCCGCACATGCAGACCGAGAAGATCGGGGATGAAGGCGCGTCCGACAACTTGCGCATCCTGTTTTATCGTGGCAATGTCCTGGTGGACGTTCTGCTGGACCGGGTGACCGCCATGTCTGCCGGAGATTTGCGCGCTCTCGCGGATGCGATCGCTCCTGTGCGTGGCAATCTCTCAGCTTTGCCTGCGCTGCCGGGAAATCTCCCCCGGCAGTCGTATATGCTGCACACCGAGCGCTACATTACTGGTCCAATTGCGATGGAACGGCTGGGCGTGCCCGTTCCTCCCGCTCTGGTTGACTTCAATATGGGCCCCGAATTAGTGATGGCCAGGTACGCTAACTCGTGGGGCGAAGCTAACCTGGTTTTGATTGGCTATCCTACGCCGCAGATTGCCATAGAAAAAATGCGGGCCATGCAAGCTGCTTCTCTCTCCGGCGGCCCGTTTTATTTCAAGCGCACCGGTCCTATTGTGGCCATTGTGAATGGCAACGTTCCGGGTGATGAAGCGCAATCCCTGCTGGCTTCAGTGAATTACGATGCCAATGTCACCTGGAGCCAACCCACCCAACTGAATCCCAGAGACAACATTGGCAACCTGATCGTCGGAATTTTCGTGATGATTGGTTTTATCCTGGTGCTGTCCCTGATTCTTGGCTTTGCTTTTGGCGGAATCAGAGTCCTCGCCAAGAAAATGTTTCCAGACAGAGTCTTTGATCGCCCGGAAGACGTGGAAATAATCCGGCTCAACTTGAAATGAAGGGCAGGCGGTTGTCTGGTTCGTGTCCGTCAAAATGAAGTGGAGGCCGGAGCAGCACTGAACGAAATTCATCCGGTCCAAGAGGTGGCTAACCTACTGAAAAAGAATAACTTGGGTGCACTCGCCCTGATGGGAGTGACAAATTTTGTCACTTTTGTCGGCCTGTTGATAATTTGGATAAGTTGTTGAAAACAAAGGCATTTATTATCGAAAAATTCCTTGACACTCTCTTTCACCGAACCATAAGATTTTTGGCAGAAAGTTCTGATGGGTTTATCGAACCTCCGTTGGAACTATTCTCCCTTGAAAGAAAGGCCGACCTGGTTGCCGGGCGGCCTTTCGTTTTTCAGGCCGCACGTCTTTCGGCGTTGATTTCAAGATTTTGAGCATTCCGGTTCATGCCCCCTCTCAAATAGTTTTGGTTTCCAGTTTATGGCGTGAGAGTCTTGCAGGTTCGAATGCCGGATCCAGATTACAAGCCTCCACCATGAACTTGAGCGCCTCAGATGACTTCTCCAGTCCAAGACAGCACAGGCCCAGGTTGTAACTTGTCGCCGCGGAGGGTCCGAATATCTGCTGGGATGTCTTGAACATGGAGAGCGCGTCATCAAAGAACCGGAGTTCGAGCAGAATCACGCCGCACTGGAAGGCAATTTCATTCTCACTGGAACGAACCGGATAGTGATTGGCCCAGACGCGCAGGACCGCATCACGAAGGTCGTGCCGTTCAGCCAACACAGTCCGGAGCTGGCGAGCAAGCACCGGAAACAGCCGCATGAAGGCGATTGGGTCCCAGCGGGTAAGCCTTAACACCGCCAATATTTGCGGAATCGCGATTTCCTCCATGTGAGCGTTGAGCCAGGCCAGCAGGGCGAAGAGATCATCCGGGCCAAAGGCGGCTTGCGCCTCCTGATACGCAAGCTTTGTCGCCGGAAATTGATCGCCCGCCCTTCTCTGAAGGAGGGCGCAGATATTCAGGCTGGCGAAGTGCTTCTCCGGCATGAGCGCCTCACCGCGGATGCTCGCAAAATACTTGCCGATGGCATCGAAATTCACCATCTGGGAAAAACAGTTTGGGGTGTGGAACTCAAGCGCCGGTGACCCTTGGGAGAGGGCCAAGGCGTCTTCATGGGCATAGCCTTTATCGGCAGCCAGCACAAGCATCCTGCCATCATTGAGCCGGCCGAGCTCCTGCAGGGTCTTAAGAGCTGCAACCGGAAACAATACCGTGGCCGCAGTGAAACGGCTTCTGTATCCCTCAAGTATCTGGTTCCAGGATTGTTCGGGGTAGCGATGCGGCGGCAGGCTGACGTTCTTATAAGAAAACTGCAATTGAGAGAGCTGCGGGCTCTCTCCGCCGGCAGCAACGGGTGCGGCGGTGGTAACCAGCGCTTCGAGAATCGTTCCTTCCTGAACGACAAAGGCGTCCTGGGGCAGGCTATCGAAGACATAGCTCGCAATCAACACCAGCGGACCTTTGCGGCTCAGGAACTGGGATTTGATTTCCTCGCCAACCTGAAGCAACTCAAATTCCAGGACTCCGGCTTTGACGAGATCCGCCAGGTAACTATTGCTCCGCCAAGCCTGGATCGTGCTCTCTGAACAATCGGTCATGCAATAGCGCACTGCATCCGGCGCGATGCCCTTGGCGCGCAAAAGAGGCATAAGGTGGCGTAAAAACAGATAAGAGAACTTGCCAACTCCGGCGCCGAGCTCCAGAATGCGAAGCGGGTTTTCGGGTGATATTCGAGGCGCCGTGCAGTCGCAAAGAAAGGCGAAGACAATGCGGGCGTAGATCTCAGCAATGAACGGGTTGTTGGTGATGAAGTTGGGGACCATGTCCTCCGTCCAGGCCCTGAGGCCGCGCTGGATGTAGAACTCACGCTGGAGGCGCCAAATCACAGACTGGGAAAGAGGAACGTCACTTTCCAGAAGAACGGGCTGCTGATTCGGAGAGGAAGGCGTTTGGGGAGCAATGGGCATCCAGTGATTCCTTGACCGTGCCGTTCATTGTATTGCCAAAACCCTAATGCGGATCAAGTTGGTAAGCAACATCAATGTCTCCCAGCGCGGTGACTTGGCGAAAAATCTGCTTGCGTTTACAGCTAGAACAAGCGATTAATAACGCTCGAGGCCTGGTCCACTTGATGGAAAGATCATGCCGTCCCTTAGCTACAAACACGACATCCTGTTCATCGCGAAACCCTTCAGACTTTCTGTGTACGCTGACCATGGAGCTGTAGTCCGTAGTTGCGCCGCAGTTTCGGACGAATGAAGTAATAGCAAGAACCGCATCAGGTGAGTCCGCCTGCGATACGACTTGATCGGCACAGACATTGCAACCGAGCAAGAAACCGACGAACAGATAGGTCAAGGAAAGCAACACCCCGCGCCACGTCATTTTGTAGGACTCGTACTTATAGTAGTTGAATCCGTTCGCAACCTCTACCGTGGAACCTTGGTTGCCACCCATGCGGAAACGAAGTGCCAGGCTAAACTGAATGAGATGAGCCACACAATGCCGAAGAGGATCGCGAACGGGGCCCATTTCATGAATATCGCGACGCCGCCCTTGCCCAGCGCAGCCCATAGAATCATTCCGATGTGCATGATCAGCGCTATCGACATGTAAAAGATACAGGTCAGGGCAGCGAGTTTTAAGATGATCATTTTTATAGCCCACCATACGAAAACAATTTTTGACGATTGGTCCTCTCTCAGGACACTCAGCACGCGAAAGCACCTCGACCTCAGGCGTTTTCAACTCGCGTTGGATTTAATTCGGCGTCTTCCGCTAGAACGCCCAGTATGTACGATCCGAATCTCGGACGGACGCCCCAGGGAGATCCTCGTAATTATATCTCGTCAAATATAAAGAAAATAATCAGACTCGAACTGCGTGGTTCCAGAGGAATCGGTCATAACGCTGACCGAGCCAACGTGGCATTTACGTAATGACATACATTGCCGCTGGTATCATTCACATACGCAGCCTGCGTGCCATTGAAGTAAACGAGTTCCGCGTCATACACACCAGCGCTACCAGTGCGCGCCAGGAGCGGACGGAGTTGCTTGCTGCAACTACCCTGGCTTGCCTGGAACCAATAGAGCTCGTTAGTCCGGCGCGAAGTTCCCGGCGCGCAAAAGGGGCATAAGGTGGCGTAAAAACAGATAAGAGAACTTGCCGACTCCGGCCCCAAGTTCCAGGATGCGGAGTGGATTTGCGGGTGACGGTTCAGGCCCGGCGCAGTCGGTGAGAAAACTGAAGACGATGCGGGCGTAGATCTCGGCAATGAAGGGGTTGTTGGTGATGAAGTTGGGGACCATATCCTCGGTCCACGCCTTGAGGCCGCGCTGAACGTAGAACTCCCGTTGCAAGCGCCAGATCACGGATTGAGAGAGAGGAACGTCGGTTTCGAGAGCACCAGGCTGTTTTGGCACTCCAGCGGCGCCGTGTGGAGTTTCATTCAAGAGAAGTACTCGGCAATCCGCGGTCAGCATTCATCCCAGGAAACATATTACCTCTTTGCGCATTCTTCGCATGACTTGAGGGAATTCCAGAAAGACAGAAACCCAGAAATAGGGCAACATGCGAAGTGTAAATCACCGTCTCGGCGACTTACGGTCCAATCGTCAGAGCCAGCGTAGAGCGGACCATCGTCGAACTCTCGTCGTCATAGCGGCTGACTTCCAGAGTGTACGATCCCGGCTCTGTAATCTGGTACAGATGTTTGAGGTCAACTGTCTGAACGACTGATTCTTCCGGTGCAAGAGAAGACACGATTGCGCTTCCACCGGACACTTCGGCTGGATCTCCGGACCGGTGTTTGCCAGTAATCTTCCGATGAAAGAAAGTTGTCTCGACTTCATGACCGTCCTTTTTGAGCGAGAAATGAAAAGCCTTATATGCGGTATCACCAAAATCGGCTACCCATGAAATAGGTTTCCCGCTGATGTTCTGAACGGTAATTTTGACGTCGATCGATGATGCTGCCGAAATCGGTCCGGCAGGAGGCGACAGAGCAATCGAGAAGGCCGGCTGCGGCGAAACCGCCGATTGCGGTGTCTGCGCCGCGCAGACGCAGCCAATAATTCCGAGCGTTATAAAGATGATTATTCGTTTCATCACTCATCCTTGAATAGGACTCAGGGATTCACTGCTGAGGTCCATAGAGGAAAACTGGGTGACTGCTGCGGTGAGTCCAAAGTCTGCACCGGACATCCGTTTGTTGTACTCAGTACCCATGTGCTAACTGCTTGAGGTGCAAGCGTGTTGATGGCACAACCCGACCAATGCCATTGTACCGAACTCAACGGAACGGGAATCGAGGTGCAGTTGCTCGGAGTGGCAACTAACGTATGAGGATCAATCTTAGCCGGCGTGCACCCGTTCGGAAGAGCAGGATCCCACATCAAATACATTGTTGCAGTGAATGATCGCCAGCCCTCTCCATAGATGCTTGGTAGCAGCGTGTTCGGAGTGTCATTGGTGGTTGTTGGGGATGCATTGGCATATGGGAAGGCATGGTCAATTCCAGATTGTGGAGATGGTGGTACAGAAAAAGGCCCGTTGGCATTGACGTACTTGTCTTGAAGGCTGCTTATAACCTGGGCCCACGTAAACGACTGGTTGTATCCGGAGGGGGGAGTAGCATTGGCAGTGAAAGTTATCCCCACCGGGTTAGCACCACCTGACGGAACACCCGTTGTACCGAGAGCCACATTGCCATGAAACAAAAACACCTTAACTCCCGAACCATCCGTAGGCATGTTGGCCGTCAACTTGAGATTTCCGCTTGGACCCGTGACTTTAAAGGAAACCTGGGATGATGCTTGCTGCTGGTTCGAAAGCGTATAACTCAACCCCACTTGGTCCGAAGTCTCCGTGACGACATAGTAATAGGTAAAGGGGCAAGCTGGATTGCTGGTCTGGCAAGTTTGACTGGGCATTGCTAATTCGGCGCCCCCGGTTGCATCGGGCTGGCCCCCCGAGCCATTTCCAAAGCCGCCGCTCGTTCCGGCCGGATCAGGTCCAGACCAGGACTCGCTGGAAATTTGCGTTCCGCCGGGAACAGTGATGGAGGCGGTGAGCGCAATTCGTTGCCCGACTACGACGTTCTGTACACTTCCAGTAACGTCTTGCCCATCAAGAAGTATCTTAGGTGGTGTTGGGGAAATCGGCTGGATCTGTGCCTTGTTGCTGGCGTTGTTTGTCGTACCGGGACGCCCCAGGAACCCATTGCAATTCTCACCGTCCGAAGTCACCGTGACCGTAGCCGGGCCGCCTTGCGAGTTGGGGTCAATGGTAACCGTTCCCTGAACTTGTGTGTCGGTTGAGAGGCCGCTCGTGGAAGAACCGGTCACTCCAGGGCCAGAAACACTGATCTTACCGCAGGTACCAAAATGCTGGCCTTGCACCGTGATCGAAACCTCGGTGCCGGCCTGCCATTGATCCGGATTCACTTGGGTGACGACTGGCGGTGGATCGTAAATGGCGAAGGTCACCGTGTTGCTTTGGCCGAAACGCGTTTCCAGCCAGAAGTTCTGATCTCCCGATGTTGCGTTGCTGTCAATGGTATAGCTCAGCGTGATCTGAGTGCCATCCGAACTGGCCTGGAAGCTACTCCCCCAATGGACGCCGGGGATGGGGCTAATGTTTACGGTTCCGTTGAATTGATCGAAAAGATCGAAACCGTTCACAGTAAGCTGTCCTGAGGCTCCAATTTGGTCTCCGGGTGGACTAATGTCGTCGATTTCGGGCGCAGCGGCAACCACTTGCGCAAAAAGGGATCCAAGGAACTCTGGACCGTCTATCGGATCGATGATGTAGAAATCTCCTTCCATGGTATAGACGCTGCCCAGATTGATTGAATCACTCAGGTCTACCTCAGCGAATCCACTGCCGTCGTCATCACCCTCGTTTTCATCGATCACATCTTGATCTTCAAACAGGCTGCCGTTGACCACCGCCTCATCGCCAAAATCGAGAAGATCGAACGAGACAATTTCTTCGTCGGCGTAGGCATCAATCTCTACGTCGTCGGTGGATCCGGCAATAGCGGCAACGGCTTCCACATCGCACCCACCCCCAAGATCGAAACACGTCTCCTGCCCAATATCCTGAGCGGTGGTGGAATCATTCCCCGCCACGAGCGCGAAAAGGATTCCGATGAGGACGAGGGCCGATCGGAAATGGCGTAGCGCAGTCGGTCGTCTCACGGTTTTGCCTCCCGAGGAGTTGGAAGGCGTAAGCTTGGCAGCTTACCCGGCGGAACACGGATCAAAGTGACCTGGCGAGACCACTCGTTCTGAATCAGATTGTCCAGTTTGGCGGCATTTTGCGGCCCCAACGCGCTCTTAAGGGAGTCCACTTCCTGCTGGATTGTGTCTTCGAATTGCTGCTGCAACTGTTTTAGCTGGGCGTGGCCTGGCGGCACGGGAGCGTTTGTTAGCGCCTCGGCGTTGGCTGCGGCGTCGCCGCCAACCAGCCGCGGGCGATTTCCGCCCATGTTGGCCTTGATCCAGATGCGATCCTCTTTGGCGATCGCCACAGCCTTGGCCTTGATAGCGGTGATTTCCGGCGCCAACCGCTGGGCCGCGGTTCGAACCGGGGCAAATTGCTCGTCGGTAAAACCGAGCCGTTGCTGGAAATGATTGCGCAACCAACTGCCGTCTTTGCCCTGCTTCTCGTGGGCGGCGGCAGCCCGATCGAGATGATTCTGGTACATCAAAAAGTGCCAATAGAGGTGGGGCACGGACGGACGTTGCTGCTTCACTCCCGGCGCGGTCGTGATGGCCCCGCCCTTCGCGGCTACGGAAGCAGTTGCAGGCCGTGACACTGCGGTTGATCCCGATACCAGGGGAGTAGAGTTCTGTTGTTGCACATGTCCGACGGTTACGTGCCCGGTAACTATTCCAGGCTTGTTCTGCGCAAACGCGAGCGAGCCCGACAGGAGTCCTACAAGAGCCATCGCCGGCCACGTCTCAATTCGCATCAGAGATACCAGTGTCTTCCCACCGTGTTGCTTGTTCATGCTTCTTTCACCCTCAATACCATCCGAATGTTTGCCGAACCGCTAACTTCGCTCACGTGGTGTTCCCTGAAGTCTCATTGACAGTTGAAGGGAGAAATCACTGTGAAAGCCGGACCGGTACTCGATCCGCCTGCCGTTTTGACCACGACCGGCCCTGAGGTTATCGCTCCTGTTACCTGCACGGTAATAGCTGTGTCAGTCCAATTCAGGACGGTCGGCGGAACGCCGTTGATCGTCACCGTACTGTTGCCCTGAGTACCCCCGAAACCTGTACCGTTGATTACAAAGCCCATTTTCACGGGACCTGTGGACAGCGATAGACCGCTGATCGCTGGCGGAGTGGCTATGCTAAGAGGCCAGGGATTGCTCGGTGGTTCGAGCGGAACAATCACCTGGACCGTAGCCACACCCAGAGATCCGATTCCATTGGGCACCGTGGCAGTAATGCTGGTATCGGTGTACGCCGTGGTCGTTGCAGTTACCCCGCCAATCGTGACGGTTCCGGTGGCGCCAAAACCAGTTCCAGTGATCGTCACGGTGCCGCCGATGGTCGCCGGATTTGGTGAGACACCAGTGATGCTGGGAGTGCCCGTGACGGTGAAGGTCACGTCATTGCTTGCGAAACCGTTCACGTCAACTTCCACGTTGCCGGTGTGCGCACCCACCGGAACGGTGACCCCGATGCTGGTGTTGCTCCAACTGGTAACGGTGGCGGCCAAGCCATTGAAGGTCACGGTGCTCGTGCCTTGCGTGGCCCCAAAGTTGGTCCCGGTGATGGTGACCGACGCACCAGCCGTGGCTGAACTTGGTGAGACACCTGCGATCGCCGGTTTGACGACAAAGCTCACGCCATTGCTGGCTAAGTTACTAACCGTGACCACCACGTTCCCGGAACTGGCTCCGCTGGGCACGGGCACCGTGATCTGGGTGTTGCTCCAGGTTGTGGGCGTGCCCGCGTTCCCATTAAAGGTTACCGTGCTTGCACTCTGCGTCGCTCCAAAGCTCGTGCCCGTGATCGTCACAGAGGCCCCTATTGCACCAAATGTCGGAGACAAACTGGTGACGCCGGGTGTCACGGTGAAGCTGCCGGAGTTGCTGGACGCCCCATTGATCGTGACCAGAACACTTGCGGACCCGGCAGGAAGCGTTGGAACTACAACGGTAATGCTGGTATTGCTCCAGCTAGTGATAGTCGCCGTCACTCCAGCCAACGCCACGGTGCTGCTGCCTTGTGTCGCACCAAAATTCGTACCTGTAATTGTGACCTGCGCGCCTACTGGACCCAATCCCGGCGACACGCTGGTAACAGCCGGTGTAACCGTGAAGGCGCCGGCGCCGCTTGATACACCGTTCACTGTGACCACCACATTGGCCGAACCAGCCACCAGGCTTCCCGGCACTGCCACTGTGATTGAACTGGCGCTCCAGTTCGTTGGGCTGGCTGCAACACCATTGAAGGTAACGGTGCTGCTGCCCTGCGCGGTTCCGAAACCTGTGCCCGTAATCGTCACCGATGTGCCGACTGGTCCTGAGCCTGGCGAAATGCTGGAGATCACGGGAACAACCGTAAAGTTCAGCCCGTTGCTTGCGTTGCCGGCTACCGTGACGACGACGTTGCCTGAAGTGGCTGCGACCGGAACAGGGGCGACGATTTGTGTGCTGCTCCAACTAGTGGGCGTTGCCGCCACACCATTGAAGGTCACGATACTGCTACCCTGCGTGGATCCAAACGTAGTGCCCGTGATGGTCACGGAAGCTCCAACAGAACCGGAGGCGGGAGAAAGGCTTGCGATAGCGGGCGTAACTGTAAAGTTCACGGCATTGCTGTGCAAGCCGCCCACTGTGACCACCACCGGACCCGTGGTTGCGCCTGCCGGTACCGAGGTGACAATTTGCGTGGCGCTCCAGCTTGCGGCGGTTGCGGATATGCCATTGAAAGTAATGGTGCTCGTTCCTTGCGTCATGCCAAGACCCGTACCGGTGATCGTCACCACCGTCCCCACGGGACCGGAAACGGGCGACAAACTGATCCCCGGGCCAACCGTAAACGGCACTCCGTTACTGGGGATGCCCGCCACAGTCACAACTACGTTCCCCGTGCTTGCTCCAGCCGGAACTGGCACGGTGATACTGGTATTGCTCCAACTGCCGGGAGTGGCGACCGCGTCACCAAAGACGAGTTGGCTCGTACCCTGGGTCGAACCGAAGCTTGTGCCTGTAACCGTTACGATTGTGCCTACCGCGCCTGAGGTGGGGGATAAACTGGAAATCGCCGGCAAGACCTCGAAGGTTCCTGCGTAGACAATATTTCCCACGGTGACGGCAACCGGAATGCCGCCTGCTGGAACGCCACCGGGCACGGAAGCCGTAATGCTGGTGTTGCTCCAGCTTGTAGGCGTGGCGGCAACTCCATTGAAAGTCAAAGTGCTTGTGCCTTGAGTCGAACCAAAGCCTCCACCGGGCACGGAGATTGTGACTGAGGATCCAACCGATCCTTTGTTCGACGAGAACGAAATGCCCGGCACCACAGTGAATGGCACCCCGTTGCTGGCCGTAGTCACGACGGTGACCTCGAGGTAGCCGGTCCCGATTGGAGCGTTTGGCGAGAGAGCAGTAATGCTGGTGTTGCTCCAACTGGTGATCATCAGGCCGAAATTGTTCCAAGAGACGAAACTTGTACCCTGAGTGGCGCCAAAATTGGATCCGGTAATGGTGATGGGTACGCCTGGCGAGGCGCCCGCTAAGGAGACGGATTGGATGCTTGGACCAGTCGAATTCACGTCGAAGAACACGTTATTGCTGGGAGCCCCGCCCACGGTAACAACCACATTGCCGCTGGTCGCCCCGCCTGGTACGGGAACAGCGATCTGGGTGTTGCTCCAACTGACAGGCGTAGCGGCCGTACCATTGAAGGTTACTGTGCTCGCGCCCCGGGTTGCCCCAAAGTTGGCACCGTTAAGGATCACAATGGTGCCTGCAACTCCCTCGCCCGGGGTAAAGGAATTAATCACTGGAGCGCCCGTGACCGTGAATAGAGGGCTGTTGCTTTGCAAGCCAGCCGCGATCACCGCGACACCTCCCTGGGTGACCCCCGAGGGTACTGGAGTTACGATCTGTCTGTCGCTCCAGCTTGTAGGCGTAGCGGTAATGCTACCGAAGATGACCTTGCTGGACCCCTGGGTGGTCCCGAAGTCGGTTCCGGTGATGGTAACCACCGTTCCGATTGGGCCCGCGGAGGGCGACAAAGCGCTAATGCCGGGTGCGACGCCGAAGGGAGCGGAATTGGCAACACCGCCGACCGTAACGGTGAGGGTCTGATTGCCTAGCACAACACCAGCCGGCACCGGAACCACAATTTGGGTGTTGCTCCAACTTGTGGGCGTGGCATTGCTGCCTCCAAAGGTAACAGTACTCGACCCTTGAGTGGCGCCAAAATTTGTTCCGGTGATGGTAATTGGAGCCCCGATGGCTCCCTGACTGGGATTGAGTAATATGTTGGGGACGAGAGTAAAGTTCACAGCATTGCTGGTTCCAGCGCCGTTGATAAATACAACCACATTTGCAGCTACGTTCGTGGTGTTGCCGTAATTAGGCGGCAAGATGGCCGTGATTCTGGTGTTGCTCCAGCTGGTGCAGGTGAGCGGTATATTATTCCACTCTACGAAGTTGCTACCTTGAGTGGCCCCGAAATTGACGCCGGAGATGACCAGGCTGATTCCCGGTGGCCCCCCATTGGGCGTGAGCGACAGGATGCTCGGCCCGGGCGTGAATGCCACGCCGTTGCTGGCGAGACCGTTTACGGTTACGACTATGTTGCCGGAAGTGGCGCCCACCGGGACGGGGACCGAAATCTGATTGTCATTCCACTGGGCGGGTGTTCCCGCCAGACCGTTGAAAGTCACCGTGCTGCTTCCCTGGGTGGCCCCGAAGTGGCTACCCGTGACCTCTACCATGACGCCTACTGCTCCGGAAGAAATATTCAGACTGCTGATGCTCGGAACGTAAGTAACCGTAAATGGAACCGTGTTGCTGAGTTGGAAACCTGCGTTCACCTGCACATTCCCGGTAGTGGCGTTGGCCGGCACAGGCGCCACGATCTGCGTGTTGCTCCAACTGGTCGGTGTCGCTCCCCAGCCATTAAAGGTGAGCGAGCCGCCGTTCTGGGTATTACCGAAGCTGGTACCTGTCACGGTAATCGATGCTCCTGCCGCCCCCGAACTCGGTGACAAGCTGGTGATGGCGGGCGCCAGCGTGAAATAAGTTGTGTTGGATACTCCTCCTACGGTCACCACGACATTATTCGACCCCGGTGAGAGGCCGTTCGGCAAAGGTATAGTTATGGCGGTGTTGCTCCAAGCACTCGGCGTCGTGATGATGCCGCCGACAGTGACAGTACTGGCTCCCTGGGTCGCACCGAAGTTTGCCCCGTTGATGGTTACGACGGTGCTTAACGGCCCCTGCGCGGGAGACAGCGTAATGATTGGTACGACAGTTACTGCGACATTGTTATTGCTGGCCACGCCGGTCACGGTGACCACAACACTCGCAGTTCCGGTGACTTGAGTGCTGGGAATGCTGGTCACGATTTGCGTGTTGCTCCAGCTGGTGGGCGTCCAATTGTAGGAACCGGCCTGGATAGTGCTACTTCCCTGCGACGACCCAAAGTTGAGCCCGGTGATGGTGACTGGCGTACCCGGAGGTCCCCAGGCAGGAGAGATGCTCTGGACCACCGGCCCGGTGTCAAATATCACGCCATTACTGGATTGGCCCCCTGCGGTCACTGTCACACCGATATTTCCGAAAGCAACGCCGGAAGGAACTGGCGCAATAATCTGAGTGTTGTTCCAGCTTGTCGGCACCGCGCTGACGTTGCCGAACGTCACCGTGCCGGTACCTTGCGCATTTCCAAAGGTATTTCCGTTGATCGTTACCGACGCGCCAACTGCTCCTGCCGGCGGAGAAAGGCTGGTGATGGTTGGTGCTACACCGAACGGAGCGGAGTTGGCTACACCGTTCACTGTGGCTGCCATCAGGACTTGGCCTGGCTGCAATCCAAGCGGCACGGCACCGGTGACGGCGGTATCGCTCCAACTTGTGGGTGTGACGGTGATGCCACCAAAACTCAAAGTGCTGGAACCCTGAGTAGCTCCGAAACCCGAGCCATGGAGCGTCACCGCTGTTCCCACAGATCCACTCGGAGGCGACGCAAAGGGCGCAGCCGCTATCGTGAAGGACACCCCATTACTGCTAAAACCGTTGACGACAGTGAGTGTTCCCGTGCCGGGCGGAAGATTGGAGGCCGGCGGAACCGGGACCACGACTTGTGTATTGGTCCAACTGATGGGAGCGTTGAAATTCGTATTCGTGTTCCACTCCACTGCCCCGCTTGAGCTTGGCCCAAAGTTGATGCCGTTGATCGTAACCACCGTACCCTGGGAACCTCCTGAGGGAGTGACCGACTGGATGACGGGCCACACGGTAAACGGCACAGCATTACTGGGCTGGTTGCCGACAGTCACCACGACGTTGCCGCTGGTAGCTCCGGAAGGCACTGGCGCTGTGATGGTTGAGCCATTCCAACTGGCGGGCGTGAGCGTTTGGCCGTTCAGAGTGACTGTGCTCGCCCCTTGGGAGGAACCTATGTTGGTCCCGTAAATCGTGAGGGTGCTCCCCACCGCACCGTTCCAGGTTGCAAGGCTAATGGAAGGAGGCGGGACTGTGAATGCAATACCGTTGCTGGATTGTCCGCCTACCGTGACGACTACCGCACCCGTGGTTGCCGCAAATGGGACGGTTGCGGTGATGGTGGTATCACTCCAGCTTGTCACGGCTGCCGAAACGCCATTAAATGTGACCATGCTGCTACCTTGTGAGGCCCCAAAGCTGCTTCCAAAAAGGGTCACAGACGTGCCAATGATTCCCGAAGCGGGCGAGATGCCATTGAGCACCAGCGGAACAGTGAAATTGATTCCGTTGCTGGCCACGGTGTTCGAGGGCGGGGTGCCGTTGATCACGTACACATTACCGGTAACGGCGCTTGCGGGCACGATTGCCACGATGCTGCTATCGCTCCAGCTCAAAATGGGAGCGAAATTTCCATTGAAACTAACAACTTCCTTTCCTTGAAACGGCCCGAAATTGCTTCCCGTCACAGTCACTGCTGAACCCGAAGGCCCGGATGATGGGGAGAGATTGGTTAAAGCGGGAGCTAAAATGCTGAAGCTAGCGGCGTTGCTAGCTTGTCCAGCAACGGTCACGGTGACGCTTGTTGTCGTGAGAGCGCCGCTCGGAACCGATATCACGATACTGGTGTCGCTCCAACTGGTGACGGTTGCGACCGCATTACCGAACCCGCGTGGTCCTCTGAAAGTCACCACGCTGGATCCCTGGGACGGACCAAAACTGGTCCCTGTAATCGTCACGGTGGAATTCACCGCCCCCGAGGCTGGCGATAGACCGGTAATCGCCGGAGTGACGGTGAAGGACACACCATTACTACCGTTGCCGCCGACCGTTACCACTACACTGCCCGTGGTAGCGCCGCTCGGTACGGGAGCGGCAATGCTGGTATCACTCCAACTGGTTGGTGTTGCAGTTATGCCATTGAAGGTAATCGTGCTGCTTCCCTGGTTGCTGCCAAAGGCGGAGCCTGAAACCGTAACTGAAGTACCAATCGGCCCTGCCGCCGGCGAAAGGCTAGAAATACTTGGAGTCTGTGCATGGGCAACTGCAATAGCGACTAAAGCGAAGACAAGCCCTGAAACCCACTTACGGGAATTTCCCATAGAACCCTTTGGCTATTTTGTCGGCTGAAACGAATAGGGATACTAGCACAGAGAAGTTGCAAGTAGGGTGACAGTATTAAACAGTTCTGATTAATTTTTTGGTCAATGTACTGTCGGACGGTAGATACGTAGTAAGCAACAGCCCAAGGAATTTACTAGAAAGTCAATGATCGAGTTCAAAATAAACCTAGAGACGGTGCGGAGCACCGTCTCTAGGTTGGATGATCTGTAGCCCTAAGAGCGCGCGGGGAAGACACCCTGAAGCGCGATGATGAAGGTCAGGCCAAGGAAAGGCTGCATGTTGTTGTGCGGAAGATTGCCGCCGGCAATGGATAGAGCAAAGGGGTTCATTGGGACGTTTTGCGCGCTCGTGGTTGTGTAGATGTTGCCTCCACCGAGTTTCGCTCCGGATGCCCAGGCGTTGCCCACAGGCGAAGCAGCCCCACTTCCAGTATCCCCCAGCGCTCCGTGAGAGTGAGCCGGCATTTCCGTCTGAAGCAGAGTCACCGTTTGCTCCCCGGCAGTCTCGCCCAAATCCCGGAGGCTCAACCCAGGGCCCTGGCCTGCCTGCATCGGCGCACAGCCCTGGAGATTTGGGAGGGCGAAGTTGCTCTTACCATCGCCACCATAGGTTGTCCCTAGAAGGGAAAACAAGGCTGTGTTCTGGCTAATGGGCATGAGCTGGCCATCGCACAGGGCCCAGCCCTTGGGGGCGAAGTTGCCAGTAAAGATCCTGATTTCAGCAAGAAATGGATTTGACATAAAATTTAGCTCCTAGCTTGTTAGCCCCTGGCCTTTAGCCCTTGGCCCTTGGCCCTTGGCTTGTGATTCTTGATTCGTGCTCTCTTCTGCTGACCTTTATTAAGCAGGCCGTTTCTAATTCTGTGAGGGGAAGATGCCCTGCAGAGCAATGACAAAGTTCAACACTAGATAGGGAGACATGTTCTCGTGCGGCTGGTTCCCCCCGACTACCGTGATGCTTTGTGGGTTCATGGCGCTGTCAGGGGACGGGGCGAAAATGTTGGCTTTTGTTGCCCACAAATTGCCACCCGGACCGGGCGCGCTCGGCGGGTTGGAGCTGCCTACGGGTACGTGGTTGTGGGCGGGCAACTCGGAAATATTCAGCGTATGTGTAGTCTCGCCACCGAGTTCTCCCAAGGCGATCCCGTCGCCAACGTGCACGGGAGTGCGGCCCTGCAGGTTGGGCAGGCCGAAGTTTACTCGTCCGTCGCCGCCATAGGTCGTGCCTAAGATGGAAAACAACGCCTGATTCTGGTTGATAGGCAGCAACGTTCCGTTGCAAAAGGCCCAGCCCTTGGGAGGAAAATTCCAACTGATAATCTTAATTTCGCCTAGAAACGGTTCTGACATATGTCTTCTCCTAGCAATTAGTAAATAGCAATTGGCAGCTGGCCAAACCCGGGAACTACACTTTCCCTGTTCTTACGTCTGGCTTGGAAATATTCCAAACAGCGACAGAATAAAGTTGATCACCAGGAACGGAACCATGTTGTCATGGGGCTGCGAACCGCCCGACGACCCAATAGCCGCTGGATCCATGGCGAGGCTCGGAGCAACAGTGTTGTAGATGTTAACGCTTGGGTTCGGAACCGCCCATACATTGCCGCCAGGGCCTGATGCCGTACCGGACGTGGAATTTGCCTGGGGTACATGGCTATGCGCGGGAATCTGGCTCGTGGTCAGGGTTACGGTCTCTGCTCCGCCGGTCTGGCCCAGCGCAAATCCGGGTCCAACGTGAACGGGAACACGGCTTTGCAAATTGGGAAGGGCAAAGGTGCTTTGTCCATCACCGCCGTAGGTGGTGCCGATCAGGTTAAAAAGAGCGTCGTTCTGGTCAATGGGAATTATTGCCCCGTTACAAAATGCCCATCCGACTGGGGCAAAGTTTCCGGCAAACATCCGAATTTCACCGATAAATGGACTTGACATGCTTCTTCTCTTCTCCTCGTCATCGGGCGGCTGGCAACTGGCAGTTAGCCATTGGCCCTGAGTCTTTGCCGTTCAACACAGCCCCTACCACAGATACACAACATTGTGAACTTGTCGATTGCGGAGTGGGGGAAAGTTTACCACTCCGCAATGGTCTTGAGTACAAATCCAAGTAAAAAACCGAACTAACTCCCACTACGGTACCGTAAGAGTTATCGTGGCGCTCCCCGAGTCTCCCGTCGTGGTGCTGGTTGCGGTCACCGTGACCTGAGAGGTGCTAGCAGGCGTAGGAGGCGTGGTCCGGGTACCACCGCACCCCATCAAGGCCAGGAACAGCGCCAGTCCGGAGAAGGCAAAGGCCAGGCGCATACGCGCCAGCTTACCTTTCTTCCGCAATCCGAAACCAATCATCAAGCCCAACAGCGGCAGCACCGCTGCATAGAGAGGCGGTGTTCTCCCTGTCCCCAACGGCAGGACTGAACCGGCGCCTGGTGAAGTGGTGATCCCCATGGTCACCGTGGTGCTGAGCTGATTGGTGCTTGGAGGATTGAAGCTGCAGGTACTACCAAAGGGCAGGCCGCTGCAGGACAAATTGAGAGTACCCTCGCCTGCGGTGGAATCGACAGTCAAGGTGACGAATTGCGTACCTCCCACGTTCACCGTGACATTGCTCACCCCGATCGAAATCTGGACCGGAGGCCCAATGTGCGTGGGATCGTTGGCAGTGTGGCTGTTGGGATCGCCACCACCAGATACCGTCGCCGAGTTGGTCACGTTCGCCCGGATGTTCTGAGGCACGTTGACGGTGAGGGTGATGGGCGGATAGCTGCTGCCCGAAGCCAGAGCGTCGCTGCGGGTGCAGGTCAGCGTGGCTAGGGTGCAAGTCCACCCGCTACCGGCGATATTCGTCGCTACCAGGGTGTTGTTCACATTCGGCAGTGTGTCTGTGACAGTAACCGTGCCCACACTGTGACCTGTGCCTCCCACGCTCACAGTAATCGTGTAGGTTGCGCCGCTCTGGCCACGGCTGAAGTTCCCCTGGTGAGTCTTGGTAATAGAGAGAGCCGGCTGCTCTATGGTGAGAGTGGCGTTGGCTGTGCCGCCGGTAACCGTCTGGAAGTTTCCACTACCGTCGTCGAAGCTGGCAGTGATATTGCCGGTGACGTTGTTCTTAGTTCCCCCACTGTTCGGGGTCACGTTCACAGAGAAGGAGCAGGAAGTAGATGCCGGCAGGTTCATCGAAAGCAGGATCAGGCCGCTGCCGGGATTGGCAGCAACCGAGGCCCCGAAATTGGTAACGCACGTCCCAGTCAAACCATTCGGCGAAGCCACTACCAGACCATTGGGTAGCGGGTCAGTGAATGCAGTATTGACCAGCGTTGTACTGCTGTTGGGGTTGGTTACGGTGAAGCTGAGCGTTGTGGTCTGTCCCAGGGCGACGTCGCTGGGGCTGAAAGCCTTGGTCAGGGTGGGCGCAACGACTGCCGGGGCAGCGGTTACGGTCAAGCTTGCGGTATTGCTGGTTGCCCCAGGCCCGCTCTCATTAGCGGAGATCGGTCCGGTGGTGTTGTTCAGGGTTCCAGTCACGGTTGGTGTTACCGATACGGAGATGAAACAGGCTCCGTTGGCGATCGATAGCGCCAGTCCCTTTACAGGCCGGGAGGTTCTGTGGCCACGCGTGGAAATCAAGCCTACGGCCTGGGCTATGGCGCCTCCAGTGAGAGTTACAGAGGTGGAACCGGCGACCGCCGTCAGCGTACCACCGCAGTCACTGCTGGCATTGGGAGTGGCTGCCACTTGCAAGCCAGCCGGCAGCGCGTCGGTAAAGGAAATCCCGGTCAAGGTGACATCATTGTTCGGCGCGGTTGAGTTGCTGTTCGGATTGCTGATAGTGAAGCTCAGCAAGACGGGCACGTTCTGAGAAGTGGTGTTGGGCAAGAAGAGCTTGCTGATGGTTGGCGGATTGGCCACGGACAAGGTCGCGGACGCCGCGTTGCCGGTTCCGCCATTGGTAGAGCTCACCGAGCCAGTGCTATTCAGATAAGAGCCGGTGAAGGCACTGGTTACATTCACGGTCAGAGTGCACGAAGCACCCTGGTTGACTGTTCCTCCCGTAAGGGAGACGGTTCCGGATCCGGCGGTCGCTGTTGGAGTACCGCCGAGCGAACTTCCATCGCTACACGCAGTGGAAAGGCCGTTGGGAGTAGCCACCACCAAATTCGCCGGGAAATTATCTGCAAAAGCAACTCCCGCTTCAGCGACAGTGTTAGCAGCCGGATTGGTAATTGTAATGGTCATGGTGCTGACGCCGTTGGGCTGGATGCCAACGGGGTTGAAGGCTTTGGCAATTTGCGGCGGAGCCACTACAACCTGTGTCACCGAGCCGGTACTGACATTAAAATTCCCGTCGCCACCATAATTGGCGTGGATGGTGTGGCTGCCTGCGGCCAGGGCCGACGTAGTAAATGTGGCTCCTCCACCGCTCAGTGTTCCCGTGCCGATGGGGCTGCCGCCATCCAGGAAGGTAACGGTTCCGGTTGGCGTTCCCGTTCCCGGCGCGACCGGTGAGACCGTCGCGGTGAAGGTCACAGACTGGCCCAAGGCGGATGGATTCAACGATGAGGTTACCGCAGTAGTGGTGTTGGCGGCCGTGACCGTCTGACCGCCGGTGAGCGCGCCGGTGCTGTTGCTGAAGTTCCCGTCGGCGTTCACATAGTTCGCGGTTACGGAGTGCGGTGATCCGGCCACCGACAACGTGGCCGTGGCCGCGCTGGTCGCCGTGCTGCTGGTGCTGCTCGCGCCCACCAGCGTTACCGGTGAACCAAAATTCACGCCGTCCACCACGAACTGCACCGAGCCGGCGGGTTGTGCGGTAGACCCAGCCGAGATGTCAGTCACGGTAGCAGTGAACGTCACGGATTGGCCGAACGCCGAAGGATTCGATGACGAAACCACGGCCGTGCTGGTGCTGGCCGCAGTCACCGTCTGACCGGGGGTGAGCGAGCCGGTGCTGTTGCTGAAGTTTCCGTCTGCGTTGACATAGTTCGCCGTCACCGAGTGCGGCGATCCGGCCACCGACAATGTCGCCGTGGCCGCGCTGGTTGCGGTGCTGCTATTGCTGCTCGCGCCGGTCAGCGCTACCGGCGAGCCGAAGTTAACTCCATCCACTACGAACTGTACCGAGCCGGTGGGTTGTGCGGTAGAACCGGCGGAGCTATCGGTCACCGTGGCGGTGAAGGTCACGGACTGGCCGAAAGCCGATGGGTTCGACGATGACAAAACCGTCGTGGTAGTCGAATCCGGATTCACGGTCAGACTTGCGGTGTTGTTGCTGCCGGAGTGCACTGCATCTGCAGGATAGGTTCCGGTGATGGTGTGCGGACTGGTGGCAACATTCTGCGGCGTTACCGTCGATGTGCAGGTTGAGGCCGTGCTGGTGCTTGTCGTAAGCGTGCATGCACCGGTGATACTGTCTGTCGCCTCCGAGGAGGTTACGGCTACTGTGCCTAACGGATTGAAGGATGGGCTATATAGCTCGGCATCTGATGCCGGGCTGGCGGCCGTAGTCAAACCGACGACCAGCACCTGGCCGTTATTCAGCAGCGTGGAGACCAGCCCGCTGTCGGACTGCTGCAGGCTGCCGGTGGTATTGAACTTGTCGCTATCGGCGTCGTACAGATCTACAGCCTGGCTCGTGGTGCCGCCTGCGAGGAGCACCGTGCCGCTGGGCAGCGCGACCGCCGAACCGTTGGCGCGCGCCTGGGCCATGGAGTGGTTGCTGGGGGTAAAGCTATCGGCGACCGGATCATAGAGATCGGCGCTGGTCAAGGCGCCACCGGAGTTTTGTCCACCAGCGACCAGGACTTTGCCGCTCAACAGCAGGGCCGCTTCCGGCTGCCAACGTCCGGCAGCAAGAGTCGGGGTAGAGCCGGCCACCGCGGTAAAGGTTCCGGCGCCGGCGTTGCCGGCGGGATCGAAGAGTTCAGCGCTGTTCAGCGCGCCATTGGCGGTGCCATCGCTGGAACCGCCTGCCACCAGCACTTTGCCGGTTCCCAGCAGGGTGGCGGAGGCGCCGGTTCGCGCGGCGTTCAGGTTGCCGGTGGCGGTGAAGGTATCAGTCGCAGGATCATACAGCTCGGCGCTATTCAGCACGCCGCCAGAGTTCACGCCGCCGCTAATGAGCACTTTGCCGGTATTGAGCAATGTGATGGTTGCGCCGAAACGCGCGGCGGTCAGGTTGTGGCTGGTGAGTGCAAATGTGCCGGTATTGGGATCCAATAACTCGGCGGTGTTCAGCGCGCCATTAGCGGTGCCGTCGCTCGAACCGCCAGCGATC
This sequence comes from Candidatus Angelobacter sp., assembly GCA_035294925.1. Classification (GTDB taxonomy): domain Bacteria; phylum Acidobacteriota; class Terriglobia; order Terriglobales; family Acidobacteriaceae; genus Angelobacter. The sequence goes on along the minus strand of DATGJZ010000102.1, from coordinate 59,543 downwards.
AGCACTCTAGCGTTGGGCAACAGTACTGCTACCGCACCAGTCCGGGCGGTGTTCAGATTTCCAGGAGTGGCGCTGAAGGTTCCACCGGCATACACTTCCGCGCTGTTCAGCACGTTGTTGTTCGCATCCGTACCGCCGGTGATCAGCACAGCACCGTCAGCGATCAGAGTAGCGGTGAAGCCAGTGCGGCCAGTTACGGGCGCGCCTGTGGCCTGGAAAGTATCAGCGGTACCAGGAGGAACCGGTCCCGAATCGGTGACGGTCACCGTAGCTGTGCTGGACTGACCCACTACCACGGTGGTCGGGTTCAGAACGATTCCGGTTGTGCTGGTGCGCGGATTTACCGTTTCAGTGATGGGCGCTGAGGTGCTGCCCGCGAAAGCGGTCGCGCCCTGGTAGATTGCCGTGATGGAGTGTGGCGAACCGACGGCCGACAGCAATGAAGTTGGGAATGTGGCCTGATCGTTTCCAGGAGTTCCATTCAACGGAGCGCTGCCGATCGGCGTGTTTCCATCAAAGAAGGTGACTAAACCAGTAGCCGTTCCGGATGCGGCGGTTACAGTCGCAGTGAAGGTGACCGTATTGCCGAGAGTGATCGTACCCGCGGACGAGGTCACGGTGGTCGTGGTGCTCGCCTGCGTGATTACCTGCGGATTGCCGGTGAGGGAGCCCGTGCTGCCATTGAAATTCCCGTCTCCACCATAGTTCGTAGTGATGGTATGACTACCTGGCGCCAGAGCCGAGGTAGTGAAGGTGGCAACGCCACCGATCAATGTGCCGCTGCCGATGGGGCTGCCGCCATCCAGGAACGTTACGGTCCCAGTTGGAGTTCCCGACCCCGGCGCTACCGCTGAAACGGTAGCCGTGAAGGTGACAGGTTGACCGGCGGTCTGCGGATTCTGCGACGAAGTTACAGTGGTCGCGGTATCAGCTTTATTGACGACCTGCGGATTGCCAGTAAGGGAGCCCGTGCTGCCATTGAAGTTGCCATCACCGCCGTAGCTGGTGGTGATGGTGTGATTGCCTACGCTCAGGGCGGAGGTGGTAAACGTGGCCACGCCACCGATCAATGTGCCGGTGCCGATGGGGCTGCCGCCATCCAGGAAGGTTACAGTCCCGGTGGGAGTGCCCGATCCGGGAGCTACTGGAGAGACCACGGCGGTAAAGGTCGCAGATTGACCGAAGACAGACGGATTCACAGACGAAGTTACGGTAGTTGCGGTGTCCGCCTTATTGACTACCTGCGGATTGCCGGTAAGCGAGCCGGTGCTGCCATTGAAGTTTCCGTCACCACCATAGTTGGTGGTGATGGTGTGGTTGCCCACCGCCAAAGCGGAGGTCGTGAAGGTAGCTATGCCGCCGATAATGGTGCCGCTGCCGACCGGGCTGCCGCCATCCAGGAATGTCACCGTGCCAGTAGGCGTTCCCGCGCCTGGCGCCACCGGCGATACCGTTGCGGTGAAGGTCACAGACTGACTGAATACGGACGGATTCACAGACGAAGTTACCGTGGTTGTGGTGTCGGCTTTGACGACCGTCTCACTTGCAGTACCCGTATTGCCGGTTCCCGCCGTGGCATCACTCGCCGTCACGCTGTTGTTGGCCGCACCTACCTTCGTGCCCTGCACGTTGACAGAGACCGTGCAACTTGCGCCGGGCGCGAGGCTGGCGCTGTTCAGAGAAACGGCGCCGGAGCCGGCGCTGCCGCTTGCAGTACCGGTGCAGGTGCTGTTCAGGCCGCTGGGCGAAGCAACAACCAGAGTGCCCGGAGCGTTGTTCGGGAGCGTATCGGTAAACGAAATGTCGCTCAGAGTCTGGTTCTGGTTGGGGTTGCTGACGGTGATGGTCAGGCTTGTGGTCGCGCCAAATGGAATACTGGACACGCCAAAGCTCTTGGTGATATGCGGCGGATTGATGACGTTGAGGGTGTCACTCGATGTGTTGCCATTACCTGCGTCCGTGGAATCAATGGTGACGCTGTTCGAGTAAATATTGTCAACCGCGCTCTGGACATTTACCTGAATTGTGCAGGCGCCTACCGGCAACGTCGTATTGGAGAAGCTGATGCTGCCGGCTCCGGCAGTTGCCGTGACCGTACCGCCGCAGTTGTTGACCACGGTGGGGGTGGTGGCTACCACCAGACTGCCGGGGCTCACACCTACATTGGTCGGCAGATTGTCGGTAAAGCTTGCGTCAATGGGGACGACGTTCTGGTTCTGGATAGTAAAGGTAATAGTGCTGACGGTAGTGCCGGCGCCGGCCGTGGTCTGGATTGTAGCCGGGCTGAACTTCTTGGCGATGGAGGGTGGCTCCAGGATGACGATGCCCGCGTTGGCCGTGCCGCCGCTGGAACTGCCCAGACCGGCAGCATTCGCGGTGTAAGTAAATGTGGTAGGAGTAGGCGTGCTCAGGATGGTAAAGACCTGGGTCGCAGGGCTGCTGTTGTAGCCGGTTACTCCCACACCGGAGATCCGGACAAACTCGTTGGCGGTGTATCCATGGGCGCCGACTGTAGTAATGGTTGCCGTAGTGCCCGTTTCCGTAGCGCTGGAAATCAGATTGGAGTTGACCGGGACAACCGCCTGGTCCACGGTGGCGTTGGCAGTACCGAATCCCGATGTACCCCCGGCATTGAAGGTGGCCGTTGCCTGCGCGTTCCCATTCAGCGTTTCCGGCTGCGCCTGCGGTATCGTTCCCAATACGGGACTGTCGAAGGTGATGGGCAGCCCGATGATCTCCGTAAGATTGGCTAAGCCGACCGCGACCCCATGATTGTCCGCGCTCATGTCTCCGGTCAGGGTGGTGCTTTGATTAATGCGGATCTTCTGCGGGTCTGTTGGGGTCACCGTCCTGTGGGTGAGGACGATGAAGGGATCCAACGTTGTGGTCGCGCTGATGCTGTTGATCGTGGTCGCAGGATTGTTGGTGCCCCACCAGTTGTCGGTCACCGTCGCCGTACCGTGATTGTTGCTCAGGTTACTTCCGCTGCCACCACTGGTGGTATTTCCCGCCAGGCGGCTGAAACTCATACTCAAAGCACCTACTGTGCCTGCACTGCCGTTACCGTAGGAAATGCCTCCACCGTTGCCCGTGGCCTTGTTGCCGGTGATCGTCAGCTTGCCCAGGGTGGCGGTACAAGTAGATGACAAAGGACAACTGGCCGCCGGATTCAGATAAAGTCCGCCGCCCTCCTGGCTGGCGTGAGCGGTGGGATTGCTCCCGTCTGTGCCCGCTGTATTCCCGCTGATCACCGTGCCCTGGTCAATGGATATGGACGCGCTTGTATTGATTCCACCGCCAAACCCGGCTGCTTGGTTTCCGGAAATCGTGCTCGAGTGGATGAAACTCTCGCCTGTGGCTGCGCTCACACTTTGCGGAGCAAACCCAATAATGCCGCCACCAGCGCCCAAGCCGCACGTTGGAGTACAGTTCTGGACCGCGCTGTTGTTCAGGACCTGGCTGGCAGTCATCGTCATGTGGGCATCAAAATTAATGGCGATGCCGCCACCGATTCCTGCCGAGCCTGTGTTAACGACTGAATTGCCTTGAATGATGCTGTTGCTGATCGTCACGCCGCCCGCGCCGGCAGGGGTGACAAAGTTAAAGATGACTATTCCACCGCCGCCGCCCTGAAGCGTGCTGCAGTTTTGCAGCGTGACGTTGGTCAAGCTGAGCGTGGCCGTGCCATTCGTTCCCGTGTCGAACTCCATGCAACCGCCATCGCCATCAAGACCGCTCGCTCCGTGGTTTACGCCGTTTTGAATCGTCAGGTTGGACAGGCTCGCCGTTGCTGTGGTCGTTGTCGTTACATCCTCATTTACCGCCATCACCATGTCCGCCGTGCCGGTGCCGGGAGTGCCCCACTGAATAACGGTAGTGTTCTGGTTTCCTCCAACAATCGTCGCCGTATGGTTTACGTACAGGGCACCCGTATTGCCGCTGTAGTCTTGTGTAGCTCCCCTGCCGATCGTCAACGAGTAGGTGTGCCCGGCCTGGAGCATGATGGTGTCGCCATTGGCCTTAAGGACGGCTTCGCGCAAGCTGCAGGAGGACGACACATCGGCAAAGCTCGTGTTGTTGCAGGCATTCGCGATGGGCGAAGTGGGGGCCGTGTCAGTATCTTTGTTTACGAAAAATGTTGGGTCCGGAATCGGCACCATCAACGATGGCGCAACCTCATTGCTATGGATGGCCATCACTCCCAGCCGGCCGTCCACGTTCAGCCGCATCGGCAGCGCCGCAATCGGCGTTCCGGAATAAGGCCGCAGCGATACCTGCCCGGATTGGAACGTCTGCGCACCCGGTTGCCCGTCTCCATGTGAAACCAGCGACAGTTGCCCGGAAAATGCGTTCAACACCATCACATCGTCCGCACCGTTGATGGAGATTCGCGTGCGAAATATCAAAGGCGCCTGATTGGCTCCCAGCGCCGCTGCCCCGGGAAAACTTTCCACGATCTTCCACCCGTTCGCCGGGAACGAAGGCACGGGAACAAAAGCCGGGGCCGGCTGGCGGTTCATCTTCGCCTGGCGAATGGCCTGGAATTCAGCGACTGAGTACACTCGCGGATCAAACTCGTTCCGAGCCGCAAACTTGATGCTGCCATCCGGCGCCACCAGCGCGATCTGCTGCCCATAGCTGCGGTCATAAATGAATGTGCCCAGAGCAAACGCCTGCACAGTCACTGGCAAGGAGACGGTCGCCACCTGCATGGTCGAAGAGCGCAGGATTTGGATCTTGCCCCCGGAGAGAAAAGCTACATCCAGCCCCGGATCGCCAAAGTCGCCAAAAAGAATATTCGATGCCGGAGCAGCCAGAGGGTAGCTGGCCAGAGCCGTCAATCCTTGCGGTGAATACACATACACCATCAGCGAACGCGAAGTACCCACGATCAATACAGGAGTGTGGCCAAGCTCTCCCGCCGCCAGGCTGCTGACGCCACCCGCTAAATTCACGGTTTGTGGCGCAGCAAAATTACCCTTGCCATCACCGGGAAAAATGTAGAGCGCACTTCCGCCCTTGGATGCGACCGCCAAATCTCTATTACCACTGCCGGTGAAATCGCCCAGAGCCATGAAATCCGGGCTCACTGGAACACTGAAGGTCCTGGCTTCCAAAAGGAAAGGAGAAGGAAACTGCCCGCGGCCGATGGCCTGGAATGAAGCATCGCTCTGCGGCGCGAAGGCATCGATGTTGCCGCGATGGATGCTGATGAATCCGCCCGCGCCGGCGCTATAGCCCACCAGCAGATCGTCAAAGCCGTCCGCGTCGAGATCCGCCGAAGCCATGGAAACTGGCTGGCCCTGGCCCATTCCTGACAAGGCTGAAGAGTCGGCAACCGCCATGCCCTGCCCGTTGCTAAGAGCAACCGGGATGTGCTGCACAGGCAACGGCTGGTTTTCCTGCAGCCAGATCCTGGGCCCGCTAGGCCCATTTTGAACCGGCGCGGGGCCAGCTGCGAGCAGCGGCAAGTTCAAAACCAGAAATGAAAGGAAGATTACAGAACACACGAAAACTAGGCGGCGGGACGGCAAAACCCATCGATTCACGAATGATACTCCTTCAGCCCTGAATACCTGATCCAGGCGTCAAACAAAAAAAACAAAACGGCAAACACTCCCCTGAACTCCGGGGGGAGCGGAATTGTTCCTGCAGGAATTGTTCCTGCAACCAAGCTAAGGGGGGAAACTAATCTGCTACTCTGCTTCACTGAGGCGGGTTTGTCAAGGAAAAACTCCGATTTGTGGCATTTTCCGGCGTTTTCCCATTTCAAGCCGATCCCTGTCTCATGGATCATAAGTTATTGCAAAAGGAAGGATTTGAGTACGAATGTGTGGAATTTCTCGAAAACGCGAGTTTCTGCTGGAAATTAGAGAATTTTAAGATTACAGTATTTACTCCCCCACAAAGTCCAGGATAAAGACCCTCTGAAGGAGCCAACCTGATTCTTCAGGAATCGAGAGGGTGGAGGAGTACAAATGTCGGTTTCCAGAAGGCGGTTGTTACGCAACAGTGTTTTTGCGGCGATGGCATGTGCGGCCGCTCCCTTGCAGAGCTGGGCGGGAATTAAGACGGGAATGAAGAACAGTCCCAAAAAGCAAACGCCCGTCCACCCGGTGGACAATGCCGGACTGCAACGCCTGGAGCGCGCTAGTTTTAATCGCGAGATAGGCTCAAGCTTTCAAGTTTCACCAGCGTCGGGTAAATCCAGCCCGGTGTGGCTGCGGCTGCTAGCGGTCGAGGACCTTCCGGCTCTAGCTCCAGTGAACGTGGGCGCCATGGCGGTACCGCCAAAACACGCCTCTCACCCAGTCACTACCACGGGATTCATGCTGTCTTTCCTAGGACTTCTGACGAAGCCGCTGCCGCAGGACACCTACAACTTTGAGCATGCCGGATTGGGCACGTTCTCGCTGTTGATCGTTCCTGACGGGCACCAGAAATATACGGCTGTGATTAACAGACTGTAGTGAAGCCTTTGGCTCTTAGCCTTTAGCCCTTGGCTAGAGGCCCTGGCAGATTACATGACCTTGCCAGTGCCAGCTAAAGGCCTGGATCCGGCAATTTTTTCAGCAGCAGTTGAAAGCCGTTCTCTTCGGCGCGCTGAAAACCCAGGCGAAGAAACAGCCGCAGGGAGCGATTGAAGCTTTCCACGTAAATGGTGACCGGCTTTGCCGCCCTGGCGGCCTGGTCCAGCACCTGACGCAACAGAAATGAACCGATTCCGGCGTTCCGATGTTGAGGCAGGACGGTAATGTCCAGGATGTGGAACGCCAGCCCACCGCGATCCAGATAAATCCGGCCTACCGGAATTCCATCGTCACAGATAATGTTGTGGTCCGCTTGCGGATATTCTGCCCGATAGTGGCGCTTCTGGGCGGCAAATTGCATGCGCACAAATGCATCCTTTTGTTCCGCGCTCCAAGGGAGCTGCGCCAGCTCGTCCGCGCGGGTGCTCGAGTATACAGCGAGGAGAAACTCATCGTCTGCATCGCTTGCCGGACGCAATGTAACCTCTTGTCCTGAAATCATGCCGGTTTTTTGCGCAGGCGTTGGAAGACTGATTCGTAGGCGATGCCCTCTTCATCGGCGCCAATCGCGGTCAGGAAGATACTGAACGTGCCCAGTTTTTCGTGTTCCAGCCGGTGAATCTGCTGCGGCAGCCGGGGCGTCCGCGGACCGCGAAACCGCAGGGAAAAAAGCTCTATTTTCGGCGAGGTATCGCGCTCCTCCACCTCAAACAGTTCCAATTCCAGTGGAGTCGCGGCGGCGGGCTGCACCTTGAATCTGGTGTGCAACTGCGCGGTAAAAATTTTGGCGTTGAGTGTATCGAGTGCGGTTTCCATTGCGACAGGTTACAGGGAACAGGTTATTAGGGAATAGGTTACAGGGTACAGGTTACAGGGAAGAACTCAAACCTTCAACACTCGAACAAGGGTCATGGTGCTTGCGACTGGTTTTTAACCGGATTCAACAGTCTATGACTCTGGCTGGAGCTCATTGCGGAGAAGGACCAGCGAGTATTTAGTAAAGTTCATGCAACTTATCCTGGCAAGTTGCGTTTTACGTTGCTGAGCGCCACAACCTGGCGCTACAAAGGAGGAAGTATCTACATGTTGAAAAAACTTTCCGCGGGAATCGTGTTGCTTGCCTTGATGACCATGACGCCCGCCGTCATGACTGCCGCGACCCCGGCGAACGCACCCAACCCAGCCGCCCCGGCAGCTGCTGAACCGCATCCTCATATTCGCGCGGCCATTCGCGAGCTACGCGAAGCCAGGCACGAACTTGAGACAGCAGCCCATGACTTTGGTGGACACAAGAAAGAAGCCATCGAAGCGGTGGACAATGCAATTAAGCAGTTGCAGGAAGCCCTGAAATACGACAAGAAGTAGGCAGATCAGGGAACGGGCGGCCACAGGCCGCCCAATCTTTTTCCAAGAGCTCGTCTTTATTTCAAGAGCCTATTTCAAGAGCTCGTCTTTTTTTCAAGAGCTCGGCTTTATTTCAAGAGCTCGTCTTTTTTTAAAGAGCTCGTCTGCAGGCATTTGCTCACTCTTTGTGGCCGAGAGGCTTGCCATCCGGCCCGACCTGAACTTCAGAGTGTTTTGCTCCTGTGTGCACCTGGGCTTCATAGGCCACGAGGGTGCCGTGTTTGGTGAGGGACTCGACTTTTACAATAGTCCCCTTGCCGGCCTTTTGTTGCAGGCCATCCCGGACGGCTGCAGGGAGCAAATCCGGCGCCACTTCTTCCTCGACTTCGAGGATATTTCCTTGTGGATCCATGCTCACATCCCTGGAGTGCCCGTTCACGATCAATTCAACCTCGTACTCGACTTTCCCGTTTTCAATCTCTTTGTTGTAGGCCTTGACAGTGGCGCCTTTACTTTGTTCGTCCGCAGCCTTCTGAACAGCGGGAGGCAGATCGGATTTCCCGATGCGCTTCTCCTCGGCACGCACGCTCACGATAAAGAGCAGGCTAAGAACAAACAGCAGCGATGGAACTGAAATTGACATTCTCTGTTGCTTCATTGGGTTCTCCCTCAAAACACGATACCTCTGAATGACGGCGATGTACTGATTTCCGCTGACTACGGCAAGGGGGGTGGAGCCGACGATCGGACTTGAACCGATGACCTGTCGATTACGAATCGACTGCTCTACCAACTGAGCTACGTCGGCCTGCAATTCGATTCTAAAAGATGAATTCTGGGGCGTAAAGTGAGCGGCCCAGGTCCCGACGTTTGGGCATTCGGGAGATTGGGTGCCTTTTCCGCTCCATGTGCCTGCTTTTCCACAGTGCCAGCACCTTTCTCCATTAAATTCAGCAACTTTGCTCTTGCCAATTGCACTCACGGTTTGCATAATCATATGTTGTAGAGGATAAACCTGTAGCTTTCAGGACCACAGTGGACCGATACCAGCGAGCGGACGTCCTGCGCATGCTGCGCATCTCTGCCCGGCAGTTGGCAGGTTGGGAGAAGGCCGGGCTCATTCCCGTCACGGAAGTCTATTCCTTTTTTGATCTTCTGCAGCTGCGACAACTGCGTGAGCTGCGCGCCAAGCGTGTGCGGCCAGCAGTGATACGGGAGTCACTGCAGGCCATGATGCAACAAGTTGCTGGAATGGAAAACCCGCTTCTGGAAGCGAGCGTCTTCGCCAGCAAGTCCCGCGTAGCGTTCCGGCATCATGGAGCCTCCGTAGAGCCATTGGCGGGCCAGTTTGTGATGGACTTCACCGAGCGACGGGTGATCGAGCCCTCCAAGATTCAGCCTATGCGTACAGCGGAGACTGCGGCCGAGTTTTTTGCCCGAGGCGTGGCGCTGGAAGAAGATCCGGGAGCGCAGACGGAAGCGATTCAGGCCTATAACAAATGCGTGGAACTGGATCCCACCCACGCCGCCGCCCATATCAACCTGGGAACGCTCTATTACAACCGCCAGGATTACGTTCTGGCTGAACGCTACTATCGCGCAGCCATTGAGGTGGATCCGCGTTACGCTCTTGCGTATTTTGATCTCGGCAATGTGCTGGACGAGACCGGACGCCTCCAGGATGCGATCCGCGCCTATAACTCCGCCATCGCGTTGGCCCCTACCTATGCCGACGCTCATTACAACCTGGCCCTGGCCTATGACAAATCCCGCCAGCCGCGCAGGGCTTTGCGCCATTGGCAGGCTTACGCCCGGCTGGATACCGTTGGCCCCTGGGCCATTCATGCACGCAATCAAATCAAGAAGATTCTTGCCGCGGATGAGCTGAAGGTGGTTGCAAGGAGAAAGTAAGCAGCCGTCAGGCGAGGCAATCGGTATATCGGGTTATCGGAAGAAAACGCCAACAGTTCCTCGTTTCGTGTGTTATCGACCTGCGCGATGGATCACTACGCACTCCTTCGCCCCAAGCCAGCCTGGCAGAAGTAGCGACCCCGCACTTGGTTTCGAGGCAAGCTGGAAAAAATCGCTGAATCAGTACGCCAGCAAAATCCTCAGATCCCGCACGTTCGTTCCCGTCGGGCCGGTGTGGATTGTGTCTCCGAGTTTTTCCAGCAGAGGAAAGGCGTTGAAGCCGCGCAGATGCCCGCCTGCATCCAAGCCCTGCGCTCGAGCGCGCTCCAGGGTTGTGCCATCCACCACGGCGCCGGCAGCAAGGCTGTTGCCGTCAATGCCGTCCGTTCCTGCGCTGAGAACGGTAATATTCTCTCCGGCAATCTTCCCGGCGCAGTAAAGAGCGAAGTGCTGATTGCGTCCGCCTGTGCCGGCATTGCCGCTGACTTTCACCGTGACTTCTCCTCCGGAGACGAGGCAGGTCTTTGCGACTCCCTGCCGCAATTGGCGCAGGCGCTCGAGCAAATAATCGGCAGCCCTGGCGTAGTCCCAATCGTCACAGGAGTGATCTATCTCCACCACAAACCCGTGCTGGGCAACGGCAGCGGCGGCGGCCCTTTCCGCAGTCTCGCTGGATAGCACCTTCCACCAGCGCGAGCGGATAAAAACAGGATCGCCTGCCTTGGGAGTCTCTTCCAGCAAATGATGCTCGAACAGTTCGCGCACGGCAGCCGGAAAATCCACCAGCATGCGATGCTCATTCACGATGCGGTAACAATCTTCCGCAGTGCTCGAGTCCGGCATGGTAGGCCCGGAGGAGAGCGAATCAAGGGCATTTTCCGGAACGTCAGAGACCAGGATGGAAACCTGCTGAGCGCCTTGCGCCGCCTGGGCCATGCGTCCGCCCTTGACGGCGGAAAGGTGTTTGCGCACGGCATTGATCTGGACAATCGGCGCGCCGGAGTGCACAAGGGCGCGGTAGGTGGTAGTGAGATCAGCAAGCGAAATCTCTGAGTCCGCCGGCTTCTCCACCACAGCGGAGCCCCCGCCACTCACCATAAATAGCACCAGCGATTCTGAATTGAGTCCCGCCAGCGATTTCAGAATGGCTTCCGCGGCGCGAAATGATTCCGCATTGGGATGGGGATGGCCGCCGGTAAAGTAGCGATATCCGGGAAGCTGGTGAGAAGGCGGGTTGGGGTCGGCAACAATGCCTTGCACCCTTGTTCCCACCATGCTGGAGAGGATTTCAGCCATGCGGTGGCCGGCTTTGCCGAAGGAGACGGCAAGAATGCGGGAATAGGAACTGAGCGGATAGAGGTCATCACCCACGCGCAATACCCCACTCTCATACGAGAGATGCCGCGCAAAAGCCTTCTCAACACTGGATTCAGCAAGGGCATGCAAGAACATCTCGCGCGCAGCGGAGCGCATGGCATGACTGGCGGACATCAGATGGCCTCGGCCTGCTCTCCCGGCTTGAAAAACTGCCTGACCCAATGGTGAATTGCCGCCTGCATGGCGGCGAGATGGCCTTCAAAAAAATGATCCGCGCCATCTACCAGCACAAACTGTTTGGGCTCGGCGAGAATGGCAAATAGCTCTCTTAAGGTTTTCTCCGGGCCAAACTGATCGTGCGACCCGCTCACAAGGAGTTTCGGCTTGTTGCAATTCTCGAGAAACTTATAGGCATAGACCCGGCCTTCCGCGGACACCGGCGTTCCCAGGGAGATTACGCCCACAATGCGCGAATCGGGACAGGCGGCGCGCAGTCCCGTGGCTGCGCCAAAGGAAAAACCACAGAACAGAATGGGCAGGCGGTATTCCGAATCCAGCCAGTTCAGGGCCGTGCGAACGTCTTCCACTTCGCCGCGTCCCTGGTCGTGCCGCCCCTCACTCAAACCTGCTCCGCGAAAGTTGAACCGCAGGGCGGGGAAGCCAAAACCGTTCAGGGCTTTCATGGCGTGATAGACAACTTTGTTGTGCATGGTGCCGCCATATAGCGGATGAGGGTGACAGACGAGAGCGGAATGGGTGGCATCAGGCAGGCCTGCATTCAGCAATGCTTCGAGCTTGCCTGCCGGCCCATCCAGAAAGAACGATTTGATTGGAGCGGCCACACTTTTGTTTTACCACCATTTCTGCCGCTTTTCGCTCCGGCCGATCATGAGAGGCCATTTCCCTGAATTCGAGCCAGGATTTATGCTTGAGTCCGGCCATGGATCCGCTCCACTTAACCCGCCATCTGGTTGACATTGAATCCACAACCGGCAACGAGGCTGCCGTTGGCGCTGCCCTGTATGACGAACTCTACCGCCTGGGCTATACCGTCCACAAAATGCCCGTTGCGCACGGACGTTTCAATGTCCAGGCGACGGTAGACGGCGGCAGGCCAGAGCTGGTGTTCTCCACCCACATGGATACGGTGCCGCCGTTCATTCCCTCATCCGAAGATGGCGCAAACATCTATGGACGCGGCTCGTGCGATGCCAAGGGAATTATTGCCGCGCAGATTGCCGCCTGCGAGCGCCTGCGCGGACAGGGCGCGGCGGTAGGCATGCTCTTTGTTGTGGGCGAGGAACGCGATAGTCTGGGCGCGAAGGTGGCCAACGAGAGTCCGCTGGGCAGCAAATTCCTGATCAATGGCGAGCCCACGGAAAACAAGATCGCTGTGGCGTCCAAGGGCGCGTTGCGGGTGGAGATCACTGCTCGGGGCAAGATGGCGCACTCCGCTTATCCACAGTTGGGAGAATCGGCCATTAACAAGCTGCTCGATGCTCTGGGCCAATTGCGGGAAATGACGCTACCCGAAAACCCGGAGGTCGGACCATGTACGATGAACATTGGCGTGTTGGAAGGCGGTCGCGCACCCAATGTGATTCCTGACCATGCTCGCGCCCACGTGCTTTACCGCCTGGTAGGCCCTTCGGCGCCGTTGCGCCAGAAAATCGTTGAGACGCTTGCAGGGCTGGCCGAAACAGAGTTCGTTCTGGAGATTCCCTTTCTCAAACTGCGCACCGTAGCCGGGATTGAAACCATGGTCGCGGCCTTTACTACAGATATCCCAGCGTTGAACAAGTGGGGTGAGCCGGTGCTGCTGGGACCTGGTTCAATCCACGTTGCCCACACCGAGCGCGAGTTCATTGCCAAGAAGCAACTGCTGGAGGCGGTGGATTTGTATTGCAGGGTGGCGGAGAAGCTGCTGGCTTCCTAATTCAGCTTCTAGCGCCTGGCCGCTAGCTGCTGGAGAAAAGCAAAACTCACTTCGTGATTTGCGTTTTCCAGTTAATTGCCATTTTTGTTCAGTTTCCACACAATCTTTCGCAGCATGCCGAGCCATAACTGGGCGTCGTCTTCGGTCAGGTTCAATCGGCGAATCATGCGACGCACTTTTTCCTCGGACGCAGCGGACGAGCGTGGGTTCAGGTAATCGCTCGCCTGGAGAGCTTCTAAAAGGATGGCGGTGATTCTCTCAACTTCAGCCGCGTGGACGTATCTGATTTTTTGCGGTTGTGCTCCTGTCTTTGCGGCGCGCGCCAGTTCATAGAGGCAGACAGCTACGGCTTGCCCCAGGTTCATGGATATGTGAGTCTCGCGAGTGGGAATATGGAGCAGCCAGTGGCAATAGCTCAGGTCACGGTTGGAGAGGCCGCGCTTCTCCGAACCAAACAACAGCGCCACACGACCTGAGGCTAGCCGCTTGCGGATCAGGCGCGCACCATCTGTCAGCAGCTTGAGCGGATGGTGCAGTTCACGGTTGCGGGCTGCCGTAGTCCCCACCACCAACGTGCAATCGGCAACGGCTTCAGCTACGGTCTTGTACTCTTCCGCCTCCTCGAGCAGGGCTGCGGCCCCTACCGCGGAGCGGGCTTCTCGAAATGACGGTTCATAAGGATTGACCACCCGAAGGCAGGAAAAGCCAAAGTTGCTCATGGCGCGGGCGGCTGCACCGATGTTCAGCGGGTTGCGCGTGGATACCAGGACGACGCAGAGATGGTCGAGTTTAGAAGGGGGCGGCAGAATCCTTAATTGTAAGACTCAGGAAACCCAATTCTGCAGTTTCAGTCCTGGTATCCTTTTGAATTCACGTTCGTTATTCGTAACCAACGTAAGTCCGGCTGCCTTCGCATGGGCGGCAATCCAAAGGTCATTGTTCCCGATCATTTGGCCTTGCGTTTCCAAACTAGCGCGTACTTCTCCGTAAGCGCGCGCAGATTCCTCGGGTAATGGCACAACTGGAAGCAACTGGATAAGTTCAGCAAGCCGTTCAATTGCCCTATCTTTTTGTTGGCTCTTTTGGGCCCCGTAATTCAATTCACCGTACGTTATTACTGACAATACCGCGTCGCCTGCCTTAAGTCTTCGAAAGCGTGCGAATACTTCCGGTGGCCGGTTTTGGCGGATGTAGATACAGATATTCGTATCCAAGAGGTACTTGGCACTCATTTCAGCCCTTTCCGGCGTTGCGGGGGATCATCTTTTCGTCCGCCAGGAAACATGTCTTCCGGGAGATCGGCCAAAATGTCAAAGGCGCGGCCCATTGGGCTTGAATCCTCCCGCAAGATAATTTCGCTTCCTCGCCGAAAGATTTTTACTTCCCGGCTCTTAAAGCGAAACTCCTTGGGAAGTCTGACTGCCTGACTGTTCCCTGACTTAAATACTCGCGCAACCGCCATCGCTACCTCCTATAAGATAGTATATACATGTTTGTATATACGCACAAATAATTCTTTGCTTTGTTTACGTTTCGGGGAAATGCATTCATGCGAACAAGGATCGAAATCGATGATCGGTTAATGCGCGAGGCGATACGATGCAGCGGAGCGCGTACAAAGAAGGCGGCGGTGGAAGCTGGTTTACGGTTGTTGATTAATACCCACGCTCAGACTGCGATCCGGCGGCTCAGAGGCAAGGTTCGTTGGGAGGGAGACCTGAGCGAATCGCGTCGAGGTCGATCCGGCGCCCGATGACCGAAGCTCCATTCCAGGACTAGCGATACACTATCTTAGTGAGCACCGAAACCCTCAATTCTCTCGCCCGCGCCTCTTCCTCTTATCTTCGTTCAGCCATGCACCAGCCTATTCACTGGCACGAATGGGGGCCGGAGCCGTTTGAGAAGGCCAAGAAAGAAAACAAACCTATTCTTTTGGATATCGGGGCAGTCTGGTGCCATTGGTGTCATGTGATGGACCGCGAGTCGTACGAGAATCCTGAGATCGCGCAGATCATCAACGAGCATTTCATCGCCATCAAGGTAGACCGCGATGAGCGCCCTGACGTGGACAGCCGATATCAATCCGCCGTACAGGCAATCAGCGGGCAAGGTGGGTGGCCGCTTACGGGTTTTCTTACGCCTGAAGGCAAGCCCTTCTACGGGGGAACGTACTTCCCTCCCCAGGACTACCATGGGCGGCCCAGTTTCCGCCGGGTGCTGCTGAGCCTGGCTGAAGCTTACAAACAAAAGAATGTGGAAGTACATGAATCGGCTGACAGCGTGATGGCAGCCATCAGCCAGGCAGAATCGTTTACCGGCAAGTCAGGCTCCGTGGGGCAGCATTTGATTGACGGCATTGTGGAATCGGCGCGCAAGCTGTACGACGCGGAGCATGGCGGGTTCGGCTCGGCGCCAAAATTTCCTCATCCCAGCGCCATTGACCTGCTGCTGCAGCGGCACGCGGAAACCGGACATCAATCGCTGCTGGGAATCGTAACCACCACCCTGGAAAAGATGGCGCAAGGCGGCGTCTACGACCATTTGGCCGGCGGCTTCCACCGGTATTCCGTAGACGAACATTGGATGGTGCCGCACTTCGAAAAAATGTCGTATGACAACTCGGAGCTGCTGAAGAACTACGTCCATGCCGTCCAGGTGACCGGAAGCGAGTTTTTCTCGGTGGTGGCGCGCGACATGATCCGCTGGATGGACGAATGGCTTACCGATCAGAAGCACGGCGGTTTCTATGGTTCGCAGGACGCCGACTACTCGTTGGACGACGATGGCGACTACTTCACATGGACCCTTCGAGAAACCCGGGAAGTCCTGAGCGGCGAAGAACTGGAAGCCGCGACGCTGCGCTATGACATTAACGAAGTGGGCGAGATGCACCACAATCATGAGAAGAACGTCCTTCACGTCCGCGCCAGCCTGGAGGACATTGGCAAGCGGTTGAACAGAACCGCCGCGGAAGCGGCGAGCATCCTGCAATCTGCCGAGAAGAAGATGTATGCGGCACGGCTGAATCGTCCCACGCCCTATGTCGACAAGACGGTTTATGTAAGTTGGAATGCGCTGTGCATTTCAGCTTATCTCCAGGCCAGCCAGGTGCTGAAGCTGGACTCGGCGCGCAAATTTGCTTTGCGTTCGCTGGACCGCATCCTCTCTCAAGGGTGGCACCCGGAGACGGGATTGCAGCATGTGATCGCCTACTCTGATCCGCAGGCTGCCGGACGGCAATTTTCCGGAGTGCTGGACGACTATGCCTTCACCGCCATTGCGTGCCTGGATGCGTACGAGGCCACCGCCGACCTGAGCTACTTCAAGTTTGCCTGCAAAATTGCGGAGATGATGATCGACCGCTTTCACGATTCCAGCGGCGGCGGATTTTTCGATATGGCCTCCGACGGCCAGATATTGGGCGCGCTGACGGCGCGACGCAAGCCGCTGCAGGATTCGCCCACGCCGGCAGGAAACCCGGCGGCAGCAATCGCACTGCTGCGCCTGCATGCCTATACGAACCTTTCGAAATTCCGCGATCTGGCCGAGGACACACTCGAAGCATTTGCCGGAATCGCTGAACACTATGGATTGTTTGCTTCCACCTATGGCATTGCGCTGGACATGTATCTGAACCCGCACACCCAGATTGTGGTGGCAGGCAGCGGAGAAGCAGCCGGCCGCCTGCATGCTGCCGCCATCGCGCATTTCTCTCTGAACAAATCTGTGCTCCAGTTGCCGCACGGAGAGATCGTGCCGCAGATGCTTCCTCCGGCCCTGGCGGAGACTATTCCCAACCTGCCAGAAGTCCAGCAGAGCAGGACGGTAGCAGTTCTCTGCAGTGGTTTCACCTGCCAGCCGCCGATTGCCGATCCCGAGCAACTGAGCCACGCGGTCCGGGAAGCCATCGGACCTGTGAAGGACCGCGTTTCACGATAGCTACGCTTGCCCGGGGTGCGATTTGTGCAGCATAGCCCGGAGGGCAGCTACTGCGTTAGAATTTGCACGCCATGGAACAACACGAAAAGTTTAATCCGCCGGCAGAGTTCAGCAAGTCCGCTCAAATCAAATCAGTGCAGGAATACGAGCAGATGTACAAGTCTGCCAGCGAAAACCCAGAAGCATTCTGGGCAGAACAGGCCAAAGCTCTGCATTGGTTCACGCCCTGGAACAAGGTGCTCGATTGGTCGAATCCGCCATTCTCTAAATGGTTTGTGGGCGCGAAGACCAACCTGACCTACAACTGCGTAGACCGTCACCTGACTTCCTGGAAGCGCACCAAGGCGGCCATCATCTGGGAAGGAGAGAATTTTGAGCAGCGTATCCTCACCTATCAGGAGCTGTACCGCAAAGTCTGCAAGTTTGCCAATGCGCTGAAGGAGTTGGGACTCAAGACCGGGGACCGGGCCATCATTTACATGCCCATGGTCCCGGAAGCAGCGATTGCCATGCTCGCCTGCGCCCGCCTGGGGATTCCTCATTCCGTTGTTTTCGGCGGATTTTCCGCTGAGGCATTGAAGGCCCGCATTCAGGACCTGGAAGCCGCAGTTGTGATTACGGCCAACGGAGGACTGCGTCGTGGCAAGAACGTTCCACTCAAACAGAATGTGGATGACGCCCTGATTGAGTGTCCAACCGTGAAACATGTGATCGTCTACAAGCGCCAGGACACCTTAACTGAGATGAAGAGCGGGCGGGACCACTGGTGGGACGACCTGACAACCGGCAAGCCCGAGACCTGTCCCGCCGAGCACCTGGACAGTGAACACACGCTCTACGTGCTGTACACCTCGGGAACAACCGGAAAACCAAAGGGCGTGGTACACACCACCGGCGGCTATCTGACCCAGCTGCTGGCCACGATGAAATGGGTGTTCGATATCCGTGAGGATGATGTTTACTGGTGTACCGCTGATATTGGATGGGTGACGGGACACTCTTATGTGGTCTTTGGTCCTCTGGCCGCGGGAGCGACGACGCTGATGTACGAAGGCGCCCCCGATTGGCCAAAAGCAGACCGCTTCTGGCGCATCATTGAAAAGTATCGCGTCAACATTTTTTATACGTCCCCCACGGCCATTCGTTCTTTTATCCGCCAGGGCGATCATTGGCCGGAAGGCCGCGATCTCTCCTCGTTGCGTCTACTTGGGTCCGTGGGCGAGCCCATCAATCCGGCAGCCTGGAAGTGGTATCACAAGGTCATTGGTAAGGAACGCTGTCCCATTGTGGATACGTGGTGGCAGACTGAGACTGGGAGCATCCTGATCTCCCCAGTTCCCGGCGCGACTTCCACCAAGCCGGGTTCAGCCACGCGTCCGTTACCTGGAGTTCATCCGGAGATTGTGGACGACAAAGGCAACGCCATCCAGGGCGCAGGAAAAGGCTTCCTGATATTGACCAAACCGTGGCCCTCCATGCTGCGCACGCTTTACAAAGATCCGGAACGATTCAAAGAGAATTACTGGTCGCGGTTCCCTGGCCGTTATTTCACCGGGGACGCAGCCGAGCGCGATGAGGATGGCTACTACTGGCTGCTGGGCCGCGTGGACGACGTAATCAACGTAGCCGGACACCGCCTGAGCACCATGGAAGTTGAATCTTCCCTGGTGCGGCATAAATCTGTGGCGGAGGCGGCGGTGGTAGGCGCTCCGCATGAGTTGAAGGGCCAGGCCATTCATTGCTTTGTGACGCTGAAAGCCAGTGAACGGGAAAGCGACGAGCTCTATGACAATCTGCGCGAATGGGTTGCGCAGGAGATCGGGGCCCTGGCGCGTCCGGAGAAGATCCACTTTGTCGCCGCACTGCCCAAGACGCGTAGCGGCAAGATCATGCGCCGCCTGCTGCGCGAGATTGTAACCACCAAGTCGGTGGCCGGCGATACCTCAACATTGGAAGACTACGGCGTGATCCTCCAACTCAGCCAGCAAGGGAAGGAAGAGGAAGAGATTTTGGGAGAGAAGAAGTAGATCAGCTCAACACCGTTCATACTCGCAATTCCGCGACTTCCCTTCCGCCAGCCATTCGATCGATCTCTCTAGCCGGCGCTGGCGCGTTGCATATGTCTTCGGTTCTGCGACCCATTCGACTGGAGGGCGGTGATGAAGTTACGGATGAGGGAGCGGCGCTTGTAGAGCGTGCCGACAAGCCGGAAGAGCCCCTGGGCATCGTATCGATACCATTCCTGCGGGACTTTGGCGGCGAACCTCCACAGTCATCTCATCAAAATCTCCGTATGCTAAAGCACCACTGCTCTTTCGATCATGTACCAGTTTTCCAGCGTTCTCTCAGCTGCTTCCATATCTTCACTTTTCAAGCGGATCGGATGCAGGGGTTTTGGCCGAGGGTCAATCTCCGGATTGTTAGTTTTTATGTTTCATTTCAGGACCAGTGTAGAATCTCGCCTGGGTACGACTTTTGGGTTGGGTGGGCGGATGTGAGGAGAAGGACGATGACGCGCTCCAGAGAACCGAAAATCATGAGCAGTGGGCCACTCAAGTGCTTCCTGTCTCATGCCCATGCGGACAAGGACGTTGCTGAGGCTATCGATATCACTGTGTCAGGTGCCTTTCGCGGGCTGCTAAAAGTGTTTAGGTCAAGCGACGACGCGAAGAGCATCGAGATAGGGGAATCAATCCGTCAGACGGTCCGCAATTCGCTAAGTACGTGTGCCCCAGCGATCTCGCTGCTAAGTCACACTTCTGTGAATCGCACGTGGATCAACATCGAATTCGGTGCACTCTGGATGCTTGGCGTGCCCTTGATTCCTGTATGTTTCCCTGACCTGAAGGCTGACCAGCTGCCGTTCCACTTTGCCGACACCAAGATCTGCAACTTAGCAGCCCGTGGTAAAAGGTGCTGAAATTCGACGAGTTCTGCAATGTTGTTTGAGGAGACGATGGGCAGCCCAAACAGTCGAGGAAGCATAAGCTCTGGGTGTCAACCCATGATTCGGCACCTCCAAGCACGGGAAGAAGAGAAAAAGTCGCAAGAATAACATTCCACTTCGGTTCTTCCGTTCCCGTGGTGTGCCCGCGCCCAAAACACCGCGTAGGATCAAGCTCAGGTTAAAGGCTCCGATGTGAATCAGTTGCCGCTTCAAGATATTTTGATGTCCACGCAGATGAGTGCGCCTCATCCCTCCGGTCTCGTAGCAGTGGGCAAAGCTGCGTTCCACCAACTCGCCACGTTTCCTCAGTAGGCTCTTGCCATACTCACCCTGCACCCGTCGCCGATTTTGATAGACCGCCTGCTGTTCCTCAGCTTGGCCAACCCACCGCCGTCGGCCTTTCTGTTGCTTCTCGGGCATGTAGCTTCGCACCCCATATCCCTTCACCCGCTTGACCGCCGCACTGCTGTGATACCCCTTGTCGGTCGCCACCTCTTCGATCCCCTGCACATTCACCTTCGGCTTGTCCTCGGGTCGGAGCGTTGCCTCCCGCCCCACTAACTCGGCCACCGCCATGCCGGCCTCGCTTAAGGTTTCATCCAGTGTCGTTGTGTCCCCCTGGTCTGCACCCTGTCTGGTCTGCACCCTGTAAGGTGACCGCCACTACGGCTCCCGTATCTAAGTCCACCGCATGCTCGGCCTTGTGGGCCAAGTGCGTGCGCCCGTCCTTCATCTTGGCAATGCGTGCATCTCCGTCCGTTGGACTCTTCCACTCCCGGTTCGACATCCGCTTCTTCCGCTTGCGGTCCAGCCGCGCTAACGCTTCCTGCGTGGGTGTTTTGATCCCCGACGCCTGGGCCAACCGGACCAGAAACTCCTCGTAGCTCTCCCCCGTATCCCGCCGCACAATGGAACGTATCGCCGCATTGGCTTCCAGCGTCGTTGCATCAATCGCCACTCGCTTCCCCTTCACCAGCCCTCGATCCGCTAACAGTCCCAGCACCCAAGCAAAAACTTCCCGGTGCGTATCCACATCGATCCTCCGCCGCGTGCGCGAGATGGTCGAATGATCAGGCGTTTCCTCGTCCAAGGCGATGCCGACAAAGCTCCGCAACGCTAACGAGTCGGCTAATCGCCACGCGATCCCACGCTCACTGTCGATCCCCTCGAAATACCCAATCATCAGAGAGCGGAAATAAATTCCGGGCGTCAACGAGGGCCGCCCATTGGCACTCTCATAAAACTTCGCGCATCGGGCCTCGACAAACTCGTCAAAGCCCTCACCCTCGATCAACTGATTGAGTCGCTGATAAAAAGGATGTCCAGGCGACAAAGCCAACTGTGTGTGCGCAATCCACATATCTTCCTGGCGAATCCGCTGCTGCCGCGTTCCCATTGCCATGGCCGCATTCTACAAACACACCTTGTGGATTCTTGAATATTTTCTGCTTCTGGAATCTAGACTTTCACCACAGGCTGTTAGGTAAAGAGTCCGATTGTGTTGCACTTGTTAGGCGTCTACTTGGATTCGTACAAGAGCGCTATCCATTCGGCCTTGAGCCAGCGCAGATCACGCGGCATGGGAAGTCGCTTCATCGGCAAGTAACAGACCGGCTGAGCACTCGTGCACGGTTGGAGCATGAAGAAGCTCCACTTCCACTTCGGCCTACGGTATGGCTCCTTGGCTCTTACACCGGCTTACGCGCTTCACATCGTGCTCTGAGCACGAAGTTGCTGCCCCTCATCGCGAAAGGTTTTGTAGATATTGGAGTCCGTGTCGTCTCGGGTGAATCTGACATGCTTATCGACTTCGCTCACCATTACCGAGATGCGGCGCTCGTTGCGAAAGCCAGAGTGCCGAATGCAATTACCCTATTCGGAAGACTCAGGCAGCGGGATGCCAGAAACCTCTTCCGGGATGCAATTGGTGTTGTTCCAACGGTCGCGGTGGTTATTGGCGGCGGAATCGCTCGTGGACGAGTAAAGGAAGAGTACGACATGGCTTGCCGAGCTAATATTCCCGTTATTCCGGTGCCTGCGAGCGGTGGAGCGGCAAGCGTGCTGAAGCCCACCGCCAGGAAGGCCGATGACTTGTTGCCACTGCTCGCCCCTACTCGGAAGGCGGTCGATGTCGGCGATGTCGGCACAGCGCTGATCAAAGCCGCAGCGCGATACGTCGCTTGACGGTCGTCAGACTACAAGCGGTTGTTCAGCATGATCGCTGAGTGGGAACCATACGGTCTTTTGCCACTTCTTTTCGTTGAGCGTGCAGTTTGGAACTTCTTACAGTGCGGCGACGTTTCCGAAATCATGGTCCGGGCATGAAGGGCAAAAGTCGAAAATCGTCCTGCGGTCCTCGCGGGGGTTCTGTGCTTTTGCCCTTTCACAAAATCATGTCAAAAGGATACTGCAACTCGGATAACCCGCCAAAGATACCAAAGAGGATTGAGAAGTACCAAAAAGGAGCTTTAGGTTAATATTGCGGGTTGGTGGCCACCATGCAAGCGGAACACGGCTGGACAGAACAAGAGGGCAGCGAGGAATCCACGTGCGGATCCTGCGGTAGTCCGCTCGGCGACGCAGAGCAAAACTGCCTGACCTGTGGCGCGTATGTATCCTCTCCTAATGTGCGAGCGGCCAAGCAGAAAGGTGCTTTGCAGGCATTGCAGCAAAGATATCTGGCAGCTCTGCGACAGGCTAAAGAAAATGGTCTTGCCGACCACCAACTTACCGCCTTTGAAGCATGCATGGCGCAGACACGTGCTGTGATTAATATGGAGCTTGAGGATCTGCGATATTTTGTCGTCAAAAGAGACAGGGTTTACTCCACTTATCAGCTATGTGTTGACGGAGAGATTCGAAAACCGTCCACGGGGCGGCTTGACCGGCACAGAGTAATGGTTGAAGGCGCACTATTCGGCACTTATGCCCCGCGCATTCGCTATGCCGCGTTAACGCTAGACGGTTCGGGCTGCCAGGGATATGGTCCTTTTGCCTTAACGTTGAGGGATGCTGCTGTTAAAATCAGGTCAACCGTGCTGGAGGAGAACTCCTATATGTTCTGGAAAAGGCACGCCGACCGACTCACCGCTGGCAAGGCGCCCCTGGGGTACATGGCCACTTGGCACGACAGGGGACGCCTCGCAGTTGCTAAACTTGGCAAGCATCTGTCGCCAACGACCAAGGCATCCGATTATCAAGGACTTCTGCTGCGTACGAACGACGATCGGTCGCAGGAAGAATTCATTGAAGTCCACATTTATGGCCCGTTCGATATATCAGCAGTGGATGAGATCAGAGTACGGCGCAGTATGCTGGACCACCCAGACATTACTGTGATCAAAGAAAAGTTGCCAAAAGACACCAAATGGACTGAGGAATGATCGAAGAAATCTACATTTCGGGCATCTTGGGTAAGGCACTCCTCAGAAGAGAAGATGGCCAGTGTCAGCAACTGACGCCGTCCGACGAAACGCCAAGGACGTGTGATCCGTTTGATGAAGCCCGTTTCTTTGAGGCCGAGGCTGAGGTGGAAATCTATCAGGACGACCGACTCACAATCCTCGATGTAAGGGAGCATCTCGCGTTCCTTACCGAAGCTCACGAGACGCTTTACCACCTAGCAGCAGGTATGGATTCGGCGTTGACCCATGACGCGCGCCTGAGCTCGATCAGGTTGGCGGAAGGAAAACTCAGAAGCGAGAAGGATCCTGCCCTGGTTGATCAAGCAAGGCTGGATTCGATCAGAACAACGAGAAAATTCAAAAGCAAGGTGGAAGAATTCTGCAGGAATCGCATCTGGAGCCTAACACCCGCTCCAAATGCTGACATTGTTGGTGCTGCGACTCTGGCTATCCGCTCGAAATCCGTGAGCGTCGCTTCACTCTATGAGCACCTTGAGTCGCTCGTGCCTGACATTAACCGAATACAAGAGATGTGGGTGAGAGAAGTGGTACCGGTGTTTGGTCCACAGATATCCGCGACCGCCCGGAGGGCGCTAATAGATAATGGCATGATCAGGGACCTTATTGAAATGCTCGCGGACACTCGCTCCCGGCCCGTGAGGGATTTACGCAGACAATTACGCCCAACCAGCGACTTGGTACCCATACATGAGTCGGCCGAGACGCACGAGATATTCGAACACCTTAGGGAGAGCGTATACCGCTTATGCACAGAATCGGAAATTGAAGATACCAAATCTTTAGAGCTGCCACTGCTGCCTATCGTTGAAACGAAGCCAAGAACAAAACCCAGCCCCGGCAGGGTGCTCATTGTCGACGATGAACCGTCGATGATCGCCTACACTAGAACCCTGCTGGAAATGGAGGGGTATCTGGTCGAGAGCGTTAGCAGCGGTGAAGGTGCCGTTGAGCGAATGCATCGGCAGCCAACTATAGATGTTATCTTTCTCGAAATAGCAATACCAGGCATGGATGGTTTTCGCACCATTGAGGCCTGTAAGAACTTGCGTCCTGAACAGAAGATCATAGTGGTCTCGTCTGCAACTGATATTGGCACCGTTGTCCAGGCAATTAGAATGGGAGCCGCAGATTACATGACGAAACCGTTCTACAAACGTGATTTGGATGCTGCGCTCAAACGTTGCTTAGCCCCCGAACGCCCGAGCGCCGCAGATTCCTCAGAACATGTCGAGAGCCTCGACAATGAACTATTCTTTCTGGCAGCCAGCCCTGCCATGAAGCAGATTCGCGCACAGATCTCTCTGGTGGCCAAGGTGGATGTTCCCGTCCTGCTGTTGGGCGAAAGCGGCGTGGGAAAAGAAATCCTGGCGCGGTTGATCCATAAGTTGTCGCACCGCGCGCACAATCCACTGCTCAAGGTCAATTGCGCAGCCCTGCCCGTGGATTTGCTGGAGAGCGAACTGTTTGGATACGAACCGGGCGCCTTCACTGGGGCCACCCGTCCTAAGCCGGGTAAGTTTGAGCTGTGCAACAAAGGCACCATCCTGCTGGACGAAATCGGCGAAATGAGCCCTGTCCTCCAGGCGAAATTGCTGCACGTATTGCAGGATGGACAGTTTTCGCGCCTCGGCGGCCGCACCACCATCGCCGCGGATTTTCGCGTGCTCGCTGCCACCAATATCGAGGTGCAGAAAGCAATCGCTGAAAAAACATTCCGCGAGGATCTTTACTACCGCTTGAGTGCTTTTACTGTGGCCCTTCCGCCATTGCGAGAAAGGAGAGAAGAAATCCCTCTGTTGTTTAAACATTTCATGAACCGATTTTCTCAAGAATATGCTCATCCTGTCGTGGGATATTCTGAAAAATTGGTTGACGCATGTATGCGATACCGATGGCCAGGAAACCTCCGTGAAATGGGAAATTTCGTGAAGAGATATATGGTTCTGCAGGATGAGGAACTTGCGATCTCCGAATTAGAGTCAAAGAGCAGGAATCAGGCGTTCATAGCCGCAGATAAGGCTGACTGGACCGGGCCGGAAGTTGGGTTGAAGTCTCTGGTTCGAAATCTCAAAGACAAAACCGAACTGAAAACGATTGAAGAGGCCTTGATTGCGACCAACTGGAACCGCAAACTTGCATCTATTAGGTTGAACATGAGCTATAAAGCGCTCCTCTACAAGCTTAAGCAGTATGACCTCACCTTCACGACCGACAAGAGCAGCGCGGAGATGATCGGTGATTCGGATCTAGATCCATCGACTGCAAACACTCAACCGGACAGTAAAAAGAGCACCACTCCGAAGATGGGGACTTGACGGTAACTGCCGTCTGGTAACATCGCAGCAATGTCCAAAATATCCTTTCTGGGTTACACAGCTCAACAACCGGCAAACAAGGAAGATGATTCAGGGCCTGTGGAAAACGGGCTACGTGGAGGAGAGCCTCTTCCAGCAACTCCACTGCATGCGTGACTGGCAGGTTCACGGCGCTGCTCCACGCCGGCGCGGAGCTGGATCATGCACTCGACGTTGGCCGTGGCCAGCATGTCGGCGGAGACGGAGCTGATGTCGTCCGTCCTGGCTGCGAGAATCTCCATGGAAATCTCGTTTGGGACTACGTTATGAACCCTAGCGCTGGCGCAGCACTGGTCGGCGAGCGGGATTTCCTGCAGTTGCTTTGAATCTCTGGCACGACTCACTGGCTACACATTTTTCGGAGTTTTGAGACGAGCGGTACGTGGCTGAGGCTTTCGTTCGTTTAGACGTCCACTTGGGAAAGAGGTTGGACGCGAAGCGGTGAAGGGCGGTGATGAGGTTACGGATGATGGAGCGTCGCTTATAGAGCGTGCTGACGAGCCGGAAGAGCCCCTGGGCATCGTATTGATACCATTCCTGCGGGACTTCGGAAGCGAACCTCCACAGGTCTTTATACTCAATGCCTTCAATGCAGGACAGCAACGGCTCGAAGGAGTTCCAGCCGGTGACATTGCGGTAGACGTGATCGTGTTCATAGACGCCCATGAGCGGCAGATCAGGGAATGCCCATTGGTTGGCGTCGAAGCAGCAACCCTGGTCGATGAAGGTCGCGTGAAACTCACTCTGTCCGGTTCTCTTGGTGAAGAGCACCTGGCGGGAATCGCAGTTGCCCACCCATTTATCGAAGACCAATGCACGAATCAGATCTGGCTTGTTTTGAACCCTTTTGAACATTGCTTTGGGCAGGTGATCGAAGACTTGATGGCAAGCGGGATCGACGACATAGCGGGATGCGAGTTGCAACCCACTGCTGCATGGGATGCGGCTTTCGCCTAGTTCGATGAGTAACGCCGGACTATGGGCGACGAGCCAACTGGAGACCTCGATGACTGCCACCTGGGGCATAGGAAGTCCGAGCCAGAGGCCGAGCCGGGTGGCCAGGAACTCAGTGGCGAGCAGGCGGGGATGAGTGGGATTGTTCTGGAATTTGACCACGTGCAAGTGGCCATCGGAGCCGCGCATGAGATGGGCCTGCGTGCTGCCCCGCAGCTTGCGGATGTGCTGAACCGCGCAAAGTGGGGCGGCAGCCAGCTGCGGAAGACGAAGGTGAATGGGTTGCGGGGAAAGGAGAGACCGTTTAAGGTCAAGAGTAGCCATGTCGTGCCTGCCTCAAACAGGCTGATATTGGTTAGGGCCTCGCTCAGTGTTCTAGCACTGGGCGTTGCCCGTTGTTATGGTTTTGACTTCTTTTTCTGTTGCTTCTTTTTTCCTTGTTTCTGTTTCTTCTGTCGCCAGGTCTTTCTGCCATTGGCGATCTTCGGCAGAAGCTCCCGGAGGTGTTCGATGTCAGATTCACTCCATGAATGTAATTTCATGCGGCCAATCTGCACAATCTTGGGCATTGGCACTTTCCCGGCCTTAATGTATCGGCTGAGTGCCGCTTCAGTAATACCAAGCTTCTTGGCTGCTTCACGTGTGGAGTAAGCAATCATTTCAGTATCGCATGATACTGAAATAAAGAGAGGCGAAAGTCAAGTGGAAAAGTAGGTTTCGAGAGCGTCATTTTATTGGCGGGAGAATGCTATGATCCTGGATGACTTTTACAAGAAGTTAACGTTACAAGACAGGTGATCGAACTGAAGCGCTTGGGGATTACTGCAGATTCACTGACTATTCCAAACATTTATGAGGACAACCCCAAGCGCCTTCGGCTAATTTACTGGTTAGAGAATCCGGGAGATCTGTACGTTGTATTCCACAGGCCAAACGTATTATACAAACGGCGGCCGGAACCCACTCCATTTGGTGGGGCATTTGTCGATGCTTGCACCAATCCAAAGGGCAGAAAAGTGGACGGGTAGGTCGCGCCCAGAGTGGGAAATGAATAATGCTTCGTCATTGGATGCGAATCACTAGAATCGGTGGGATTCATAAATGGCTGACAAAAACTTAGAGCCAATACTAGCATATGGAGTGAAGAGTGTTTCAGAATTCATTGATCTTATTGCGCGGGAAAAAGAGAATGAAGAGACGAAGCAAAATCCGGAAGACTTCATTTTTCGTGGTCAGGATACAGACAAACCGCTTTTTCCCAAATTGCAACGGCTGCTGCCGGACGCGGTAAAGCGCGAACGCAGAGAAGGATTAATGCTGGAGGAGTTCAAGCGTACAAGTGTTGGTTTTACGGGACACTCGCCAATTACTCAATGGGACTTGATCTCTATCGCGCAGCATCACGGGCTTCCAACGCGGCTGCTCGATTGGACGTCCAGTGCACTTGCCGCTTTGTGGTTTGCAGTCGAGCACCAGAAGGAAGAAATTGCCATAGTCTGTTTACTCAAGACCAGAGTAGAGGATTTCGTCACAAAAGAGGAGGAGCAGATCAGCAACCCTTTTAATCTGTCTCGAACTAAGATTTACAGGCCCCGATTCGTCAATCCACGTATCAGTGCCCAGCAGGGTATTTTCACGGTTCACAAGATGCAAGAATCGGGAGAATTTCGGGCGGTAGACAAAATACATGGAATGTCGGGAAGATTGGTAAAGTTTTTCATTCATCCGGTGGACTTTCACGTCATTTTGCAGCATCTTGATGTGTGCGGTGTTAATCGTTTCTCGCTGTTCCCGGATTTAGGGGGCTTGAGCGACTATCTGGCTTGGCGTTATATACATTTCCCTCAAAAACACTCAACGCTTGCCGCATCCGGAAGCATCGCGGCACACGATCCAGACTCACCACGCTAAGGTTGCTCTGAGAGGAGCCGGGAGAGTGGAACGGCTGCAAGAGAGGATTATGGGGTGGTTGCAGAAGAGCGTTCCGCTCCACCACCGGGAGCTGCACGCTAGCGTTTCCACTGCATGCCGGGACAGGTCGACAGAGCACAGAAAACAGACTGTTTTGTTCTGCTTCCCAAGGTTGGCGCCTTGTTACTCGGCGTTTCACTCCTTCGGCTTGTACTTCGGGACAGGCTCTGAGCTACCTAATAAGCCAAAGTATTACAATTAACACTATGACCTTAATTTTGAATCTGAAGCCGGAAGTCGCAGCGGGATTGTTGGCGGAGGCTCAAGCCAATGGAATGACTCTGGAAGAGTATCTTCTTTCCATGGTCGAGGGAGCAGCCCTTTCGGCAACAGAAAAGGGGTTGTCGGCTGAGGAACGTGCAGCAGCGTACGAGGCATGGGCAGCCGGTCATCAACCTACTCCTGAGCTATCTGATCACGCAGTGACCCGCGAATCGATGTACGAAGGCCGCGAGGGCTGATGCGTGTCCTTGTCGACACGAACATTTTGCTGCGCAGTGCCCAACCGAATCATCCTCTATTCTCCCAAGCCACCGGCGCTGTCTCCAAGCTGCTGCGCCAAAGGGAATCTCTCTTCTTCTGCGCGCAGAACACTGCGGAGTTCTGGAACGTGGCAACCCGGCCCGCAGGTGCTAACGGCCTTGGCATGCCATTCAGCAGGTGCTCAAGGAAATAGCCAGTATTGAAGCACTGTTAACTCTACTGCCCGACATCCCGGGCATTTACCCTGAGTGGAAGCGGATCGTCGCCCACTACCATGTTCAGGGAGTCAAGGTGTATGATGCGCGCCTGGTTGCGCTGATGAATGTCTATTCAATCGACAGCATCCTCACCTTCAATGTGGCTGACTTCAGACGGTACAGCAATGTCACGGCCCTCCACCCGACCTCGCTGCTGTCTCCCTGACTCGATGCGCTGTCCCGTGTCCATTGTTCATTCACTCAGTCAACCT
Organism: Candidatus Angelobacter sp.; assembly: GCA_035294925.1. Lineage (GTDB taxonomy): Bacteria > Acidobacteriota > Terriglobia > Terriglobales > Acidobacteriaceae > Angelobacter. The sequence goes on along the minus strand of DATGJZ010000102.1, from coordinate 29,963 downwards.
CGCCACAACCATCACCCACATTGAGCGTCTTAGCCGAGCGCTGGTGGCTGGACCTCGATCAGGGTTCGGAGCAAGACCGCACGAGTACCAGCTTTGCCCGGCCATTGGTCTTCGACTGGATCCTCAACGATGCCGAACCAGTCGCCGTATCCCAACACTTCCTGGCAGATGCGCTTGGCATCCGACCACTGGCGATCCATACCGTCGCTGTGGACGACGAACTGGTCTCTCAGATGCCTTTTCGCTATCAGCAAGGCGGCTGTGACCGCCATATCGTAGGGACGGAATCCAGTCTTCGTGTATTCAATGTAGAGTCCATTGGCGTCGGGCTGTCCCGCAGAATTGAGTTGCAGGCGCCGGGGAAAACTGAATGTCTCATAGCTGCAGCGACCGTTACAGCAACGGTGCCTGATTTTCGTGGTCAGGGCGTCGGAGTTATCTTGAATCGCGTTGGCACTTGGCCCGATGCCGCAAGCGTCATCGCCTGGATAGGGGATAACAATCGCGTCGTTGGCTGGATGGCCGCAAAGCCGAACGCCATTGAAGCGCATGTCGTCATTCGTAATCACTGGCAGTCCCTCACCCAGTCCGCCAGCCAGGTGCACGCCGGAGTCAGCCAGCGGCAGAATGAGCCGTTCGAGATCCAAACGGATCGCTTGAAAGATCTCTACCGGGATAGTCAGCGGCCGGCGCCAGTAATGTGTATATCCCACAAGGTGATCCTAACGAGGACGGCAGTAAAGTACGCGCCACATTTATCGAGAAATCTAGTGCCGACGTCCCAGAGTTGTCTTGACATTGTCTGGCAAAATGGTTAACTTAAAAAAACACAACAGTGAGGAGAGCAATGGCAACCCGCACCACCCGCAGCGAGAAACTAGATCTGCGCCTGACGCGCGATGCGAAACGCACGTTGCAGACCGCGGCTGCGGCTGCACGGCGCTCCGTGAGCGAATTTGTACTGGAGAGCGCTTTGGCACGCGCCGACGAAACGCTTGCCGACCGTCGCACTTTCAATTTGAATGCTGCACAATGGAAAGCCTTTATCGCTGCCCTGGACGCGCCGCCACGCCCGCTCCCCCGCCTGGAGCGCCTGCTGAAAGAACGCGGGTTCTTTGACGGCGGACCGAATCAGTGAGCCCCTCCCACCGGATTGAGAAGCTCCGTCCCGATCATCCAATAGAAGGGTTCGACTGCGGCCGGGAAGAGCTGAACCGGTATTTGCAGCGGTACGCCTGGGTGAACCAGCAAGCGGGAGCTGCCCAAACCTATGTTGGACTGGCAGGTGATGCCATGGTTGGCTACCACACGCTTACCGTGGGCCAAGTGCGCCGCGAGGACGCACCCGAGCGCCTTACGAAAGGGCTGGCGCGGCATCCAGTGCCTATCATGTTGCTTGCGCGTCTAGCAGTAGATCGGCGATGGCACGGCCAAGGCATAGGCAAGGCGCTCTTGAAGGACGCGATGCAGCGAACCTTGCAGGCTGCGGACATCGCCGGCATTCGCGCTTTCGCGGTTCACGCAAAAAATGAGGAAGCCGTGAGCTTTTATCAAAAATTCGACTTCATCCCCTCCCCTACTGATCCCATGCATCTCTTCAGTTTTGCTCAAAGACGTGCGCCGGATTATTTCCTAAGAAATGATTTTGAGCGCTAAATTACACTGCTTACGCTCAAACGCACCCAACGGTTCGGGTTGTCTCTCAGACCTTAAAGATATACAATTACAATGTATATCAGGGAGGTTCGATGCAAGTCTCCAAATGGGGAAACAGTTTGGCCGTGCGCCTTCCCAGCGGTGTAGTTGACGCGCTGGGCCTTAAAGAAGGCGATCAGATCGAAATTCGGATTGTGGGCGACCGGACCTTTGAAGTACGCCGCGATCAGAACGCGCAACGCGCGCTTTCCAGGCTGCGCAAACTCCGGCGTCCTTTGCCTCCTGGATTTGTCTTTGACCGGGAAGATGCGAATGCCCGGTAAGCCGTTCTTCGATACCAATGTGCTGATCTACGCGGTGGCGGAGAATGATCCGCGCAACACACGAGCGGAGGAGCTGCTCGCATCTGGAGGTGTACTCAGCGTGCAGATCCTGAATGAGTTTGTCTCTGTCGCTCGACGAAAAATCCTGATGTCCTGGAGTGATGTGGTGGAAGCATTGGATGCTTTTCGAGTTCTTTGTCCTTCTCCGCTTCCGCTTACCATCGAACTGCACGAAGCATCGCTCAAAATAGCGGAAAGAGACGGTTATCATATATATGACGCGCTCGTCGTGGCAGCCGCACTGCAAGCCGGATGCACAACTCTCTATTCCGAAGACCTCCAGGACGGCCAGATCATTGATGGAAAACTGACGATTCGAAATCCCTTCGTTCACCCATCTGGATAGAGCCACTCCTGGACTACGAAAAAGCCTCTTCCAGCAACTCGATGACATGCTTAACCGGCAGGTTCATGTGGCGTTGCTCCACACCGGCGCGGAGCTGGATCATGCACCCGACGTTGGCCGTGGCGAGCATGTTGGCGGAGACGGAGCTTATATCGTCCATCTTGGCGTCAAGAATCTTCATGGAAAGCTCGTTCTGAACAACGTTATAAACTCCAGCGCTGCCGCAGCACTGGTCGGCGTGCGGGATCTCCACCAGTTGGCAGCCAATGGCCTTCAGTAGCTCGCGCGGCTGTGATTTTATTTTTTGCGCGTGAAGGAGATGGCAGGGATCCTGATAGATCACTTTCTGCGCAATCTTCTTGCGAGGGGCACGGAGTCCCACCTGCGCCAGATATTCCGTCACATCTTTTACTTTGTGAGCAAAATCGCGCGCGCGGTCCGCAAACTGTGGATCAGCTCCCAGCAGGTCATCATATTCTTTCATCAACGATCCGCAGCCGGCGGCGTTGGTAACGACAGCATCGTGGTCTCCGCTTAGAGAGACCTCAATATTTTTGCGCGCCAGTTCGCGCGCGCCGTCACGAAAACCGGCATGGGCATCCAGCGCTCCGCAGCAGCCCTGCCCTGCCGGAATATGGACTTCAATTCCATTTTCCGTCAGCACTTTTACCGTAGCGCGATTCAGATGCGAGAAGGCGACGTTGTTGATACATCCTGCCAGGAACGCCACACGACCGCGCCGTTCGCCCACGGCAGGGAAAGTCTTTCCAATTTCCGGGAAGAAAAAGTCAGAATCGATTCTGGGTGAGAGGCGGTCAAGATCGGCCACGCCCATGAGCCGCAGCAGCCCCGTCTTGCGCAAGACTGTTTGCATGCCCGAGCGCTGGTAGAAGCGGACCAGCCGGGCCATGAATTCGAGCAGCTTGAGATTGTGCAGTACTCTGTCGAAAAAGAAGCGGCGCAGAATCCGTGCCGGAAACGAGCGGTGATAATGAGTCTCAATCTGCGCCCGCGCCCGCTCCACGATTCTGCCGTACTGCACTCCCGATGGGCAGGCAGTCTCGCAAGCCAGGCAGCCAAGACAGCGGTCGATATGCAGTGCCAGGGAGTCGCCAATTGCCAACTGGCCGTCATTCACCTGCACAAGCTGGTAGATGCGCCCGCGCGGCGAGTCCATCTCCATGCCCAGGACGCGATAGGTGGGGCAGTGATTCAGACAGAGGCCGCAGTGGACGCACTTGGAAAGCAGATCCCAGCCGGGACGGTCGTCTATTTGCGCTTCCAGAACTGCTTTCGCCGGCTCAGACAATGAATCTTCCCCTGTTGAGAATTCTCTTTGGATCGAGCGCTTGTTTCACGCCCCGCATCAGTTCCACATCTGTGGGTGTGCTCCCCCAAACATCAAAATGGGCTTTTGCTTCCTTGGGACAACGCGTCACGACCGCCGAGGAACCCGGTGGCAGCAACGCGCGAAAGGCCGAGGTGCAATTGACATATTGCATGGCGGCGGGCGGGTCGATTGGTAATGGTACAAACGCCATGACCAGGCTTCCCGTGGCTGAGCGACCCAGCATAGCGGGAAGAAAGTTGTAATCGGGCGCAGAGCGCTCTTGCGCCTGGACTGCGGCTTCAACGCCCTGAATGGTCGTGTGCGCGTGAACGATCATGGCATTGTGATGGCGCTGGAGGATGCTATCTTCAAATTGCGAAACCCATGACCACAACTGTGCTTCGGCGCCTCCCTCCAACTCACGCGCCACGGCCGTCCCCAGCTCGCGCCGACAGCGGGCCAGAACATTGTCACTGCCGGAAACGCGCACCACGATTTGCCATTCACTCGAGGGCGATCTGACCGGCTGCGCGGGGACGTACTCATCCGGATCATGGGCCACCGGCGGATCGCACAGATACTCGAGAGCGCGAGGGGAAATCAGTTCCAGGCTCATGGGCCAGAGCGGTGAGCGTTGCACCTGGTTGCGGAAAGCGACTGCTTCCTGAAGCGAATTGAAGGCACAAACGAACGTTCGCGTCTGGCGCGGCCGGGGAGATACTTTGAAATTCGCCCCGGTAATTACTGCCAGCGAGCCATAGCTGCCGATCATCAGCTTCATCAAGTCATAACCAGCCACATTCTTGACGACGTTGCCGCCAGCCTTGGCGATGGTTCCTTCCCCGGTTACAAACTGTATCCCGATGCAGAAATCCCGCAGGCCGCCGAATCCAGATTTCAATGGGCCAAAGGCGGCCGTGGCCAGAAGACCACCCACGGTGGCCGTCTTCTGATTCGGCGGATCATAGGGAATCCACTGCTGATGCTCAGCCAGCGCACTTTGCATGTCTGCAAAGCGAATGCCCGCACCCACGCCGATAGTCAGATCGCCAGGATCGTAACTCTTGATCTGGCTCAGACGCTGGGTGCGCAGCAGCACGTCAATGCGCTCAGGAATTCCGCCCACTTGCTGCTGGGTAAACCCTCCGGCGGGCGCAACTGCTAATCCGCGCTGGTTGGCCAGCTTCAGCACGGCGGCAATCTCTTCCGCCGATCCCGGCTCCACCGAGACAGCGGGAATCACGCCATTGATTTCGACTTGCTCCTGACTTACGTGCGCTTCCCCTACGATAGCAGCCAACTCCGGCTGCAGAGAAGTTGTGGTGGCAACTGTGCTCACACCGGAACTCCCGGAGCGGGTTCCACTACGGCCTTGGGCAGCGGGCCGGTAATCTCGCGGCACATGCGGGTTTCGGGAATCACTTTGTGTGGATTCAGCAGCGAGTCAGGATTGAAAACGTTGCGCAGCCGCACCATGACGTCAAGGTCATCGGCGGTAAACATGAAGGGCATGAAATTGATCTTCTCGCTGCCCACCCCATGCTCACCGGTAATGGAACCGCCCAGCTTCAAGACGAAATCCATGATCTCGTGGGAAGCTTTCCTGCTGTCGGTGGTCTGCTGCGGATCGCGGGCATCAAAAAGAATCAGGGGATGAAGATTGCCGTCGCCCGCGTGGAAGACGTTGCCGATCTGCAAATGGTATTTCTGGCCAATCCGTCCAATCTCGGCCAGAGTTGCCGGAACCTTGGTGCGCGGGATCACCCCGTCCTGGGTGTAATAAGAAGGAGAAATGCGCCCCACAGCGCCGAATGCTGTCTTGCGGCCGAGCCACAAGGCTTGGCGCTGCGCCTCATCCTCGGCGCGCTTTACGTCGCGCGCCTTCTGCTGCATGCATACGGCTCGCACGGCTTCAGCCTGCTCGTCCACGACTTCCTTCATGCCTTCCAGTTCGATCAACAGGACAGCCGCTGAGTCCAGGGGATACCCGGCGTGCACCGCCGCCTCCACTGCCCGCAGAAGCCAGCCATCCAGCATCTCCAGCGCCGCGGGCGTGATGCCGCTCTGAGTGATGGCCACCACGGTATTGGCCGCATCTTCAACTGTGTCATAGATGGCCAGCAGAGTGGCGACGGATTCGGGGAGCTTGGTTAGCTTGACAGTGATCCTGGTGGTAACGCCCAGCGTGCCTTCTGAGCCGACAAAGAATCCTGTGAGATCGAGGCCACAGCAGTCTTGAGTCTTGCCGCCCAACTCCACGATGCGCCCGTCGGGCAGCACCACCTCCAACCCGGTGACATGATTCACGGTCACGCCCAGGGCGAGCGTGTGCGGCCCACCTGAATTTTCCGCTACGTTGCCACCAATGGTGCAGGCTTTCTGGCTGGATGGATCAGGGGCGTAATAGAAACCGTGTTTTACGGTGGCGTTGCTCAATTCCAGATTCACCACTCCCGGCTGCACCACGGCACGCTGATTGGGTATGTCAATCTCCAGAATCTTGTTCATACGCGCGGTGGAGAGCACAATCGCTTCCTTCTCGGCGATTGCGCCTCCGCTCAATCCTGTGCCTGCCCCACGGGGAACCACGGGAATCTTGTTGGCTTTAGCAAAACGCATCACCCGTGAAATCTGCTCAGTGCTCAGGCCGAACACAACAGCTCCCGGAACGCTCTTATCCACGCCCCCGTCATATTCATAGAGTCTGCGATCTTCCAAGCGGTCAAGGACGGCATCATTTCCTGCGATTTTTTTCAACTGCTTCAGGTGAGAAGAATTCATGATCGAGATCGTCTAAATTGTAGCAACTCCAGAGGTGCAACGCCTGGATAGGTACGATAGTGTAAGGAGTTTTCCCCTACCCGCTAAGACTCTTTTTCTGCCTGAAGCTGTACTCGATTTTGGTATGCTAGCGGTGTGCTCATGAAGGCCCTGTTTGTTTTACTCGTGCTTTCCACGGTGGCCGTACTAGTGGCGGCAATCGCCATGTGGTGGAGTTTGCGCCGCCATCTGCACAAGTCCGACGAGGCACTAAAGGAAGTTTTGCGGGAGATTGAGCCAAAAACCGAGCCAGAACAGGAATCCGTAGAGCACAGATGAAAAGATGAAGTGAAACTATCTGTCGCAACCGGTTTATACTTGGTGAAAAGCTTGTAAGAACAGTTGCCACGAACCTGCGGTTTAAAATCTTAACCAACATCAACCATTTATCAGGAAAGCCAAGTATGTCTTCATCCTTATCGATACAAGTACGTGAGATCAGTGTGGCCCACAGCCCCGACTCAGATGACGCTTTCATGTTTTACGGGCTGGCCACCAACAAAATCCGCGTCCCGGGACTCAAGTTCAACCACACTCTCACGGACATTGAAACCCTGAACCGCAAAGCCATGGAAGGTGTTTATGATGTGACGGCCATCTCCTTTCATGCCTATCCCTACATTCAGGATAAGTATGCTCTGATGGCCTGCGGCGGGAGTGTGGGTGAGAAGTACGGTCCCATGGTGGTTGCGCCCCGCACTTTCGGACTGGAAGAGCTCAAGCGGATGCGCGTGGCTGTGCCCGGTACGCTGACCACGGCATATCTTGCGCTGAAGCTGTTCGCCCCGAAGATCGAAACAGCGGTAGTTAAGTTCGACGAGATCATTGCTGAAGTGCTGGCCGGCAAATTTGAAGCGGGGCTGATTATTCATGAAGGCCAGCTCACGTATGAGGCTTCCGGGCTGCACCGCATCCTCGATCTGGGCAAGTGGTGGGCCGACATGACTGGGTTGCCTCTGCCTTTGGGTGGAAACGCTATTCGCCGGGAACTGGGGCGAGACTTGATTGCCAGCATCAACAAAGCCCTAAGAGACAGCATTCAGTATGCGCTGGACCATCGTGAAGAAGCACTCTCCTACGCCATGCAATTTGCCCGCGACCTCGATCACCAGATGGCCGATCGCTTTGTAGGTATGTATGTAAACACCCGGACCCTGGACTATGGGGACGATGGCAAAGAGGCCGTGGCGAAACTATTGGGCATGGGATACCAGGCAGGGATCATTCCCCATGAGCCGCGAGTCGAGTTTCTCTAGAGCCCTTTGGACAACAGAAAAACCTTTGAAACACAGAGGAACAGAGGATGCAAACTGTTTCCTCAGTGTTTTCGGAGGGTTTGCGTTTCAAGAGTTTTGGTGGTTCGCCTCGTAGTACTTCCCAATAATGATGCCCACATCGACGGCGGCGTTGGGATCGAGATCCACAAATTCAAAACCCACAAGACCCGCATTCGCATATAGCACGCGGGCATGAACCTCTACGTGGAGCTTTTCGCCGGGTTCGTGAATAGTCAGCTTATGGGTCTTATCGTCCTTGCTGTAGGTTTTTTCCGGCTCCATCATGAAGCCGCCGCGGCCGATTTGTCGCAGCACGCCTACCCTCTTGCTTTTTGACTCCAACACCAATACCTGGGAGGCTCGGGCAATGTCCACTCGTTCGAACTTCCGCCGTTCACTTGCAGCGTGTTCTTGATGTGTATGTCTGGTCATTCCTCTCCTGAACGCCTTGGGTGCGATCTGGTTTGAATGCAAATGCTGTGTAATCGGGATTTTATAGCATTTTCACGATCGATGTGGCTGTCGTCTGTGAGTCGTAGCCGTTCGCCTCCCAACTTGTCCTGAGCTAAGCTTGCGAAGCCGAAGGATACCGTCTTTTCACAGGTTGTGTTAAAAGAATACAAACGGGGCCGGTGCCGGCCTCTGAATCGTGATCGCGATCAAGATCTCTTGCCAATGAGCCGCAATTCCGACCCTCAATCCCTGCTGGTGGACGCCGACGATACGCTCTGGGAAAACAACATTTATTTTGAGCAGGCCATTGCCGACTTCATGTTGTTCCTCAACCATCAGGAGATGAATCACGCAGAGGTCAGGCTGGTCATCAATGAAGTGGAGCGCGAGACCATCCTGGAGCGCGGCTACGGATACCACAGCTTTGCTCATTCCCTGGTCAAGACCTTCGAGCGACTGTCCACCGGTCCGGTGACTCCGGAGTTGCACCAGACCATATGGAACTTTGCCCACCGAATCTCGCAATATCCCATCCAATTGATTGATGGGGTGCCTGAGACCCTGAATTACTTGTGCAACCGCCGGCACCACCTGATCCTTATGACCAAAGGCGACATTACGGAGCAATCGGGAAAGGTGGAGCGCTCCGGGTTGAAAGACTATTTTGCCGCGGTGGAGATTGTCGCGGAAAAGGATGCGGTTACCTACCAGAGCATTGTGTCCAAATACCGGCTGCTGCCGGACTCAACCTGGATGGTGGGCAACAGCCCTAAATCAGACATCAACCCGGCATTGTCCGCGGGAATCAATGCAGTTTTTGTTCCTCATGACCAAACCTGGGTCCTGGAGCACGAAACCGTGGACCCCGCGCCGGAACGCCTGCGCCTCTTGCAGGTGGAAAGATTTTCTGACTTGCAGAAGCACTTCTAGAACGCCACATCAACGCTGCACTTGGCGAGGTATTCAGACCAACCTCGTTAGCCTGTCAACGGCGAGTGTGCCGGTATCATGGCCACAACCTTTCGGCGTCATCGTTGAAGCGGCTTCGCCGGGCCAGACCTCCACGCCCAATAAAACATTGGAAACTGTTAATTACAAATGTACCTGTGGTTTCGCTTGAAGAAACAAGCTGCTAGGCTTGATTCGCTCTGGAGTTCTCGTCAATCGAATTGACGAACACAATCACAAGACCCTCGTTAACGGCGTCACAGATCCTGGCCGATCTGGGCCCGGTGCTGACCCATGACCGCGACCTTCACCGCACCGCAGCCTCGGTGCTGGAAGTGATCACCACCGGAGCCCGAGCGAACTCTGGCGCGCTGTTCCGCTTTCTCGAGAGACCTCCCATGCTGGCTTCAGTCGCCGCATCGGGATTCGCCGTATTTCCTCAGACCGCCATTTTCCCGTTGCTCCCCAAGCACATTCATGCGCTCAACCAGGCGGTGGGCGCGCAACGGCTCTCGCGCGAGCGCTGTGACACCCTTCTGAGTTCCACCGGCAACGTTTCCGGCGTCTGGTTTCACTGCCTGGTCCCACTACAGGTGCGCGGCAAACTGGTGGGAGCGCTGATGCTGGGAGAGCGCGAAGGCGGCGCAGACTATCCTGCTGACCTGCTGAAACAATTGAGCGATCTGGCGCCGTTCATTGCCCTGGCCATTCACAATCATCAGCTCATGATGACCCTGGAAGAGCGCACGGCGGAAAATCTTCGCCTGGTTGCCTCCTCGCACACTTTCTGGGACGAAGCCCTGGAGGCCTTTGCCACCACGATTGATGTGAAGCACATTGACCAGCACGGACACTCGCTGCGGGTGGGGCGTTACGCCGCGGGGATGGCGGAAGCCCTGGGCATGAACGCTCAGGAGATCAATGAGATTCGCGCCGCCGGCTATCTGCACGACATTGGAAAGGTAAGCGTAGACAAACATATCTTCAGCAAGACCAGCGCTCTGGAGCCAACTGAATTTCGGGAGATGAGCGACCACACCGTGGTTGGACACCAGATTGTCTCCACCGTCCAGTTCCCCTGGCAAAGCGTACCGGAAGTGGTGCGCTGGCACCATGAACGGGCCGATGGCTCAGGATATCCCGACCATCTGCGCAGCGATGAGGTCTCGTTGCCGGTCAAGATCGTTGCTGTCGCAGACACGTTTGATGCCATGCTCAGCGACCGGCCCTATCGCAAGAAACTCTCCCTGGGTGAGGTGGCAGCCCAGATCAGCTGGCTGGCTCCCAATAAACTCGATCCCAACGTTGTGCAGGCGCTGCTCGTACAGCTCCGTCGCGACGCGGCAAGCCTGACAACGCCCTTGCGTCCCTGGACCAAGGCGACAGACAAGCCAAGAAAGGCATTTCTGGGCCCGCAGACACCTTGCACCTTATCACCAACGGACATTGACCTTCTGGCATCCGAGCTGAACCGCCGACTCAATGGTAACCGCGCTTTCGGCTTTGTCCCGCCAACTTCCGGCAACTTCTCGCCCGTTCAGGGTTAATATCTCAAGAGACCGGGAGGCCCCTGGAGAGCTATGCCAATTTCCCGCAAAGCAGTTGCCCTGCTGATGATGTCCGCTCTGATCTCCACCGCCGCACTTTTGGCGGCTGACAAGAAATCAAAGAAAATTAACGATGCAGCGCAGATGGATGACGACAAGAGGATCATGCATGCGCTGAACCGCCTTACTTTTGGGCCGCGTCCCGGAGACATGGAAGCTGTCCGCACAAAGGGGCTGGACAAATGGTTCGACCAGCAGCTACATCCTGAGAAAATTGACGATAACGCGCTCGAAAGCCGCCTCGCCCCCTTCCGCACGCTCAGGATGAGCACCCATGAAATGGTGGAGAACTTCCCGCCTCCCCAGCTCGTAAAGATGATTGAGAACGGCCGTGGATCGCTGCCTTCCGATCCAGCCAAGCGCGCCATCTATGAATCCCGGATGGCCCAGTACGAGCAAAACCAGCAGAAGAAGAATGATGCCGACACGGCTGACATGAAGCCGGACAATCAGGGACAAAACAACAACAATAATAACGACGAGCAGATGACTCCTGAACAGGGCCAGGCCCGGTTCAAGCAGCGCGACGCGGCCATGTATGCCGATATCGGAGGGGCGCAGTTGCTGGATCTTCCGCCAGAGCAGCGCTACCAGAAAATTCTCAAGATGAGCCCGGGAGAGCGCATGGAACTGGCCCGCTCTTTCAAAGGCCCCGGAACCATGCAGCTTCTGGATGGCATGAAACCGGAACAGCGCGAGACCATAGAGGCCATTGTGGCCCCGCAATTAGTGGTGGGCGGTGAATTAACCCAGGCAAAACTGTTGCGCGCCATCTACACCGAACGCCAGCTTGACGAAGTGATGACAGATTTCTGGTTCAATCACTTCAACGTCTTCATCGGCAAGGGCCCGGACCGCTACATGATCACCGCCTACGAGCGCGATGTGATCCGTCCTCATGCTCTGGGCAAATTCAAGGACCTGCTGGTGGCAACAGCCAAGAGTCCCGCCATGCTCTTCTATCTGGATAATTGGCAGAGCGTTGGTCCCGATTCCGACCTGGCAAAATATGGGCCCCAGCGCCGCCCGGCATACATGCGCAGAAATCCGCGTGTCATGGCGCTCCCACCCGCAAACCCGGCAGCGAAAAACCGGCCCAGCGGCCTGAATGAAAACTATGCCCGCGAGATCATGGAGCTCCACACCCTTGGGGTGGACGGCGGGTACACGCAGAAAGACGTGACCGAACTGGCCAAGGTCCTGACCGGCTGGTCCATCGAGCAGCCCCAGCGCGGAGGCGACTTCAGATTCAACGAGCGCGCACACGAGCCCGGATCAAAATACGTTCTCGGTCACAAGATCAGCGAGCACGGCGAGAACGAAGGACTGGAGATGCTGGACATTCTGGCCCATCATCCTTCCACAGCGAAGTTCGTTTGCAAAAAGCTGGCCATGCGTTTCGTATCAGACCAGCCGCCGCAGAGTTTGATTGACCGCATGGCAGACACATTCATGAAGAAAGATGGCGACATCCGCGAGATATTGCGGACCATGTTTCAAGCGCCCGAGTTCTGGGCTGCGGACGCCTATCGGGCCAAAGTAAAAACACCTCTGGAGTTCGTTGCTTCCGCAGTGCGCGCCTCCGGAGTAGAAGTAAACAACGCTCTGCCGCTGGTACAGGCATTGAACCGGATGGGCATGCAGCTCTACGGGATGCAGCCACCCACCGGCTACTCCATGAAAGCAGAAACGTGGGTGAACTCCTCCGCGCTGGTGAATCGGATGAATTTTGCGCTGCAACTGGGTTCGGGACGGCTGCCCGGAATCACAACCGATCCGCAAGCCATCCTGCGCGGCGCTGCCCCGCAGGATGCAAATGCGGCTCTGGCCGTGATGGAGAACTCCATCTTGGCGGGCGATGTCTCAGCCCAGACGCACGCTGTCATCTTGAAGCAGCTTGATGACCCACAGATCACACAACGGAGACTGGACGATCCTGAAAAGACGCCCAACTATGGCGCGATTGCCGGGTTAATCATGGGGTCTCCGGAATTTCAGAAACGATAACAACGCAAGGAGATTTTTATGGCGATCACTCGCAGAGTTTTCCTGAAAGGCGGCGCGTTGGCCATTGTTGGCACCAGCGCCATTCCCAGCTTTCTCACACGGGCAGTGTATGCTGCGGAGACCGCCGGCGCGACCACGGGAAAGAAGCGGCTGGTAGTGCTCTTCCAGCGTGGCGCTGCCGATGGTCTTAACATCGTTGTGCCGCACGGCGAGTCAGCCTATTACTCCATGCGTCCGAGCATCGCCATTCCGCGTCCTCACGGCAATGACGGCGCAATCGACCTAAATGGCTTCTTCGGGCTGCATCCTTCCATGACCGCCTTTAAACCTCTGTGGGATTCCGGCCAGCTCGCCATCGTCCACGCTGCCGGGTCACCGGACAATACGCGCTCCCACTTTGACGCGCAGGATTACATGGAATCCGGCACGCCGGGCGTAAAGGCCACGGAAGATGGCTGGCTGAACCGCGCGGTCGGCGGAATCATCGAGCCCACTGCTTCGCCTTTCCGCGCCGTGGCCATGGGAGGCGCTCTGCCGCGCACCCTGGCGGGATCGGTGCCGGCGGTGGCCATGGGCAACATCCGCGAATTTGCCGTTGGCGGCCGCGGTCCGGCGGGCAACGTCGCCAGCAACAGCTTTGAAGCCATGTATGAGCAATCCGTGGATACCGTGCTCCACGGCACCGGCAATGAGACCTTTGAAGCCGTAAAGATGCTGCGCTCCACCAATCCGGACAAATATGTCCCCGCTGCCGGCGCCCACTATCCTCCTGGACGCTTTGGTGACAGTCTGCGCCAGGTGGCGCAACTCATTAAAGCCAACCTGGGTGTTGAGGTGGCATTCGCGGATATTGGCGGTTGGGACCACCATGTGAATGAAGGCAGCGTACAAGGCCAGATTGCCAACATCACCCGCGACTTCTCCCAATCGATCGCAGCATTCTGGACTGACCTCGGTGACCTGGGGGCCGAAACGGTGGTTGTCACCATGTCAGAGTTTGGGCGCACCGTACGCGAAAACGGCAATCGCGGTACCGACCACGGCCACGCTAACGTCATGTTCGTTCTGGGCGGGCCGGTCAAGGGTGGAAAAGTATATGGCCGCTGGCCGGGACTCCAGACGGAGCATCTCTACGAAGGCCGCGACCTGGCCGTGACCACAGACTTCCGGCAGGTGCTCGGCGAAGCTGTATACCGTCACCTGGGCAACAAGGAACTGGAAAAAGTGTTCCCCGGATTCGACAAGAGTTCACCACGGGACTTTTTGCGGTATCTGGGATAGGCGCACACCAGTGGTGGGCTGCCTGATGCTCAGACACATCGCAGTCGCTGGAACAAGCGTTTCCAGGGACCGCGGCAATTCCAGCAGCTGCTCTGCAAATTCCAGCCCCGCTCCTCAAAAACTGACAACATTCCTCTGTAGTTTTTCATCGTAGGAATTAGAGCGCACGGGGGAATGCATATGAGGCATCGCAACATCGTTCTGTTAGCAATTTTCAGTCTTCTGCTCTCGGCTGCGGCATGGGGACGCGAGGACCGGCTTACCAACACCGGTGCAACTCCGGCTGCCATGGGCAAAGTCATCACTGACAATGACCGCAATGGCAACACTGGAATAGACGTTCAGGTTAAACACATGGCAGCGCCGCAGTCGCTCACTCCAGCCAAAACAGCTTACGTTGTCTGGGTACAACCGCGGGGAAGGGATCCTGAGGTGCTGGGCTTACTGCGCGTCAATGAGGATTTAGGTGGCAGCCTCAAGGCCACCACGCCTTATAAGGATTTCGATGTCTTTATCACTGCTGAAGACAATCCAAAACCCGATAGCCCTTCCAGCATGGTGATCCTGAAAGGCACGATCGAACGGCATTAGGGATTTGCTCTCCTGGCATGCCTTGAATACAGTGCACGCGGTTCGCACCACCAGAAAATATGTTGGGGCATAAGCCCTGACAAAACTCTCAGGCGGTATGGATCCCTCGCTGTGCTTCGGGATGAACTAAGAAAATCTGCTACTATCTCCGCTCATGATTGTGAAGGAGTCCCCTATCCTTCCTGCGCGGCAGGAGCCCACAACCACCTCAACCAGGGCCGCGTATGGGCCGCTGTTCGTTTTAGTGGCCATCAACATCCTGAATTTCTACGATCGTCATGTGGCCGGCGCAGTGGTCGAGCCCATGCGCAAAGAGTTCGCTCTTTCTGATACCCAGATCGGCTGGCTCAACACAGCTTTTACCGTGCTTTACGGATTGGTAGGACTTCCCCTGGGCCTGCTATCTGATAAAGTCAGCCGCAAGAAGCTGCTGGCTGTGGGAATTGTGATCTGGGCGGCGCTGACCGGGTATGCAAGGTGGGTCTTCAGCTATCCGCTCCTGGTGGTCGCCCGCCTGGGCGTAGGCGTGGGGGAAGCCACGTGCGCGCCCGCGGCAACCAGTTGGATCGGAGACCTCTTTCCGCCGGACCGCCGCGCCAAACCTCTGGCTCTCTTCATGCTTGGAGTTCCGGTTGGCGGGGCGTTGAGTTTCTTCTTCAGTGGTCCCATTGCACAGCGGTTTGGCTGGCGGGCTGCCATGGTCCTGGCTGCTGCTCCGGCGTTGCTGCTGGTGCCCATTCTGCTGTCGCTCAGGGAACCGGAGCGCGGTGCGGCAGAGCATCGCATCTCTCCACCCACAGGCTCAGCCTGGCAGGTGCTGCGGATTCCTACTTTCTGGTGGATCGCGCTTTCAGGCGCTCTGGTGAACTTTAATTTGTATGCGATTGCCACCTTCCTGCCTGCATTTTTCGGACGCATCCATCGCATGAACGTGGCCCAGGCCGGAATCACCATGGGTGCGGTGTACGCAATTGGCGGCATCCTGGGCGGGACCATCGCCGGAGTATGGGGCGACTCCGTCATCCGCAGGCGCGCCAGCGGACGCATGGTGGTTGCCGCAATGGCCGCCCTGGCGTCCGCTCCTCTTTGCTATTTCGGGATTCGCCAGCCTTATGGGGCGCTTGCAGTGGCGCTGCCCCTGCTTACCCTGACCTACGCCCTGCTCAACATGTATTACGGTCTGGTGTACTCCTCCATTCAGGATATTGTTGCCCCGGTACTGCGCGGCGCCAGCATGGCAATCTATTTCCTGGTCATGTATCTGGGAGGCGCTTCCTGGGGAACGGTGATCATTGGAAAGCTGAGTGACACATCTGCCCGCCACGCCGCAGACCTTGCCGGCTCTCCTAAGGTCACTGAAGCGTTCAAGGCTATCGGCCTGCAACAGGCAATGCTGGCCATTCCTGTGCTGTCAGTCGCACTGGGAGCGGTGTTGTGGGCGGGATCGAGAACGATTGGCAAGGACATCGAGCGCCGGGCAGCAGGCTCGTGAAGCGACTTCGAGGCGTCGATAAAAGACAGACGCCACCCAACTCAGGTCTCATCAATACTACGTGCATCTACGGACTAGTGCAGTACCAACCGGTGAAACCAGAGACCTGAGGAAGATTTGTTCGACTCCGGGTTAGCCGGAGAATAGAAAACAAGGCAGATGTTGTCCGCAGGATGTATAGACAGTACCTTCTTCGTCCCTCCATATCGGGCCTCGTTATGGTCCACAAAATTGTACCCGCCGCTGCGAGAATCGAGACTGCCAATCGCCACTATGGCCCGGAGCAGAAGGAGACGCTCAAAAAACCATTTTGCAGCGATGCTCACCGGGATGACACTAAGAAATACGAATAGGAACAGCTCGACGAATTGTGGGGAATCGAGTTTGTCATAGGCCGACAACAGATCTCCATGAACTCGAACAGCAAATGCCATAGCCGAGAGTGACAAGATCCCGAGAAGCAGCAGCGGAAAAAAACCTCTGGATTCCAGGTGAAATTCGAGGACACTCCGAAAATTTGGATTGATCTTTCTTCCTTGAATACACGGCCATAAAGACTCGTCTGATATTGAAATTCCTTCCTCAAGTCCAATCACCACACTACCAATTCTGGATTTGATTGGTACCAAGGTGCCGGCAAGAATCAAACAAAGCGCAATGCTATTCAGCGAGAACAACACCAGAGGGAGATACAGTTCAAAAACAAATACTCCTATCAAGCCGGCGGTTCCTACAATTGCAATCAGTGCGGGCCTCATGGAGATATTTGAACCTATCTCAACTTGATCCCCAACTCCCTCAACTGCGCCTCACTCACCGGCGTTGGCGCGTCCACCATCAAATCAACTGCCTTGGCGGTCTTGGGGAATGGGATGACCTCACGCAGGCTGTCAGCGCCGGCCAGGATCATCACGATGCGGTCGAGTCCGAGCGCGATCCCGCCGTGCGGCGGCGTGCCGTATTCCAAGGCTTCCAGAAAGAAGCCGAAGCGCAACTTGGCTTCCTCATCCGTCATACCCAGCGCGTGAAAAATTTTCCTCTGAATGTCCTGGCGATGGATACGGATGGAGCCCGAGCCCAACTCCGTGCCATTCAGCACCACGTCGTAAGCCAGCGAACGGACGGCGCCGGGATCGGATTCCAGCTTGTCCATATCCTGCTCGTGCGGAGAGGTAAACGGGTGATGAGCCGCATTCCAGCGGTTTTCCTTATCGTCATATTCGAACATGGGAAAATCCGTGACCCACAGCAGTCGAAAATCCTTTTCGGGGTCACCGGTCCTTTCGAACGCCTTGTGGCGATCGGCGTACTTGCGCGCCAACTCAAGCCGCAGCTCACCCGCGGCGACAAATTGCGCCTTCTTGTTACCTCGCGAGTAGTCTTTGGACTGGCCATCTCCACTGCGAATGGTCACCACGGGCACAATCAGATCGTCGGGGTCAGCGCCGCACAGCTCGCGGATTCTGGCCGCCGCCTGCGGAGCCTTCTTCTCCAACTGCGCGAAGTTGTAGAAGACGCCGACAAAGTCCTTGATCCGCTTTGCAATGTCTTTCCCTGAAGCTTCGATCTCCTTCTTCTCGCGGTCGGACAATTTGCCGACCCGCGGAATGCGGAGGGCAACGGCCTCCATGCCACCGTCAATTCTCAGCTCCGCCAGGTCCTCCTCACGGAAGGCCGCGCGCACATCCGTCAACTTCGGTAAACGCAGGTCGGGCTTATCGATTCCGTATTGGCGGATGGCCTCGTCATAGGTCATGCGCGGGAATGGCGCCTTCACCTGGTGTCCGGCGGCCTTGAATGCAGCCAGCAGGAATGCTTCCACCACTTCAAATACGCGATCCAGCTGGGGAAAACTCATCTCCAGGTCAATCTGGGTAAATTCAGGCTGGCGGTCGGCGCGCAGGTCTTCATCGCGGAAACAGCGGACAATCTGAAAATACTTCTCAAAGCCGGAGATCATCAGAATTTGCTTGAAAAGTTGCGGAGACTGCGGCAGAGCGTAAAACGAGCCGGGATTCACGCGGCTCGGCACCAGGTAGTCGCGCGCGCCTTCCGGCGTGGACCGGGTCATAAAAGGCGTCTCAATCTCAAAGAAGCCCTTGCTCGCGAGGCACTGGCGAATGGCCAATGCGACTTTATGCCGCAGTTCGATATTGAACTGCATCCCGTCGCGCCGCAGGTCAATGTACCGGTATTTGAGGCGCGCCTCTTCGTTTGGGGGCGCTTCCGCAGGCAAAAACGGCGGGACCTTGGATTCATTGAGCAGCTTCAGTTCGCCCACGGTGACCTCAACTTCGCCAGTGGCAATATTCTGGTTGATGGTGTCCGCATCGCGCCTGCGCACATTGCCCAGCGCAGCCACAACAAACTCGGAGCGCAGGATGCCCGCCTTTTCGTGGGCCGCGGCGTTGTCACTCTTGTCAAAGACAAGCTGCGTGACGCCGGTGCGGTCACGGAGATCGATAAAGATCAGGTTGCCCATGTCACGCCGGCGGTTCACCCATCCCATTAAGACAACCTGTTGACCTGCATGTTCCGTGCGAAGCTCTCCGCACATGTGCGTACGCCGAAGATCACCCAAAAAGTCGAGCTGCAAAAGAGTTTCCTTTGTCTGTAGAGTGGCCATACCTGGGGGAAATATTGATTATACTTGGGCCGCATTCGAGCGAAGCCCTACCCGCGCAGATCGCCAGCCTGTGATGGTTCCTTAGAAGCTGAATTGAGAGAGCTGATCGCGGCTTAGAGCGACCTGCTTCCCGGTGCTGAGGTCCTTGAGCGCGAATTGGCCGGAGTTGACTTCATTTTCTCCGACAATCAGCGCATGACGCGCACCGGTCTTGCTGGCGGTCTCAAGAGATTTCTTCAGGCGGAAGCTCTCGTCTCCTGTAATCACCACCAGGCCCTGACGGCGAAGTGTGCGCGCTAGCCTTGCCGCCTCCACGTTCATGCCGGCGCCGAGCGGCGCAATGTAGACATCGACAGGCCGCGCGGGCGTCGCCGCAGTCTCCTGCAAACTCATGACCAGGCGGTCCTCGCCGATGGCAAAGCCGATGCCCGGCGAAGGCGGGCCGCCCAGGGCCTCGGAAAGGCCATCGTAGCGGCCACCGCCCAGGATGGCGTTCTGCGCGCCTAAAGAGCCGTGGGTGAATTCAAATGCGGTGCGCGTGTAATAGTCCAGGCCGCGAACCAGGCGGTGATTCACCTGGAAAGGAACATCCAGCGCGGTAAGCAGCTTTTGCACCTCGGCAAAATGCATCTGACATTTCTCATCGAGGTAATCGTTCATCCGCGGCAGATTTTCGATGATGGGCTGGTCTTCCGGCACTTTGCAATCCAGCACGCGCAGCGGATTGGTGGTGGCGCGGCGTTGGCAATCCCCGCACATTTTGCCAACCACGTCCTTGAGGGCGGCTTGCAGGGCCTCGTTGAACCGGCGACGGTCGTCGGCGCAGCCCACTGAATTCAGTTGCAAGCTCCAGTTTCGGATTCCGAGCCGGTCCAAAAAAGACGCCAGCATCTCCAGCAGCTCGGCATCCACGGCGGGCGATTCGCTTCCTGCTGAAGGTGAGCCTATCACCTCCGCCCCTATCTGATAAAACTGGCGATAGCGGCCTTTCTGGGGGCGCTCGCGGCGAAATTGCGGGCCAATATAGTAGAAGCGCTGCAATCCCGGCCTGTCCCAAAGCTTGTGCTCAATGTAGGCGCGCACTACCCCAGCGGTGTTTTCCGGGCGCAACGCCAGCCATTGGCCTTTTTCGCTCTCGGCGCGCGCGCGGTCCTGCCAGGCAAACATCTCCTTGTAAACAATGTCCGTCTCTTCGCCAACGGAGCGTTGGAAGAGTTGCAGGTCTTCAATGACAGGAGTGCGTATTTCCTGGAAGTTGTAGAGACGGAAAAGCTGCCGCGCCTCCGCTTCAACAAAATTCCATGTCTCGGTTTCAGGCGGCAGCAGGTCGCGCACGCCACGCACGGATTTGATTAAGCCTGTCATAACTATTCGCCAGCAAGCTCCTTCAGATACTGCGCTGTGTAGTCCACATAGTTTTTAGCATATTGCAGGATCATCTTCTGGCTGGCCTCGTCGTCAATTCTCTTCTTGAATCTTCCCGGGACGCCCATCCAAAGCGAATATGGTTCGATCACAGTGTTCTCCGGAATCACCGTGCCGGCGGCAACAATGCTTCCTTCGCCGATTTTGGAATTATTCAGCACGACTGCGCCCATCCCAATCAGGCAACGGTTGGCGATGGTGCAGCCATGCAGCGTGACCGAGTGTCCCACGGTGACCCAATCGCCCATAACGACTCCATATTTGTAGCGCATGCCGTGGAGCACGGAACAGTCCTGCACGTTGGAGTTGCTGCCGATGCGGAGGGCAAAGACATCACCGCGCAGCACGGCATTCATCCACACGCTGGAGTTTTCTCCGATTTCCACTTCGCCAATTACCTGCGCCGATTCATCGATATAGCAAGATGGGTGGACACGCGGCGTAAATCCCTTGTGCGATCGAATCATATGGTTAAAAGTTTAGAAGTTAACACGCGCGCGCAATCGACGGCAAACGGCCCCAGTCAAATCGAAGCCGCGCGCCAGAGACGTGCGCGATACCGATGCACCGATCTTTGGGTAGGGATTCTTCGCTGCGCGGGGAATATTACGGGTGGATCATTTCAGCTGTACACCCAACAGTTCGGTCACCAGGGTCCAGTTCTCCCGGGTGTAGCGCCAGATGGAAACCGAATGAAATCTTTCCAGGGAATGAAAATCCCGTTCATCCAGCGCCAGGTTTTCCTCCATGAAAACCTGACTGACAAAATCGCAATCATTGCACCGGACAATGTAGGGCAGGTTTGTGCTCATGGGAATGAGACCTATAGTGTTTGCTTCCAGTGCTCTGGTTGCACTAAGTAACTTTGCTGAGAAGCTGGGCTTTTTGCCCTAATGACTTTCGTGCGATCCCACCCTTCGCGATGACGCTGTCTCCCACAGGAAGCCTTACGGTTTCTCGAAACGTGTTCAGGAATTTATTGCCGGGTATTTGCTTGGGGTACAGGCTTACAGAAGCGGGTGGCGATAGGGTTCCCTCGCTAGCGCTCGGGATAAAGGAAAAAGCTACTGCTGCATGATCCTGATCTTGAGCTCGTTTTCCCAGATCACATTGGTCTTCTCCAGCGCTTCAACGCCTACCTGGTATGCGTGCTCAGTTCCCTTTTCCCCAATCCAGATTACTTTATACTTGGCGCGGCGGTTGTGCCGCTGCAGCCAGACAATCTGCCCCACCTTGGTGACTCCGGAGACCGCAACCAGACGTGCTCCAACCAGGGAAATCTCATAGGTGCAGCAAAGCTGGTAATTGGCGCCGTCCGCCGTCAGAAAGAGCTTTACCGGCACCGCCACGTGGAGACGCTTCTCACGACGTTCAACTGCGGGAGCCGAGACGCTGGGAGTGGCTGCCGCCCCGCTTCGGTTAGGTTCCATGCTGTGAGTATCGCGGCGATAAGCGGAAGGGGTCAACATTACTTTCGTGTCGCGCACGCTTGCGGGCCGTAAGCTGCTGATAAATCAGCGTGTCGCAATCGTGGGTAAACCATTTACAATAAGGACTTAGTCCTTCCTTTTTTGATGGGAAAACAAACATGATCCATTTTCCAGTGCCAGAGGCCCTGACCTTTGATGACGTGTTGCTTTTGCCGGCGCATTCTGACGTGATTCCGGCAGAGGTGAACACGCAGACGCAGCTCTCGCGCAACATCCGTCTGAATGTGCCCATCATCAGCGCGGCCATGGATACGGTGACCGAATCGCGCCTGGCCATTGCCCTCGCCCAGCAAGGCGGCCTGGGCATTGTTCACCGCAATCTCTCCATGGATCAGCAGAGTGATGAAGTGGACAAAGTAAAACGCTCGGAGAGCGGCATGATTATGGACCCAATCACTCTCTCCCCGGACCACAAAATTGCCGATGCGCTGGAGCTGATGCGCCGCTACAAGATCTCCGGAGTGCCTGTCACCAAGAACAAGAAACTCGTGGGCATTCTTACCAACCGTGACCTGCGCTTTGAGACCCGGACGGACATTCTCATCAGCAAGATCATGACCAAGGACAATCTGATCACCGTGCCCGTGGGCACCACGCTGGAAGAAGCGGAAAAAATTCTTCATGAGCATCGCGTGGAAAAACTGCTGGTGGTGGATGACAAGTACAACCTCAAAGGGCTCATCACGGTAAAGGACATTCAAAAAAAGCTCAAATATCCCAACGCCGCCAAAGACCAGCACGGGCGTTTGCGCGTGGGCGCGGCCATTGGCGCTACCGGCGACTTCCTGGAACGCGCGCAAGAGATGGTCAAAGCCAAAGTGGACATGCTGGCCATTGACAGCGCGCACGGACATACGAGCCGCGTGATCGAAGCAATCAAGACGATCAAATCCAGATTTCCGGAGGTGGACCTGCTCGCGGGGAATGTGGGGACTCATGAAGGCGCCTGCGCCCTGATCAAAGCCGGGGCTGATGCGGTGAAAGTGGGTATCGGACCAGGTTCGATCTGCACCACGCGAATTGTCACCGGCGCTGGAGTTCCGCAGGTCACCGCGATCGCGGAGGCATCGCGCGCCTGCCGTGATGCCGGCGTGCCGGTCGTGGCGGATGGCGGCATCAAGTATTCCGGCGATGTCACCAAGGCCATCGCGGCGGGTGCAAGTGTGGTCATGGTTGGCTCGCTGTTCGCCGGAACGGACGAGAGTCCCGGCGAGACCATCTTGTACCAGGGACGGTCCTTTAAGTCGTATCGCGGCATGGGCTCGCTGGCGGCTATGTCTGCCGGCGGGGCCGAACGCTATGCTCAATATGCGGACGACTCCTCGGCGGCAATTACCGTTGAGGATGGCGACCGGGACAGCAATCGCTCTAACAAGCTGGTGCCGGAAGGCATTGAAGGACGCGTGCCATACCGGGGAACCGTGGCTGCCATGGTCTATCAGCTTGTAGGCGGTTTGCGCTCCGGCATGGGGTATTGCGGCACGCGTAGCATCCCCGAACTCCAGCAGAAGGCCCGTTTTATCCGCATCAGCGGCGCTGGATTGCGGGAAAGCCACGTCCACGACGTGATCATTACCCGCGAAGCTCCCAATTACAGATTGGAATAGGCAGCCTGATTTGGCCACTCTAGCAGTTCAAAATACCGCTCCCGCCCTCAAGAACAAGCTTATGGCGTGGCTGCCAACGGCTGTGTGGCTGGTCATGATCGCGTTCTTCTCCACGGACACCTTTTCCGCCAAGCATACTGCCAACATCCTGGAGAGAATCATCAACGCGGTATACCGCGGCATTTCTCCGGAGCAGTTCCGCATCCTTCACTTTTTCGTGCGGAAGACGGCGCACTTCACGGTCTACGGACTGTTGAGCTGGCTCGCCTTTTATTCCTGGCGCACCACCTTGCCCCGGCGGGCCCGCTGGACGTTTACCTGGAGCGTTCTGGCTCTCCTGGTGACCCTTGCTGCCGGCAGCCTGGATGAAATTCATCAAATCTTTGTGCCTTCACGCGGTCCCAGCCCTTACGATGTAATGCTGGACGTGATGGGAGCCATATTCGTGCAAATCCTGATTGCGAGCTTCGCCAAGTCGCCGTCTCGCCAGCGGCCCAGCCTGTAGGGAAGGCGCTGTGGGCCGGATGGCATTGTATTAACCCTCCGTTAACAAAAACACTCATTTGTCAACACCGCAGAAGAAGCCCCCCAGACTGCAACTCCCGATTGCCTCAGGGCATCCCACCTGCGACCCCCTGATTCCGGCAGAAAGGAACCAATCTATGCAGATTTTCCGGTGGATGCAGCGACTGTTTCAGTTTGTGTTCGATCCCGAAATCTACTGCCTGGCATGGCTTGCCGTGAGGAACCAGCTCAGGGAACCTCGGGGGAAACCGATGCCCTCCAATCAGGGCAACAAAAGGCGGGCCAAAGCCGTTAGCGGCCAATAACATTGCGCCGTGTCCTTCTTGAATCGCGAGATCCAGCAACTCTGGATCATCCATGCGCATCTGACATGTGGATCTGCTTCTTCGTCAGCGAGGCAATAAGATATGCACGTTTTGCGGGGCCTGAAGCGATTACTTCAGTTCGTCGTCGATCCCGATATGTACTGCCTTCTATGGCTGGCGATTCGAAACCACTTTAAGGTCAAGAAACAAGTCGCGCCCACGCCGGCCTCGACGGTAGCCCAGAAGGAGCGCGCCAAAACAGTCAATGCCGGCTAGTTTTTTCACCGGGAAATCTGACGCTCTGAGGTCTTTGAGAAAGCCTGCATGCCGAGGGGCGGCCCTCGAGTTCCTTCGGTAACCGAACGTGCCCCTGTGTGGTCAAAAAAAGCAACGGCCCCGCAGGAACTCTACGGGGCCGCCGGTAGTCTGTTGGGATTGGCTGAAGGCGCGGAGGCCTTTGCGAATCCAACTTCGCTAGGACTTAAAGACTCACGCCTTAAGCCTCAGCCACCTCACGTTTATCACTACAATCAGAATTTGTCATTTTTTAGGATCGCCCTCCTTTCCCGTGTATTGTGAGAATATCGCAGCTGTTATTCTCAAGTCAACAGTCATCTGACATTACTTCTGTGCGCCTCCTTCGCCCGGCGACTTCTCACCCGTCAGCGCGTCAGCGGTCACGAAGATTGGCTCAATATCAGTGGGCAGAGATTTCAAGCGGTCGAGCGCTCTATGGACTTCCGGCCGGACCACGCTCAACTGCGCCAGCATCTTCTTTGCGCCGTTGTAGTCGCCGGTGGCTTCCAGCGTGAGCAGGTCGTGGTCGAGAGAGCTGACTGCATCCTTCATCCTGGCCAGATCGACGCTGAAGGTCCCATCTGCATTTGCCACAAACCCGCCTCTATCCAGCAGATAATTGAATTGCATCGCCATGCCTCGGGCGTGGGCATCTTGCAGTCCGAAGCGCAGCGTGCGGAAGGATGATGCCAGATAAGTCGTGTACAGCCGGCGTTCTGCCTCGGGACCATGCGGGAGCGGCGCTTGAATTTGCCCTTTGTCCGCCTGCGACATAAGGAACTGCAACGCGAACAGGCCAGTCACGTCCGCCTTGGCCTCTTCAATCGCACTATAGGTTTCTTTCAATTCCAGCCTGGGATTGGTTTCGCGTCCGTTGATCTTAATCTGATGCGGGCCAAGTCCGTGGGTGAGTTCATGGGCCACAATGTGGGTGAAAAAAAGATCAAAGTTTACATCTGTCTGAGCGGACGCCGGCAGCACAACCTTGGAAATGGGCACCAGGGTGGCTTTGAACTTGGCCTCCTGGATGTTCTTCAGCATCACCCGCTTGCTGCCCTTCTGCTGCACAACCTTCTCATCGTTGGGCAAGTTGTAGGCTGCAGTCTGCACGCCATGGCTGCCATCGCCAGCGCCAAAAACTTCATTCACCACGCGAATGGGCGCCAGCGCTCCCAGCTTTGGATTGCGATACTGCGCATCTTCAGGAAGATTATTCTCTATGTCCTGCAGGTGTTGGCCCAGGAAGGCGAGCCGCGCGGTTTCTTTGTCGTCTCGAATATTGATGTACGCTTCGAATCCTGCCTTATAACCGAAAATCTCATCGTTGTACGTCTCATAAGGTCCGTAGGTAACGTCGAGCGGCGCATCCAGGTCCATCCACGCCATATCACTCTCAAAATAGTTGTTGGTGCTGAAGGCATCGGCGCGGGTCGAAAGAAACTTCTTGAGGCTGGCATTGTCGGTCAGGTTGGCGGCCTCTCGCAGCAACGCGCCCGCCCGGCCCAGTTCGCGGCTGTACTCCTGGCTGTACGGAACAAACTTCAACTTGCGAGTCTCATCACGGCGGATTACCGTGAAGAAGCCTTCCGCCGCCGCTTTGGATTCCGGATACAGCTTGTTCACCCAGCTTTCAAATTCTTCCTTGCTCATATCTTCCGGATAAAAGTTGGCGCCCGGCAGTTTTCTGGCCGGGACCGCGGGCAGAAAAGCTTTGTGCTCGTCAATCTCCGACCAGGGACTTTTGTTGATCCAGAAATAATGAAGCCGCGCCTGTCCCAACGGCGATTTGTCCTGCTGTAATTTCTGATAAAGCCCAGGATCGCCAACCCATATCTGCCGCATAAAAATGAGATTGACGATGCGCGCAGCCTGGACCAGCTTGACCAGCGCCTTTTTGTCGCCCGCGGAGAGCCCGGCCGTGCTCACCTCAAGAGGTGTAGGCGCAAAGCGCGCCGCCATTTGCTTGAGCTCATCGAGGCCAGGAGCAGCTGTGGTGGTAGTTTCCTGAGCAAAAGAGACGGTCATAAAAACAAGTAAAGCAAGAAGAATCCTGCGCATGGATAAAACCTTACCACTGATCAACACTGATGAAACTGATTTTCCCGATTTTTTTATCAGTGAGCATCGGTACAATCAGTGTCATCATCGGTGAAGTTTTTGTATCGCTCACCTGACGGCCTCCAGTTCCCTCTCCGGCAGGTCTTCCGTGACACCCTTCTTTTTGCCGAAGAAACTACGGAAGCCTTGCTGGAGTCTATCCAGATACACGTAGTAGATAGGAGTGATGTAGAGGGTGAGGGTCTGGGAGAACACCAGCCCGCCCACTACCGCCAGGCCCAGAGGACGCCGCGATTCCGCACCGGCGCCGACCCCCAGCGCGATCGGAAGCGTGCCCATCAATGCTGCCATGGTAGTCATCATGATAGGACGAAAGCGGATCAGCGCGCCCTGGTAGATGGCCTCCCTGGCGCTCTTGCCTTCCCCGCGTTGCGCGTCCAGAGCAAAGTCAATCATCATGATGGCATTCTTCTTCACCAGTCCTACCAGCATGATCACGCCAACAAACGCATAGACGCTGAGCTCAACGTGGAAAATCATCAGCGTAAGGAGCGCGCCTACGCCGGCTGAAGGCAATCCTGAGAGAATGGTGATGGGATGGATGAAGCTCTCATACAAGATGCCCAGCACGATATAGATGACCAGAATGGCCATGAGCAGCAGCAGGCCCAGTCCGCGGAATGAGGATTCAAACGCCTGAGCAGTTCCCTGCAGGCTGGTAGTAATCGTTTGCGGCAGAATCTGAGCGGCTTCGCGGTTCACGGCCGCCAGGGCATCGCCCAGCGCAACGCCAGGCTTCAAGTTGAAGCTCACCGTGACCGCCGGAAGCTGTCCCAGATGGTTCACCGTAAGCGGACCTATTTCGCGCTTGAAGTCAGCAACTGCGTTCAAGGGCGCAAGCTGTCCGGTCTTGGAATGGACGTACAACATGCCCAGCGCGGAAGGATCCAGTTGAAACTCCGGCTCCAGTTCCATGATCACTTTGTACTGGTTGTTGGGGGCATAGATGGTGGAAATCAGGCGCGAGCCGTAGGCACTGTACAGCGCATCTTCCACCGTGCGCGGATCAACATTCAAGGCCGCAGCTTTGTCCCGGTTGATCTGCACTGTGACCTGAGGGTTCTTGATCTGGATATCGCTGGTTACGTCCTGGAGCAGGTTCGTCAGGCCGCGCAGTTTAGCTTCCAGAAGCGGAGAATAACGGTAAAGCTCATCCGTGTCCGGACTCTGCAACGTGAATTGATATTGGCTCTTGGTAAGCTGGCCGCCAATGCGGATGGGCGGCAGATTTTGCAGGAAGACGTTGATGCCGGGAAGCTGCATCAACTTGGGCCGGAGTTCCTGGATGATCTGGTCCACGTGCGGACGCTGGCTCCGGTCCTTCAGCCGGGCAAAGATGCGTCCCGAGTTCAACGCGGCATTCACGCCACCGCCGCCCACGGTTGACATGTAGTTGTCCACGTAGGGATCGTCGCCCACCACCTGGGCCGCCTCTTTCTGGTGACGGACCATATCTTCATACGAAATGCCCTGAATGGCCTCTGTGAAAGCAAATACCTGCCCGGTGTCCTCGCTGGGCAGAAAGCCTTTGGGAATGAGAATGTACAGATAGACCGTTGCTCCCAGCACTACAAATGACAGCATCAGCGTGAGCAGAGGATGCGCCATGACCTTCTTCAGACTCCAGTCGTAGCTCCGCAGCATGCCGTTAAATGCCGCCTCACTCTTCCGGTAAAAATAGCCGTGCTGCTGCGTGGCCGTATGCCGCAGGAAGCGGCTGCACAACATGGGAGTGAGTGTGAGCGAGACAAAACCGGAAACCAGGATGGCCACGCCAATGGTCACGGCAAACTCATGCAGCAGCCGGCCGACAATTCCACCCATGAACAGCACCGGAATAAAGACAGCGGCCAGCGAGAGCGTCATGGAAATAATGGTGAAGCCGATCTCTCGCGCGCCTTCCACGGCTGCCTGATACGGCTTCTTGCCCATCTCCATGTGACGCACAATATTTTCCAGCATCACGATGGCGTCATCCACCACAAATCCAACCGAGAGTGTGAGCGCCATCAAGGACAGATTGTCCAGGCTATAACCCAGCACATACATCAACGAGAAGGTGCCCACGATCGACATGGGCAAAGCAAGGCTGGGAATAATAGTTGCCGAAATGTTGCGCAGAAAGAGGAAGATCACCATCACCACCAGCGCGATCGTGATCATCAGGGTGAACTTCACGTCATCCACTGAATTGCGGATGGAAACCGAACGGTCATACAGGATGTTGAGCTTAATAGCCGCGGGCATTTGCGCCCGCAACGTGGAAAACAGGGCCTTGATGGCATCCACCACCTCGACCGTGTTCGTGCCAGGCTGGCGCTGGATGGCCAGCACAATGGCGCGATCGCCGCTGAACCAGCTTGCCGTCTTGTCGTTCTCCACGCTATCAAAGACGCGGCCAATCTCTTCCAGCCGGACAGGCGAGCCGTTGCGATAGGCAACAATCAACGGTCGATAGTGCGCCGCATCCAGCAACTGTCCGGTAGCCTGGACCGTATAGGCGGTCGAGTGGCCAAACAGCGTGCCGGTAGGCAGGTTCACGTTGGCATTCAGGATTGCATTCTCAACATCATCAATCCCAATCTGCCGCGTAGCCATGGCCCGCGGATCGAGCTGCGCCCGTACAGCATATTTCTGCGCTCCAAACACCTGCACCTGGGCTACGCCGCTCACCATGGAGATGCGCTGCGCTACATTGGTTTCCGCATACTCATCCACGTCCGAGAGCCGCATGGTCTGGGAACTGAGCGTCAGATAGATAACGGGCTGGTCCGCGGGATTCACCTTCTGATAGGACGGCGGCGACGGCAACTCTGGCGGAAGCTGTGATGCCGTCTTGGCGATCATGGACTGCACGTCCTGCGCCGCCGCATCGATGTTGCGGTCCAGCGTGAACTGCAAAGTGATGCTTGTGCTCCCCAGGGCGCTGGATGAGGTCATGGAGTCAACGCCCGCAATCGTAGAAAACTGCTTTTCCAGGGGAAGCGCCACAGCCGACGCCATGGTCTCCGGGCTCGCGCCCGGAAGAGAGGCGCTCACCTGAATCGTGGGGAAATCTACGTTGGGCAGATCGCTCACCGGCAGCAGCCGGTAGGCAAAAATGCCAAACAGCAGTATCGCCGCCATAATCAAGGTGGTGGTAATGGGCCGTCGTATAAAGAGTTGCGTGTTCATGAATGAATCAGTAGTTAGTTAGTGCTTAGTATTTAGTAGTTAGCATTTCCGATTTTCCTAAATACTAAGTACTAACTAACCAAGGCTTCGCCTTGATATCCATTGCAGATCAGGATTTTCGCCTTTGATTTTCAATTACTCAATTACCAAATTACCCGATTACCCAATTCTCGGAGACGACGATCCTGCCTTTGCCGTAACGAGT